>JAJFGL010000001.1 GCA_021776135.1 Kiloniellaceae bacterium
TGGCCCAATCCCGCTGGGACGGGTCGTATTATCCCACCCGCCGCGTCGCGAACGGCTTGTGGGGGGCCTGCCACACGGCGCCGCCCGCTCCTAACGGGTGGGATAATCCGATCCCGCCTCGGCGGCATCCTTATTGTCCACAGGCCCTAGGGGATAAAGCCATGACATTCGCAGTCAAGGGCCTGGACCACGTCGTGCTGCGGGTCGCCGACATGGCGCGCGCCCTCCGCTTTTACCGCGACGCCCTGGGGTGCCATGAGGAACGGCGGGTCGAGAGTATCGGCCTGGTTCAATTGCGCGCGGGCGCGGCCTTGATCGATCTAATTCCGGCCGAAGGCGCCCCCGGCGCGGAGGGGCGCAACATGGATCACTTCGCGATCGGCATCGCGCCCTTCGACGAGGCGGCCTTGCGTACGCACCTAAGCGCCCACGGCGTCGAGGCCGGCGAAGTGGCGATACGCTATGGCTCTCAAGGCCAGGGTCCGTCCATGTACATCACCGATCCGGACGGCAACACGGTCGAACTAAAGGGTCCGCCGAATGCCTAAGTCGCCGGGCGCCTACATCCTGATCGTCGACTTGGACCGGCCCTTGCGCATGGAATCGCCGTCAATGAAGGGTGCGGTCCTGGAACCGGGAACCTACGCCTACTGCGGCAGCGCCCATGGACCGGGCGGTATCGGCGCCAGGGTCCGGCGCCACCTGCGCCGGGACAAAAAACCGCACTGGCATATCGACCGCCTGACCGGGGCAGGTAAAATTACCCAGGTCCACGCCGTGCCGGGGGCAAGCGAGTGCGCTCTGCTAGAGCGCATTCTTTGCCTTCCCGGGACCGGCGTGCCGGTTCCGGGCTTCGGCAGCACCGACTGCCGCTCTTGTCCGGCACATCTGGCGCGGGCGGAAAACAAGACAGCACTGGCCCAGGGGCTAAAGGATATTTCAAAGGTGGGAGAGACATGCTGACAGACGCACGCGGTTTAACGCTTTCAACCGGCAACGCGGAAGCGGCCGGGCATTTCAATGCCGCCATGGACAGCTATTTCCAGTACCGGGTCAGCGCCGGCAAGCACGCCAAGGCGGCCATAGAGGCCGATCCCGGCTTCGCCTTCGGACATTGCCTGCGCGGTTATCTTTTCATGCTCTTCGGCTCGACCGCGTTTCACGGCCATGCCCGCGCGGCCTTGGAAAAAGCCCAGGCCGCCGCGAAAGGCATAACCGCGCGCGAACAAGCCCACATCGCCGCCCTGTCATGCTGGTTAAGCGGCGACACGGACAAAACCAGCGCTCTTTGGGGCGCGATCATGGTCGATCACCCCCACGATCTTCTGGCCGTGCGGCTTCAACACTTCGCCCTGTTTTGGCTCGGGCGCAGCGCCGAACTGCGCGGCGGGCCGGCCAGCGTTCTGCACGCCTGGGACAAGACCATGCCCGGTTACGGCAATGTGCTTGGCATGTTGGCCTTCGGGCACGAGGAATGCGGGGCCTACGCGGAGGCCGAAGCGGCCGGCCGCCAGGCGGTCGAGATCGACCCGGAGGACCTTTGGGCCCTGCACGCGGTCGCCCATGTTCTGGAAATGCAGGGGCGCGCGGAGGAAGGGCTTTCCTGGCTCGATTTTCCGGCCGATGCCTGGGACGACCGCAACCCTTTTCGCGGCCACCTATGGTGGCACCGGGCGCTGTTCCTTTATGAGCGCGGCGAGTACGACGCGGTCCTGGCGCTCTACGACCGCTCCATCCGCGCCGAAAAATCGGATTTCTATCTCGACATTCAGAACGCGGCGGCCCTGCTCGCGCGCCTGGAATTCGCCGGCGCGGGCGTCGGCGGCCGCTGGGACGAACTGGCGGAACACGTCGCGGAGCGCCTGGACGACCATGTTCTCGCCTTCACCGATACCCACGCCATGATGGCCCTGGGCGCGGCCGGACGCCACGAGGACGGCGCGCGCCTCCTGGCCTCCCTCGAAGCCTTCGCCGAGACGCCGGGCAACTCCTGCGCCTTAACCATGCGCCCCATGACGATCCCGGTTAGCCGGGCGATTCTGGCCTTCGCGCAAGGGGATTACGGGCAAGCCGCCGATCTTCTTCTGGCCCGGCGCCCCGACTACATCCGCGTCGGCGCCAGTCATGCCCAGCGCGACATTTTTCACCAATTTCTGATCGAGGCGGCGATCCGCGCCGGGCGCCTGCCCCTCGCCCGCGCTCTGCTGTCGGAGCGCAGCCTGCTCAAGCCCCGGAGCACCCCCTCCTGGCGTAAATACGCCCAAGTCCTGACCGCCCTGGGCGAAACCGGACCGGCCGCCGAGGCCGAAAGCCGCGCCCTGGGCTAGAACGCCTTTCCGGCCACAAAAATGTACCATGGATTAACGCTTCTTTGAGCCGCCGAAGTTAGCCTAGCGAGATTATTCCAAGGATTTTCAGGCAGTTCGGCACAAAACCATGAGCGATACCCCCTACCCGGAAGCCCCCCTTCCCGCGTCCGCCGGAAACGGTCAGGCCGCGTCCGCCGGAAACGGCCAGGCCGCGCCCGCCACGCTCGCGCCGCCTAGCGGTGGCTCGGCGCTGCTGGAGGCCCATGCCCCCCTGGGGCGCCTGATTTCCGTGTCGGGCGCCCAAGCGGTGGTGCAGATCGGCCAGGAACAGGGCGGCCCGGAAATCCCCCAGATCGGCGCCCTGGTGCGGATGCGCACCGCGCTCTCGACCGTCTTCGGCATCGTCAGCCGGCAGAATATTCCAAGCCCAAGCCAGGACGGCGCGGGCATGGAAATGCGCCTCATGGAGATCGACCTGATCGGCGAATCGATCGCCCGGCCCGGCGGCGGTAAGATAAGCTTTCAGCGCGGCATATCGTTTCATCCGGCCCTGGGCGACGCGGTCTTCGCCGCCTCCCCGGACGACTTGAAGGCCATCTACGCCCAACCCGATAGCCCCTGCGTTCAAATCGGCACCATCTGCCAAGACCAGACCCTGCCCGCCTATGTCACCGTCGATGAGCTGCTGGGCAAGCATTTCGCGATTTTAGGCAATACCGGATCGGGCAAATCCTGCGCGGTGGCCATGATCCTGCGCGCTATCCTTTCCAAGAACGCCTGCGGCCATATCGTCCTCCTGGATGTGCATAACGAATATTCGCAATCGTTCCGCGACCGCGCCGAGATCCTGCATACCGGCAATCTGGACTTGCCTTATTGGCTGCTGAATTTCGAGGAAATGCGCGAGATCGTGGTCGGCGCCGATACGCGCGGCAAGGAAGAGGACGCCGCGATCCTCAAGGACGCGATCCTGCAAGCGAAACTCAAGGGTACGGACGCCACCGAGCGGGCAGCCTACGCCACCGCGGACACGCCCATCCCCTACCGCCTGTCGGATGTCGTCCGGGAAATCGACGACGCCCTGGGCAAGTTGGAAAAGGCGACCGATCACGTTCCCTTCCTGCGCCTGAAAGAGCGCCTCAGCCTCCTGCAAAGCGACACCCGCTACGCTTTCATGTTTCCCGGCGTCACGGTGCGCGATTCCATGGCCGCCATCCTGTCGCGCATGTTCCGGGTGCCCGTGGATGGCAAGCCGATCACCATACTCGACCTCTCGGGCGTCCCGTCCGAGATTATGAACGTGGTTATCTCCCTGCTGTGCCGCCTGACCTTCGATTTCGCCTTATGGAGCGAGCGCGCCATACCGATCCTCCTGGTATGCGAGGAGGCGCAGCGCTACATGGGCGCCGACACCACCCAGGGCTTTGAGTCGACCAAGCGCGCCTTGTCCAAGATCGCCAAGGAGGGGCGCAAATACGGCGTGTCCCTGGGGCTGGTCAGCCAGAGGCCGGCCGACCTGTCGGTCGAAATCCTATCCCAGTGCAACACCATTTTCGCCATGCGCATGAGCAACCGGAAAGACCAGGATTTCGTCCGCGCGACCCTGTCGGAATCGACCATCGGCTTGATCGATGTCCTGCCCACCCTGCGCACGGGCGAGGCGGTCGCGGTCGGCGAAGGCATGCCGATCCCGGCCCGGATCATGTTCGATCTCATGCCGGAAGACGCACAGCCCCACAGTGGCACCGCCGCCTTCTCAAGCGCCTGGCAGGCAAATGACAAAGACCAGGATTTTGTCGCCAAGGTGGTCGAACGCTGGCGCCGCCAGGAACGTTAAAAACCGCCGCTTATTCGGCGGCTTGCTTTTCCGGTTCCGGGACCGGCTCGCGCATGGTGACGAACTCTTCGGCGGCGGTTGGATGAATACCCACGGTGGCATCGAAAATCTGCTTGGTGGCGCCCGCTTTCATGGCGATGGCGATGCCTTGGATAATCTCGGGCGCGTCCGCGCCGACCATGTGGGCGCCGATGACCTTCTGGCTCGCGCGCTCGACGATCATCTTCATCATGGCCCTTTCGTCGCGCCCCGAAAGCGTGTGCTTGAGCGGCCGGAAGGCGGAACGGTAAACGTCGATTTCGCCGAATTTCTCCCGCGCCTCATGCTCGCTCAGGCCCACGGTCGAGACCGTGGGGTGAGAAAAGACGGCGGCCGGGACACCGGCATGATCCATGGCCCTGGGCGTGCCGCGATAGACCGTATCGACAAAGGCCATGGCCTCCTGGATCGCGACCGGGGTCAAGGCGATGCGGTCGGTCACGTCGCCGACGGCGTAGATATTTTCCTGGCTGCTGCGCGAATAGGCATCGACCTTGATCGCGCCCTTGGCGGTCAGCTCGACCCCGGCGGACTCGAGCCCCAGGTTCTGGGTATTCGGCCGCCGCCCGGTCGCCGCCATGACCAGGCCGGTTTCCAGAACCTCGCCGCTGGAAAGGTGCAGGGACAGAGTCTCATCCTGCTTGTCTATGCGATCGACTTGTTTATCGATGCGATCGATGGTCGTCTCGACCCGCAGGTCGATGCCGTTCTTGACCATCTCGGCGGCCAAGGCCTCGCGCACGTCCTCGTCGAAACCGCGCAGGATTTGGGGGCCCCGGTAAACCTGGGTGACCTTCGCCCCCAGGCCGTTGAAAATACAAGCGAACTCGCAAGCGATATAACCGCCGCCGTAAACCGTGACGTGGTCCGGCAGGGCCGCAAGATGAAACGCCTCGTTGGAGCTGATGGCGTGTTGCCAACCGTGGCCGGGCGGATAGACCGGATGGCCGCCGGTCGCGATCAGGACGGTCTTGGCGCTCAAGACGGTCTCCCCGACCTCCACCCGATTCGCATCCAGGAAGCGCGCGTGGCCGCGATGGACGGTCACGCCGGAATCGCTCAAGAGCTTGAGGTAGATATTTTCCAGGCGGTCGATCTCGGCGTCCTTGTTGGCGATCAGCTTGGACCAGGAAAAGCGCGCGCCCTCCAGGGTCCAGCCGAAGCCGGCCGCGTCCTCGAACTCGCCGTGATAATGGGCGGCGTAGCTCAGCAGCTTTTTCGGCACGCAGCCGCGTATCACGCAGGTGCCGCCATAGCGGTACTCCTCGGCGATGGCGACCCGCGCCCCGGTGCCCGCCGCCATGCGGGCCGCGCGCACACCGCCCGAACCGCCGCCGATAACAAACAGGTCGTAATCGTAATCGCTCGCCATGGTTTTTTTCCTTTTGCGCCGCACCCCGGCATATATAAGGGGCCGGCGCCCCAATTCCCATACCGGCGGAGCGCCCCATGAGGATCAAGTCTTCTTTAACCGGAATCGAGCCGCGCCGGGCCGTGGGTATGGCGGCTCTGCTTATTCTGTGCCTGTACATGGCCGCCCATGTCGGCTTGCTATTCTCTAAATTGGACTTCGGCGCCGCCGATCTGGGTTCTTCCACGAACGTCGACTTTTTCGTTTACTACTCCAGCGCCAGATTCCTGCTCGACGGCGGATCGTTGCCGTCGCTCTACGACCCCGGCACTCTAAAGGCCTATCAGGTCTCCCTGGGGGCGGCGGCCGATACCTCGATACATCCCTTTATCTATCCGCCAAGCTACGCCCTGTTGATAAAGCCTTTTGGCCTCTTGCCCTTCGCCTGGTCCTTGATTGTCTGGAGCCTCGGCACCTTTGCCCTCTTCCTCGCCAGTCTGCGCTTGGTGGGATTGCGGTGGGTCGAAATCCTGGCGGTAGGCGCCGCGCCCGCCTCGGCCCTTAATTTCGCCGCCGGGCAGAACGGCTTCCTGACCTCGGCGCTCTTGATCTCGGCCATGGCGCTCATGGCCGGGCGGCAAGCCGCATCCGGCGCCTTACTGGGCATCTTGACCGTGAAACCCCATCTGGGCCTGGTCATTCCCTTCGTGACCGTCGCGAAACGCCGCTGGACGGCCATCGCGGCTGCCCTGGCCGGGGCCCTCGCCTTGATCGCCGCCAGTACGCTGGTTTTCGGGATCGAGGCTTGGGCGGGTTATCTCGACGCGGTTCGCTGGTTCAGCGCGCAAGCCGAGAACCAACCCCTGGGAACCTTCTTCGACTATTCGTCCAGCGTGCTCATGGCCGCCAAGATCGCCCAGATACCGCAACCCCTGCCCTACTTAATCCAAGGAAGCCTGTCCTTGTTCGTCTTCGGCGCGGTTTATTGGGCCTTTCGGCGCAAGACGGACCAAGACCTGCTCCTGGCCTTGATGCTGGCCGGCACCGCGATCGCGACCCCTTACGCTTTTTTATACGACATGCCGTTCCTGGCCCTGGCGGTCGTCCTGACCCTGCGCCACGGCCTGGCCAGGGGTTTCCTGCCCTACGAGACCCTATGCCTACTCAGCGTGTTCCTGGCGCCTTTCGCGGGCGCCCATTTGAACGCCCTGCAAATACCCCTGGTGCCGGTAGCGCACCTGGCCTTCTTTGGCTACATCCTAGTGCGCCTGCGCGCCGGCTTGACCGCCGTGCAGCCGCCCCAGCGCATGTCCGGTTAGCACCCAACTTTAGACCTTCTAAAGCCGATCGCGACACGGGGAAAATTTGCCAAGAGCGGTCCTGTCCGGCCTGTCATTTGCCAACGAATTTGGGCGCCTAGAGCATGTTCCCTTCATATTGACCCATTTGATGGCGCCAAATCAGTCCACTCGGCTAGGCGCGGAACGCCGCGCGATGTGGGGCATCGGGCAAGTTCCGCAACGACGCCGATGGGCTGATTTGGCCCACCGGAGGCCGGTTTTTCGCGCCCGCTGGACGTCGTTACGGCCCCCTTGCGGTCATCAAGACCGCAGCGTGGACCGTGCCTAGCCAACAGACGCGAAAAACCGGTCAAATGGCTCAATATGAAGGGAACATGCTCTAGATGCCGATGGCGGGAGCCGCCCACTGCATCAAAAACGGACCACCCAAGTCTAAGGTCAGCTACGATTGTCGTGTTGTTTTCGAGAGTATCAAAAGTCCGAGTCCCGACTATTTGATCTCTGTCAATGAGGCCCATCGCTATTTATGCCGTAAGTATTTCAAAAGGGTCTCGAATCAAGAGACACCGACCGGATTGGTGAATGACTCATGATCTGGGATCGAGCTTGCGTGTTGGCGAAACGAGCATGGTCGATGGAGGATGGCAATGACATTAGTCCGGCAGCTACTCGGCACCAAGGGCCACGAGATCCATTTCGTCCGCCCCGACGATAGGGTGCTAGATGCGCTCAAGATAATGAATGATAAAGATATCGGTGCCGTGCTGGTCAAAGAGGACGACAGGCTCGTCGGCATCTTTACCGAAAGGCACTACGCCAGGAAGGTATTCTTAAAAGGCAAATCTTCGCCGAAAACACCGGTCCGCGAGGTCATGGAGGCGCGCTGCATTTGCGTGGGGTGCGAACAGACCGCCGAAGCCTGCATGGCACTCATGACCGAGAAACGTATCCGACACCTTCCGGTCATGCGTGGCGAGCGTTTGGTCGGGATAATATCCATCGGCGATCTACTGAAAAGCATCATCGCCGATCGCGAATTCACCATCGACCAACTTGAGCATTTCATACACCAATAAATCGGGGCGGCGGTGACCGGGGCCCTCGCCCTGATCGCCGCTAGCACGCTGGTTTTCGGGATTGAGGCCTGGGCGGGTTATCTCGACGCGGTTCGCTGGTTCAGCGCCCAAGCCGAGAACCAACCCACGGGAACCTTCTTCGACTATTCGTCCAGCGTGCTCATGGCGCCTTTCGCGGGCGCCCATTTGAACGCCCTGCAAATACCCCTGGTGCCGGTGGCGCACCTGGCCTTCTTTGGCTACATCCTAGTGCGCCTGCGCGCCGGCTTGACCGCCGTGAAGCCGCCCCAGAGAATGCCCGGTTAGCACCCAACTTTAGACCTTCTAAAGCCGATCCCGACACGGGGAAAATGTGCCAAAACCGTAAATTCCGGTCATGCATAATAGTCTTCAAAAATAATCCTCTTTTCTTCGTTCAATACCATTTCCTTGTCGATGATTTCATCCAGCTTGTCGTATTGTGGGATAGCAACGATCATCCCGTCCAACTCATAAAGAAGGCAATGCCCCACACTTAACAGCGCGGGTTCAACAGCCCTGATATTTTCGGGCTCATAGTTCCCATACGTCCATCTTTCTTCAGGGTCGAGCCATCCCTTGTCATCGCCGGCACGTCCTTTCATAAGGCAAATTACTGCCTCCCGAGAGCCACAATTTTCTAAGAAATCCAATAGTGCCAAGCGGGCTTCTGGTGAAATGCGCCCTGGAATGCTTTTTGGTTCTTGCATTCTGCTGTCCCGTATTGTTGGCAATGAGTACTGTATCACGCAAATATTATGACCGCTCAGGGTCATTTTGCCCCGTAGTGAAGCTCGGAGCACAGCTTCCGTTTCGCCCCCAACACCGGACATTCAGACAGGCATTGCCGATCGCGGGTATCTTGTGATTCAAGCTCGCGGCGCGCAGCGGGTTGATGACCGCCGCGTATTGAATGGTATCTTCTGGTAGAGCCTTATTCGCCAGCCGGCCGGCTCTATACACCACCCATGCAGAGGTACTTGACCTCCAGGTACTCGTCGATGCCGATGTGGGAGCCTTCGCGGCCGACGCCGGATTCCTTGACCCCGCCGAAAGGCGCGACCTCGGTCGAGATAATGCCGGTGTTGATGCCGACGATGCCGGTCTCCAAGCCCTCGCCGACCCGCCAGACCCGGCCCAGATCGCGGGCATAGAAGTAGGCGGCCAGGCCGAATTCGGTATCGTTGGCCATGGCGATGCCCTCTTCCTCGGTCTTGAAGCGGAACAGGGGCGCGATGGGGCCGAAGGTTTCCTCGCGCGTGACCTTCATGTCCGTGGTCACGCCGGTCAGGATGGTCGGCTGAAAGAAGCTGCCGCCGCGTTCGTGGCGGGCGCCGCCGACCACGATCTTGGCGCCCTTTGCGGTCGCATCGGCGACATGTTCCTCGACCTTTTCCAGGCCCGCCATGTCGATCAGGGGGCCTTGGGTCACGCCTTCCTCCAGGCCGAAGCCGACCTTGAGGCCCCGGGCCGCCGTCGCCAGCTTGGCCGCGAAGGCGTCGTAGACCCCGTCCTGAACCAGAATACGGTTGGCGCAGACGCAGGTCTGCCCGGTATTGCGGAACTTGCTCATCATGGCGCCCTCGACCGCGGCGTCGAGGTCGGCGTCGTCGAAGACCAGGAAAGGCGCGTTGCCGCCCAGCTCCATGCTGACCTTCTTGACCGTTTCCGCGCACTGAGCCATGAGCATCTTGCCGATTTCCGTGGAGCCGGTGAAGGACAGCTTGCGCACGATGGGGTTGGATGTCACCTCGGCGCCGATGTCGCGGGCCGAACCGGTCACGATGTTGATAACCCCGGCGGGGATACCGGCCCGTTCCGCCAGGACCGCCAGGGCCAGGGCCGAATAGGGCGTCTGCGAGGCCGGCTTGATCACGATCGGGCACCCGGCCGCCAAGGCCGGGCCGGCCTTGCGGGTAATCATGGCGTTGGGGAAATTCCAAGGCGTGATCGCCACCACCACGCCGACCGGCTGCTTGATAACGATGATGCGCTTGTCGGCTTGCTGCGGGGGAATGGTTTCGCCGTAGATGCGCTTGCCTTCCTCGGCGAACCACTCGATGAAGCTGGCGCCGTAGGCGACCTCGCCCTTGGATTCCGCCAGGGGCTTGCCTTGTTCGAGGGTCATGAGAATCGCCAGGTCGTCCTGGTTCTCCATGATGAGATTGAACCAGGCGCGCAAGATGGCGGCGCGGTCCTTGGCGGTTTTTTCGCGCCAGGCCGGCCAGGCGCGGTTCGCCGCCTCGATCGCCCGCGCGGTCTCGGCCTTGCCCATTTTCGGCACCGTGCCCAAGACATCGGCGGTGGCCGGATTGGTCACCTCGAAGGCGGCGCCGTTATCGGCATCGCACCACTTGCCGTCGATATAGCATTGCTGGCGGAACAGCGCCCCGTCCTTGAGCTGCGGCGTGCCGTTACCCGATGCGGTTTGCGCTTGCGCGGTCATGATTGTCCTCCGTTACCCGATGCGGTGTGTCGATGGCTTGGCCCCCTGGGGCCTTGTCATCTACTATACGCCGGTGCGGGAGGCGGTGAAAGGGCGGGCGGCCACGGGCGGTATCTCGATTTAAAGTCCCGCCGAACCAAGATCCTGAATGTCCGCTAAATCAGGGATTATTTTTGGCCTTAGGCCCAAAGCGGACTCTGACGCCATCGATCTCCGCCACAGGTTCCGCCGCCTGGGCCGGACAATCGCTCAATCCGATTGCCGGTGCGCGACGATTCTAGTCATGGCCGATAATTTTTTCTTCAGCTCCGCCACCGAGAATGGCTTTTTGATGTAGCCGCTGACTCCATGGCTCTTGGCCTCTTTAATCGATTGTATGTCCGCCGAACCGGTTATCATCACGAACGGCATGGATGGATCGACCGTGCGGATCTGCCTTAACAATTCAATGCCGGTCATTCGCGGCATGTTCCAGTCGCAGAGGACAATGTTCACCAGGTCGTTATCTGGGTCTTCCCCCAATAAACTCATCGCCTCAAACCCATCGTTCGCTGTGAGAACTTGGTTTATACCCAGGTCCGTCAACATGCGCCTGACTAAATTCAACGCATCGAAGTTGTCGTCCACGACCAGAATTTTCAAGTCGTTCATGGTGATTTTGGATTGCGCCATACTACTAGTCCCCCTAAAGATTTATCTAGCCAACCAAACGCAAATCGCCGGCATCTAGAACCTCGCGAATTGTTTTGGCCAGAACTTCGGGCTTGACCGGCTTCTGCAAGAACGCGGCGTGGTCCGGAATTCCCAGGTTTTGCAGGGATTCGCGGCCCGGATAGCCCGACATGAACACGACCTTCATGTCCGGGCTCGTTTCCGCCAGGATCGTGGCAAGCTCGAACCCACCCAGATTGGGCATCACCACGTCGCTCAAAAGCAGACCGATGGGCCCCTCGTGGTTTTCTTCGATCTCGAGGGCGGCAAGGCCGTCTTCCGCCCGCAAGACCGTGTAGCCAAGCTCCTCGAGCATGCCGCCAGCCAAGTCCAGCAGCGCTTCATCGTCTTCCACCAGCAGGATCGTCTCTCCCCGTCCATAGTACCCTGCCTCGACCTGGGATACGTCCGCTTCCGGTACGCGATCCGTAAGCGGCATGTAGATCTGGAAGGTCGAACCCACGTCGTGTTCACTCGTAACATCGACGATCCCGCCGCACTGTTGGGCTAAGCCATAGACCATCGCCAAGCCGAGCCCGGTTCCCTTGCCCTGCTCCTTGGTCGTGAAAAATGGTTCGAAGATATGTTCAAGGGTGTCCGCGTCGATGCCCGTGCCTTGATCGCCGACATAGATTTCCGCATAGGTGCCGGCCGCCAGGCCATTGTGCCGCGTCACAAAATCCTCGTCCAATTCGGCGGTCCGCAATCCGATATCGATCCGGCCGCCTTGCGGCATGGCATCGCGCGCATTGATGATCAGATTCATGATGGCCTGACTTAATTGGCCGGGATCGGTTTCGACACAGATTGAATCGTCGCTTATATCGAGCGCCAATTCAAATCGCTCCCCCACCGAGCGTTTCAAGAGTTCCAAGGTTTCCTCCAGTACGCGGGCAACAGCGATCGCCCGTTTCTCCATGACCTGCTGGCGGCTAAAAACGAGAAGCTGCTTGGTCAAGTTGGCGGCCTTGTCCGATGCGGAGATGACTCGTTCGAGGCATTCCTTGGTGGCTTGTTCGTCGCCAATCGACTGGACCGCGCGCTTGGAATATCCATCGATGACCATAAGCAGGTTGTTGAAGTCGTGCGCGATCCCGCCGGTCAACTGACCGACCGCGTCCATTTTCTGAGAGTGGAGAAGCTGTTGCTCAATTTTGGCATGACTCTCCTCCGCCTGCACCCGCTCGGTGACGTCGGTGTAGGTCGTGACCATGCCGCCCTGGGGCAGTGGATTGCGCCTGTATTCGATGACCGTGCCATCCGGCCGCCTGCGCTCGTACCGCAGGGACACCCGTCGCGTCGCTTCAAGGACTTTCTCGCGCACGATCCCTTCGACGTTGACGGACCCGTATTCACCGCGTTCGGCCTGGAAGCGGACAAAGTTTATGAACGGGGTGCCCACCTGGAATTGTTCAGGCGGGAGTTCGAGCAATTCGAGGAAGCGCGTGTTGCTGGCGGCCAACATTAGATCGGCGTCATACATGCTGATGCCCTGGTCCATGGCGTTGAACGTCGCCTCGACAATGGCCCGCTTGTTCGCCAGCTCCTTTTCACGGCTTATCCGCTCGGTCATTTCATGAAGCAGCGCTTCGTTCGAGCGCTTCAGTTCTAAGGTTCGGCTCTCAACCCTACGTTCCATTTCCGCGTGAGCTGCAGTAAGGGCTCTTTCGGCGTGAGAGCGCTGCGCGATGTTCAATTCCACCCTCGTGGCCATGCGGTTAAAGGAGGTCGCCAAGCCGCCGATTTCGTCATTAGTCCGCTCATCCGCCCGAGAATTCAGATCGCCGGCGCCGAACCGGCCTGCCGCGTCCGCCAGCGCCAACACCGAAAGTTCTGTCTTCTTTGACGCCTTGTGCGTGACCAGGATGATAATCGCCAAAACGGCGCTAATTATGAAGCCGGCCTTGGTGAAGCTCGTTTCAAACGCCTTGTCGGTTTTTTTAGCGACGGCTATTCCCACCTCATCCAACACCGTCAAAAGCTCGTCGTGTTTCGCCTCGAGTTCATCGCGCCTGGCCAGGTATTCCGTTGTCAGGGAGACGCTCAGGCGCCCCGCCTCGAGCAACCGCCGGATAGGCGCCATGTCGTCCGCATCTAGCACACTATTCCCCGGATCGGAACCACGCTCGCCGTAAGCTCGGAGGATCTCCTCGAGACGTCCATCGAACTCCTGGATTTCCTGCCGCGTCGTGCCGTTAGGTAACAGCACGTAGTCGCCAAGCACGGAGATGTATTCTTGGACCAACCCGTCCAACTCGGGAACCTGTCTGTCTTCAACCGCTTCGGCGCCGGCCAGGCTGCCGGCGGGTGAAAGTTCAAAGAGCTCCTTGAACTCTTCCATCGCTTTCATGTGATCTAGCTGACGAAGTCGCACGGCGATTGTCTCGTCGCCGATCCGTATGATTTTCCGCCCGCTTGTATCGATGTCCTCGAGGAAACCGCTTTCATCCCCGGTGCCCTCTTCGCCTCCCTTCCAATTCGCGAGATTCGATCTGTACTTCCCTATCTCTTCCTGGAGTTCGCCGATTTCGCGCTCAATCGCTTCACTGTGTCCGAGCATCAATTCATAGTATTTGTTCAGGAGTTCGGACGACACACGGCGAATGCCATGGAGCGCGCGCTCTTCCAGCAGCGAGTCGTTCCAGACCGTGGCGTGCATTTCCGTGAGAACCCAGAAAATTCCGCCGCCGCCGAGAATCATGACCGCGAACAGCGGCGCCATGAGCTTTCTGCGAATGCCCCAGTCCTTGAAACGCTTCATTTAGCCGGCCTTCTTATTTCAAGACACACTGGAAACCTTGACGCCATCCGCGTGCTCCGCCCTGTTCTCTCTTCATGTCGGTTTCGCCGCGCGGCCATGGTTAATCAAACCCATGGCCGGTCCCATGACGATCACAAACCGAACGGTGAGTACGCGCGGCGGAGTTGCCCCCTGCAATATGCTATGGCATTGTAAAAGCACTATTAATTTCGACATGGAATCGAAAATAATCCGCCGGCGTCGCCAAGCATGCCGTCGCGCGATTAGCGAACCCGGCCATCGCGGTCTTGGCCTTGCGATGAGGCGTTTGGGTGGATTTTTCTCGGCGTAGCGACTCTCGAACCGAGACTCTCCGGCCTATTCGACCGTGACGCTCTTGGCCAGGTTGCGGGGTTGGTCGACGTCGGTGCCCTTGATGACCGCCGTGTGGTAGGCCAACAACTGCACCGGCAGGGCGTAGAGGATGGGCGCGACGAAGGGATGGATCTTGGGCAGCTCAATGGACATGGCCGCCCGGTCCCCGATCTTGGCGATGCCGTCCTTGTCGGACAGCAAAATCACCTGTCCGCCGCGCGCCGCGACTTCTTGTATGTTGGAAGCGGTCTTTTCGAACAAGGGCCCCGAGGGCGCGCAGACGATGACCGGCACGTTTTCGTCGATCAAGGCGATGGGGCCGTGTTTCATCTCCCCGGCGGCGTAGCCCTCGGCGTGAATGTAGCTGATCTCTTTCAGCTTGAGCGCGCCTTCGAGGGCGATGGGGTACATGTTGCCCCGGCCCAGATAGAGCACGTCGCGGGCTTCGGACACGAAGTGCGCGATCTCGCGTATCGCCTCGTCGTGATTGAGAATCTCGGCGGCGCGCGCCGGCACTTCGGTGAGCGCGCTCGATAGCTCCGCCTCCAGTTCGCGGTCCATGACCCCGCGCGCCCGCGCCGCCGCGATCGCCAGACAGGCCAAAACGGTCAGTTGTGTGGTGAAGGCCTTGGTCGAGGCGACGCCGATTTCCGGCCCGGCGACGGTTCGCAGAACCATATCGGATTCCCGGGTCATGGCGCTGTCGGGGGCATTGACGATGGAGAGTATCTTCTGGCCCTGGTCCTTGGCATAACGGAGCGCGCCCAGGGTATCGATGGTCTCGCCCGATTGGGACACGAAAAGCGCGACGCCGCCCTCGGGCATGGGCGCCTCGCGGTAACGGAACTCCGAGGCGATATCGAGCTCGACCGGCTGCCGGGCGATTTGCTCGAACCAGTATTTCGCCACCCAGCCCGCCAGATACGCGGTGCCGCAGGCGCAGACGGTCAGGCGCGGTATTTTACCCAGATCGAAGGGCATCTCGGGAAATTCGATCGAACGGCGAAGCGGGTTGAGAAAACTGCGCAGGGTATCGCCGATCACCGCCGGCTGTTCGAAGATTTCCTTCTGCATGAAGTGGCGGTATTGGCCCTTGCCGATCATGGCGCCGGAGACGGCGGTCTGCTTGATCTCCCGTTCGACCACGGCGTCGGCGGCGTCGTGAACGATGGCCGAGGCCTTGCTTAGCTCAACCCAATCGCCCTCTTCCAAATAGCTGATCCGGTCGGTCAGCGGCGCCAGGGCCATGGCGTCGGAGCCCAGATACATCTCGCCGTCGCCATAGCCAAGCGCCAGGGGACTGCCCGCCCGCGCGCCGATCATCAGATCCTGGCGGCCGGCGAAGACGATCGCCAGGGCGAAGGCGCCCTGCAAACGGCCCAGGGCCGTGGATACCGCTTCCTGGGGGCTCATCTGCTGGTTCAGGTTTTCGGTCAGCAGGTGGACGATGACCTCGGTATCGGTTTCGGTTTCGAAGACATGGCCTTTTTCGCTTAGCTCATCGCGCAGTTCCTGGAAGTTCTCGATGATGCCGTTATGGACCAGCGCCACCCGGTCGCTGGCGTGGGGATGGGCGTTGGCTTGGGTCGGGCGGCCGTGAGTCGCCCAGCGGGTGTGGCCGATGCCGATGGTGCCCACCAAGGGATCGCTGTCGACCAGGGCGGCCAGGTTGTTGATCTTACCCTCGGCGCGGCGGCGTCCGATATGGCCGTTGACCAGGGTCGCGATGCCCGCCGAGTCGTAGCCGCGGTACTCCAAGCGGCGAAGCCCGTCCACGAGCAGCGGCGCGACCGGCGCCTTGCCGATTATTCCTATGATGCCGCACATGGTCTCAACCTTCCTTCCGCTTCGCTTTTTGCGCCCGCCGTTGTTCGCGGAAACGTTTTGCCGCGCCCGGGCTGCGCCGTTCCTTGCCGCGCACGACGACAAGTTCGTCCGCTTCGATCTTGCCGCCGATCGTGCTTCCCGCGCCGACAATGGCCCCGGCGCCAACCGTGACCGGCGCCACCAGGGCGGTGTTCGATCCGATAAAGGCGCCCGCCCCAATATTGGTGCGATGCTTGGCGACGCCGTCGTAATTGCAGGTGATGGTGCCGGCGCCGATGTTCGCGGCCGCGCCGACCTCGGCATCGCCGATATAGCTTAAATGATTGGCCTTGGCGCCGGTGGCGAAGACCGCGTTCTTGGTTTCGACGAAGTTGCCGATACGGACCTGGTCGCCGATCTCCGTTCCGGGGCGCAGACGGGCGAAGGGGCCGATGACTGCGCCCCTGCCCACTTGCACGCCTTCAAGATGGCAAAACGCGCGTATCTCCACCTCGTCCCCGACAGACACGCCGGGCCCGAAAACCACGTTCGGCTCAAGGACCGCGTCGCGCCCGATGCGGGTATCCCAGGACAGCCAGACCGTCGCTGGATCGGTCATGGTGGCCCCGTTCTCAAGCGCCTGGGCGCGCAGGCGCGCTTGCATGAGGGCCTCGGCCCGCGCCAGTCCGGCCTTGGAATCGACCCCCAGAACCTCGCCCGGATCGGCCTCGGCGCTACGCACCCGCAAGCCGCCGCCATGGGCCATGGCGAAGACGTCGGTCAGGTAGTATTCGCCCTTGGCGTTATCCTTGCCGAGGCGGTCCACAAGACCGTAGAGGACCGGTCCGTCGCCGAGCAGGATACCGGCATTGCACAAACCGATTTGGCGTTCGTCCCCGCTGGCGTCGGCGTGTTCGACAATGCGTTCCACCTGGCCGTCCGGGCCGGTGACGACGCGGCCATAGCGCGCCGTGTCGGCGGGACGAAAGGCCAGTCCCAGGATCGCCGGCGCTTGCGGCCCGCGCCGCGCTTCGCATAGGGCCTTCAGAGTCTCGGGCCGCAGCAGGGGCGTATCGCCGAAGACGATCAGAATATCGCCGCCGCCATCGGGGCCGTGGAAACCTTCCAGTGCCGTCTTGGCGCAGGCCACCGCATGGCCGGTGCCCAGGCGGTCATTCTGAACCGCGATGCGGAAGGGCACGCCGGCGTCCTTGGCGATCGTCTCGACCTCCGGCTCCATGCCCGGCGCGGCCACGATGACGACCCGTGCCGGTTCCAGATGCGCGGCCGCGGCCAGGACGTGAGCGAGCATGCTGCGCCCCGCGACCTTGTGCAGGACCTTGGGACAGCGCGACTTCATGCGGGTCCCAAGACCCGCGGCGAGCACGACGACAGCTAGTTTTCGATCCGGCATGGAACCCATCTTGGATAGTCTTGCGGCGTTTGGTATTAGATACCGTGGAAAATCGGCGGGAACATGACATAAGCCCCGCCAAGCCGGCAAATCACCATTTATTAATGCAAGTTACATCCCGCCCCTTAGCAATGCCTTAACCATCGCGCCATGAGTCAAATGACAGAAACCAGGGCCCCGGTTCTGCTGTGCGACCTGGACGGCACCTTGATCGACAGCGCGCCGGACCTGGCCGATGCGCTTTCGGACCTGCTGACAGGGGCCGGGCGGCGGCGGGTGAGCGAAGACGAGGTCAAGGCCATGGTCGGCGACGGAGTCGCGGTCTTGGTCGAGCGCGGGTTCAAAGCCACCGGCGGCGTGCCCGGCCGCGAGGTCTTGAACACCCATGTCGCCAGCTACATCGCCCTTTACGAAAGCCGCCTGACCGCGCGGACCCGGTTGTATCCAGGCGCCCTCGACGCCCTGGGCGTCCTGCGGGCCCAAGGCTGGCGCCTGGCGGTCTGCACCAACAAGCCGGAGCGCGCCAGCCGGGAGATCGTCGCCGCCCTGGACCTGGGCGGCCTGATCGAGGCGCTCGCCGGCGGCGACACCTTCCCGGTCAAGAAACCCCACCCAGGCCACCTCCTGCGCCTCCTGGAAGCCATGGGCGCGGCCCCCGGTCATGCCGTCATGCTGGGCGACAGCATCAACGACATCGCGGCCGCCCGCGCGGCGGGCCTGCCCGCCATCGCCGTCAGCCACGGCTATGGCGCGGTGCCGGCCCATGACCTGGGCGCCGACAGGGTGATTGACCATCTGGACGACCTGGCGGCGGCGCTCGCGGACCTGAGACCCCGCTAACCGGGAGGGCAATCGCCTATGGAAATATCGTACCCGGCACATGGCTTAGACTAGCGCTAACCGGCGGTTCTTGACACCGCTGGCGGCCCTGCCCTACATCAAGGCGCTTCAACACCAGCCCATCCATCGGGCCGGGCGCGTAGCTCAGCGGGAGAGCACTGCCTTCACACGGCAGGGGTCGCTGGTTCAATCCCAGCCGCGCCCACCATATATTTCAACCTGCTCTCGCCGTGCTCAGCGCGCATCCTTGAACCGGGCGGAAGGGATAAGATGTGGGAGCCTGAGATCGTCGCGCTGGTCGTCGGTACCTTCCTGCTGGCCGGATTCATCAAAGGCGTGATCGGCATGGGCCTGCCGGTGGTGGCGCTGGCCTTCCTCGGCTCGACCCTGGGAGTGCGCGAGGCTCTGACGATCATGATTATTCCCGGCCTCGCCACCAACACCTGGCAGGCGCTGGCGGGGCCGGCCTTCAGCACCCTGATCCGCCGGCTGTGGGGCTTTCTGGCCGCCGCCTGTGTCGGCATATGGTTCGGTGTCGGCGTCCTGGCCGGGGTGAAGAGCGCCACCATGGTGGCGGTGCTTGGGGTCACGCTCTGCACCTATTGCGCGGTTACGCTGTTGCGCGCCCAGCTTCCGCCGCCGGGCGCGCGCGAGCCCTGGATGTCGCCGCTGATGGGCGGGCTGGGCGGGGTCATGTTCGGCATGACCGGTATTATGATCGTTCCGGGAATCCTCTACCTGCAAACCCTGGGGTTCCGGCGCGATGTCTTCGTGCAGGCGCTGGGAATTACTTTTGTCGCCATCACCCTGGCGCTCGGCACGTCGTTGACCGGACGCGGCCTGATGACCCAGGATCTGGCGCTGATGTCCCTGACCGCGCTGATCCCCACCGCCGCCGGGCTGGTGCTGGGCCAGCGCTACCGCCACCACATCTCGGAGGAGAGGTTCAAGCGCATCTTCTTCTTCGCGCTGCTCGTGATCGGCCTCGACATGTTGAGGCGGTCGCTGCTCTGAGAGGGCCCTGGTATCACCGCCGCCAAGCGGTCGAGGAGTTCGGCCAGGGGGCAGAATAGCCGCGGGGCATCGTTCGCCGCACCCCAGGATAACCAGCTACGGCACCTTGCGGCCTGGGCGCAGCGCTCGCAAACCTGGCCGGCGTATTGCAATGCCATCATCTGGGTTGGCGCCGCTTGGTCGCGCTCGACGCCGAAGTGATCCAGCATCCGCGCCAGGCGCCAAGCCGGTCTGAAGGCGGCGAACATGTCCATGACCTGGGAAAACGCCGAAACTGAAATCTCGGATCTAATCCTAAGCATTGCCATGACCTTTCCTTGAGAAAGGAGTCTTTCAGCAAATACCGATAGGGTTAACGCGGTCTTAACCGAAAACGGGCGGTGAGTCTTCGCCGGCGCCTATTTGGGGCTTAGAAGGATGCGCCGGCCGGCGTCGTCGAAGGTCACGCGGAAACGGTCCAGGAAGCTCATGCCCAGCAGCGCCGTTTGCCCCAGGTGTTCGTCGGCGATGAAGGTGACGGGCACGTCCTTGACCACCGCATGCCCGACCCGCACGGCCGCGAGCTGGCCCATGCGCGCCGGCACCTTGCCCCCCGCGGTCACGGCGGTGCCCAGGACCAGGTCCGTGTCGCGCAAGCCAAGCGCGGGAATCGCGGAAACGGGCAGGACCACGGTGCTGGCGCCGGTATCGACGATCATCGCGCGGTTCGCCCACAATCCCGTGGGCCCGATCAGGACCGCGTCGACCAGATAATGCGCCCCCCGGCGGGTCGCGGTGACGCTGGTGCCGGTTATCCTGGGCGGGCCGGCGCGGGCCGCGCCCAAAACCCGAAGCCCGGTAACCCGGCCCGCCGAATCGCGGAAAATCATATGGTTGAATCCGGCCAGCAAGGCCTGAAAGCGGCGCGCCGGCGAGGCGCCCGGGGACTCGGGGCGGGCGGCCTCGGCGGCGCCGATTTTTTCCAGCCCGGTCACCGCGATGCCCTCGCCTCGGGCTAAATCGGCCACCTGATCGCGCAAGCCCTGGGCGGCGGCCCCAAAAGCCAGGCCCACGGCCAGCACCGCCACCAAACCGAAGCGGGCCGCCACCATGAGGATTATAGGGTTCCGGGCGTCCATGACTCTAGGTCACATACCCATAAAGGGGATTCCATTTCGGCGCGCGATGTGATTCAAGCTTCCTTGAAGGGAGATTATCATGGCGCGTTTCGATTTGACGGATTTTGAGTGGTCTGTGATCCAGCCATTATTGCCGAATAAGCCGCGCGGGGTACCGCGGGTTGACGACCGGCGGGTGCTGAACGGGATTTTCTGGCGCTTGCGGACGGGGGCGCCCTGGGCGGATATCCCGGCGCGCTACGGCCCTTATACGACCTGCGTGAACCGCTTCAACCGGTGGCGCCGCGCGGGTGTATGGGATCATCTATTGGACGCTGTATCAAAGGCTTACGATGGCGATATCCAGATGATCGACTCGTCATCGATCCGGGTTCATCAGCACGCCGCGAACGGTAAAAAAAACAAACCCGATCCCGTTGCATGGGCCGCTCGCGGGGTGGGTTGACGACCAAGATCCACGCCCTCGTCGATGCCATGGGCTTGCCCATTGCCCTGAAGCTCACCGAAGGCCAAGCCCACGACGGGCGAAGCGCGGTGGATATGCTCGACACCCTACGGGCGGGAAATATCCTCCTGGCTGATCGGGCTTATGACTCCAACGCCCTTCGCGAATGGCTCGATGAACGTGGAGCCTGGGGAAATATCCGGGCCATGCCCCATCGTCTCGATCCACCGGCCTTCAGCGGATGGCTTTACAAGCAGCGCAATGCCGTCGAGCGTTTCTTCAACAAACTCAAACATTTCCGCGCTGTCGCCACACGCTATGACAAGCGCGACGACAACTATCTCGCCTCCGTTAAACTTGCTTCACTGCGAATATGGCTTCGATTTAATGAGTCGGTGACCTAGACTAACCCAAAAGAGTATTAGGAATTTGCCGGCGGCGCGCAAAAAAAGACGCCCCGCCGACGCGGGGCGCGCCAGGGTTGGGCGGGGAGTAATCGGGGTCGCGCTAGACGCGGCCCCTTATCGGCCGGACGCAAGTTGGGGTAGGGTCTGCGCCCCGGCCAATTCTTCGTATTCCTAGCTCAAAAAAACTGGTTCAGCGTGAAACCGGAGGTCTGGATCAAAATCACCCAGATCAGGAACACGACGAGGACGACGGTCAGGCCGGCATGGAGAAACTGATCGATCATGGCGTCTACAGCCTTTTGCGAATCGCTAGAACCTTGGCCTTGCGGTCACGCCGGTCCTGCATCGCCTGCCGCACCGCGATGGCGCTGGGGTAAGCGATCGAAACGATCATCGAGACGACGATAGCGATTTCCAGTGTTTCACCGATCATGCCTAGCCACCTATCGCTCCCTTGAGCAGGCTTAAGGCTGCCCGATTCCCCATGGCATGAGCGTGTCAAGGATGTGACAAAGATGAGGTAAATCTAACGGACTTTAATCCATTAGAGGCTTCTAATTATTGGGTTTTCGGTCCCGGCGTCAGTCCCCGCGCCTCCGGCGCCAATCCCAAGGCGTTGTGAAGGCGCCGCGCCACAGCCCCTTCCCGGACTTGCGGGCGGCCGCTTCCCCGGCCAGGTAGGCGCCGCCCGTCCCAGGTTCAGCGAGGGCCCAGCCCTGTGCCACCAGCCAAGCGGCGATATCGAGCTGGCCGGGGCCGGCCAGGTAGCACACGGCGCGCCGGGAGCCGCCTTCCGCGATCTCCTCGGGCACGCAGGTAACCCAATGGCGGCCGACCCGGTTGAGCAGCGCCCAGCGGGCTTCGAGGCCGCAGCGCCATTGCGCCGCGCCGGCGCCGCAGGTTTGCGCCAGCTCCGGCCCATCGATGCCCGATAGGTCGATCCGCTGGCCGGCGAAATCGAGCGTATCGGCATCGATGACCCCTGGACGCCCCACGATATGGCCGCTTTGCGCGCGCACCCCCACCCCAGCCGCCGCCAGGCAAATCGAGGCGGCCGCGGCCAGGGCCGAAAGTTTCGCCGCATGAGGGATGTTTGAAGCCATTATCTGCGTATAAACATAGGACTATCCTGGCACAGAGGGTAGAAATTAGGTAAATCTCGACGATTATCGCATCGCCAAGCTGTCTTGAGGAAGGAAGGAACCATCCATGATTCGGAAAATCGCCAAACTTACGTTCGCTCTGGTCACCGCCACCGCCCTAATGAGTGGCGCGGCCCTGGCCAGCGACCACGCGGCCAAGGGTAAAAAGGTCTTTAACAAATGCAAGGCTTGCCACAGCCTGAAGGCCGGCAAGAACAAGATCGGCCCGTCGCTGAACGGCATTATCGGCCGGGCCTCTGGTACCGTGGATGGCTACAAATACTCCAAGGCCATGAAGGCCGCCAACCTCACCTGGGACGAGGATACTTTGGAGAAGTACCTGGCCAATCCCAAGAAATTCCTCAAAGGCACCAAGATGGCCTTCGCCGGGCTCAAGAAGGAAGAACAGCGCGAAAATGTGATCGCCTACCTCAAAGAAAATGCCATGTAGGACGCCACCCGGCCCGCCCCGCGCCCCTGTCTCCGCGCCGGTCCACCGGCCCGGGGCGATGGGGCGCGGGGCGGGCCCGAATTCTTACTCTCCCTTAACCGTGGAGAGGTTAGGCTCACGGACTTGCAAGGAGCCGTGACGATGCCTTACGTGGTCCGCGACAAAGCCGGACAAATATGCGGGGTCCACAGCGCCGCCAACGGCCGGGCGCGGGAGGAACTGGACTCGCGAGACCCGGACCTGCAACGCTTTCTATCCGAGGCCGGCGGGCACGAAGTCCAAGGCGCACTTGTCGATTCCGATCAGGGACTGGTTCGGGTTCTTGAGGATTTGATCGCCGTCTTGATCGACAAACGCATTATCGCCCTGACCGACCTGCCGGAAGCCGCCCAGCAGAAGCTGTCGCACCGCTATAGCTTGCGCAGCCGCCTGGCCGATTTGCAGGGCATTGTCGGGGATCAGGAAGAAATCCTGCTACCCTGAACCCCAGGCAAGATTCTCCAGGGCAATCGCCTAGGGAAATATCGCACCCGGCACATGGCTTGGATCAGCACTGGTGCATCCTTCGTGCCAAGACAGGCGCGGGGTGAGGGAGCACGGGAATGGCCAGAAGAACGCGCGATGGCTAAAGAAAGAACCAAAAACAGGGCATACACA
>JAJFGL010000002.1 GCA_021776135.1 Kiloniellaceae bacterium
GCCCTCCGGCGGGTCGCCCGCGCGACCGGAACGGCGCATTACCAAGGCTTTCGGACGGCGTCGCGCGGGCTTTCCGATGACCCACATCGCTACAGCCCACGCTCCTAGCCGAAAACCTTGGTAATGCGTCTCTAGGGGTCATTATCGAGGTTCCTTGATATCAGCGGCCTTCGTATTCACCAGGGCCTGGGCGCTGGCCGGATCGACGCGCCCGTCGTAAAGCGCGCGGCCGCATATAACCCCGGCGATGCCGCTCTCCTCGACCGCCATGAGGGCGGCGATATCGTCCAGCGAGGCGACGCCGCCGGAAGCTATGACCGGGATATCCAACTCCAAGGCCAGATCCCGGGTCGCCGCGACATTGACCCCCTGTAAGGCGCCGTCGCGCTCGATATCGGTGTAGATAATCGCCGCCACCCCGGTGTCGGCGAAGCGCCGGGCCAAATCGACCGCCCCAATACCGCCGTCGGCGGCCCAGCCCTTGACCGCGACCTGACCGTCGCGGGCGTCGATACCGACGGCGACTTGGCCGGGAAAGGCGGCGCAGGCTTGGCGCACCAGGTCCGGCGTCTCGACCGCCGCGGTGCCCAGGATAACCCGGCGCACCCCGGCGGCGAGCCAAGCCTCCACGACCGCCATGTCGCGGATGCCGCCGCCCAGCTGCACCGGCACGCTAACCGCCGCCAGGATGCTTTCGACCGCCGCGCGGTTCACGGGCTTGCCGGCGAAGGCGCCGTCGAGATCGACCAGGTGAAGCCAGGTAAATCCGGCCGCGCAAAACTCACGGGCCTGGGCGGCGGGATCGTCGTTGAAGACGGTCGCGCTATCCATGACGCCGCGCAGCAAGCGTACCGCCTGGCCGCCTTTCAGGTCGATCGCCGGGTAGATAATCATGGCGGGGCCTAGGGCCTGTTGACGCTTAGGATGCCGCCGAGGCGGGATCGGATTATCCCACCCGTTAGGAGCGGACGGCGCCGTGTGGCAGGCCCCCCACAAGCCGTTCGCGACGCGGCGGGTGGGATAAGACGACCCGTCCCAGCGGGATTGGGCCAGAATGACGCGAGGCCGCGTCGCTCGTCCTTGAATATGCGCTGCATGTCCTGCGTCCTCGCTCCTAACCTCGCGTCATTTTGGCCCCACCGCGACGGTATCCTAAGCGTCAACAGGCCCTAGAGTCTTCGCCACCGAGATCCTTGCTGAAAAAGTGGCCGGCATGCCAGCGCCCATCGACCAAGGCATAGTTCGGGTGGGTGCCCCAGCGCCGGTAGCCCAGGGTTTCATAAAGCGCGATGGCCGCTTCCTGGGTTTCGCGCACATCGAGATTCAAGATCCGCAAACCGGCGCCACGGGCCGCGTCCTCGACCGCCTGCACCACCATGCGGGCGAGCCCATGGCCGCGCGCCCAGGGGGCGATAAAAGAGGTCGTGAGATGGCCGACCGTCGCCTGGGCCTCGTTATAACGCGGCAGGCGCACCAGTTGCGCCGAGCCGGCGGCGGTACGGTCCAGGCGGGCGACGAAGAGGTCGCGCTCAGGCACCAGAAGCACGCCCCGCCAATAGGTTTCCATAGCCTGGCGCGGCGGCGGCTTGAGCCAACCGAAACCGCCACCGTCGGAAATCGCGGCCTCCGCCGCATCGCAGAGATCGTTGAGATCGGTGCCGGAGAATTCCGTCACCCTCTCGACCGTCGTCGTTGCTTGGCGGTCGTAACTGACGTTCATGGATGCCACCTCAGGAAATTCTGCAATAGGCGCAGGCCCGCCGCCTGGCTTTTCTCGGGATGAAACTGCGTGCCGAACATGTTCGCGCGTCCAACGGCCGCGGTCACGGGGCCGCCGTAATCGGCCACCGCCAGAACCTGGGCCGGATCGTCCGGCCGCAGCTCATAACCGTGAACGAAATACACATGGGGATGCGCACCCAGCTCCGCCAGCACCGGATGGCCGGTGGCCAGGATCCGTAAATCGTTCCAGCCCATGTGGGGTATCTTGAGCGCCGGATCCCGGGGGCGCAACGCCACGACCTCGCCCGGTATCCAATCCAGGCCGGCATGGTCGCCGTGTTCGCGCCCGATCCGGGCCATGAGCTGCATGCCCACACAGATGCCCAGAAACGGGCGGCCCTTGACCGCGACCGCCTCTTGAAGCGCCTCGGTCATGCCCGGCAGGGCATCCAGTCCGCGCCGGCAATCGCCGAAGGCGCCGACACCGGGCAAGACAATACGATCCGCCGCCGCGACAACCTCCGCCGCCGCCGTCACCGCGATGTCCTGGCCCAGCCCCGCGTCATGGCTGGCGCGCTCCAGCGCTTTGGCCACGGAACGCAAATTACCGGACCCATAATCGACGATCGCGACGGTCATGGGTTTTCGCTACAACTTGCCCTTGGTCGAGGGCACCGCATCGGCCCGGCGCGGATCGATCTCGACCGCTTGGCGCAGGGCGCGGGCCAGGGCCTTGAAGCAGGATTCGACGATGTGGTGCGCGTTCGCCCCGTAAAGGTTCTCCACATGCAGCGTCAGGCCCGCGTGCTGGGCGAAGGCCTGAAACCATTCCTTGAACAGCTCGGTATCCATCTCGCCCAGCTTGTCGCGCGGAAAATCCACCTTCCAGATGAGATAGGGCCGGTTCGAGGCGTCGAGCGCGACCCGGCTCAAGGTCTCGTCCATGGGAACGCTCGCCTCGCCGAAACGCCGGATGCCCTTACGCTCCCCCAGGGCCTTGGAAACCGCCTGGCCCAGGACAATGCCCGTATCCTCGGTGGTATGGTGGAAATCGATATGCAGATCGCCCTTGGCCTTGAGGGTGATGTCGAACAAGCCGTGGCGCGCCAGCTGCTCGATCATGTGATCGAGGAAGCCGATGCCCGTATCCACGTCGTAGGCGCCGCTTCCGTCCAGGTTCACCTGGGCGGAAATCTGCGTTTCGCTGGTCTTGCGGTCGATTTTAGCCCGGCGCATGGGCGGTCTCTTTTCTCAAAAGTGGGTGTGTTTCGGCGCCCTTTTAACAGGAAGCCGGGAGCGGGTCTATTCCCCGCCGTCCCGGCCCCAGGCGATCAGGGCGAAAATCATGTGATCGACGGCAAGAGTCTCGCCGGGGAAGTTTTCTTTCAGGACCTGACCCAGTTCCCCATCGAACCGCGCCAAGGTCGCCTTGTCCATGGCCGGCCCCACGGCGGCGCTGGCCCGGATGCGGCCCAACCAGGCCTCGTGACTGTAGGGTATTTGGGCGGTGAAGGCGAAAACCTCCCAACTATGGAAGCCGGCATCGCTCAGATCCTGGGTCCAGACGGGATACTGGAAGCTGTTCCGGGACGAGGGCGCCGGCGCCCCGGTAAAACGGCGGATCGTTTCGATGGAGAAATGAACCGCGTTGCCCGGAATGGGATGCCAATCGAGGGCGGCGATGACTAGGCGCCCTTCGGGCCGCAGCAAGCGCCTTGCCTCCGCCGCCGCCCTTGGCCGGTCGAACCAATGCCAGCAGGTGGCCGCCGAAACCACGTCGAATTGCCCAGCGGCGAGGCCGCTCGCCTCGGCCGGGGCCTGGACATAGCCGATCTCAACCTTGACGGCCCGGTCCGCCGCCTTCGCCTCGGCGATCAATTCAGCCGAGAGGTCGAGCCCGGTTACCCGGCAGCCGGCCTGGGCGAAAGCCCGCGCCAGCAATCCGGTGCCGGTACCCAGATCGAGCACCCTTTGACCCGGCAGACCGATGCCGTGGGTTTTCAGGCGGGCGAAGAATTCCGCCGGGAAGCCTTGCCGCCAGCGCCCATAGTCGGCCGCCGCCTTGCCGAAATCGACCGCCGGTTGGATTTTTATCTGCTTTGTATCGCGTGTCATCAAGTCAGCCTCGGTTCCAGTATACTGGTGGATGGGGCCGCTGTCGCCTTGACCTGGAAGCCCTGGCGGGCCATGTCTCACCTCATGTCCGACACTCGATCCCAGACTTGGCACGGCACCACTATTCTGGCCGTACGCAAGAGCGGTACGGTAGTGATCGCCGGGGACGGCCAGGTTTCCCTTGGCCAGACCGTGATCAAATCCAATGCCCGCAAGGTGCGCCGCCTGGGAAAGACGGGCGAGGTCATCGCCGGTTTCGCCGGCGCGACCGCCGACGCCTTCACCTTGTTCGAGCGTCTGGAGGGCAAGCTGGAAAGCCATCCCGGCCAGTTGACCCGGGCGTGCGTGGAAATGGCCAAGGATTGGCGCACCGACCGCTACTTGCGCCGCTTGGAGGCCATGATGGCGGTCGCCGACGACAGCGTGTCCCTGGTGCTGACCGGAACCGGCGACGTGCTGGAGCCAGAGGACGGTTTGATCGGTATCGGCTCCGGCGGCTCCTATGCCCTGGCCGCCGCCCGGGCGCTCATAGACCGGGACGACATGGAGGCCGAGGCGATCGCCCGCAAGGCCTTGGAAATTGCGGCAGGAATTTGCGTTTACACCAATGACAGCATCATTATCGAAACCATCGCGGCCAAGTGAGGCCGCCCAAGGCTCCGCCTTCAGCCCGCGCGAGATCGTGTCGGAGCTGGACCGCTTTATCGTCGGCCAGAACGACGCCAAGCGCGCGGTCGCCATCGCCTTGCGCAACCGCTGGCGCCGTCAGCAACTGCCCGAGGATCTGCGCGAGGAGGTTCTGCCCAAAAATATTCTCATGATCGGGCCGACCGGCTGCGGCAAGACCGAGATCGCACGCCGCCTGGCGCGCCTGGCGCAAGCGCCCTTTCTCAAGGTCGAGGCGACCAAGTTCACCGAGGTCGGCTACGTCGGGCGCGATGTCGAGCAAATCGTGCGCGACCTGGTCGAAATCGCCATCGCCATGACCCGCGAGCGCATGGTCAAGGAGGTCAAGGCCAAGGCGGAGTTAAGCGCCGAGGAACGCCTGCTCGATTCCCTGGTGGGCGAGAACGCCAGCGGCGACACCCGCGCCAAGTTCCGCCGCATGATGCGCCTGGGCGAACTGGATGGGCGCGAGATCGAGATCGAAGTCGCCGATACCGGCGGCATGCAGTTGCCGAGCATGGACATCCCCGGCATGCCGGGCGCCAGCATGGGCATGGTCAACCTGGGCGATATCTTCGGCAAGGCCATGGGTGGGCGGACCAAGAAACGCAAGCTGGGCGTGGCCGCGGCCATGGAAATCCTGACCGCCGAGGAAAGCGATAAGATGCTGGACCAGGAAGCGGTCACCGCCGAGGCCATAAGCGCGGTCGAACAAAACGGCATCGTGTTCCTGGACGAAATCGACAAGATCACCGCCCGCTCGGACCGGGCCGGCGCCGACGTTTCGCGCGAAGGAGTGCAGCGCGATTTGCTGCCCCTGATCGAAGGCACCACGGTCGCGACCAAGCACGGCGCGGTCAAAACCGACCATGTGCTGTTTATCGCCTCGGGCGCCTTCCACCTGGCCAAGCCTTCGGATTTGCTGCCCGAGTTACAGGGCCGCCTGCCGATCCGGGTTGAGCTGAACGCCCTGACCCGCGACGATTTCCGGCGCATCCTGACCGAGCCGGAAAATTCCCTGGTGCGCCAATACATCGCCCTCATGGGAACTGAAAGCCTGGATCTCCACTTCGCCGAGGACGCCATCGACGCCCTGGCCGACCTGGCGGCGGAAATAAACGCCAGCGTCGAAAACATCGGCGCCCGGCGCCTGCACACGGTGTTGGAAAAGCTCCTGGAGGAAATCTCCTTCACCGCCACCGACCGGGGCGGCGAACGCATCGAAATCGACGCCGCCTACGTGCAAAGCCAAGTCGGCGAACTCGCCAAGGACACGGACTTAAGCAAGTTTATTTTGTAGGGCGGTAATTAGTTCCGAGCAGCTGTGTATTTCCCGATAAGACTCACTTCTTTCGGGCAAATTTCGGTATGTTGGCTACGACTTCTCTTTGCGCATGTTCAATGTCGACGATGAAGGCAAATGCCATTTGCCCGTCCGCGTTTAGGTCAACGATTGATGCAGGATTGTTGCTAAGAAAAACGTTTCTTCCGTCTGTTATTAGATACTTCGAAATACGAGTATCTGGCCCCAATTCCGCAAATTTCTTTCGCTGGGTTTCCATTGCTTTTTTTAGCCGAGACACCGGAAGACGGCTTTCAAGCAATTGCCGCATAGTCCTCAACAGAACAATGTCTCCGAAGGTGTATAGACGGGATCGCCCACGCCCAGGGCTCCGGCTGGCGGATGGCACGACCACCTCTGAACGGCAGAGATAATCCACCATCATTTGTGTGCGAAATCCCGCGATCCGCGCCGCTTGAGCAGTTGTGAAATATTGCATAATAAAAGAGTTCAGCGCTAAACTATATAATAAGTCAATTTTAAATCAACAAGTTCTCTTGCTATAACGCTATTTTCACAGACTTATGGTTAACTCGAAAAAAAACACTATATGTTGTTGGTTGTCCTACTGGTGGTGGTTTTTACTTGATCAATGACTATTGTTGGCGTAAAAACTAAAAGGCGCCTGCCGCTTAGCCACGAAAGCAAATTCGGCAGACGCCTCGTCCCCACTCCTAAAAGCAAGGAAAGTTAACCATGACCCAGCGGTATCATTTTTACAATGCAGCAGAAGATTTGAAACTCCAGGTTTGGGCCAAGGGCAGGCCCATACAGGGCTACGATCCCGTCCTATGGCGACGGGATTCATGCGGACGTGCAATGAAGTATACTGAACACGGCAACACCAGTTCGGAGTATGGATGGGAGATCGACCACATCTACCCTACATCTCTCGGAGGCGCAGACACGCTCGACAATCTGCAGCCACTTAACTGGAAGAATAATCGTCGAAAAGGCGATACGTATCCGTGGTATTGCGAGAACGCCGCGTAACGCATGATCCTTACGGATCGCATCTGAAAGCCGGGGCTTCAAGAAGCTCCGGTTTTTATTTTTATTACTATTAGTTACTAACTGTAGTTCGCTATTGTCCTCCGCCCTTCACCTCCGCCATCATGCGCTCAATGGCGTCTTCCGGCAGGTCTTGAATTTTTTCCGCCAGCAGGTTCGCGAACTCGGTGGCCTGGGCCGAGAGGCCAGCGGTATCGACGGTGACGCGCGGGTGGGAAAGGTCGGCCAGGCGCTGCAGGTCCTCCGCCTCATCCCAGATTATGCCCAGGTACTGGCAGACCTGGTGCACGAAACGCCGGTTCGGGCGTCCGCGCTGGCCATGTTCCAGGGCGGAAAGATAGGCCGGCGAAACCCCCAGGCCCGCCGCCATGTCCTTGGCCGCCAAGCTACGCGCGGCACGAAGCTCGCGCATTTTCTCACCGAAGGGGGTCATGGATGCCGGCCCAATTCAGCGTCATCCCGGACTTGATCCGGGATCTTTGGATTGTCCGAGTCTCGGTCCAGCAGAAGATCCCGGATCGGTGTCCGGGATGACAAAGGCCGGTGTTGAGTTGGCGGCCTAGTCCTCACGCAGCCCCCGGCTCTTGTGCCAATCTTCGATGGAAAGCGCCGGGTAGCCCTCGAAATGCTCACCGTCCGCCGGCACCGCGACCCAGGGGGCCTTGAAGTCGAGCATGATGTGGGCGCGCTCCGGCGGCGCCGGCAGGGGTGTGTCCATGGCCGAGGCGAAGGGCCAGATCCAATCGGGCCAGCGCGGGTCGGAAACGTAAAGCGCGCTGCCGCAGTGCTTACAGAAATGGCGCCGCATGGGGCTGGGCTCACCCTCCTCGCGCACCCTATAAACGCTCAAGTGTTCCGCGCCTTCGATTTTCAAGCTCGCGGCCTCGCCCATGATGTTGATGGCGTAACCGCCGCCGCCTGCCGTCTTGCGGCAAATGGTGCAATAACAGTGCATGTAGGGATAGGGCGTGGGCGAGATCACGGAAAACCGCGCCGCGCCGCAGTGGCAAGAGCCTTCGAGGCGCATGGCCATCTCCCAAAACATCTTAACCGGATTTGAGTTTAGCGGCGCGGCGCGCGCCTGTCCGCAAAAATCACGGCCGGGCTTTTCGCAACAGCACGTAGATCGCGCCCAGACCACCGTGTTTCGGCTGCGCGTAGTCGAAGGCGAGGACCCGGGCGCGGTTTTCCGGCGCGTTGAGCCAACGCGGGGTCTGGGTCCGGATAACCCCGCCGCCCTGGGTGATGTCGCCCTTACCGGTGACGATGAGGATGCAGCGTTTGCCTGCGGCTTGCGCGTCCGCCAGGTAATCGGCAAGGGCGTGGCGGGCCCGGTCCTGGGTGTAGCCGTGTAAATCCAGGGTGCCGTCGATGGTCATGCGGCCCCGGCGCATGCGTTCCGCGCTGCGCTTATCGACCCCGGCGATATCGCCGTGGCCCAGGGTGGGCGCGGGCCTTGCCGGCGGGCTTTTAACCGGCGGCATGGCCGCGGCTTTTTTTCTCACCGCGCGCTTGGCCGGGGGCGGGGCGGGGCGCGCTTTGGGTTTAGGCGCCGGGGATACGTTTTTAGACGGTTTCTTCAGGGGCGCGGCGTCCCGGGTCACCAGTTCCCACAAGGCGCGTTCCTCCCCGGAAAGCTTTGGATCGCGGTCCTTAGGCGCCATCTTCGATCAGCACGATATGCAGACGGCGCGGGCCGTGGGCGCCTAGCTGGATGGTCTGTTCGATATCCGCCGTCCGCGAGGGGCCGGTTATCATATTGACCGTGCGCGGCATGGCGTCCGGGCCGAACTTGGCGCGCACAAGATCCCAGGCCTCTTCATAGGGGCCGACAACCTGCGACGCCTTAAGCAGGACGATATGGGTATCGGGCAGGAAATTGAGGGTGGTCGGCGCGTCTTCCCCCGAGAGCAGCATGAGGGTGCCGGTTTCGGCAATCCCCGCGAAGGCCCCGGTCAGGGAGGCCGTGTCCTCCGCTTCCGCCCGGCCCCGTTCGACCGTCAGCAAGCTCTGGGTTTCCCAAGGCAAGGCATCGAGCTCGGGATCGGGCGCGGCGCGCAGGCGTTGCGGCAGATTGTGAGCCTTGAGGTAAGCCGCGACCGCGCCCGGCACCTCTTGGGCGCTGGCCACCCGGGTCAGGCTCGCCGCATGTTCCTCCGCCATGGCCTGAAAGAGATCGACTTGCGCGGTGGGCTCAAGTTGCGCGCGCGCCGGCACCGGGCCGCGTTCGTAAGCCTTCAGGCGCGCTTCCACTGCCGCATCGTCGCCGGCTTGGCGTTTCAGGGAACGGCGCAGCGCGCCTAGGATGGCGTCCCGGCCGCTCATGGGGCGCGGGTTCCCTGGCGTTCGGCCCAGAGCGCCTGAAAGGTCTTGCCCTGGGGGGCGGGGAAATCCCGGTGCCGGGTCCAGCCGCCGGCGAAGGGCAGCCAGGCAAAGCGCCCCTTGCGCCGCCCGAGCGCCCCCAGCACCCGCATCTCCAAACCGAGCAGCCAATGATACAACGCCGGACGCCGGGCCAAAAAAGCCCAGGCCGCCAGGCCGTAACGCACCGGGGCCGGGGTCAGGCGGCGCTCGAACTCGCGCTCGCGCCAGTGGCGCATGAGCTTGGGCAGGGGGATGCGCATGGGGCACACGCTTTCGCAACGGCCGCAAAAGCTTGAGGCATTGGGCAAATCCCCGGCTTCCTCGATCCCTATGAGACCGGGGGTTAGAACCGCACCGATGGGGCCCGGATAAACCCAGCCGTAAGCATGGCCGCCGATGGCGTGATAGACCGGGCAGTGGTTCATGCAGGCGCCGCAGCGAATGCAATGGAGCACCTCGCGGAACTCATTGCCGAGCATCTGGGTGCGGCCGTTATCGAGCAGGATGACGTGGTATTCCTCGGGCCCGTCAGGGTCTTCGGGCCGCTTCGGGCCGCTGGAGACGGTGGTGTAGGTGGAGAATTCCTGACCCGTGGCCGAGCGCGCGAGAACGCGCAGTATCGTACTTAAATCGCATAAATTCGGTATGACTTTTTCCAGGCTGGCGACGACAATATGCACCTTCGGTATGACCTGCGTAAGGTCGCCGTTGCCTTCGTTGGTGACGATGACCGAGGAGCCGGTTTCCGCGATCAGAAAGTTGGCGCCGGTGATGCCGACATCGGCCTCCAGGAAGCGGGTCCGCAAAACCTGGCGCGCCTCGTCCACCAGGTGGCGCGGCTCCGACAGGGGCCGGTCTTTGGGAAACTGGGTGTGGGCCTGGCGGAAATCGGCCTCGATCGCATCCTTGGTCAGATGCACGGCTGGGGCGATGATGTGGCTGGGCGGTTCGTGACGCAGTTGGATGATGTATTCGCCCAGGTCGGTCTCCACCGGAATCATGCCCTCGGCTTCCAGGTGCTCGTTGAGGGCGATCTCCTCGCAGATCATGGACTTGCCCTTGGTGACGGTCTTGGCGCCAACGCGCTGGCAAATTTCCAGCACCGCCGCGCGGGCGTCCGCCGCGCTCTCGCACCAATGTACGTGTCCGCCCGCCGCCAGTACGTTCTTCTCGTAACGTTCGAGATATAGATCGAGATGATCGAGGGTGTGGACCTTGATGGCCCGCGAGGCGTCGCGCAGGGCCTCGAACTCCGGCAGGCGCGCGGCCGCCTTGGCCCGCTTGCCGATGAAGCCGGTTTTGACATTATCGAGGGCGCGCCTGAGTTGCGGGTCGGCCATGGCGGCCTTGGCGTTGTCCTTGAAGCTATGAGCGGTGGAACGCATTAGTCCCCGCCCGCTTCGCCGATGGCCGGCTCATCGGTCATGCCGGCCAGAACCTCGGCGACATGGCGCGCTTCAACTTGTACGCCCGTACGCTTCAACTTGCCGGCCATGTTCATGAGACATCCAAGTTCGCCGGCCAGAAGCGTGCGCGCGCCGCTCTTTTCGATAGACGCGATCTTGTCGCCAACCATGGTGTTGGAAATATCCGAAAACTTGACGCAGAAGGTGCCGCCGAAACCGCAGCAGACATCGGCGTCGGGCATTTCTTTCAAGCTCAGTCCTTGCACGCTGGCCAAAAGCTGGCGCGGCTGGGCTTGGATGCCGAGCTCGCGCAAACCGGAACAACCGTCGTGATAGGTGACCGCGCCCTCGAAGCGGGCCGCGACCCCGGTCACCCCGCGCACATCGCTCAGAAAGGAGATCAGCTCGTAGGTGCGCACCGCCAGGCGTTCCGCCCGCGCCGACCAAGCGGCGTCCTTGGCCAGCAGGGCGGGATAGTGTTCGCGGATCATGGCCGCGCAGGAGCCCGAGGGCGCGACGACGTAATCGAAACCCTCGAAGGCCTCGATAGTCTGGCGCGCCAGGGCCTGGGCATCCGCCCGGTCGCCCGAATTATAGGCCGGCTGGCCGCAACAGGTCTGAGCGCGCGGCGCCTCGACCGCGCAGCCGGCCTCCTCAAGCAGCTTGACCGCGGCAAAACCGACGCTGGGCCGCATCAGATCGACCAGACAGGTCACGAACAGCCCAACTCTTGCAGGCGGAGCGATTTCTTTCGGCACCTGACGCGAACCTCCTTATCGCTTACAGCAAGCTATCGGCGATAATGCAGGCCGTCCGGCAAATAGCAAGCTGGGGCCGCGATTCTTAGCTGCTTGCCGCGCGCCGTTCGGCCACGGCCTTGGGCACCAGGATATAGAAACGGCCGTCTTGTTTCATGCCGCCGGCGTAATCCAGAGCCGCCTCGCCCGTGCCCCAGAAAAAATCGGCGCGCAAGGGGCCCTTGATGGCGGCCCCGGTATCCTGGGCGACCATCAAGCGGCGCAGTGGGCGGTCCTCCCCGGGCCAGGTGGTATCGAGGAAAACCGGCATGCCATAAGGCACGAAACGCGGATCGACGGCGATGGAACGCCCGGCGGTCAAGGCCACGCCCTGGGCCCCGATGGGGCCGGGCCCATCGATCCAGCGAAAAAAGATATAGCGCGCGTTGCGTTCCATGAAAGCGCGCCCCTCGCGCGGGTTGGCGCGCAGCCAGGCGCGGATGCCCTGCATGGAAGCCTGGGAACGCGGGATCTTGCCCGCGTCCAGCAAGAGCCGTCCGATCCCGGTAAAGGCGCGGCCGTTGGACATGGCGTAACCGATGCGCCTTTCGCCGCCATCGGGGAAACGCACCTTGCCGGAGCCTTGAATGTGCAAAAAGAAAACATCGACCGGATCCTCGGCCCAAAGCAACTCCACCCCGCGCCCGCTTAGCAAGCCGGCGTCGATATCCGCACGCGCCGGATAGGGATTTAGCCGTCCGCCGTCGAGCTTACCGACGATATTCTGGCCTTTGAGTTTGGGCGTGAAAGCGCCCAGGTCGACCGTGACCAGATCGTCCGGGCGGGCGTAGATGGGGGCCGTGTAATCGCCGCCGGGAAACAGGGCGCCGTCCAATTCCGCCTCGTAATATCCGGTGATCAGCCCGGTTTCGCCTTTCGGGGCCGCCATGGCGAAGGGCACGAACCAGGTCTCTAGCAGACCGCGGGCGGCGCCAGGCGCGGCGCCGTTAATTGCATCGCAGGGCGCGCGCCAGTCGGCGGCCGTGCCGCCAACCCAGCCGGCGCCCAGGCTTGCTCCCTCGGCCCGCCCGGCCAAGCGGGCGCAGGAACGCACCAGGGCCGGCAGCGCCGCCCCAAGATCGTCGCCGGACCAGCCGGGCAAGTCCGCAAAATCGATCTGGGTGAAAGAAATCGGCGGTGCGGGCGGCCGCACCTTTTTTTCGCAGGCGGCCAGGCCCAACGCCAGGATCAGCACCATGAGGCCGCGTGGGGCCGCGAGGGGCCACGAAGCTGGCGCGACAAAAGAACAAGACATAGCGCGATTCCCCATCCCGGCTCCCAAAGGTGTTCCGGCAAGCTCAGGAATCGGTTATAGCGGATCGCCGCCCAGGGGTCTCGCGGTCTCTTGGCGGAAGGTTGAGGCTTAACCCCCATCGTCATACGCGGACTTGATCCGCGTATCCATGGTCCTGGCAGGCGAAAACCCACGCCTTGGTCAGTCACCATCGCTGGTCCCTAAACAGATGCCTTTATGAACACGGCCATATGGATTAGCGAGACCGTGCGAAAGTCCGTGCCGCGACAGGCATGGATACGCGGATCAAGTCCGCGTATGACGAGAGGGGAGACGCATCGCCCGGCGTAAGTAACGCCAGTTAACCCGTGAAATTCACCAGTTAAAGGGAACCGCCTAGCCGCGAAACGCGCTAATTCGGGCTTTGGGTCGCGACCAGGGTCCAGTTGGGATCGCGGCTGCGCAGGTTGCGCGCGAAGGTCCAGAGATCGGTCACCGTGGTCACTTGGCTCTGCTCGCCGTCTTCGGCTTCGCCGTCCTCGCCGGTCGTGACGTTGATCTGCTCGGACACGAACTTGACGGTGACGAAGGCGGTGCGGCCTTGCACTTCGGCCTCGACCATGACCGCGTCCTTGATGCCGACCAGGGTTGTCTCCAAACCCTTGCCGGCCTCTTGCCGGTCTTCTATGGCCCCGGCGAAATCGTCGTAGACGTCGTTCGCCAGGAGCGGACGCAGGGTGTCGGTATCGCCCTCGCTGAAGGCGGTAATCACCATTTCGAAGGCGCGCTGCGCGCCGGGCAGGAAGCCTTCCGGATCGAAGCTCTTGTCAGCCCGTTGTATCTGCATCAAGCCGGCGTCCAGGGGGGTCGCGGGCGGTTCGTCGGGCGCCGGGACGGCGGCCTCTTCCCCTTCCTCTCCCTCTTCCGCCGAGTCTTCGGTGCTGGAGCGGGTACGGTCGGGCAAAGGGATGATGTTTTCGCCCGCTTCCTCCTGGCCCTTGGATTGAGCGCCTAAACGCGATCCCGGCGGCTTTTCGTGTCCCGTGCGTTTACCCAGCACGTTGCGCAGGCGCAGAACGAAAAAGGCCGCGATGGCGGCGAAAAGGATAATGTCTAGAAACTGAAAATCGCCCATCAAGCTTGCCTGTTGCGCCGTGAGCCGGCCCCCTTGGCCAGCGCGCGATCTAGGTATAGTCCTAACCTAGTTAGGTTTAATCAGAGTTTATGGCCAGGGTTTGCCTCGCCTCGCCCACCGGTATTTTCCCAGGGGGCCAGTTTCAACCATGCGGACCTTGCAGATGCGCGCCCTGTTTCCATTTAAATAGGCAACCGAAGGGTAAAGAGCAAGCATGGGTATTTTTCTTCTCGCCGCCTTTATCGGCGTGCCGTTGCTGGAAATCGCCGTTTTCGTCGAGATTGGCGGAGCTATCGGGCTGTGGCCGACCTTGGCCACGGTCATATTGACCGCCGTCTTGGGGACTTGGTGCCTGCGGGCCCAGGGCCTGGCGACCTTGGCCCGGGCCCGGGCCCAGCTGGACCGGGGCGCCCTGCCGGCCAAGGAACTGTTCGACGGCGCCTGCCTCCTGATCGCCGGCGCTCTGCTTTTGACCCCCGGATTCGTGACCGATACGGTTGGTTTTCTGCTGTTCGTGCCCCCCTTGCGCGATTTTCTGCGCGGCGCCTTGGCGCGCCGTTTCGAGGGCCGCATGGAGGGCCATATGGAAAGCCGTGTCTACGTCGATGGCGAGGAAGTCCGTAACCCGGCGGGAAAAGGCGCGGCCATTGACGGCGAATTTCAGGAGGTCGCGGACCCGGACAGCCCGCGTCTGCCGCCGTGCGGGCCGGAGCGGCGGCCATGATACTGGTCCGCCACGGCCAATCGGAATTCAATGTCATCTTCAACGAGACCCGCCAGGATCCGGGTATCGTCGATCCGGGCTTGACCGGGGAGGGCGAACGCCAGGCAGGGGCGGCGGCGGAATCACTCGCCGGGCGGGACCTGCGCCGGGTTCTGGCCAGCCCCTACACCCGCACCCTGCACACCGCCGAGATCATCGCCGGGGCCCTGGGCCTGCCGGTCGCAGTCGAGCCCTTGATACGCGAGCGCTGTTTTTTCGCCTGCGATATCGGCTCGCCGCGCTCGGACTTGACCGGCCGCTGGGGTCATTTCGAGTTCGGCGATTTGCCGGAGCGTTGGTGGCCGGAACCGGACGAGAGCGAAGAGGAATTGGCGCAGCGGTGCCGAAAGTTTCGCGCCGCCATGGCCCTGGCCGAAGATTGGCGCCATGTCCTGGTTGTCACTCATTGGGGTTTCATCCGCGGCCTGACGGGCGAGGCGGTGGCTAATGGCACGGTTCTGCCGTTCGAGCTCTGATCTCATCCAGCCGCTTGGTTGTTCTGGCCCGCGATCCGTGTTAGAGCCGCATCGATTTTCGCCAGGCTTCCCGATACGGGCGCCAGACGCAGGAGCCCTTCATGGCCGCACCTATTCACGATTCGCCGTTTCAAATCCAAACCCAGTACGTCAAGGACCTGTCGTTCGAGAACCCGGACGCGCCGGAGATTTTTGTCGCGCTTTCGAAAACCCAGCCCGAGGTCAATGTCGACATCGACGTAACCACGAGCCACTTGACCGAGCGGGTTTACGAAGTCGTGCTCAATCTTCGGGTCAGCGCCAAGGCCGGGGAGAGAACCGCTTTCCTGGCCGATGTGCATTACGCGGCCCTGATCGACGTGCGCCGCGACTTTCCCGACGATGAAATCGAGGCCCTGCTTCTGAGAGAGGGGCCGCGATTCCTGTTTCCCTTCGCGCGTAGCGTGATCGCCGACCTCACCCGGGAAGGCGGCTTTCCGCCCCTATCCATAAACCCGATCGACTTCGACCGGTTTTACGAACACCACAAGAAGGCCAACGGGCAAGACGGAACCAACGGCGACGGCCCTCTGGTCTAAGTCACCGGCTCATAACCGGAAAGTCGCGTCCGGGACGTTAGGCGAGCCGGGAAATGTTACCTAGAGCCCTGGCTCTAGCGGCGCCAGACCGGGTCTTCGAGTCTCGACAACAGAGCCTCGTGGGCGCGGCGTTCTTCTTCGCTCGGCGCATGGGGCCGCTTCGGGCGCTGGGGCCGCGCGTCCGCGCGCCCTTTGTCCGCATGTCCGCCCGCCGTAGCCTTGGCCAGATTGAAACCCGGCTGGCGGCCGCCGCGCAGCTCCATATAAACCTCGGCCAGAAGTTGACAGTCGAGCAGCGCGCCGTGAAAGCCGCGCGCGGAGGTGTCGATCTCGTAACGCCGGCACAGGGCGTCCAGGCTGGCCTGGGAGCCGGGATAGCGCCGCCGGGCCATGGCCGCCGTATCGACGGCGCGCGCCGGGTCGAGGGCCGGACGCCCGATGCGCGTCAGTTCCGCGTTCAGAAACTTCATATCGAAGCCGGCGTTGTGAATGACCAGGGGGGCGTCGCCGATGAAGTCCAGGAACTCGTCCGCTATCTCGGCGAAGAGGGGCTGGCCGGCCAGGAAATCGCCGCTCAGGCCGTGGATCGCTTCGGCCTCCGCCGGCATGTCGCGTTCCGGATTCACATAGCGCCGGAAGTCTTCGCCGCTGGGAACCAGGCCGATAATCTCCACGCAGCCGACTTCCACGATCCGGTGGCCGGCGGCCGGGTCCAGGCCGGTGGTTTCCGTGTCCAAAACGATTTCACGTTTGGCGGGTTCGTTTGCGGTCATGTGTCCTTCTCATCCCAATCGATATCGCCGTCACCGGCATGGCGCCGGCGTAAGCGCGCCAAGGCCAGGATAATTTGCCGCAAGCCGTGGCGTTGGCTCAAGCCGGTATCGATAATGAAATCCGCGCGGGCACGTTTCTCCCGATCGGGAAGCTGCCGCGCCAAGATCGCCTCCAGGCGCGCCGGGGTCATGCCGGGGCGGGCGAGCACCCGGGCGCGCTGGACGAATTCCGGCGCGCTGACCACCATGACCGCGTCGCAATGGGCCTCGCCCCCGGTCTCGAACAACAAGGGTATATCCAAAACCGCGACCGCCAAGCCGCCGCGCGCGGCCCGGCGCAAAAAGGCGCGCGACGAACGCCGCACCAAGGGGTGCAGGATCGCTTCCAGGCGGCGCAAGGCCGGCGGGTCTTGAAAGACCCGCGCCCCTAGGCGCTTGCGGTCGACCGCGCCCGCCTCGCTCACCCCGGGAAACGCGGCCTCGACCGCGCGCACCGCCGCGCCGCCGCGCCTCATGAGGCGGTGCACCGCCGCGTCGGCGTCGTGAACCGGAACCCCGAGGCGGCGCAGCGCCCGCGCGGCGGTGGTTTTCCCCATGCCGATGGAGCCGGTCAGGCCGAGAACGATCGGCCGCTTGCCATGAGGGCGGCGCTTCATTCCCGCTTCAGGACAAAGGCGCGCATCTCCGCCGTGACCTCGGGCGCGGCCCCGAACCAGGCTTTGAAACCGGGGCGGGCCTGATGCAGCAACATGCCCAGGCCGTCCACGGCCGGGTTGCCGCGCGCCCTGGCGCGGCGCAGAAGATCGGTTTCCAGGGGCGCGTAAACAATGTCCGTGACCAGAGCGGACGCGGGCAAGACATCCAGGTCCAAGGCCAAGGTCCCCTTCCCGGCCATGCCCAGGCTGGTGGTGTTGACCAGAATCCCGGCGCCGTCCAGGGCACCGGCGCGCGCCGCCCAGGGCACGCAGGTCACCGGGCCGGCCATGTCCTGGGCCAGGGTCTCGGCGCGTTCCAGGGTGCGGTTGCACAGCCGTATCTCCGGCGCCCCGGCCGCCAGCAAAGCGTGGACCGCCGCCCGCGCCGCGCCGCCGGCGCCCAGAACCACGGCCGGGCCATCGCCCGCCCGCCAAGACGGCGCGCCCTGGCGCAAATTCTCCATAAAACCGAAGCCGTCGCTGTTGCGCCCTTGAATCTCTCCCTCCGCGAAGACCAGGGTATTGACCGCGCCGATGCGCCGCGCCGCTTCGTCCAGGCTATCGCACAAGGCCAGGGCGGCCCGCTTATGGGGAATGGTCACATTGGCGCCGCGAAACCCAAGCTCCAGCAGCGTCCGCACGGCGGCCGGGAAAGCCTCGGGCCGCACCGGCAAGGGCAGGTAGGCCCCGTCGATCTTGTGCCGCTCCAGCCAATAGCCGTGCACCCGGGGCGAGAGCGAATGCCCGACGGGCCAGCCCAGAATTCCGGCCAGGCGTGTCTCTCCGCTCAAGATCATCGCGGAATGACCTCATGGCCGCGCAGAAAGTCGAGCAGCGGCAATAACGGCAGGCCGAGGACGGTGAAGTAGTCGCCCTCGATGCGGCTGAACAACTGCGCGCCCAGGCCCTCGAGCCGGTAGCCGCCGACAGAGCTCAAGACGCTCTCCCCGGCGGCCTCGAGATAGGCGGCGATGAAGCCGTCGCCCAGGGGCCGGATCTCGAGCTTCGCCACCGCGTTGTGGTGCCATAGCCGGACCCCGTCGCGCAGCACGCAGACAGCGGTCCACAGCGCATGGCCGCGGCCGCCGAGGGTTTTCAGATGCCGGGCCGCCTCGTCTAGGCCGCTGGGTTTATCGAACCAGGTTCCTTCGCATTCGAGGATCTGATCGGCGCCGATCACCAGCGCCCCAGGATGGCGGCGCGCGACCTGCCGCGCCTTCATTTCGGCCAGGGTTTCGGCGGCCTGGGCGGCGCTCGCGTTTTCGCCGCGCAGGGCCGCCTTGACCTCGGCCTCGTCGATACTCGCCGGGTCGCGCAGCAAGGGCACGCCGGCATCGCGCAGCAGATCGTGACGCACGGGGCTGGCCGAGGCCAAGACCACCGGGCCTTGCGATCCCTTCAGGACAGGATGGCCGTTCATCCCTCCGCCTCCCGGTGGCGGGCGTAGAGGTTCATGATGGTGGCGGCGGTTTCTTCGACCGAGCGCCGTGTTACGTCGATAACCGCCCAGCCGTTCTTGCTGTACATTTTGCGCGCCCAGGCGACCTCCTCGCGCACGCTATCCGGATCGATGTAATCGGTTTCGCCCTGATCGCGGGCGATCATGCGCAGGCGGTTGCGCCGGACTTGCACCAAGCTGCCGGGATCTTTCGTCAGCCCGATCACCAGGGGCCGGGTCAAGGCGAATAAATTTGGCGGCAGGGCGCAATTGGGCACCATGGGCACGTTCGCCGCCTTGATGCCCCGATTCGCCAGATAGATGCAGGTCGGCGTCTTGGAGGTGCGCGAAACGCCAAGAAGCACCACATCGGCCAGATTCAAAACATCCGGCAGTTGCCCATCGTCATGGGAAAGGGCGAATTCCATGGCCTCCATGCGTTGGTAGTATTCGGCGTCGAGGGCGTGCTGCAATCCCGGCCGGCCCTCGATCTCGGATCCGAACCAGGCCGCCAGGCGGTGGATGATCGGATCCAGAACCGGGATGCAGGGCACGTCGAGGCCCCGGCACCCGTCCAGGAGGACATTGCGCAGAGCATTGTTGACCAGGGTGAAGAGGACCGGCCCCGGCGTTTTTTCGATCCCCTTGAGGCATTTTTCCATCTGCCCGCGGGTGCGGATCAGGCTCCAGACATGCTCAATGGGTTCGATATCGCCGAACTGCACCAGGCAGGCCCGGGCCACGGAATTAATCGTTTCCCCGGTCGCGTCCGAAACCAAATGCAAGTGATGAGAGGTCATGCCTGTTTGTTTCCGCTAAAATTCGGCGCTGCCCACAGTCTGGCGCCGGTATCGATTGTCAGCGGGGATAACTGTAGCGGTTTTAACCCGCCCGCGAATCTCTTACCCGCGATCCCAGTTTTTCACCGGCACTTATCGGACCCATGGCGGCCTTTTACCAGGATGTGAGTAAATGCCGCCGCCCGCCGCCGCCTGAGACGCTTATCCCCCTTATCCATGTCTTAACGGAAGGGCGCAAGCCAGCCGGAATCCGCCGGGTATGAAAACAACCCACAAAGAAGGCCTTATAAACGGCCCGGCGGGTGTCCGGCTCTTGTCCAGCGCCGGACAAGCCGTGCATAACCCTTGAATTACCGTCATTCACAGGACCAACAACTAAAACAGATTCTTATATTATCTTTAGTTTTGTTATAAGTGGGAGCTTGCTCGCCGGCCGTGCCTTATCGTCCAAAACCCGTTCCAGGATCCAAACGTGAAATCCCATAGCAAACCGCTTTTACGCGCCCTGAGCGGCCAGACTTGTGTGCCGCCGCCCATATGGCTGATGCGCCAAGCCGGGCGCTATCTTCCCGAGTACCGGGAGACGCGCGCCCGGGGGCGGAATTTTCTGGATGTTTGCCTGACCCCGGAGCTGGCGGTCGAGATCACCTTGCAGCCGATCCGGCGCTACGCTCTTGACGGCGCCATTATGTTTTCCGATATCCTGATCGTGCCCCATGCCCTGGGCCAGAAGGTCTGGTTCGAGGATGGCGTGGGGCCGAAACTGGAGCCACTGCGCCGGGCCGAAGATTTAGAGAAACTCGCGCCCGCCGCCATGGCCGAAGCTCTGGCGCCGGTTTACGAAACTCTGCGGTGTTTGCGGCGCGATTTGCCGCCCGAGGTCACCCTGATCGGTTTCGCCGGCGCGCCCTGGACGGTGGCGAGCTATATGATCGAGGGTGGCACCAGCAAGGACTTTGCCCGCGCCAAGACCTGGGCCTACCGCGAACCGGAGGTCTTCGCCCGCCTGATCGATTTGCTGAGCGAGGTCACGGCGGATTACCTTTGCGCCCAGGTCGAGGCCGGGGCCGAGGCCCTGCAGATATTCGATTCCTGGGCCGGGATCTGGCCGGAAGCGGCCTTGCGCCGTTGGTGCCTGGAACCGGTTAAGGCCATCGTCGCGCGGGTGAAAAGCCAACACCCGGAGGTTCCCATCATCGTCTTTCCGCGCGGCGTGGGGGTCCTATACGAAGCCTTCGCGCGCGAGGTGGGGGCCGATGCCCTGAGCCTCGATACAACCGTGCCCTTGGATTGGGCGCGGGCGCATTTGCAGGACAAGGTCGCGGTGCAGGGCAATCTCGATCCGCTGTTGCTGGTCGCCGGCGGCGAAGCGCAACGCGACGCGGTCAAGGCGATCCTGGAGGCCCTGGGCGCTGGCCCCTTCGTCTTCAATCTGGGTCACGGCATTACCCCCCAGGCATCCACCGATCATGTCGCGGACTTGGTGGCCCAGGTGCGCGCCTGGCGGCCGGAGACATGACCAAGCTGGCGGTGGTCCTGTTTAATCTGGGCGGACCCGACAAACCCGAGGCCGTGCGCCGCTTCTTGTTCAATCTTTTCAGCGACCCCGCGATCATTGATAAACCGGCGCCCTTGCGCTGGCTCTTGGCGCAGATCATTTCCCGCCGGCGGGCGCCGCTCGCCCGGGGGATTTACGCCAAGCTAGGCGGCGGATCGCCCTTGCTCGCCAATACCCGAATTCAGGCGCGCGCCTTGCAGAGCGCCCTTGGCGGGAACGCGCGCACCTTTATCGCCATGCGTTATTGGCACCCCTTCAGCGACGAGACGGCGGCTGAGGTCAAGGCCTTCGCGCCCGAGCGCATCGTGCTCTTGCCGTTGTATCCGCAGTTCTCGGCCACCACCAGCGGGTCCTCGATCGCCGATTGGAAACGGGCCGCGCGCAAGGCGGGCTTGAAGGCGCCGACCTCCGCCTTGTGTTGCTATCCCCGCGCGCCCGGTTTTTTGGCTGAGGTCGCGGCGCGCCTGCGCGCTGTCCTGGCGGAATCGCCGGGGGTTACGAAACCGCGCGTGTTATTCTCGGCCCACGGCTTGCCGAAAAAAATCATCGAGAACGGCGATCCTTATCAATGGCAGGTGGAGCAAAGCGTTCAAGGGGTGGTCGAGGCCCTGGGCCAAGACGATCTGGATTGGCGCATCTGTTATCAAAGCCGGGTCGGACCCTTGGAATGGATCGGCCCTTCGGCCGAAGAGGAGATCGCCCGCGCCGGGGCCGATGGCGTGCCCTTGATCCTGGTGCCGATCGCCTTTGTTTCCGAGCATTCCGAAACCCTGGTCGAGCTAGACATGGAATATGCGGAACTCGCCAAGCGTAAGGGCGTGCCGTCTTACCGGCGGGTGCCGACGGTGGACGCGGGCGCGGGTTTCATAGACGGCTTGGCGGCGCTGGTGCGTGAATCCGTGGATTCCGCGAAAGTCTTGTCGTCAGGCGAGGGCCAGCGGATATGCCCCGCCGCCTGCGGCCGCTGCCCCTTGGAGACGTGAAGCCGTGGCCGGGTTCCTGGGCGAGTATTATCTGTGGGTCAAGGCGGTCCACCTTATCGCCGTTATCGCCTTCATGGCGGGTATGCTCTACCTGCCGCGCCTTTTCGTTTATCATTGCGATTCCGAGGCGGGTTCCCAGCAATCGGAAACCTTCAAGGTCATGGAGCGGCGCCTGCTGCGCGCCATCATCAACCCGGCCCTGATAGTCGCCACGGTCCTGGGCCTCGCCATGGCTGCCGACCTGGACGCCTGGGGCGAGGTCTGGCTGCAGGCGAAAATCGCCATGTTTCTGGCCCTGGGCGCGGCCCACGGAAAATTCTCCCGCTGGCGCCGCGATTTCGAGCGCGACGAAAACCGGCACACGGCGCGCTTTTACCGCTACATGAACGAAGTCCCAACCCTGGCCATGATCGCCATCGTCATCCTGGTCATCGTCAAACCGTTTTGAGAACCAAGCTATGCTCACCCCCGCTTGACGGGGCCCGGCGCATGGCGTATCCAACGCCTGTCCTTGCCCCTTGCCGTTCGGCGTGGGCCGCCTACTTAATAAAGCGGTAACGGATTAACCGTAGCCTTTAACGATCCCCATCCTTCGGTACGGGCGGTTCCGCCCCCAGCCTTCGCCGCCCCGCCAGGGCGCGGCGGCAAGACATCCCCTTAGACCCACACGTTTTTCCCATCCCAATCAGGCCACACGCCCATGAACCTAGAAGAACTCAAAGCCAAGACACCGGCCGATCTGCTCTCCTTCGCCGAAGAACTGCAGATCGATAACGCGAGCACCCTGCGCAAGCAGGACATGATGTTCGCGATCCTGAAGCAAATGGCCGAGAATGACGTGCCCATCAGCGGCGCCGGAGTGCTGGAGATCTTGCAAGACGGCTTCGGCTTTTTGCGTTCCCCGGAATCCAATTACCTGGCCGGGCCGGCCGACATCTACGTCAGCCCCAGCCAAATCCGCCGTTTCGGCCTGCGCACCGGCGATACGGTGGGCGGCCAGATCCGCTCGCCCAAGGAGGGGGAGCGCTATTTCGCCCTGCTCAAGGTCAACACCATCAATTTCGACCCGCCGGAAAATTCGCGCCACCGGATCAATTTCGACAATCTGACGCCCCTGTACCCGGACGAGAAAATCTCGCTAGAGAGCCAGGACCCGACCACGAAGGATCTGACCACCCGGGTCATCGACCTGATCTCGCCCCTGGGCAAGGGCCAGCGCGCCATCATCGTGGCGCCGCCGCGCACCGGCAAGACCATGATGCTGCAGAACATCGCCCACGTCATCGCCGAGAACCACCCCGAGATTTATCTGATCGTTCTCCTGATCGACGAGCGGCCCGAGGAAGTCACGGACATGGACCGCTCGGTCAAGGGTGAGGTGGTCAGCTCGACCTTCGACGAACCGGCCACCCGCCATGTGCAGGTAGCCGAGATGGTGATCGAAAAAGCCAAGCGTCTGGTCGAGCATAAAAAGGACGTAGTGATCCTGCTCGATTCCATCACCCGCTTGGCGCGCGCCTACAACACGGTGGTGCCGTCTTCGGGCAAGGTTCTGACCGGCGGTGTCGACGCCAACGCCCTGCAGCGCCCCAAGCGCTTTTTCGGCGCCGCGCGCAACATCGAAGAAGGCGGCTCCCTGACTATCATCTCCACCGCCCTGATCGATACCGGCAGCCGCATGGACGAGGTCATCTTCGAAGAGTTCAAGGGTACAGGTAATTCGGAAATCGTGCTCGACCGCAAGCTCGCCGATAAGCGCACCTGGCCGGCCCTCGATATCGGCAAGTCCGGCACCCGTAAGGAAGAACTCCTGGTCGACAAGGGCACCCTATCGAAGATGTGGGTCCTGCGCCGCATCCTCATGCCCATGGGCATGACGGACTCGGTCGAGTTCCTGGTCGATAAGTTGAAGCAGACCAAGAACAACGCCGACTTCTTCGATTCCATGAACCAGTAAGGCCGCGATCGCGCCTCTGGGTTGCGCCGTGAAATTATAAAAGAAGTAAGTTTTCACCACCAAGGCGCGAAGGCACTAAGAAGAAATTCTTTTTCGTTCTTCGTGTCTTCGTGCCTTCGCGGTTCAATTTTCCCTAGACCTCGAAGATGGTGCTGCCCGTGGTCTTGCGCGCTTCCAGGTCGCGGTGCGCCTGGACCGCTTCGGACAGGGGATAGCGCTGCTTGATCTCGATTTTCAGGGCGCCGGAGAGCACGACTTCGAACAACTCATTGGCGCTGGCCATGAGGTCCTCGCGCTTGGCGGTGTAGCTCATCAATGTCGGGCGGGTAATGAACAGCGAGCCCATGGCCGCCAGGCGCCCCAGGTCGAAAGCCGGCACCGGGCCGGAGGCATTACCGAAGGTGACCATGGTGCCCAGGGGCGCCAGGCATGTGAGCGAAGCGTCGAAGGTATCCTTGCCGACCGAATCGTAAACCACGGGCACGCCCTTGCCGCCGGTTATTTCCATGACCTTTTCGGCGAAGTCTTCGGTGTTGTAGTTGATGGTGTGGGCGCAACCGTGGGCACGGGCGATCTCGGCTTTCTCGTCGCTGCCGACCGTGCCGATCATGGTGACGCCCAGATGCTTGAGCCACTGACAGGCAATGAGGCCGACACCGCCGGCGGCGGCGTGAAACAACACGGTCTCGCCCTTGGCGGCGCGGTAGGTGCGGCGGATCAGGTACTGCACAGTCATGCCTTGCAGCATCATGGCGGCGGCTTGTTCGTCCTCGATGTCCGCCGGCAGCTTGACCAGGCGGTCGGCGGCGATGTTGCGGGCCTCGGCATAGGCGCCGACCGGGGGCGCGGCATAGGCGACCCGGTTGCCTTTTTTCAGATCGTTCACGCCTTCGCCCACCGCCTCCACCAGGCCGGCGGCCTCGAGCCCGAGGCCGGAAGGGTACTCGAGCGGATAGAGGCCGGAGCGGTGATAGACATCGATGAAATTCAGGCCGACGGCGGTGTGTTTCACGCGCACCTCACCGGGGCCCGGATCGCCCAGGTCCACGTCCACCCAGGACATGACTTCCGGGCCGCCGGCTTTTTGAATGCGAATTGCCTTAGTCATGGGACGAGGTGCTCCTTAAAAAAATCCAGCGTGCGTTGATTGGCGAGCTTGGCCGCTTCCTCGTCGTAATGCTGGCCGCCGATACGGGCGAAGGCATGATCCTGTGCGTCGTAACCGTGCAGAATGACAAGCGCGTTGCCGGCCAGGGTCGCGGCGACCTGCGCTTGCTGTTCTTGCGGCACGAACTGATCCTTGGCCGCGACGTGCAGCAGCAGCGGCTTCGCGATCGAGGGGGCTTCGTCGAGCAATTCGGCCAGGCCGACGCCGTAGTAGCCCACGCTGGCGTCGCTATCGCTGCGCGTGGCCATGAGGTAAGCGAGCTTACCGCCAAGGCAGTAGCCGATGGTGCCGGCCGTGCCGGCGCACTCGGCGCGGGCGCGCAAGGCTTTGAGCGTTACTTTCAAATCGCCGATGCCCTTGTCCACATCGAACAACCCGAAAAGCTCGAAGGCGCGTTTCCATTCGGCGTCGGACTTGTCGGTGATTTGAATGCCCGGCTCAATACGCCAAAAAATATCGGGGCAGCAGGCCAGATACCCTTCCCCGGCCAACCAGTCGCAAACCTCGCGCATAACCTGGTTGACGCCGAAGATTTCCTGGGCGACCAGGATCGCGGGCGCCGGTGTTTTCTTGGGTACGGCCAGATAGGCGCTAAAGGCGCCGTCCGGTCCCTCTATGGTAATGTCGGGCATGGTGTTTCTCCCCGTGAAAGCTTGCCGGAGTCTAGCGCGGTCCTGGCCTCTCTGTCACGGCGGCTATAGCAAGAGCGCGCCTTCGTGACGCAGCAAGGCGAGTTTGGTTTCCGCACCCTCGCCGCCGGAAAAGCCGCCCAGCTTGCCGTCCGCCGCCATGACCCGGTGACAGGGGATGATAATCGCGATCGGGTTGCCGCCGCAGCCCTGGCCGACCGGCTGCGGCATGGCGTTCAGGCCGCGCGCCAGGTCGCCGTAGGTCCGGGTCTCGCCGAAGGGAATCTCCAGGATCGCGCCGCATACGGATTTCTGAAACGCGCCGCCGGGGGGGTCGAGGGGCAAATCGAACTCGCGCCGGGCGCCGGCGAAATATTCCTCGAGCTGTTGGACCGCTTGAGCGAGCAGGGGGTGATCCGTCTTCGGGGTCACGGGCGCGTCGCAAAAGGACAGGCGGGTGACGGCCCCGCCGCTGGCGGCGATGTGCAGTCTGCCGAAGGGCGAGTCGATGACGCAGCTTGCACTATTTTCCGGCGCGTTGCTCATGGACTTGGTTCCGCGCCGAGGGCGGCGCGCAGTTCCTCAGCCGAGGATAGGGGCAGGGAGCAGGTCGTGCCCCGGCAAACATAGGCCGCCGCGCCGTCCTTGCCCGCGCTCTTACCCCGTGCCGGGTGCCCCGCGGGCAGGTTCTCGCCCGGCGCGATTCTTTGCAGCACCAGGTTCGGCAAGCACAGGGCCTGAACGGCGGCCAGCAACTCCGCGGTGTTGGCTTTCGCCGGGTCGCCCACGATGGCGACCTGCAGGGCGTTGTCCAACAATTCCTTGGCGTTGATAAGGCTTGCCAGGGCAAAAAAGTTTTCCGAAATCTGGCCCGAGAAAGCTGCGATCAGGGCCTCGGCCCGGTCCCGGTAGGCGGCCTTGCCGGTCAGATAATAGAGCCGGGCCAGAACCTCGGCCATGATCCCATTGCCCGCCGGCAGGGCGTTGTCGTAGGCACTCTTGGGACGCAGGATCAGGGGCTCGCCGTCCTCGGCGGTCAGGAAGTAGCCGCCGGAGTCCCGGTCCCAATAGGCGCGGTCCAGAACCCCGGTCCAGTCTTCGGCCTGGGCGATGTAGGCGGCCTCGCCGCTCGCCTCGGCCAGGGCCAGGGCGGCGGCCGACATGGCGGCGTAGTCGTCGAGCAAGCCGGGATGATCCAGGCGCCCATGGCGCCAAGCATGTTTCAGCCGCCCGTTCTCGGTCATGGTTTGGGTGACGAAGGCGAAGGCGCGCTTGGCCGCCGCCAGCCATTCCGGCGCGCCGAAGACCGCGGCCGCGCGCGCCAGGGCGGCGATCATGAGGCCGTTCCAATCGGCGAGAACCTTATCGTCCCAGCCCGGCCAGACCCGCCGCGCCCGGATCGCGAGCAGCTTGTCCCGGCAGGCGGCGAGGGTTTTTTCTTCGGACGGAGACCGCATCTCCGGCGCCTGGGAGCGGTTCAAGATGGTCTTGCCCTCCCAGTTGCCGCCGGGAGTCACATCGTAAGCCGTCTTGAATAGGGCCGCATCGGGACCGAGGGCGGCATCGATTTCCGCCGCGCTCCAGACATAGAACTTGCCCTCCTCGCCCTCGCTGTCAGCGTCTAGGGTGCTGGCGAAGGCACCGCAGGGCCTGGTTCCCGTACCATCGCTGCCGGCGATCATCTCGCGCAAGACCCAGGTGGCGGTCTCGCGCACCCGCGCTTCGAAGAGGGGCTTGCCCGTGTCCTGCCAGGCCCAGGTTAAAACTTCGATCATCTGGGCGTTGTCGTAGAGCATTTTTTCAAAATGCGGCACCAACCAGTGGGCATCGACGGAATAGCGCGCGAAGCCGCCGCCCAGGTGGTCGTAGATACCGCCTTGCGACATGCGGGTCAGGGTTAGAGTCACGGCATCGAGAAAATCTTTCCGGCCCTGGCGTTTCCAAGCCCGCCACAGGAGTTTCAAGGCCGCGGCTTGCGGAAACTTCGGCGCCTGGCCGATCCCACCCTCGAGGGGATCGATCTCTTGCAACAAGCGCGCGGCGATGCCGTCGGTGACCTCGCGCGAAATTTCAGCCGCCGGCCGGGGCGCGGCAAGGCGTTGCATGGTGTCCTTGATGGCGCCGATATTTTTATCCACCCGCGCCCGGTCATTCTCATAAACTTCCGCGATAGCCTCCAGAACTTGCGGGAAGCCCGGGCGTCCGTAGCGCGGCTCGGGCGGAAAATACGTGCCGCCCCAGAAGGGTTCGCCCTCGGGAGTCATGAACATGGTCAGGGGCCAGCCGCCCTGTTCGCCGAGCAGTTGCAGCGCCTGCTGATAAATACCGTCAAGGTCGGGGCGCTCTTCGCGGTCGAGTTTGATGTTAACGAAGAGACGGTTCATGAGCGCCGCGACGCCGGCGTTTTCGAAAGACTCGTGGGCCATGACGTGGCACCAGTGGCAGGCCGCGTAGCCGACCGATAATAAAATAGGACGGCCGCTAGCGCGCGCCGCCTCGAAAGCCTCCGGGCCCCAAAGCTGCCAGGCCACGGGATTGTCCTTGTGCTGTTGCAGGTAAGGACTGGTCGCTTCGCCAAGTATGTTTGCGAGGGGTTTGGGAGTATCGGCCATGAAGAAGTTACGGTCCCTAGACGAAAGGCGCGCGGGTGCGCGGATAAGTGACGGACTTGAATAATTGCTCTATATGGGGGCTGGGGCGCGCGCCGCTCAACCTATAAATCACCGAGGTGCCTGACCATGAAAATCACCATCGACGTCGACTGCACGCCGGAGGAGGCGCGTCACTTTCTTGGCCTGCCCGATGTTGCCCCCATGCAGGACGAGATGATGGCCGAATTGGGCCGGCGCTTGAAATCCAACCTGGCGTCCATGGATCCCGAGATTCTGATGAAAACCTGGCTGCCAGCCGGTTTGCAGGGCCTGGAGAGCGCCCAGAAAATGTTTTGGTCCCAGATGGGCCAGGCGGCGGCCCGGGCGGGTAAGCCCGACAAGGGGGGTGGGGCATAGCGGTGATTGAAGAGCAAAGTAATAACAACCAAGGGAAACCCCTGGACCCGAAAAGCTATTATCGCTGCCATGTGTTTTGCTGCACCAACGAGAGGCCGGCGGGACATCCGCGCGGTTGCTGCAAGGAAAAGGGGAGTGAGCGCTTGCGCAATTATATGAAGGCGCGGGCCAAGGAATTGGGTTTAGGGGATGTCCGGATCAATACCGCCGGCTGTCTCGACCGCTGCGAACTGGGTCCAACCTTGGTGATTTATCCCGAAGGGGTTTGGTACCGGGCCGAAACGAAACAGGACGTGGATGAGATATTAGAAACTCACGTCAAGGAAGGCAGCCGGGTGCGGCGTTTGATCTTGCGGCCCGAAGACGACCCGCCCCGCACCGCAAAAACGTGATCGTTACGATAGTGAAATGATATTTCGGGACGGGCATTTCTAAATTATTATAAACGTTCCGGAAGTGGAACGGCATGAAATATGCGTGTACATACGGATCTTGCTGGCGAGAGAGCGTCCCAGAATGACCGACACCGTCTTTGCCCTGTCGAGCGCGCCGGGGCGCGCGGGCGTGGCGGTGGTGCGGATCAGCGGGCCGCGCGCCGGCGCGGCGCTGGAGGCGCTTGCCGGGGACTTGCCTGCGCCGCGCCGCGCCAGCCTGGCCATATTGCGCGATCCGGGAAGCGGCGCCGCCCTCGACCGCGCCTTGATCCTGTGGTTTCCGGAACCGGCCAGCGCCACCGGTGAGAATGTCGCCGAGTTGCACCTCCATGGCGGCCGGGCGGTGGTCGCGGGCGCCGTCGAGGCCTTGGGCGCCCTGCCGGGTTTGCGGCCGGCGGAGGCGGGGGAGTTCACGCGCCGCGCCTTCGAGAACGGCAAGCTCGATCTGGGCGAGGTCGAGGGCCTGGCGGACCTGATCGAGGCCGAGACCGAGGCCCAGCGCCGCCAGGCCCTGGCCCAGATGGATGGCGCCTTGTCGCGGCGGGCGGAGGCTTGGCGCGGGCGTCTGGTCAAGGCGCTGGCGCACCTGGAGGCGGCGATCGACTTCACCGAGGAAGAGCTGCCGGATAATCTGGAGGCTGGCGTCAGAACCGAGCTTGACGTTCTGCGAGGCGAGATTCTGGCTAGCCTGGACGACGGCGGCCGGGGCGAGCGTCTGCGCGCGGGTCTCAAGGTCGTTATCATCGGCCCACCTAACGCCGGAAAGTCCAGTTTAATCAATGCCTTGGCGAAACGTGACGTGGCCATAGTCTCCGAACGCGCCGGCACCACCCGCGACGTGATCGAGGTTCACCTGGATCTCGGCGGCTATCCCGTGACTCTGTCCGATACCGCCGGCCTGCGCGATGCGCGGCGGGATGGGGCGCGTGAGGAGATCGAAGCCGAGGGTATCCGGCGGGCGGTGTCGCACGCGGCGGCGGCGGATCTGAAACTGGCCGTGTTCGATATCCGCCATGCCGGCAACCCGGATTCCGCCACCCTGGCGCTTCTGGACCGCGACAGCCTGGTGGTTCTCAACAAGGCGGATCTTGGCTCCGTACCCGAGGATACCCTGATCGCCGGCCATGAGGCTAACATCCTCTCTCTCGAGACTGGGGCGGGTCTGGCGGCCCTTATCGAGCGTCTGAAAGAGCATGCGGCGCGGCGCTTTGGGCAAGGGGACCAGGCCCCGGCCATTACCAGGGCCCGGCACCGCGCCGCCTTCACGGAAGCGGCCGCGGCCCTGGAGCGAAGTTTCAAGGCCCCGGCCTTGGAATTAACGGCGGAGGAGCTCCGCTTGGCGGGCAGGGCCCTGGGGCGGATTGCCGGGCGGGTCGAGACGGAAGAGGTGCTCGGAGCGATATTCCATGATTTCTGCATCGGGAAATAGGGGTAAGTGTTTCACGTGAAACAATTTGAATTTCCGGTTCCGGCCAGGCGGTCAAGGTTTGACTCGGGACCGGCGGCTTTTTAGGTTTCAGCCATGACTTCTTGGGACGTGATTGTTATCGGCGGCGGGCACGCGGGCTGCGAGGCGGCGGCGGCGGCGGCGCGCCTGGGCGCCCAAACCCTGCTCTTGACCCACAAGCTTGAAACCATCGGGGTCATGTCCTGCAATCCCGCCATCGGGGGCCTGGGAAAGGGCCATCTGGTGCGGGAAATCGACGCTTTGGACGGGATCATGGGGCGGGCCATCGACCGTGCCGGAATCCAGTTCCGGGTTCTGAACCGGAGCAAGGGACCGGCGGTGCGCGGCCCCAGAGCGCAAGCCGACCGGGAGCTTTACCGCCAGGCCGTCCAGGCCTTGTTGAGCGAACAACCGAACTTGTCTGTTCGGCCGTGTTCGGTCGAAGATCTGTATCTTGACCGCCATGGGCGCTGCGCCGGGGTGGTGACGGGAACGGGCGGCCGCCTGGCCGCCGGGGCCGTGGTCCTGACCGCCGGGACTTTCCTGCGTGGGGTCATTCACATCGGCGGGGAGACCCAGGCCGCCGGCCGGGCCGGGGATGCTCCGGCCCTGGGCCTGTCCCGGACCCTGGAATCCTTGGGCTTCGCTCTTGGCCGCCTCAAGACCGGAACCCCGCCGCGCCTGGACGGCCGGACCATCGATTACGGCGGACTTCAGATTCAGCCGGGCGACGATATCCCGGAACCTTTTTCCATGCTGACCCAAAGTATCGAGGTGCCCCAGGTACCCTGCCACATCACCCACACCACGCCGGAAGGGCATGAGCTGGTCCGGCGGAACCTGCACCGGGCACCCATATACAGCGGCCAAATCGAGAGCACGGGACCACGCTATTGCCCCTCCATAGAGGATAAGGTGGTGCGGTTCGGTGACCGGGACCGGCACCAGATATTCCTGGAGCCGGAAGGCCTGGAGGATCCGACCGTCTATCCCAACGGTATCTCGACAAGCCTGCCGCGCGCGGTTCAGGCCGAGTTTCTCAAGACCATTCCGGGACTCGAAAAGGCGGTCATGCTGCGCCCCGGTTACGCGATCGAATACGACCACGTGGATCCAAGGGAGCTGACCCCAGAGCTGGAGACCCGGCGCGCGCCGGGGCTTTATTTGGCCGGCCAGATCAACGGCACCACCGGTTACGAAGAGGCCGGCGCCCAGGGCTTGATCGCCGGCGTCAATGCGGCGCTTGGCGCCGGGCGCCGGGGCGCGGGCGGCCACGAGATGCCGGGCCGGTCCTTGGTGCCGGACCGGGCTCAGGCCTATCTGGGCGTCATGATCGACGACTTAGTCACCCGCGGGATCCTAGAGCCCTACCGCATGTTCACCTCCCGGGCCGAATACCGCTTACGCCTGCGCGCCGACAATGCCGATCAGCGCTTGACCGGGCTCGGAATGGAACTCGGTTGCGTCGGCGCGCGGAGGGCGGCGCATTTCAAGGCCAAGCTTGCGAACCTGGCGGACTTGCGCACCCGGCTAGAGGCCCTGCGGGCGCCGCAAGACCGGCTCGCGCGCCACGGTATCGCGGGTCGCCGGGACGGGGCCCGGCGCACGGCGCTCGATCTCTTGCGTATTCCAGGCGTCGATATTGCCCGGCTGGCGGAGATTTGGCCGGACCTCAAGAGTGTGCGGCCGGGCCTGGCGGCCCTGATCGAAGCGGAGGTCTTGTACCAAGGCTATCTGGAGCGGCAAGACGCCGACATTCGCGCCTACCGCCGGGATGAAGCGCTGCACCTGCCGGCGGTTCTGGACTACGCCCATGTAGGCGGTCTGTCGAGCGAGGCGCGCCAGGCCCTGACCGCCGCCCGCCCCGCGACCCTGGGCTCGGCCTCGCGCCTGCCGGGGGTCACGCCCGCGGCTCTGGTGGCGCTTCTGCGCCATGTGAAACGAGGCCGCGCGGCTTAAGGTCTTTCAGGTGGGGGGAACATGGCGTCCTACGGTCCCGAGGCGTTCCAAAAAGACCTCAATGTTTCACGTGAAACAATGGCGCGGCTTGAGCGCTATGCCGCCTTGCTGGAAAAGTGGTCCAAGGCCATCAACCTGGTCAGCCCGGCCAGCTTGCCGGAACTCTGGCGCCGCCACATGCTGGACTCGGCGCAGCTTCTAGCGCTGCTTCCCCCGCCACCGGACGGGCGGCCCAGAATCCTGCTCGATCTGGGCAGCGGCGCCGGATTTCCCGGACTGGTTCTGGCCATCCTCGGGGCCGGCGAAGTGCATCTGGCCGAAGCCGATGGGAAGAAGGCCGCCTTCCTGCGCGAAGCGGCCCAGATAACGGAAACCCCGGTTGAAATCCACAATCTACGGATCGAGGATATTGGACCTCTCCACTTCGATGTCCTGACCGCCCGCGCTCTTGCTCCCTTACCCCGCTTGCTGGATTTGATCGCGCCTCTGTTTCCAGGTGAAGCGAACGAACAAACGAACATCCAGGACAGTTCGCCCGGGAATGTTCGGCAAGGCAGGGAACCGGTGGCGCTTTTGCTAAAAGGCAGGAACGCGGATCGAGAATTGACCGACGCCGGCGAAAAGTGGATGATGCGTGCGCAGGCCATTCCAAGCCGAAGCGACCCCCAGGGCCGGATTCTCCGGATCACGGGCCTCGCAAGGAACAGGCAAAACTCGTGAACAACGAAGAAATTCAACGACTTAGGTCGGAACCTTTCGAACCGGACCCGCGCCACGGCCGAATCCTCGCCATAGCCAACCAAAAGGGCGGTGTCGGTAAGACGACCACGACCGTCAACCTCGCGACCGCCCTGGCGGCCTGCGGGAAAAAGATTTTGGTCGTCGATCTCGATCCCCAGGGCAACGCGAGTACCGGCCTGGGCATACGGGAGGAGCGGCGAAGGCACAATATTTATAACGTCATCGTTGGCGGCAGGCCCCTTGACGAGGCGATCTTGGAAAGCGATGTTCCCGGTATGTTCGTGACGCCTTCCGACGTCGAGCTATCCGGCGCCGAGTTAGAGCTGATCGACCTGCCGGAGCGCGAACGCCGCTTACGCAACGCCCTGGCGGACTCGGCCCTGAATTTCGATTTCGTTTTGATCGATTGCCCGCCGGCCTTGGGGTTGCTGACCCTGAATGCCTTGGTTGCCGCCGATGCGGTCCTGGTTCCCCTGCAGGCCGAGTTCTATGCTCTGGAAGGCCTATCCCATCTCATCCGCACCATCAAGCGTATCAAACGCGCCTTGAATCCGGCCTTGGAATTACAAGGCATCGTGCTGACCATGTACGACCGGCGCAATAACCTGTGCGAACAAGTGGCGCAGGACGTGCGCGCCCATATGGGCGAGGCGGTTTACGACACCGTCATCCCGCGCAATGTCCGGGTTTCCGAAGCGCCCTCTCATGGCAAGCCGGTTTTGATCTACGACATGAACTGCGCCGGTTCCCAGGCCTATATCCGCCTGGCCAGGGAGGTGCTGCGCCGGGAGCGGGCGCGCGGGCCGGTTCCGGCCCTGGCTTCCTAAGGCCGGCCCCGGCCCATGGTCTCCAGCGACGAAGCCGGCAAGCCCGGCGATGCCCCCAAGGGCCGCGGCCTGGGCCGCGGCTTGGCGGCCTTGTTCGGCGAGGAGACCGAGGACTATCAATCGCTCGATAAGCTTCGCTCGGGTAAGAGCGTGCCCATCGAACAGGTCCATCCAAACGCCAAGCAGCCCCGGCAGTCCTTCGATAAGGAGGCCCTGGAAGCCCTGGCCGAGTCGATCCGCGCCAGCGGCATTCTGCAGCCGGTTCTGGTCCGGCGCCACCCGGAGCGGCCGAGCGATTACGAGATCGTGGCCGGGGAGCGCCGTTGGCGCGCCGCCCAGCTGGCCCGGCTTCACGAGATTCCGGTGGTCATCCGCGAGCTATCGGACGCGCAGGCCCTGGAACTGGCCTTGGTGGAAAACGTTCAGCGTCAGGATCTTTCGCCGATCGAGGAAGCGGCCGGCTACCAGCGCCTGATCGAAGAATACCGGCACACCCAGGACGCTTTGTCGAAGGTCATCGGCAAAAGCCGCAGTCACATCGCCAATACCCTGCGCCTCTTGAAGCTGCCCGAATCGGTTCGCGCCTTACTGGGGGAAGGCAGGCTGAGCGCCGGCCATGCCCGCGCCCTGCTCGGCGCTCAAGACCCGGAAGGCCTGGCAAAGCTGGTGGTCGCTCGGGACCTGAATGTGCGTCAGACGGAACGCCTGGCTCAGGACAGTCACGATAGCCCGGCGAAAAAGACCCGCAAGGCCAAGGCCGGACCGGCGCCGAAGGATCCGGATACCCTTGGCCTGGAACGCGATTTGACGACTCTTTTAGGCCTCAAGGTTTCGATCGATTTCGCCGGCGAGTCCGGTTCCCTGACCATCCACTACGGCACCCTCGAGCAGCTCGACGATGTGCTGCGGCGTCTGAACCAAACCCCCGGCCCTAAGTCCGCATAGCTTTTAAGCCCGGCGCCGGCGCCGGCTTGCGCAGGCCTGGGTAATGGCGGTGAGGGTGTGGGCGCAGAGAAGTTCGCCCGGCGCGCCGCCGCGCTTACAGGCGCGTTCGGTTTCGAGCAGCCCTGCCAAGGCCCGGCTGAGGATGCGCGGGCTCAAGGCCTGGACCTGGGCGCGAAACCTTGGCGCCAGTTTCCAGAACGGCGGCGGCCGTAATTTTTTCATGGCCGCCTCCGGGGCCGTGCCCTGGGCGCACAGGCCGGCGACCAGGTGCAGGCGCATGACATGGCGCGCCGCCGCGCGCAGGATCGCGACCGGATTGGCGCCTTCTCGCAGGCTCCGCGCCAAGGCCCGTTCCATGGCCGGAAGATCGCCGTCGCCAAGGGCATAGGCCAGGTCGTCCATGGACAGGGCGGCGCTGTCGCCGATACAGGCCTGGGCGTCTTCAAGGGTCACCTGGCCTGGCGCCGGTTCCTGACCGCCCGCGCCCATGTACAGCAGCAATTTATCCAACTCGCGCCGGGTGGTCATGCGGTCGCCGCCCAGATTGGCGGCTAGATAGGCCAGGGCGTCTGCCGAGGCCTTGAGCCCGGCGGTGCGCAGGGTTTGTCCGGCCAGGTTCGTCAGGGCGCGCTCGTCGTCCCGGTAACAGGGCACGGCGGCGGCGGCGGCGGATGTCTCGAAGAGCTTGCGCAGGGCCGAACGCGCCGGCAGGTCGCCGGCCTCGGCCACCACCAGGGAATCGCCAGGGGTTCCTTCCAGCAGGTTTTTGACCGCCGGGGCCGCGGACTCCTCGGCATCGCGCAGGCGCACGGCCCGCCGCCCGCCGCCGAAGGCCAGGGCCGCCGCCTCATCTGTCAGGCGCGCCGGGTCCGATTTGATTTCCCCGCTGCTGAGCTCGGCGATGCGGAACGGATCGCCGGGATCGCCAGCCGCAAAGCTCACCAGGGCGCGCGCCCGCTCGCGCACCAAGCCGCCATCGGGACCATAGAGCAGAATCGCGCGCACCCCCGCCGGCGGGGCTTGCAGAAATCGCTCGATATCCCTGGTGGCGATCTTCATAAGGATTCAGGCGCCGCGCCGAATGGCGGCGGTCAGCACGCCGGCGCCAAACAAAAACGATCCTCCAAGACGATTGACCGTCCTGAGGGCCGAGGTTGAGCGCAGCCTGCCGCGCAGACCGCCGGCGAAGACCGCATAGAGGAGGGCGTTGATCCCCCCCAAGATCACGAAGGTCGCCCCGAGAAGCACCAACTGCGGGCCCATGGCCCGGTCCGGCGCGATGAAGTGCGGCAGGAAGGCGACGTAGAAAGCGATCGATTTGGGATTCAAGGCGGTCACGAACCAGGTTCGCGCGACCATGGTCCGCCGGTCGCCGCCGCTGGGCGTAAGTGTGTCGAGCGGGGCCGCCGGGCTGCGCCACATCTTGATCCCCAGCCAGATCAGATACATCGCGCCGATCCATTTTAGAATGGCGAAGAGAGTGGCCGAGGCGGCCAAGATCGTGCTCAGACCGATCAAGGATAGGGTCACGCTGGTCAAGTCGCCCAGCATGACGCCGGCGACACAGTTCAAGGCCGCGCCCCGACCGCGCGCCAGGGCGTAGGACACGATCAAGATGACCGTCGGCCCCGGCACCGCCAAGACGGCAATCGTCGCTAAGACAAAAGCAAAATATAACTCAAACGGCATTGCCCGCCTCCCCTGTCGCGGCACGAAATAGGGCCAAGTCAACGCCGGCGGCGCGCGCGCCGTCAACCGTCAATCTCGCGTCCGGCTCCGGTTTTAGGAACGAGACTTTCCGGCGATGCGGGCGAAGTACACCGCCAGGCGGTTGCCGATTTCATCGGAAATTTCGCGCAGGGCCCGCTTGCGCGCATCGGATTCCGAAAAGAGAGTCGCGAATTGGCTATCGAGAATATTATAACTGTTGATGGAACGGCTGCGGCCCTTGAACAGTTCTTGTCCGGTGCCCGTTTCGCTCAAGACGAAATCGGCGAAGACCGTCAAGTTCGACCGGGTCGCCGTTTCGTCCTTGCGGATGCCCAGGTCCTCGAGGGTTTCCGATATTCGTATCTGGAGATTATAAGTCGGCTCGCGGGGCTGCCCCCGGGGGTTCAGACGATCGCGCAGCAAATTATGAAGCTGTTGGCCGACCCGGTCGGGCAAGGGTTGAATCCGGACCTGGGCCAAGAGGTCTTGGGTTCTTTGCCCGGAATCGTTACGGCCATAGAGCGGCTGAAAGCCGCAGGCCGAGACCGCCAGGGCTAGGCAGAGCGCGCCGCCGGCCAGACCGGCACGCCGCAGGGCCTTAAACCACGACATTGACGATCCGATTTTTCACCACGATGACCTTGCGCGGCGCCCTGTCTTCGACCAGGCGTTGAATCGCAGGGTCGGCCAGGGCGCGTGCGCGGGCCGTTTCTTCCCCCGTGTCGCGCGGCAGCTCTAGGGTCGCGCGCAGCTTGCCGTTGACCTGAACCGCGACGGTCACCGTCTCGTCAACGATCAGCGCCGGGTCGGCCTCCGGCCAAGACAAGGTGACCAGCAGCGCCTCGTGGCCCAGGCTGCGCCACATTTCTTCGCCCAGGTGCGGCATCATGGGGGTGAGCAAACGGACCAGCACTTCGAAGGCTTCGCGCAGGGCCCAGAAGTCGCCGCCGTCCTTGGCTTTAAATCCGGTCAAGGCATTGGCGAGTTCATAGACCTGCGCGACCGCGCGGTTGAAACGAAAGGCCTCGATATCGCGGGTTATGCCGTCGATGGCCTTGTGCGCCGTGCGCCGCAGACTCAACGCGGCCGGGCCCAGGGTTTCGGGCAGGGGCGCGCCCGCCGGGGGCAGGTTCGGCGCGGCGTCGCCGATCAGGCGCCACAGCCGCTGAATAAAGCGCCAGGCGCCCTCGATCCCCGCCGCGGTCCATTCCATGTCCCGCTCCGGCGGGCTGTCGGACAGCATGAACCAGCGCGCCGTATCGGCGCCGTAGGTGCCGATGATGCTTTCCGGGTCAACGGTGTTGTTTTTCGATTTGCTCATTTTTTCCGAGCGACCCAGGGTCACCGGCGCGCCGCTGTCGCGGTGAACGACCGCGCCGCCGGCTTGCTTGTCTATCTCATCCGGCAGCAGCCAGCGCCCCTCCCGGTCGCGGTAGGTCTCGTGACAAACCATGCCCTGGGTGAACAAGCCCGCGAAGGGTTCGTCGTGTTCGGTGTAGCCGAAACGTTTCAGGCCGCGCACGAAAAAGCGCGAATACAAGAGATGCAGAATAGCATGCTCGATGCCGCCGATATACTGATCGACCGGCATCCAGCGATCGACTAGGTCCGGGTCGAGGGGCTTTTCAGTATCTTGCGGGCAGCAGAAGCGGGCGAAATACCAGGAAGAATCGACAAAGGTATCCATGGTGTCGGTGTCGCGCCGCGCCGCCGCGCCGCAGGACGGGCAGGGGGCGTTCTTCCAGGTCGGATGATGGTCCAGGGGATTGCCCGGTTTGTCGAAGCTGACATCCTCCGGCAGCAGAACCGGCAAGTCTTCCTTGGGCACCGGCACCGGGCCGCAGGCGGGGCAATGAAGGATGGGAATCGGGCAGCCCCAATAGCGCTGGCGCGATAGGCCCCAGTCGCGCAAACGGTACTGTACGGTGCCGGTGCCGATATCCTCGGCCTCGAGGCGGGCGATGACCGTTTTCTTGGCCTCCGCCACGCTCATGCCGTCCATGAAACCGGAGTTGTAGATGCGCCCGTCGCCGACATAGGCGGTATCGCCAATGGCGAAGTCCTTGGCGTCTTCGCCGGCGGGCAGGACCACCGGTATGACGTCCAGATCGTATTTGCGCGCGAAGTCCAGGTCGCGCTGATCCTGCGCCGGGCACCCGAATATAGCCCCGGTGCCGTATTCCATGAGCACGAAGTTCGCCACGTACAGGGGCATGGTCCGGCCTTCCACGAAAGGGTGCGCCACTTTCAGTCCGGTGTCGTAGCCTTTCTTCTCGGCGGTCTCTATCGCTTCCTCGGTGGCGCCCAAACGGTCGCATTCGGCGACGAAGGCCGCCAAGTCCGGGTCGCCGGCCGCCAGTTCCGCCGCCAGGGGGTGGTGTGGCGAGATGGCGAAAAAAGACGCGCCGTACAGAGTATCGGGCCGGGTCGTGAAAATCTCCAGCGGCGCCTCGCGGCCCAGAATATCGAAGAAAACCCGCGCGCCCTCGGACCGCCCGATCCAGTTCTTTTGCATGATCCGGACCTTCTCGGGCCAACGGTCCAGACTGTCCAGCGCCTGCAGCAATTCTTGCGCGAAGGCGGTGATCTTGAAAAACCATTGGGACAGCTTGCGCCGCTCGACCGGCGCGCCGGAGCGCCAACCCTTGCCCTCGATCACCTGCTCGTTGGCCAGGACCGTCCGGTCGACCGGATCCCAATTAACCCAAGACTCCCGGCGGTAAACCAGATCGTGGTCCAGGAATTCTAGAAACAGGCGCTGCTGGTGCTTGTAATAGCTGGGATCGCAGGTCGCGATTTCGCGGGCCCAGTCGATGGACAGTCCCATCATTTTGAGTTGCGCGCGCATGGCGTCGATGTTCTTGCGGGTCCAGTCGGCCGGGGGCACGCCGCGTGCCATGGCCGCGTTCTCGGCCGGCAGTCCGAAGGCGTCCCAGCCCATGGGGTGCAGCACCGAAAATCCGCGCGCCCGTTTATAGCGCGCGATCACATCGCCGATGGTATAATTGCGCACATGGCCCATGTGGATGCGCCCCGAGGGATAGGGGAACATCTCGAGGACATAGTATTTCGGCTTATCCGTTTCCGTGTCGTGGGCCGTGAAGCAACCGGCGCGATCCCACGCTGCCTGCCACCGGGCCTCGGATTCCTTGAAATTATACCGGCTCATGCTGGCCTCGGAGGCGTTGGCGCCCCGGGCGCCCTTGATGGCTTATTGTAGGCCGGCAATGCGAAGCTGGCGTGCCCTGACGAGTATGGCGTTTTCCAGATCGGCGCCGGTTTGCGGTTCAACCCCGGCGTCGATCCATTTGCCTTCGGCGCCCAGGAGTTGCCGGAACACGCTGGTGCGCAGGCCGTCGGCCCGCAACTCGCGCCCCAAAATATAGACCGTGACCTTGAATCGTTCCTCGCGCGCTTCCGGCGGCGTGTACCAATCCGTGATGATGACCCCGCCGAAGGGATCGGCCGAGGCCAGGGGCATGAAGGACATGGTGTCGAGGGAGGCGCGCCAGAGGAAGCTGTTGACGCCTATGCCGGTCCCGGTTCCCTCGCCGCCGGGCACGGGCGGCGCGTCGGAGCCGCCGATGCCAAGCCCGCCGGGGCCGAAGACGCTTCCCGTATTGCCGTAACCGCCGGCATGACCGCCCTTGTTGCCCTTGCCAAAGGTCTCCGGGTACTCGGTCTCGGGATCGGAGTAGGCGCAGGCCGTTAGCAGCGCCGCCGCCAAACCGATAGCGCCGAAGCCGCGCAGCAAGGTGAAGATGCCATTTCGTATCATCGCGTCCACCGCAGTTTCCACGAACCGGGCAAGCGGGACGATACCCTGTCTCAGCCCTATCCGTGACCTATCTTGCCAAGATTCCAAGTCCCCTGCATAGCGCGAAACGCGGGCCCGCGCAATGTTTTGAGGTCCGCGCGCCGCGCCGTCCAAGCCGGTATTTTCAGTAGCTCCAGGCGAATTCCCGGGCCATTTCTGGAGGTATCGCTTCCCAGGCCCTGTCGCGCTGCTCCTGGCTGAAAACCTGCCGCCATTCGTCGCTCTGACCCTGGCGCAGGTGCACGGTTTCGGCCTTGGCGCCGGCGGCGTAGCTGGATTGCGGGATATCGTAGAAATCCAGGACTTTGCTGAAGTAGGCATCGGGCTCGGCGAGGAAGGATTCGAAACTCATGAACAAAACCGACAAGGGCGGATCCGCCTGCGCCGCGATGCCCTGCCAGCCGGACAGGAAACGGATCTGAAGCGGCAGATAATGCTCGATACACCAATCGAGCGTGGCGTCCAGGCCCGCCTCCATGATTCCCGAGGGGGGCACGATCTTGCGCCACAAGGGGCCCATGACCCGCTGGCCAACGTCGTCGCGCACGAAATGGGCCCAGGATAGGGCGGCTTGCCTGGGGTCGCGGTGATGAACGATCAGGCGGTCGATGCCGGCGCCGCGCAAGACCGCGACGTTGTGGGCCGTCGGCCCGATATGCTCCTTGATGGCCACTCCGCCCTTCGCCGCCTGGGCGACGCGCGAAGGAATCGCGCAGCAATCCGGAAACAAACCGAGCGAGAAATAGCATTGAGCCAGGCCCAGACCTTGCGCCAGCTTATTCCAAATACTCTCGCTCGCCGACTTCGGCAGGGTCGTGATGACCATGGCCGGCAGGCCGCGGGCGATACTTTTTTTGCGCCGGGCGCTGAATTCAGCCGGGCCCGAGCGAACCGGATTGAGCGGCAGGACCAGCTCCTCCATGAGGGTTTCCGCCTCGCCCGGGCGGTTCTGCGCCAGCAGGAAATTGATCAGCGCGGCGCGCGCGCTCATGTCCTCGGGCAGGCGCTGCATCTTGGCGCGGGTCAGGTCGACCGCGCGCGCCAAGCTGGCTTGGCCCTGGGCGTCCCGGCCCTCCCGGTAGTCGAGGGAGGCCAGCATGACCAGGGTATCGACGTGGTCCGGCGCGAGCCGCGAGATGCGCTGGTAAATTTTACGCGCCCCGGCCAGATCGTTCTCGCGATGCTTCTTCTGCGCCATGCCGAAGGCCTGGGACAGGGAGACCGTTTGGGTCGTGGTCTGAGCGTCGTTCAAGGTGCCGGATCCGTGTTTTTGGGCGCGAGGCGCGGAGTATGTCGGACTTGGAGCGGTGCGGCAAGAATCGGGTTTTGGCGAGCGCCGGCGTTGTACGCGCGAGCGCTGTCATGCTATGGCTCGCGGGCTTTTTCGCATGCGCCGTCTTGTTCCTCGAGGGCGCGGAGGCCGCTATCATGCCGCAGCCACCACAGACGCGTCCGCGCCATTTGGATGTGGGCGATCGATTTCCCGATTTCGCCTGGCGCGATACCCAGGGGCGCCACGTTTCGCTCACCCAGTCGGCGCACGCAGGGCGTGTCAGCCTGGTTCTTGTCTGCCCGGCCGGCACCGGCGCCGGGGTTCAGCGTGAACTGACGAAATTACGCGCTCTGGAGGAAAAGTGGCGCGGCCTTGGGCTTGGTGTTTTTGCCGTGACTCCCGCGCCGCCCGATGAAAACGCGGTGCTGAAGGCCAAGCTGGAGCTGCCGTTTCCACTTCTGTCCGATGCGGGTTTCTTCGCTGGACAGGCCCTGGACTTGGCGCCCGCCACCGCGAAAAAGAATGCCGGGGACTGCGCGGTCGCGGTCGTCGATGCGAACCAGCGTTTAGAAAAGTTGATTGCGCCCGCCGGGGGCGGCCGCCAGGCGGACCGGGCGCTGAAATATTGCGAAAAGCGCGGGGTCCAGGACAGCGCCGCCGTGAACGGGCAGGCGCCGGTTCTGATTTTGCCCCGGGTGCTCGACCCAGATCACTGCGCCCGCCTGGTCCGGGCCTTCGAGAGCGGCGAAACTTTCCAAGGCGGCGTCGCCAGTTCCGAACACGGCGGCAACGTTCCCCTGCATAAGATCAAGTCCCGCCAGGACGTGGCGCTCGCCGATACTGGGCCGGAAGCGCGGGCGCTTTTCGAAATTTTCCGCTACCGTTTGTTTCCGGAGATAAAAAAGGTCTTCAACTATCGCGTGACCCGCGCGGAAACCCTGCGTCTGGGTTGCTATGAGGCGGATAGCGGCGGCCATTTCGCGGCCCACCGCGACGACACCACGCCCTATACCGCCCACCGGCGTTTCGCCATGTCCATCAACCTCAACACCGGCGGCTACGAGGGTGGGCGCCTGAGCTTTCCCGAATACGGCCCCGGACTTCTTAGCGCGGACACTGGCGCCGCGATCGTCTTTTCCTGCTCGTTATTGCACGAGGTGACGCGAATCGACCGCGGCCGGCGGTTCGTCTTGCTTGGCTTCTTTTACGACGAATCTGGGCAGGCGATCCGGGAAAAGCTTCTTGCGCGCGGCGATGAAGGCCGGGGTTCCGGGTCTTAAGGCTTTGAAAACAGTCTGTGGTAAAAATGCCACGGGCGCCGGCCAATGGCCGGATAAAAGGGCGGTCTTGCTTGACGAATGGGGTCCTCCTCGGCCCTTATGCCACGGTGTTTCCTGAGATTTCTATTGTGGTGAGGGGGCACGCCTAGCTCTGTCAGCGACCGATGCGAAAAAAGCAGCGGGGGAGCGGACAGAAAATCAATGCATCTACAGCTGTAGAGAGGCGGAGAAGCAAATGAGAAAGCAATTACTGCTTGGTACGACGGCCCTGCTGGCCGGCGCCGTGGCCATGCCGAACTACGTATCGGCGGAAGAGCCACTGCGCTTGCAGGTTAGGGGTTTCAAGAACGAATACTTCGGCATCGGCGATGTCGACGTCGACGGCGGCACGGACAGAAATGCCACCGGCGAGTTCAGCGACGGCGAAATCCAGTTCCGTGGTTCGACCGATCTCGACAACGGCCTGACCGTTGGCGTACAGGTCGAGCTGGAAGCCGATTCCCGTGGCGACCAAATCGACGAAGCCTATGCCTTCGTGCAGGGCGACTTCGGTAAGATCGTGGCCGGTGGCGAGAACCTCGCCAACTACAACACCTTCTGGGGTGTGACCGCGCCGGCCGTCGGTACTCCGATCAACTCCGGCTGGATCACGGTGTTCGTGCCCCCGCCAGCGGGTCACGAGCTCAGCTTCCGTTCGACGATCACGACCACGAACGTCGATATCGGTAACGACGAAAACGCGATCAGCTACTACTCGCCGCGTTTCTCGGGCTTCCAGTTTACGGCCGGTTACGCTCCGGCGGTGACTGACTCCGGCGAAGGCAAGACCTTCACCGGCTTCCAGGCCGATACGACCACCGAATACCACAACGCCTTCGGTGTCGGCTTGAACTTCTCGGAAAGCTTTAACGGCGTCGACGTCAAGGTCGCCGGTGGCTACAACCGGATCGAAGCTCCGGATAACGTCGAAGCCCTCGGCGGCGACGATGTCCAGCAGATTAAGGTTGGCATCAACCTCGGCTTTGGCGGTTTCTCGGTCGGCGGTTCCTACGCCAACGAGTTCGACGGCAAGCTCATCGTCAGCGGCGGTGCCGTCGGGCGTGACGAGGAAGGCCAGTCCTGGGACGCCGGCGCGAGCTACTCGACCGGTCCTTGGGGCGTCAGCGCGACCTATTTCCACGGTGAGTGGGAAGGTGACGTTGGCAATGGCGACGAGGAAGTCGACGCGTTTGTCGGCGCCGTGTCCTACGCCCTCGGGCCGGGGATCAAGACCTCGTTCTCGGTCATGTACGGTGCGCTCGAGGACGATGCGACCGGCAACAAAGGTGAGGCCACCATGGGCATCATCGGACTTTCCGTTAGCTTCTAAGAACGCTTAGCTACGACGACGAAGGGGGCGGCTTTGGCCGCCCCCTTTTCTTTTCGGCCGCATTCTTGCCGGCGATGGCTTTCCGCGGCGCGGCAGCGGTCCGGGACATAAGATCGGACCCGGGCACTTGCTTTAGCCTGGGAAATCTCCATTTTAGGATTTCTTCGGGCCGTCATGGCGATTTCGGCTTGAGCGACGGCGTATCCGCGAAAGACCGATAATCATGCCCGGCATACTTTGGCTCGCCTCTTATCCGAAGTCCGGCAATACCTGGCTGCGGGCCTATTTAGCCAATCTGTTCAGCAATCCGGCACGTCCGGTGCCGATCAACGACTTGCCCAATCACGTCCTCGGCGACAACTTCCTGGTGCACTACGAACAGTTCTCCGGCCGAAAGGAGGCTCAGTTCTCGGCGGAGGATATCGTACGCCTGCGGCCCCAGGTGCATCGATGGTTCGCGGCCTCGCGGCGCGATACGGTCCTGGTCAAGACCCATAACGCCTGTGTCCTGGCGGACGGCCAGCCGCTGATCACCCCCGCCGCGACCGCCGGGGCGATCTACGTGGTGCGCAACCCGATGGATGTGGCGGTTTCCTTCGCCAGCCATTACCAGGTCGACATCCAGCGCGGCGTGGACCTGATCTGCGACGAAAACCATAGGTTGCCCTCGGTACCGGGCCAGCTCGAACAGGTTTTGCTGTCCTGGTCGACCCATGTACGCAGCTGGACCAAGGCCCCCGGCATGCGCCTGCATGTCATGCGTTATGAGGACATGACAGGCGCGCCGTATAAAACTTTCGCCGGGCTTTCCGGTTTCCTGGGCCTGCCCGAGGAGCGCAAGCGGATCATGCGCGCGATCCGCTTTTCTTCGTTTCGGGAGCTCAAGAAGCAGGAGCGGGCCACGGGTTTCGTCGAGGCGCGGCCGGACGGCAAGGCCAAGTTCTTCCGCGCCGGCAAGGCCGGCGGCTGGCGCGCGGCCCTGAGCGAAGACCAGGTGCATCAGATCGTCGAGGCCCACGGCGAAACCATGGCCGAATTCGGCTACCTCGATCCAGCAGGCAAACCGGCCGGGTAATCCAAGGTCAGTTCTCGCAGCTTCTTACATCTAGGCTAGTGGCGCGCTTTGCTGACGCCGGGCGGCCGCCCCCTGGGCATTGCGTTGCCGCAAGGCCTCATCCGCCGCGCCCCACATGAAGCCGGACAGGATAAAGCGCGTTCCCTTCGTCACAACCTTAGCTTCGTGAAGCAAGGAACATGAGAAAAGCACGCCGTCTCCAGCCGCTGGATCGTAAACCATGTCGGCGAATTCAGGAAACCAGATGCCGCCGCCCTCGTAGTCGCCGGTATTGAGGTTGACTGTCACGGCGAAGCGCCGATGCATATGCGCGGGGTCGAGGTTGTCGCGATGGGGCGCGAAATGCCCGCCCTCGCTGGCCGGATAGGCGACAACGAAGAAGGGTTCGTAGTGCTGGATATTGAACTGGAAGGCTTGCCGCACGGCCTCCTGAATACGCGGCCCGAGAGTCGCGACGATCTGGGCATGGAGCGCCTTGTTGCAGAAATGATCGTAACACACGCGTCGCTGCGCCGCTTCGTTGACCGGCTCGCCGAAAAGGCTTGTTTTGCCGACCTTTCCGGATTGATGCGAGGCCTCCCAAGTCGTTATAAGCATCCGACATTGCGCCGGACTCAAGAGGCGCGGGATGCTTAGTACGGGGACAAAACCCTTATCGTTCCGCCTTTGGCCCGGGATCGCCGCCTCGCAAATCGCGCTTTTTATAGCGGCTTTGAACTCGCTGGTAGAGGTGAAGGGAACCACAAAGCGGATGCTTCGATCCGGGTCGGTCACGAGGGCAAGGATATTGGCCCGTGGCGCCGTAGTCCCCGCCTGGTTTTCACGCTTGGCGCGGAACAGAACGGCAAGGTCGCCGCGGGTATCGGCCAAGACGGAAGTTTCTAAATGAAGAGACCTTGCCAAGCCGTAGGCTAGGTCCGCCGTGCCGACAAGGGCGATTGCGGCATTCGGCTGGGTAGGACCCGCCGTTTGGACCGCGGCCTCGAAAGCCTTTAGCGCCGCGTTAGCGGCGGCGCTGTCCTTGGACTCCGCCGACAAAACTGCGAAGGGACCTGGCGGTGCCATAAGAATACTGAAATGGCGGCCATGTTGATCCGGGCCAGATATGTTCGGAATTTGATCCCCGATGTCGAGTTTGAATTCAGAGGCTGGCCAGTGCGGGGCGTTCATGGGGATAATCTAGCTTAGTTTTCCCGCGGCATCGCCATATAAATAGGAACGCTTCGGTATGGCGGTTAGGCCGGCGCCGCGCGCGGATCGGCCGATTCGAAGAACAGCAATTGAACAAGGCGGCCATTCTCGATCGTATCGCCGAAATCCACGCCGCTGGTATGCCACATCCAGGGCCGGAACAGGACGCAGCGGTTGAACTTCATGGGCAGCAGCATGACCCGGTCCCATCGGTCCAGATGATGACCATCGTCGTGGATGAGGTGATGAACCGCCTCCTTGCGGGTCGCGATCCCATAGATTTCCTGAGCCTCTTCATCGCTCAGGGGGGCGCGGTCTGTGCGGTATTTTCGGTGCCGGAAAAACTCGGTCCCGCCCTGGCAATCTTCGTCGCGGGTCAGGTAGACAAGTCCGGCCCAGGTCTTTCCGATATCGATATGAACCTCCGCCGGCCGGTGGCTGCCTTGGAGCGAATAGCGGCAGCGCCCATGGGTGCTGCGTGCCGCGCCGGCGACTTTTTCGCGCAGGATGTAGCTGAACATCTCGTCCGCGTCCGGCGGCAGTATGGTTTCCCGCGACGTTCGGCCGGGATAGTAAACCTCGCCCGTGGGCACGGGATAGCTTAGTTCCAGCGCCGTTTCGCGAAGCTTTTCGGGATCGGCGTAGAAATCGTCGATGATGATCGCGGTTTGCTGCATCTTTAACCGTTCAATCCAGCGGTGCTAGTTTCAGGCCGGTAACCGAATTCGGCCATGGCTTCTCCGTGGGCCGTCAGGATACGCGCGAGATCCTCGGCGCCCAAGACTTCCCGCCAGGACCCGGCCTTACCGGCGCGAAAGAAGGGCGATTTGCCGTCGGGCCGGGCGTCCTCGAAACCAGCTTCGGTTTCCTGCTTCTTGAGCCGGTCGAAGCTGCTGAATTCAATCGCCCGTTCGATACGAGGCGGGTCAGGCGGCAGCCCGAGGAATCGAACGATCCCGGCGAAGGTGTCGTAGGGCGACAGCGCCATGTCCTCGTAACGCACCACATGAAGACGCAGGCCGGGCGCGCGGGTCCAGCTATGAAGGTGCCCGGACCAGCTACCCAGATAACGCCGCATCAGGCCGTCGCCCGCCGGTAGGATGTTGTTCGGATCGCAGAGCTGCGCCACCGCGCGGGCGGTCGGGATTTGAAAGTGGTGTGCGTAGGATACCGCGACATCGCGCGGGTCGCGCACGATATAGATCGCGCCCGCCGTTGCCGCCGGGGTAATCAGCGGCACCCCTTCGACCTGGACCGCGGCGTTATGGGTTTTGACGAAAACGGTGTCCTTGGAGGCCTCGGCGAAGCCTTGCTGCACGGCGGGCCTCAGGCGCAGAAAATCGGCGTTGGAGAGTTCAGCCGCGTCCCGCCCGGCATGGCGCGCATAGTCGGAGATAAAATCGTCGGCCAGGCAATAGCGGCTCAGTTCGTTAATGGGAACCGGGCGCTCCGCCGGTTTGGGCCCGCTGAACAGGTTCGCCAGGAACGCCCGCAGCCAGGTGTTGCCCGATTTGGGATAGGACGCGAGCCAACAAATTCCAGCCAAGGCCGCACTCTCCTACGCTAAGCTTTGGTGGCCCAGGCCACGGGCGCGATGATAGGGTGTGCGCAACCCGCTACGCAAATCAAACCAAGACCGAAGCCCCCGGATGAATTCCCAAGCCCCAAACCCCGAAACCATTGCCGTCAACATTGCCGAGGTGCGCACGCGTATATCGGCGGCGGCGCGGGCCGCCGGGCGCGATCCGGCCGCCATAACCCTGGTCGCGGTTGGCAAGACCCACGGCGCGGCCTATATCGAGGCCGCACTCGGCGCCGGCCAAAGGGTCTTCGGCGAAAACCGGGTTCAGGAGGCTTTAGGCAAATTCCCGCCCTTGAAGTCCGCCCACGGCGATCTGGTCCTGCATTTGATCGGACCCCTGCAAACCAATAAGGCGGACGAAGCAGTGGCGCTTTTCGATGTGATTGAAACCCTGGACCGGCCCAAACTGGCGCGGGTACTGGCTAAGGTCATGGCTAAGACCGGCCGGCGGCCGGAGTGCTTCATCCAGGTGAATACGGGCGAGGAGCCGCAAAAAGCCGGCGTCATGCCACGCGAGGCCGATGACTTTATCGCCTTCGCCCGGGACGAGCTTGGCCTGCCGGTCACCGGCCTGATGTGTATTCCGCCCCAGGACGAGGAAGCGGCCCTGCACTTTACCTTGCTGGCCGGCATGGCGGAGCGGAACCGGCTGCTTAAGCTGTCCATGGGCATGAGCGCGGACTACGAGGCCGCCATCCGCTTCGGCGCCACCCATGTCCGGGTCGGCACCGCGATCTTCGGCGATCGCGAACCGCGATGAGCAGTATAGGCGAACCGCGATGAGCAGAATGGGCGAACCGCGATGAGCGCCCAGATAGAAGCGGTCATCTTCGACATGGACGGGGTTCTGTGCGCTTACGATTTCGCTGGCCGTTTGGACCGCATGGCGCGCCTCACTGGCTGCGCGGCCCAGGTCATCGAGGCTGAAATATTCGATTCCGGCTGGGACGACCGCAGCGACCGGGGCGAGATCGGCACGGAGGAATATCTGGCCGGCTGCTCGGCGCGTCTGGGGATCCAGGTGACCCGCGCCGCTTGGCTGGAAGCCCGCGCCGCCGCCATGACCCCGGACCGCGAGGTGCTGGATACGGCCCGCGCCTTGGCGGCCGTTATGCCAGCGGCTGTTCTCACCAATAACAACCGGCTCATAGCCGAGAATCTGACGGGAATGTTCCCCGAAGTGCCGGAGATTTTCGGGGACCGCGTTTATGTCTCCGCCGTCTTGGGCCTGGCCAAGCCCGACCCGGCGGCCTACTTGGCTGTCTTGACGCGCCTGGGTGCGGCGGCGCCGGGACGGGCGCTCTTTATCGATGACCGGGCGGACTACATCGCCGGTGCGGTGCGGGCCGGACTGCAAACTCACTTGTTCAAGAACGCGGCCGGACTCCGCTCCGACTTGGCTAGGCTTGGTCTGCGTCTATGATGAAAGGGCCGGGCCGGGTAAAGAGGTCCTCGTAATGGACCAGAACCGGTTCGCCCAGGGCGCAAGGCGCCCCGTTCCGCCAGGCCCATTCGCCCCGGTCGCAATTCGCCGCCGTCACATAGCCGTTGAGGTAGGCGCGCCGGTCGATGGGCGCCGTGTTGGCCCCGCTGCCGTGTATCGTGCCGAGGTGCCAGAAGGCGACATCGCCGGGGGCGAGCTCCAGATCGACTAGCTTGCCGGGATCTAGCCCCAAGGCCAGGAGGTCGTCTTCGCTCATGTCCGCGTCCATGATCCGGCCGCGCTCGGGGAAGGCCAGGACGCCCAGCTTATGGCTGCCGGGATAGACCCTCAAACCGCCGTTTTCTGGGCCCTGGGGATCGACGGCGATCATGGTCTGAACGTAAGAATTTCCTGCATCGCGGTAGGCTTCGGCGGGCCGGCGAAAGTGAACATCCTGATGATACCCGAAATCGGCCCTGGCCGCCCCCGGGGGCTTCCAGTGCATCTGATTGATGATCTGCTTCAAATCCCGGCCGATCAGGGGCGCCATGATATCGAGCAGGCGGGTATCGGTCCGATAGGCCGCCAGAATCGGGTCGATATAGGCGGGCCACTGCACGAAGCGTACTATTTGCTTCAAAACCGGGTCGTCCGCGAGGTGAAAATAAACGTTCCGGTCCCGGTACGATGCCCCACGGGCAAGGCCTTGGGCGTAGATACGCTCGAAGGCTTGGGTTAGGGCCGCGACATCTCGCGGGCCGAAGACCCCCCGGACCACGCCATAACCCAAGTCCCGGTATTGAGCCAAGGCCCCAGCGAGGTCAGGTGAAATCGAGCCGTTTGCGGATTGTTGCACTTGGGGCCTTTGGGGTCGTTCATCCTCACGCGCGCGGTGAAGACTACCTCGATAACCCCAAAATTCTTGCTAACGCGCGCCTAAAACCGGGTGGCTTGCTACCCGAAGCCCGGAGGGCGAAGGGTGGTGGAGCCGAGGAGGATCGAACTCCTGACCTTCGCATTGCGAACGCGACGCTCTCCCATCTGAGCTACGGCCCCTTGGTGCCTGCTTGGGCGGGCGGATAATGAGAATATGCACCGCCTTGTGTCAAGCGCACCTTGGCCCACCGGCCGAGGAAAGCTCCGCCCCGCCGAGGCCAGGCAAGACCGCCGCCCGCCCGTGAGCTTTGGCGCCGGGGAGTCGCAGAGCAAGATATCGAGCCTGACAGATGACTTGGACTAGCGCGGTGCGTCCTTCGACAGTCTCGGGATGAGGTCGATCGTAGGTGGGATAAAGAAGCATCCTCGTCCTGAGCCTGTCGAAGGACGCAACGGAGGGACTGCCAAATCTTATGCGCCCGCACTCGCTGTTGCGCCGCGAACGTCTTGTCTCTCCCCGCCCGCGCCGTTAGGCTGGCCGCCGTTCCGATGCGGCGTTTGCCGCCCGCTTTTAAAGCCCACCTCCATAGGCGCCGCGATGATCGTAATAGGCCCCCTTTTAAGCATCCTCAATATCGCCATCGACCTCTATATCTGGGCGGTTATCATCTCGGCGATACTCTCCTGGCTGGTCCAATTCGGGATCGTGAACACGGGCAATCAGTTCGTTTCCATGATCGGGGAGTTTCTGTGGCGCGTGACCGAACCGGCCCTGCGGCCGATTCGCCGCTTCGTGCCCAACCTGGGCGGGATCGATATTTCGCCGGTTATTTTGATCCTTTTGCTGATCTTCGTGCAGATGGTGATCGGCAATGCTCACATGTCCCTGATGCGTGCCAGCTACTGACGCCGAGACTTCTTCGCTAATCGTAGCGGCGGCCGGGGGTCTGCGTGTGCGCTTGCGGGTTCAGCCGGGCGCCCGGCGTGACGCCATAGATGGAATCGCCGCCGATGCCGAAGGATTGCCGGTAGTTAAAATCCGCGTGACCGCGCCGCCCGAGGGCGGTAAGGCCAATGCCGCCGTTATCAAGGTCTTGGCCAAGGCCTGGGGCGTGCCCAAGGGCAGTCTCGACATCGCATCGGGGGCCGGCAGCCGCAACAAGACCGTCTCGCTTACCGGCGATCCCGGCGCTTTGCTGCGCCGCTTGCGTGCCTGGCAGGCCGGCATGGAAATTTTATAAGCCCAAACACACGGGGGAGTTACTATCTATGTCCGAAGACAAGATAATCGACGGTAAGGCCTTTGCCGCCGGCCTGCGCGAACGCATCGGGCGCGAGACCGCGCGGCTCAAGGCCGAGCACGATCTGGTCCCCGGTCTGGCCGTGGTCCTGGTCGGGGAAAACCCGGCCAGCCAGGTCTATGTCCGCAACAAGGCGCGCCAGACCGCCGAGGCGGGCATGCGTTCCTTCGAACACAAACTGCCGCCCGAGACCGGTCAGGACGAGCTTCTGGCCTTGATCGATAAGCTCAACAACGACCCGAAAGTGAACGGCATCCTGGTTCAGTTGCCCCTGCCCGATCAAATATCGGAACAGGCGGTGATCGACGCCATCGATCCCGACAAGGACGTCGACGGCTTTCACATCTTGAATGTCGGCCGCCTCTCGACCGGCGCCACGGGCGCCAGCGCACCGCTGATTCCCTGCACCCCCCTGGGCTGCATCATGCTGTTGAAGGACCGCCTGGGCAGCTTGTCGGGCCTGAACGCGGTGGTGATCGGGCGTTCCAACATCGTCGGCAAGCCCATGGCCCAGCTTTTGATCCGTGAAAGCTGCACCGTGACCGTCGCCCATTCGCGGACCCGCGATCTGCCGGCGGTGGCGCGCGGCGCCGATATCCTGGTTGCCGCCGTCGGCCGGCCGGCCATGATCAAGGCCGATTGGATCAAACCCGGCGCGACCGTGATCGACGTCGGTATCAACCGGGTTCCGGTGGAAGGCGAAGACGGCAAGACGCGCATCGTCGGCGATGTGGATACCCAGGCCGCCTTAGAGGTCGCGGGCGCCATCACCCCGGTTCCCGGCGGGGTCGGTCCCATGACCATCGCCGTCCTCCTGGCCAATACCCTGACCGCCGCTTGCCGACAGAAGGGTATCGAGCCGCCGGAACTTTAGAATCGTTCCAAGACGCGGCAAGCTTGCCATGGGCGCTGGGCTAGTGTGAGGCCATGATATGGCGCGATCCGGGCGTAAGCGTCCGGACCACCCATGAGACCGCCAGCCTGGGCTACGACCGGGCGGCGGTGGAGCGGTTCGAGGATTTCGCCGCCAGTGCGTAATCGTTGAGGCGCGCCAGGTGCGCGTCCTTTTTGGCCCGGCTCAGGAACGAAGCCTCGAAGGAATTGCGCGCCAGAGTAACGATCTCCTCCCGGCTCAGGTCCAGGGCTTCCTGCATGACCTCATAGTTGTCGTTGATATAGCCGCCGAAATACGCCGGGTCGTCCGAATTAACCGTCACGGCGAGACCCTTGCCGAGCATGGCTTTCAAGGGATGATCCTTGGCCTCGGCAACCACGCGAAGGCGCAGGTTGGAAAGCGGACAGACGGTCAGGGGCACGCCTTCGCGCACCAGGCGCGCGACCAGGTCCGTATCGTCGAGGGCGCGGTTGCCGTGATCGATGCGGGCGACCTTCAGCAGGTCGAGCGCCTCGCGCACATAGGCGGCCGGTCCTTCCTCGCCGGCATGGGCGACGCAGGGGAAACCTTCATGGCGGGCGCGGGCGAAGACCCCTTCGAACTTGGCCGGCGGGTTTCCCACTTCGGTGGAATCGAGCCCGATGCCGGCGATGCGCGCCTTGTGCGCCAGGGCCATGTCGAGGCATCGCTCCGCGTCTTCTTCCGGCAGGTCACGCAGGAAACATAGAATCAGCTTCGTGGTCAGACCCAGCTCCCGCCGGCCCCGCTCCAGGGCGCGCCAGATTCCGTTGAGGACGGTCTCGAAGGCGACGCCGCGCCGGGTGTGCCCTTGCGGGTCGAAAAAAATCTCCGCGTGCCGCACGTTGTCGGTGCGCGCCCGTTCCAGATAGGCCCAGGTAAGATCGTGGAAGTCTTGTTCGTGGAGCAGGACTTTCATGCCCTGGTAATAAAGCGCCAGGAAATCCTCCAGGTTGGAAAAATCGTAGGCCGCCTTCAGGGCGCCGATTGATTCGTAGGGCAAGGCAATTCCGTTTCGCCCGGCCAAGTCGAACATGAGCTCGGGCTCGAAGGTGCCTTCGATATGTACATGCAGCTCGGCCTTGGGTAGGCCGGCTATGAAGGCTTTCATTCAGGCGCCGTTGCTGGCGCGGCCAGGCGGATCACGCCCTTGATGGGGGCCTTGGGGTCGGCGGGCTTGCCCTTGCGCAATATGACGATGCGGCCCTGGCGCGCGAGACTAAGCGCTTGTTGCTTGACCGGTTTAAGGTAGCGCCGCCAAGCGTCCGGCGGGCTGTTCGGCTTGGCCTTCGCTTCGGCCAGGGCGCGTGCGGCCGCCTCGGGCGCGATGGACTTGCCCGGCGGCAGGGCGGCGATAAGCGAGAGGATGGTCTCGATCGCCGGATCGACCTCGGGGGGCGCGGGGGTGTCGTCCATGGTCATACCGGCACATCATAGCACGAAACCAGGCCTTTGTTCGAATTTCAAATCCCTGGACGGGCCCGGTTATTGCAATAATAATCCGCCGCGTATGTTGACGGGAAGCCTTGACGCCTTGATCGCCGCGACGGCCCTGTTCGTGGCCGGGCATTTCGTTTTGTCCAGCAAGCCCCTGCGCGGGCCCTTGCGGCGCGTTCTGGGCGCGCGGCTGTTCCTTGCCGCCTATTCGATCGTGGCGATTGCCGCCTTTGCTTGGATGATGGCTGCCTATGGCGCGGCGCCTTACCTGGAGGTCTGGACGCCGCCGCCGTATTCGCGCGCGATTCCGCTCGCCCTCATGCCCCTGTCCTGCATTTTGGTTATCGGCGGCCTCACCACGCCCAGCTTGACCGCGGTAGGCGGCGAGCAAGCCGAGGGTGTAGGCGGGCCGGGAAGCGCCGCGCCGGGCATGATTAGCATCACCCGCCACCCGGCCCTTTGGGGCTTTTCGCTCTGGGCAGCCGCGCACTTGGCGGTGCGCGGCGATGCCGCCAACATGATCCTCATGGCCGGTATTCTGGTGCTTTCAATCGGCGGCATGATCCATATCGACCTGCGCCGTGAGGACGCCCTGGGCAGCGCCTGGGGCCCGACCGTCATGACCACCAGCGTCCTTCCCTTCGCCGCGATCCTCAGCGGCCGCACGAAACTGGATTGGAAAGGCATAGGCTGGCCGCGCCTGCTCGGCGGCTTGGTCCTCTATGGCGTCCTGATACTCGCTCACCCCTGGATCGCGGGCGTGGCGCTGATTTCGGGTTAGAGCGCCAGCTTCATGCCTTCGTGGCTGGCGGTGAAGCCCAGGGACTCGTAGAAGCGGTGCGCCTCGCCACGTGCCTTGTCGGTGGTTAGCTGGACCAGGCGGCAGTCTTTTTCCTTGGCCCTGGCGATGGCCCATTCAAACAGCGCGCGGCCCAAACCCTGGCCGCGCAAGTTCTTGGCCACGCGCACGGATTCGATTTGCGCGCGGGTGGCGCCCTGGCGCGACAGGCCGGGGATGAAGGTCAGTTGCAGGCAGCCGACGACCGCGCCGTCTTGCTCCATGACCGCGAACTCGTTGTTGGGGTCGCGTTGTATGGCCGCGAAGGCCGCCGTGTAACAGGGCGCGAGTGACTCGCCCGCATCCTCGCGGCCCCGGCCCAAGCCATCGTCGGCGATCAGGCCCACGATGGCGGCAAGATCGGCCTGCGCCGCCAAGCGAATGCTTGGGTGGCTTGCCACCTAGTCCCGCCGCCGCCCCAGCAAGCGCAAGCGCAGGGCGTTGAGCTTGATGAAGCCCTGGGCGTCGCGCTGGTCATAGACCGTGTCTTCCTCGAAGGTCACGTGGGCCTCGCTATAAAGCGAATGGGGCGACTTACGGCCCTCCACCATGACGTTGCCCTTGTAGAGCTTCAGGCGCACCGTGCCGGTCACGTTTTCCTGGCTGCGGTCGATGAGGGCCTGGAGCATCTCGCGCTCGGGCGAAAACCAGAAACCGTTGTAGATCAACTCGGCGTAGCGCGGCATGATCTCGTCTTTCAGGTGCGCCGCGCCCCGGTCGAGGGTGATCGATTCCATGGCCCGGTGGGCGGCCAGCAGCACCGTGCCGCCCGGGGTTTCGTAAATGCCCCGGCTTTTCATGCCGACGAAACGGTTTTCGACCAAGTCCAAACGCCCGATGCCGTTGGCGCCGCCTAGCTCGTTCAAACGGGTCAGGAGCGCGGCGGGCGATAGGGCCTGGCCGTCGATGGCGGCCGCGTCGCCGCGCTCGAATCCGATCTCGACCATGGTGGGGGTATCGGGCGCGTCTTGTGGCGAGACGCTGCGCGAATAGACGTATTCCTCCGCCGCCACCCAGGGGTCTTCCAATACCTTACCCTCGGCTGAGATGTGCAGAAGATTGGCGTCGACCGAGAAGGGCGCCTCGCCGCGCTTGTCCTTGGCGATGGGTATCTGATGTTTTTCGGCGAACTCGATCAGCTTGGCGCGGGAGTTCAAATCCCATTCGCGCCAAGGGGCGATGACCTCGATGTCGGGATTTAGGGCGTAGTAGGCGAGTTCGAAACGGACCTGGTCGTTGCCCTTGCCGGTGGCGCCGTGGCACACGGCGTCGGCTCCGGTCTCGCGCGCGATTTCGATCTGGCGCTTGGCGATCAAGGGCCGGGCGATGGAGGTGCCGAGCAGGTAAACCCCCTCGTACAGCGCGTTGGCGCGGAACATGGGAAAGACGTAATCGCGCACAAAGGTCTCGCGCAGGTCTTCGATAAAGATCTGCTCTACGCCGAACATCTCGGCCTTGCGCCGGGCCGGCTCAAGATCCTCGCCCTGGCCCAGATCGGCGGTGAAGGTGATGACCTCGCAGTCGTAGGCCTCCCGCAGCCATTTCAGGATGACCGAGGTGTCGAGTCCGCCCGAATAGGCCAGCACGACTTTCTTGATGTCGCTCATGTGACGCCCTTTGTCTCTTTAAGTTAAGCCGTCGCGGCCTCGCGTTCGCTTTTCTTGAGGCGCTGGCCGGCGCTTTTCAGCTGGCCGCAGGCGGCCAGGATGTCGCGGCCGCGCGGGGCGCGTATGGGGGCCGAAACCCCGGCCCCATTGAGGATATCGGAAAAAACCTGGATGTCTTTCGCCGCCGAACATTCGTAAGGCGCGCCGGGCCAGGCATTGAAGGGAATCAAATTGACCTTGGCCGGGATGTCCTTGAGCAGCTTGGCGAGGGCCCGCGCGTCATCGGCACTGTCGTTGACGCCGCGCAGCATGACGTATTCGAAGGTGATGCGCCGGGCGTTATGGGTGCCCGGATAGGCGCGGCAGGCGTCGAGCAGGGCCGCGATGGGGTACTTCTTGTTCAAGGGCACGATCGCGTCGCGCACCTCGTCGCTAACGGCGTGCAGGGATACCGCCAGATTGACCCCCAGCTCGGCGCCGCAGCGCGCCATGGCGGGCACCACGCCGGAGGTCGATAGCGTGATCTTGCGCCGGGAAAAGGCCAGGCCCTCATGGTCCATGGCGATCTTCATGGCCGTCGCGACATTATCGAAATTGTACAGGGGTTCGCCCATGCCCATGAGCACGATATTGGTGATCTTGCGGTCGATGCTGGAGGCCGGCCACTCCCCCACTTCGTCGCGCGCCAGCATGATCTGGCCGACGATCTCCGCCGCCGAAAGGTTACGCACCAGGCGCTGGGTGCCGGTGTGGCAAAAGCGGCAGGTCAGGGTGCAGCCGACCTGGCTGGAAATGCACAAGGTGCCGCGTTCTTCCTGGGGAATGAAGACGGTTTCGACCTCCTGCCCGTCGGGAAAACGCAACAACCACTTGCGGGTGCCGTCCGTGGAGGTTTGCGCCGAGGCGATCTCTGGCCGCGGAACCGCGAAGCGCGCCGCCAGGCGGGCGCGGAAATCCTTCGATAGAGAGGTCATGTCCTCGATAGAGGAAGCGCCCCGGTGATAGACCCAATGCCACAACTGGCGGGCCCTGAAATCCGGTTCGCCTAGCTCGCGCACCGCCTCCGCCATCTCGGCGCGCGTCAGGCCGATCAGGTTTACGCGGCCCCCGGCTTTCGGGGCCGGCGGCGCGAAGTGCTCGCTATGGGCGGTTCCGCTCATGGGAATAAGATTAGGGCCTGTTGACACTTAGGATGGCGCCGAGGCGGGATCGGATTATCCCACCCGTTAGGAGCGGACGGCGCCGTGTGGCAGGCCCCCCACAAGCCGTTCGCGACGCGGCGGGTGGGATAATACGACCCGTCCCAACGGGATTGGGCCAGAATGACGCGAGGCCGCGTCGGGCGTCCTTGAATATGCGCTGCATGTCCTGCGTCCTCGCTCCTAACCTCGCGTCATTCTGGCCCAACCGCGACGGCATCCTAAGTGTCAACAGGCCCTAAAGCCCGCAGGCCTTGTTGATCGCTTTATAAGCCTTGGTGAAGCCCTTGAGGGAGTAGGTATCGGTGGTCTCGGTGCCGCGCGTCGAGGTTCCCTTCACCATCATGCCGCTTCCCTTTATCATGGCGGCGACCAGGGCCGCGTCCGCTTCCTTGTCGGGCGCCCAGGCGCCGTCGCTCTGGGTGAAAAGCTTGAAGGCCTCGTCTCCTATGGCGACCTGAACCCAGGAATCCTTCTTATGGGTGTAGCCGGCGATGAAGCTGACTTCGTCGCGCCGGCTTTCGCTGGGCCGGTGGGTGACAATGGAAAACACCTCGCCCCGCTTGGTGTAGTCGCCCTTGGCCGCCGTGGGTGTGCTCGCCATGTAGCAAGCGACATTACCGTTTTCCGTGAACTGATAAGCGCTCCAATCTCCAAAGTCGCCCAGGCGCTGGATGCCCTGGCTGGCGGCCGGATGACTCCAGGCCAGGAACACCGAAACAACCGCGGCGGCGGCGGATAAAAGAGAAAAACGCAATAACAGGGTCACGGGAAAATCATCTCCAGGCTATACAATTCAAGGTCTTGTTCTGGGCAAGCGCGGGGTTCCGGTCAAGCCTTCCCTTCTTGGCGGCGGATAAGTTGCGCGCCGCGGACGTGCCGGGGCGCCGATTCCGCGGGGCCGCGCGGATTTACCGGTCGGCGCGGGAAATTGCCCCGGCTGACTTGGCGATCGTACATCAAAATGGCCCCGGCGACGCCAAGATTGATACAGAATTTTGTCGGGATTTTGACCATGTGGCCGCACCGCGCGGTCATGGCCGCCGACAGGGCGCCGCGTTCCGGCCCCAGGACATAAGCCGCGGCGCTGGGGTGGTAAAAGCTCGGCAGTTCGACGGCCTCCGGGGTGAACTCCACTCCGACCAGCGCGCAGCCCTTGGGCAGTACCAAGTCATCGACCGTATCGTAGGTATAAAGCGGTAAGTGATTGGGCGAATCGGAGGTGTCCGCATGACGCGCCTTGTGGGTCGGGACAACCGGGGCGACGACGAAAAAAAAGCTCGCCCCGAAGGCATGGGCGGAACGCATAAGATTGCCCAAATTCATGGGCTTACTAATTCCTTCGACCCCTATGGCAAAATATCCGCGCATGGCGGGGAAACTTGCATGGCCATGGCGTGGGGTGCAAGCTTGTTGGCGGCGGCGCGGGCTCCGGGACGGGACCCGCGCCGGTGATTTGAAAGACGGGATTATGACGCAGATTCATGGCCATGGCGCCGAAGATAAACCGGCGGCGGCCAATCCGGTTATGGCCGAAGCCACGCGCGGCGGCGCGGTGGAAAGCTGGCACCGGGCCTCCCTGGCGGTGGTCGATACGAGCGGGCGCGTCGTGCTAAGCGCCGGCGATGTGGAAGCGCCGATATTTGGCCGCTCCGCGATCAAACCCCTTCAGGCCCTGCCCCTGATAGAATCCGGCGCGGCCGAGGCTTTCGGCCTGTCCGATGCCGAGATCGCCATGGCCTGCGCCAGCCACGGCGGCGAGCCGCGCCACGTGGAAACCGTCGCCGCCTGGCTGAAAAAAATCGGTTGCACGCCCGCCGATCTGGAATGTGGCACCCATCTGCCCAGCAACGAGGCGGCCATGGTCGCCTTGCTGCGCGGCGGCGCGGATCCCAGCGCCCTGCACAATAATTGTTCCGGCAAGCACACCGGGTTCCTGACCTTCGCGCGCCACGCGGGCTTTCCAACCCAGGGCTATATCCGTTTCGATCATCCGGTGCAGCAACGGGTTCTGGGGGTGCTGGAATCCATGACCGGCCTGGATTTGTCCCAGGCCGTGCGCGGACTGGACGGCTGCGGCATTCCGGTGATCGCGATCCCCCTCGGCAACACGGCCCTGGCCATGGCCCGCCTGGCCGATCCAAGCGATCAGCCGGAGGCGCGCCAGGCGGCCTGCGCCAGGGTTCTGCGGGCCATGGCCGCCGAGCCTTTCCTGGTCGCCGGCAGCGATCGCTATTGCACCCGGGCCATGACCCTTCTCAAGGGCCGCGCGATTATCAAGACCGGCGCGGAAGGGGTGTATTGCGGCGCCGTGCCGGGCGCGGGGCTCGGCTTCGCGGTCAAGGCCGACGACGGCGCCGGCCGCGCGGCCGAGGCGGTCGTCGGCCAGCTTCTACAACGCTTGGGCCTGCTGAGCGCGGACGAGGCCAAGGACTTGGCGCTGCCCTTGCGCAACCGCGCTGGAACCCTGGTTGGAGAAGTCCGCCCGGTCAGGGATTAGCGCGCAAATACACCGGCAGGTCGAGGGCCGGCGGTTCCTCGCCGGCGTCCTTGAGCAGGGCGTGAACCTGGCCCCGGTGATGGGTCTCGTGATTGAAAACGGTCGCCAGGATTTGCCAGACCGGCATGGACCAGGCCTTGCCCTTGGTGTCGTTAAACGCGCAATTGGCGGCCAGGGCTGCTTCGTCCAGGGTCTCGACCAGGGCCAGGATGCCGGCGTCCTCCGCCTCGCGGGCCGCGCGCAACTCCGCCAGGTCATGGTGGAGAACCCCGTCCAGCTTGAGGTCGCTGCGGCTGGTGCCTTTCAGGCGGGCAAACCATAGATAATCGACGACCAAGAGATGATTGAGGGTGTTGAGGATCGATCCGAAGTAGGCGGCGGAACGCGCCTTGGCGCACTCGGCGCTGCTTAATCGCCCGGCGGCATCGTAAAGCGTGCGGTTCGCCCAGGCGTTGTAGCGGGCCAGGGTTCGATAATGTTCTGTCGGCATGATGGTATTCCTATGCTTGGGATCGAAGCGGTTTCGAGAGCAGCGGTTCCAGGCGGTCCAGGGCCTGCGATAGTTTTTGGGTAGAGCTTGCAAAACACAGCCGCATGTGGCCTTCACCGCCGGGCCCGAAGGCCGAACCGGGCGCCAGGCCGACGTTGGTTTCCTCTAGAACCTGCTTGGCGAAGCCGAGGGAATCGCTCAAACCCTCGAGCCTGAAAAAAGCATAGAAGGCGCCCTTGGGCCGGGCGATGTGAACCTGAGGCAGGGCGGATAGGCGCTGGAAGACGAGTTCACCGCCGCGCCGGCTGCGTTCGACCGTCTCGCGCACATAATCCTCGCCGTCGCCGATCGCGGTCAGGCAGGCGTACTGCTGAAAATGCGGCGTGCCCGAGGTGTTGAATTCGATCAAGCGGCCCAGGGTTTGGACAAACGACGGCGGCGTGGTCAGCCAGCCCATGCGCCAGCCGGTCATGGCCCAAGCCTTGGAAAAAGAGTTGACCGCGATCACCGGATCCTCGGGCGCGGCGATTTCCAGGAACGAGGGCGCCGCCTTGCGGCCGGATTCCGGTCCATCGAAGATGAAGCGCGCATAGACCTCGTCGGCGATCATCCAGATCCCCCGCTCCCGGCACAGCTCCAGAACCGCGTGCTGTTCCCCGGCGCTCATGACCCATCCGGTCGGATTGCCGGGCGAGGCGATGAAGATCGCGCGCGTGTTTTCGTCGATCGCCCCGGTCAGGCGTTCGAGGTCGAGCTTAAATCCGCCGTCCGGCAAGCTGTCCAATTGGACCGCGCGAACCTCGCCGCCAGCTATGCGGATCGCCGACATGACGTTGGGCCACACCGGGGTGACCACGGCCACGTTATCGCCGGGACCGACCACGGCCTGCAAGACCATCATGATGCCGTTCATGGCCGAACAGGTGACCGATACCCGCTCCGGCGCGCAATCGATGCCATAAAGATCGCTCGTATAGGCGGCGATCGCCGCGCGCAGCTCGGGCAGGCCGTGCTTGTAGGAATAGAAGGTCTTGCCGGCTTTCATGGCCGCGCTCGCGGCGTCGCAAATAAAAGCCGGCGTTGGCTGGTCGCCTTCGCCAACCCACAAGGCGATCAGATCCTCGCGGCCGAAGCCAAGGTCGAAGACCTGCTGAATGCCCGATGTCTCCAGCGCCTCGATCTCTGGACGCAGGGGGCCGGGTAAGGCACTCATGTACGCAACTCCTCTAATCTCGTGAAAAGATCCAGCGCTTGCGGATTGGCGAGCGCCTCTTTGTTTTTCACCGGCCGCCCGTGAAGCGTATCGCGCACGGCGATTTCCACGATCTTGCCGCTTTTGGTGCGCGGGATGTCGGCGACTTCGATCACCTTGGCCGGGACGTGGCGTGGCGTGCAGCCGGTGCGTATGCGGGTTTTGATGCGTTTGACCAGGGCTTCGTCCAGGATCGCGCCGGGCGCCAGGCGTACGAAGAGAATCACGCGGGTATCGCCGTCCCATTCCTGTCCGACCACGATGGCTTCCTCGACTTCCGCCATGTCTTCGACCTGACGGTAAATCTCGGCGGTGCCGATACGCACCCCGCCGGGGTTCAGGGTCGCGTCGGAACGGCCGTAGACAATCACGCCGTTATGTTGGCTCAGCTCCACATAGTCGCCGTGATGCCAGATGTTGGGATAAGTGTCGAAATAGGCCGCCCGGTAACGCGCATCGCCGGGATCGTCCCAAAAGTAGACCGGCATGGAGGGAAAGGGCCGGGTGCAAACCAATTCGCCTTTTTGCCCGCGCAGAGGCTTGCCACTGTCGTCGAAGACCTCGACCGCCATGCCAAAGCTGCGTTTTTGAATTTCGCCGCGCCACACGGGACCGATCGGATCGCCGCCCATGAAGCAGGAAACTATATCGGTTCCCCCGGCGATGGAGGACAGGCAGACATCGCTTTTTATGTGCGCGTAGACATAATCGAAACTCTCCGGCACCAGAGGCGACCCGGTCGAGGTTATGGTGCGCAGGGCCGGCAGGCCGTGGCGCGCGGAGATGTCGAGCTTGGCGTTCTTCAAGGCATCGATATATTTTGCCGAGGTGCCGAAGAGGGTGAATTTTTCTTCCGCCGCGTAAGCCCACAAGACATTGCCGTCCGGGTAAAACGGCGAACCGTCGTAAAGCATCAAGGTTGCTTCGCTGGCCAAGGCGGTGATCAGCCAGTTCCACATCATCCAGCCGCAGGTGGTGAAGTGAAAAACCCGGTCGTCCGCCTTCACATCGCATTGGAGACGATGTTCCTTCAGGTGTTGCAACAAGGTGCCGCCCTGGCCATGGACGATACACTTGGGCATGCCCGTGGTGCCTGAGGAATACATGATGTAGAGCGGTGCGTTGAAAGCCATGCGCTTAAACGCGATCTCGCCGGCGGTGTAGGGAGCGGTGAAATCCGCTAGGGTCACGGCGCGGTCGAGGCCGGAAATATCGGGCGTATCGCTTATGTAGGGCACCACCACGATGTGGGTCAGGCTGGGTAAGGCCGCCGTGAACTCGCGGACCCGGCTTAGGGAATCATGGGCCTTGCCGTTGTAGAAATAGCCGTCGGGACAGAACAGAACCTTGGGTTCGATTTGGCCGAAGCGGTCGAGTACGCCTTGAACTCCGAAATCGGGCGAGCACGACGACCAGATCGCGCCCAGGGCGTTGGCGGCCAGGGTCGCCACGATAGTCTCGGGCAGGTTGGGCATGAAACCGGCGACCCGGTCCCCCTCCCCGACCCCCGCCGCCGCCAGGGCTTGGGTCAGGCGCGATACGCTGTCGTAAAGTTCGGCGTGGGTCAGGCGCGTATGTACCCGGTCCTCGCCGCGAAACACCATGGCCTCGCTGGAATCGCGGCGGCGCAGGAGGTTTTCGGCGAAGCTCAGGCGCGCGTCGGGAAAGAACTTCGCGCCCGGCATCCGATCGCCATGGATCAAAACCCGCTCGCCGCGGGTCTCGGCGACGATGCCGCAGAAGTCCCAAAACGACACCCAGAATTTTTCGATCTCTGTGACCGACCAGTCGTAGAAGGCGTCGTAGCCGCTGCACTCAAAGCCCCAGTCGGTCTTCACCTGGGACATGAAGGCGGTCAGATTGGCGCCGGCGATCCGCGCGGGGGAAGGCTGCCACAAGGGGCCGGTCATGGCTTGCTCCGTCTTTGCTGAAGGGCGTTAAACCGCAGGCCGTGAGTATGGCCGAGCCCGCCCGCCCACTCCAGCCCCCTGGCCGCCAAGGGGCGCTAAGCGCCGCATGGCAGGGTTGCCCAGATGACGCTTGGCGGCGATTCGCTCCGGGACGTAAGATCGAAGCTATATGACCAGCGACAGCGGCCTCGCGGCCCGCCTCGACAGCATCCCGGCGCCGGTTCAAGGCGCTCTTTATATGATTTTCGCCTCGGCGTGTTTCGCCGTGATGAACGCGCTGATCCGTTTGGCGGCGGCGGAGCTCGAGCCCCTTCAGATCGCGTTCCTGCGCAATATTTTCGCCCTCGCCTTCATGGTGCCCTGGCTGCTGCGGGGCGGTCTGGAGCAGTTGCGCACCCAGCGCCTCAAGCTTCATATCTGGCGTGGGATCACCGGCATTATCGCCATGGTGTGCTGGTTCACCGCCGTCGTGCGCCTGCCTTTGAGCGAAGCCGTGGCGCTCAACTTCACGGTGCCCTTGTTCGCCACCGTGGCGGCCGTTGTGTTCCTGAAAGAGATCGTGCGCGCCCGGCGGTGGAGCGCGACCGCCGTCGGTTTCCTGGGGGTGCTTATCATCCTGCGTCCGGGCTTTACGGAAATCACCCCGCTCATGTCCTTGCCCGTGGTGGCCGCCGCCTTCATGGCGATCTCCATCACCATCGTGAAACGCCTCTCCGATAGCGAAAACGTGGGCGCCATCGTGTTCTACCAGAACATGATATTGACGGTATTATCCTTCGTGCCCGCGCTCTTTGTGTGGCGCTGGCCCGGCGGTTTCGAGATTTGGCTCTATGTCGCCGGGGTCGGCTTCGTGGCGGTTCTGGCGCACTTGGCGCTCACCCGCGCCTATACCAAGGCCGATGCCTCGGCGATCATACCCTACGACTACGCCCGCCTGCCCTTTGTCGCCTTGCTGGCCTTTTTCCTGTTCGGCGAAGTCGCCGATATCTGGACCTGGGCCGGGGCCGGGGTGATCGCCGCCTCCTCGGTCTATATCGCCCGGCGCGAAGCCGCCGTCGCCCGCGAGGCCCGCCGCGCCGCCAGCCGCGCCGCCGGCGAGTCCGTCAAGGCCCGGCCGTGAGGATTTAGCCGCTCAGCCTGTCCAGGACCTGCCGGGCTTTGTCGCGGTGGTCTTGGGTGATGTGCCTGGCGACGCTTTGCCAGGCGATGTAGAAAACGGTCGCGTCGTCGGTGAAGCCCAGGCCGGTCAGGAAATCGGGAATAACGTCCACCGGGATCACGAAATAGGCCAGGGCGCCCATGATGACCGCCTTGGCGTGCGGGGGCGTCGCCCCATCGCGGGCGCAATAGTAGGCCGCGATGGCGTCCTCGACGAAGGGGACATGGCCGGCGACCCGGCGGACCTTGCGCCAGAAGCCGTCCTCGACCTCTTCCCGGTCGCGCGCGAAGCGCTCGGGGTCATAGCGGGTCAGGGCTTGGCTGGGGGTTTCGGGCTCTCGCATGCCTTGAATATGGGTCGCCGCCGCGCGGCCCGCAATACGCCGCCCTCGCCAGGGCCGGGGCGGTCTGCTATAGAGCCCGCCGATTTGAAACAACAACCGCGGCAAGGAGGCCGGGTTCATGGATGTACGGGGACATGGGGCGATCGTGACCGGGGGCGGCTCCGGCTTGGGCGCGGCGAGCGCGCGGGCCTTGGCCGGGGCGGGGGCCAAGGTCTGCGTATTGGACCTCAATGGCGAGGCGGCGGCCACCGTGGCCAAGGATATCGGCGGCCTGGGCCTGGCCTGCGACGTGGCCAGCGCCGAAGCGGCCGAGACCGCGGTGGCCCAGGCCAGCGCGGCCCATGGGCCGTGCCGGGTGTTGGTCAATTGCGCCGGCATCGCGCCGGCCAAGCGCATCGTCGGCCGCAAGGGCACCATGGCCCTGGACGATTTCGAAACCGTCATCCGGGTCAATCTGATCGGCAGCTTCAACTTGCTGCGCCTAGCCGCCGCCGAGATGGCCGGGGCGGAAGCGCTGGAGGACGGCGAGCGCGGGGTTATCGTCTCGACCTCCTCGGTCGCGGCGGTCGAGGGCCAGATCGGACAGGCGGCCTATGCCGCCTCCAAGGCTGGGATTATCGGCATGATGTTGCCGGCGGCGCGCGAGTTCGCCAAGCTAGGAATCCGAGTCATGACCGTGGCGCCGGGCCTGATCGGCACGCCTCTGCTGCTCAACATGCCCCAAGAGGTGCAGGACAATCTGGCGGCTCAGGTGCCCTTCCCGCACCGCTTCGGCAAGCCGGAGGAGTTCGCCGGCCTAGTCCTGCACATCGCCGAAAACCGCATGCTCAACGGCGATGTCATCCGCCTGGACGGGGCCATGCGGATGCAATGACCGCCCAAGGCGGTCTTAGGCGTTGAAGCGGCCGTTTTCCTGGGCCATCTTGATCCCGTGCCGCCCGATTCGCGGTTAATACGAGAGGACTCATGGCGCACCTGCACGACGTTGGGCGATTCACCACGCCGCCGGACTTGTCCAACATGGAAGCCTATGCGCGCGAAGCCTTCGCCACGATTCCCGAGGAGCTGCGCCAGCACCTGGGCGACGTCGTGGTTCAGGTCGAGGATTTTCCCGACGACGAAACCCTGGAGGAAATGGACTGCGAGACGCCCTTCGACCTGCTCGGCCTCTACCGGGGCGTGGACCTGGCCCATAAAAGCGCCCAAGACATGCCCGAGGATATCGATACGGTTCACCTCTACCGGCGTCCCATCCTCGATTACTGGTGCGAATCCGGCGAAGATCTGGTCGATGTGGTGCGTCACGTCCTGATCCACGAGATCGGCCATCACCTGGGCCTCTCCGACGATGACATGGAGCGTATCGAGGCAAGCGCCTAGACTAATCTGTATATACCGACCGGTCTGTAATCAAACGATCAATCCTCCCGCGCCACGAAGTCGAGCGATTGGCGGGCCGTGCGCAGGGTGAAACGGCGTTTGATCGGGGTGTTGAGAAGGCGGTTCACGGCCGCCAGAAGATCGCCGCCCCAGGGCGCTTCCGGCGCCGCCAGGGCTTCCTCGCGCGCCGCCATGAAGGTTTTGATCTGATGGGCGGCGACGATGTATTCGAATTGCCCGTGGTCGAAAAGGCGGTCGGCGGTAGCCGCGAAAAAGGCCTCCGGCTCCTCGACCCGCCAGGGCCCCGTGTCCAGATCCTTGTCCACATAGGCGGCGTTGCGCCCGATAAAGCAGGCTATTTGCAGCAAACCTTGGGGCCACAATTCAGGGGTGCGGCCGCACAGGCGGCGCACCGCGTTGGCGAAGGTGAGCGCGTGGGTGAAGTCGAGCCAGCCGACATTGTCGGATATCGGCCCGTCGTTGCGTGCTTCAACCGCGCGGTCGAAGTGCAGCAGGTTCCAGGCGGCGGCGCCCAGCAAGGCCTTATAAAGCCCTTGAGGGTCGCCGGCGAAGTCGAGGCAGCGCTCCAAGGCCCCGCGCACCCCCTGGCCGATGAAATCGGCCGCCGCGGGGGCCGTGTTCTTGTTCTTAACCCGCGCCGCTTCAGGCCAGGCGTCTAGAACCCGCCCATAGTCCTTGAATTCGGGAATCAGATCTTCGCGGCTGGCGTAAATGAGCGCGCGCACCAGGGCCTGCAGCAGGGCTTCGCTCACCTCCGGGCCCAGATGTTCGATCAGTTGGCCCGTCTTCAGGACATAAATCGCTGAATGGCCGAAATCGGCGTAGTGGGCCAAGGCCGCGCGCGCCAGGACGCCTTCCAGATCGGCATAACTCAAACCGGCGGACAGGGCGCCGCGCACTTGCGCGCAGGCCGCCGCCTCGTCCTCGTCCTCGATCGCCGCGACCAGGAAATCCGCGCTGTAGGCCGTCACGCCTTGGAGATAGGGGAAAGACGGCTGGCGCAGGGTATCCCAGGCCATGTGGCCCACTACCTCGACCAGCGGGGCCAGGCTCAGAACCGGATCGCCGCCCGCTTTTTCGGCCCGCAAGGCCAGCCAATCCGCAGCGGCGGCATAAGCATGGGTCGTGCCGAATTCGAGCCGCTCAAAGGTCCAGCCGATAGCGGCGCGCACGGCGTCCAGGGGGTCGCGCCCGGCGCGGGTCAGGCGGGCGATCTCGCGCGCCATGCGGTCGGTTTCGTGATCGGGGAAGCTTTCCGCCAGGGCGGCCAGGGCCGCTTGTGCACGCTCACGCGCCGGGGGATCGCTGGGGTCCAGCCACAGCTTGCCGTCCCTAATCTCAAGCGGATAGCGGCGCAAGCGGTCGCCGCCGACCAGGGTCTCGCCGCTCTTCAGATCGAATTTCCAATTGTGCCAGTTGCAGGTCAGCAGGCAGGCGCCGGTGCCGCTTTGGCTCAGAACGCCCTCGCTTAAGGGGAAGCCTTCGTGGGGACAGCGGTTGTTGCAGGCATGAAACCGGCCCGCGCTATCGTGAAATAACGCGATTTGCTTGCGCCCGAGTTTGATCGTCAGAACGCCGCGTTCGCGCAGCTTGGCCAGATCGGCGACCTCTACGAAGGGGTCCGTACCCGGGGTTTCCCTGGACATAATTCCGCCCTCCTAGTTTATAAAGGTTATGCTTTCAAAATAATATGACCGGCCAGCTTGTTTTGAAAGAAGAAACTTTATAAAGTTTGTGCAGCCAATAAACACCTAAGCGAGCACATGCGCCCATGGAAGCCACGATCAATCGGCAAAAGACCGGCACCACGCGCCGCGCCCTGTTGGAGCGCTTGAAACGCGGCGGCGCGCAGGAGGCCGGGGCGCTTGCCGAACGCCTGGGGGTCACCGCCATGGCGGTGCGTCAGCATTTGTATGCCCTGGAGGCCGAAGACATCGTCGCCGCGACCCCGGAGGCGCGCCCCCTTGGCCGTCCGGTCAAGCTCTGGGCCCTGACCCCAAGCGCCGCGCCCTTTTTTCCCGACGGGCACGCGGACCTTACCCTCGGCCTTCTCGATGCCATGAACGATGCCTTCGGCGCGCAAGGGTTGGATAAGTTGCTTGCCGCGCGCACGGCGGCTCAGGCGCAAGCCTATAAAGCACGGGTCGACCCGCATGAATCCTTGAAGCGGCGCCTGAAGGCCCTGGCGAAAATTCGCAGCGAGGAAGGCTATATGGCCAAGGTCCGGGCCCTCGGCCAGGGTGAATTCCTCTTGATCGAAAACCACTGCCCGGTTTGCGCCGCCGCCCGTGCCTGCCGGGGCCTGTGCCGGGGTGAATTGGATTTATTCCGCGAGGTTCTGGGCCCCGGCGTTAAGGTCAAGCGGGTCGATCACATCCTGACCGGCGCCCGGCGCTGCAGCTACCGGGTGCGGCGGGTCAAGGAAGCCTGAGCGGCCTCACTCGGTTAACCCAGCGATCCGGGCGCGCAAATCGGGCAGCAAATCGGTTTCGAACCAGGGGTTCTTTTTCAGCCACGACGTGTTGCGCCAGCTTGGGTGCGGCAGGGGGATGATACCGGGGCCGTATTCGGCCCAGGCGCGCACGGTTTCGCTCAAGGTCTTCTTGCGCCGCTGGCCCAGGTAATGCGCTTGCGCATAGAGGCCGATGAGGAGTGTGAGTTCGATCTTCGGCAAGGCGCCCAAGACCTTTGGGTGCCAGGCCGGCGCGCATTCGGGGCGCGGCGGATTGTCGCCGCCGCGCGCAGAGACGCCGGGGTAGCAAAATCCCATGGGCAGGATGGCGACCCGCGCCTCGTCGTAAAAAGTGTCTTTGTCCAGGGCCAGCCAATCGCGTAGACGATCGCCGGAGCGGTCGTCCCAGGGCACCCCGGATTCATGCACTCGGGTGCCCGGCGCTTGCCCGATAAGGATCAGGCGCGCGGCCGCCTTGGCCCGCAGAACCGGCCGGGGGCCAAGCGGCAAATGCGCCGCGCAAAGGGTGCAGGCCCGGGCCGCGCGCAGGGTCTCTTCAAGGTTCGATTCGTTCATGTTTTCCCGCCCAGCAAGTCTTCGACGTAGGCAGGGACGATCTCACTTGCAAGACCGTAGATCCGCTCGGCGAACAGGCTCTGGCCTTGCGAGGGTTCCAGATTCAATTCTGCCGTATGGCCGCGCCCCGCGCGCCGCACCTCCGCCACGAAACCGGCGGCGGGATAGACGTGGCCCGAGGTGCCTATAGATAAAAACAGATCGCAGGCGGCGAGGGCCGCTTGAATTCTCTCCATCTCGTAGGGCATCTCGCCGAACCACACGACCTTGACCCGCAGGAAGCCCTTGCGGCCGCAATGGGGGCACGGACTGGCGGTATCCATGTCGTGGCGCCAGGGGCTGTCGTCCTGGCAAGACGTGCATAAGGCCTTCAAGATCTCGCCGTGCATGTGGAGCGGATCGCGGCTGCCCGCGCGCTCGTGCAGGTTGTCGATGTTTTGCGTGACCAGCAGAACCTCGCCTGCCCAGCTTGCTTCCAGGCGCGCCAGGGCGTCATGGGCCGGGTTCGGCCGCACCTTCCCGGCGAGCAGATTCCGGCGCCGGGTATTATAAAAATCATGAACACGGTCCGGGTCGCGGGCGAAGGCGTCAGGTGTCGCCACGTCCTCGATCCGTACGCGGTCCCAGATGCCGCCAGGATCGCGAAAGGTATCCAGACCCGATTCCTTGGAAATTCCGGCTCCGGTCAGGATGACAATCCGGCCGGTCTTGGATGTGGGCTTGTCCGCGCGTGTCATATGGCGCAAATATTAGGGCGGGGGATATACAATCGGCAATGTCCAAGGCACGCGTTCTTTTCGTTTGCACGGGTAATATTTGCCGCTCGCCGACCGCTGAAGCGGTCTTGCGCAAAGCCGTCGTCGAGGCCGGTCTGCGGGATAGGATCGGGTGCGATTCGGCGGGCATGGGCGGTTGGTATTCGGGCGGCGCGCCAGACCCGCGCGCCGTCAAGGCCGCGTCATCGCGCGGTTACGACATGGTCGAAATCCGGGCGCGAAAATTAAACCGGGCGGACTTCGCCGATTTCGATCTCTTGATCGGCATGGACGGCGGTCATCTGGGCGATTTGAAAAAAATGCGTCCCTTCAGGGCCAGGGGCCGTGTTGCCTTGTTTCTATCTTTTTCGCCGGACATCGTATCGTCCCAAGGCGCGGACGTTCCCGACCCCTATTGCGGGGATGAAGAGGACTTCGAACAAGCGCTGGATTTAATCGAACGTGGAACCCCCGGCCTGCTCGCCGCGATCGAAAGCGATTTTCTTTAGTGCAAGAAAATAGGCCCCGCGTGTGGGCGCGGGGCCAGTTAGAGAGTAGGAGTAAGCAAATGAGAGCAAAAAGAGCCCGGTATTTCGTCGATCTAGGTCTTTTTGTCTCTAACTGGATTTAGGGTGCGGATCGAGAATCAAAAGTGACGGTTGTCACACAATTGCGTGAATATGCGAAAAGTGAGGCGGTCTCCATCGCGACTGTTCTAGATATATCCCAAGTTTTGGAGCGTTTTCCCGATTTTCGGGCCGCCATGGTTGTGGCCGAAGACTTGACCCTAACCCCGGAAACGGACCCGGCCCTGGAAACCGCCGTGGCCGCCATCGAGGCCGAGGCCGCGGCGCTGGTGTCCGCGCGGCCCCTCGCAGAGATCGCGGAGCTTCAGGTCTGGCGCGCCGCCTACAAGGCCTTTGGCGTGAAGAAGACCTCGTACCGCTCTTCGGTCGAACGCTTGTTGAAGCAGGTTCAGCAAGGCCGCGGCCTGCCCCGGATCAATTCCCTGGTCGATTCCTACAATGCCATGTCAGCCCGCCACCGCTTGCCGGTCGGCGCCGACGACTTGGCTAAGATCGCGGGTCCACTGACTTTCAGATTCGCCCGGCCTGGCGACGATTTTTTCGCGCTCGGCGCCGCACACCCGGCCAATGACCCGCCGAAGCTTGGCGAGGTTGTTTACGCGGACAGTGAAAAGCTCCTCTGCCGGCGCTGGAACTGGTACCAGGATGGGCGCAGCGCCACCGATGCGGCGACCCGCGGCGCGGTTCTCACGGTCCAAAGTCTTGGCGGCGTGGGGCGTCTGGAGCCGGCGGTGGAAGAGTTGTGCGCTTGGCTGCGCCGGTTTTGCGGCGCCCGCACCGCCTGGGCGGTGGCGGACGCGGATACGCCGCGCGTCGATATTTAGGGTATCAGGCAGGCCGCTTGGCCTCGTTTCTCCAGGTATTGCTGATGGTATTCCTCGGCCAAGTGGTAGGGCCCGGCGGGCTCGATTTCGGTCGCGACCGGCCGCCCCAGGGCGCCGCTATCGCTTAGGCGCTGCCTGGATTCGCGGGCCGCGCGGTCCTGCTCTGGCGAGTGGGTGAAGATCGCCGAGCGGTACTGGGAACCGATATCCGGCCCCTGGCGGTTCACCTGGGTCGGATCGTGGGCCGCCCAGAACGCCTCCAGCAGTTGACCGTATCCGATCTTGCCGGGATCGAAGGAAACGCGCACCGCTTCCGCATGACCGCTATCGCCACCGCACACTTGCTTGTAGTCCGGGTTGGCGGTGCTGCCGCCGGTGTAGCCGACGCTGGTTTGCGTCACCCCGGGCAAGCGCCGGAAAATTGCCTCGATGCCCCAAAAGCAGCCGGCGGCAAAGGTCGCCGTTTCCATATGATTTTCTCCAAAAAGGTTTTACGAAAATAATATAGCGCTACCGCGCGGCCATTTCTACCTCACTCACCCAGGGGATAGCGGGCCTCAGCCCGGTAGGTGGCGCCGCTTTGTGCCAGGATGCTTGAGAACAGGACGATATCCTCGACCGTGAAGGGCGCGGTGCGAAACAAGGCGTGGCGGGATATAAAATCGTAGTGCCGCGCCCCCGGCCTGCCCTTGAAGCGGGCCAAGGTGACGTGGGGCCGGAATTTTTTCTTGGCAAGGGGCAGCCCCGCGCCCCGCGCCGCCCGCTCGGTCTTGGCCTGCAGGCGGGTGAGTGCGTTGCTGGGCTCGACCCCGGCCCAAAGACTGCGCAGTTTCGATGCGGTGCCGAAAACGCCAAGCCCGCTCAGGGTGAGGGAAAAGCGCGGGGCCCGCAGGGCCGTCAGCGCGGCGTCCAGATCCTGGGCCTGGCGGGGTTCCGTCTCGCCCAGGAAACACAGGGTGAGATGCAGATTCTCAGGGGGCAGCCAGCGCGCGCCTTGCAGTCCGCATTGCAGGTCCATCAGGCACGCGCTTTGGTCTTGGGGGAGGGCGATGGCAAGGAACAGCCGCATGAAAAAGCGCTCTGATTTTTAGCCGAACACCGCCAGAACGCCGGTATGGCTGTAGAGGCGGTCGTTGGAAATCTCGCCGTTGGCGAAGAAGCCGGCCAAGGGAAGATCGCCCAGCTCGGCCTGAATCAGTTTCAGTTCCTCCGATTGCTCGCCAAATAGATTGCGCCCGCGCGCGATGCAGGAAAAATAAAGCGCGGCCTTGGGATGCGCGCTGGCGCGCCGCTTCACGTCCTTCAGCATGCGGCGCAGATCGGCGCGCGCGGTATCGTGATCGCGCCGGCAAAAGACCATGCGGCGCCCAAGCCCCAGGGGCTCCGCGACCTGGATCAAACCCCGTCCCGGGTCGATGCCGGTCAGGTTGCGGACCAGGTAATCGCCGGTGTCGCTGCCGGCGATGGGAAACCCGGCGAAGATGTAGCCGGCAACCCGGCGCAGATCGTGGGCAAGCAGCTCGCCGATATCCTCCTTGAAGACATCGAGCGCCGGGCGGTCGTCGAGCTCCGCGATCGCGCCGCCTTCGATGGCGGTGACGGTGCGGATTTCACCGATCGGGGCGCAACCCTGGGTGAGGCCCACCGCGACGCGAATCCCCGGATCGAACAGTACGCCCGACAGGCCGCCCTCGGTGACCGCGCCCGCTATTTGGGGCAGGCCACCGCGCGAGGCTGTCAACCCGCCGACCAGGAACGCCGAGGTCATGTCGTTGAAGGCGCTCAGAATTTCATCCAGGGCCCGGGTCCGGGGGTCGCCGTGGGCAACCCCGAAGACGGGTGCGTGCCGCACCAGCCAGTCGTTGTTATCGCGCTTGAAGGCGGCCAGACCGCCGTCGTCCGCGCCGTTCCCCAGGGGCGCGAACACCCGGAAAGAGTCTTCGGGCAAGGCGGCAAGCAGAATAACCGCCGCCGGGCGGTCGTAAATCTCAAGCCCGCCCGCCGCAATCCCCAGGCCAATACTGCCGACCCAATGCTCGATCCCTGTCTTGCCGCGCAGGAAAGCCAGCAGACTGGTCAGATCGTCCGCCAGAAGATCGGTCGCATAGAGAAAGGCCAGGTTCGCATCCGGTGGCACCGCACCCAAATCCGCCAGGCACGCCTTGGCGCAGGAGGCCCAATCGGAGCCACTTCCCTGGCCGCGATAGAATCGGGCTTCGGTTTGCGTCTCAGTCATGACGGCGCGCCTGGGCGATCAAGTCCACGATATGAGGTGCGATGCGCTCAACTAGAACTTTCACGCCGGCTGGATTGGGATGGAGGCCGTCGGCCTGGTTGAGGCGCGGGTCCAAGGCGACCCCGTCCAGAAAAAAGGGATACAACGGAACCCCATGTTTCTTGGCCAGGCGCGGAAACACGCTGTCGAACGCGCGGGTGTAGTCCGCGCCCAGGTTGCGCGGCGCCAACATGCCGGCCAGCAAGACCGGCAACTTTTCCGCCGCGAGCCGGGTCAGTATGGCGTCCAGGTTGTCGAAGGTCCGCGCCGGGTCGAGGCCGCGCAGGCCGTCATTGGCGCCTAATTCGATCAGGACGGCGTCGGGATTATCGGCCAGGGCCCAATCCAGGCGCGCCCGCCCGCCCGCCGTGGTGTCGCCCGAATTGCCGCCGTTGATGACTTGCACGTCAAAGCCGCGCGCGCGCAGGGCGTCCTCAAGCTGTTCCGGGAAAGTCGTCCCGGCGTTCAGGCCGTAACCGTGGATCAGGCTATCGCCGAAGGCGAGCAGCTTGACCGGCGCGGCGCGCGCGGAAAGGGGGCTGGATACCGCGGCGCCAAGAAGGACGGCGGCGAGCCCGAGAAATTTAAGGCGGTCCAGTACGCTTACACTCATCGCTTCAAGAGGTACGGCGCTTGGCCCGGCAATTCAAGCGCCCGAAGCGCCGTGCCGGTCTTCATTGACAGGTGCCGGCCAAGAGCCATATCCCATAGGCTGACCATGAATGTTTCCTCATCCCAGGTGCCAATGATTGATTTGACCAGCGTTTTCCTGACCTTGCCGTCATCAGCCGGGCCGGTGCCTATCCTGCGCGGCCTGAATTTGCGTGTCGAGGCCGGGCAGTCGGTCAGCGTGGTCGGGCCATCCGGTTCCGGTAAATCCTCGATGATGATGATCGTGGCGGGTCTGGAGCGCGCCAGCGCCGGCCGGGTCGCGGTCGCGGGGCAAGATCTGACCGGCTTGAGCGAAGACGATCTGGCGCGCTTTCGCCGCGAAACCCTGGGGATCGTGTTTCAGGATTTTCACTTGGTGCCGACCATGACGGCCCTGGAGAACGTGGCCATACCCCTGGAGCTGGCCGGGCGTGGCGATGCTTTCGCGCGGGCCGGGGACGCTCTGGGTTCGGTCGGCCTGGGCCACCGCCTACAACACTATCCCGGTCAGCTTTCGGGCGGCGAGCAGCAACGCACCGCCCTGGCCCGCGCCGTCGCCGGGACTCCGAAACTTATCTTGGCGGACGAACCGACCGGAAATCTGGATGGCGACACCGGGGCCCAGGTGATCGATCTCTTGTTCGATCTGCGGGCCCGCCACGGCAGCACCTTGTTGCTTATCACCCACGATCCGAGCTTGGCTGCGCGCTGCGAGCGCGTGGTCAGCCTGCGCGATGGTTCGATTGCCCCCGAAGCGGCCCCCGAAGCGGCCTCCGAAGCGGCCCCCGCCCTGGCCGGTTCGGCGCCATGACCGGCGGGGCCGCCTCTTGGTCTCTGCCTTTGCGTCTCGCGCGGCGCGAATTGCGCGGGGGCTTGCGCGGCTTCGGGATTTTTCTGGCCTGCTTGGCCCTTGGGGTCGCCGCCATCGCCTCGGTCGGGACCGTGTCCGGCGGCGTCCTCGACGCCTTGCGCGGCGACGGCCGGCGCCTTCTGGGCGGCGATGTGGATTTGCGTCTGGCGCAGCGGCCGGCCAGCCCGGAACAGCTGACTTGGCTGCGCGCGCGCGGCGAGGTTTCGGCCGCCATCGATATGCGCGCCATGGCCCACGCACCGGGGCCGCAAGGCGGGCGCGCCCTGGTAGAATTGCGCGGACCCGATGGGCGCTATCCCTTGTACGGCGCCGTCGGTTTAGAACCGGCCCAAGTTCTTAGCAACGCCCTGGCGAAACGCGCCGGCGTCTGGGGCGCGGTCGCGGAACCGGCCTTGATGCGCCGCCTCGGGGTCGCGCCGGGCGATACCTTACGCATTGGCGAGCTTAGTTACGTTTTGCGCGCGGCCTTGACCTTCGAGCCGGACCGCGCGGCCAAGGTCGTCTCCTTCGGGCCCCATGTCATGGTCGCCCAGGATAGCCTGGCGGAAACCGGCCTGATCCAACCGGGCAGCCTGCTGCACTACCATTATCGCCTGCGTTTGCCCGGCGACCGCGATATCGCCGGGTTTCGCGCCGCGGTGAACCGGGCCTTCCCCGAAGCCGGCTGGCGAATCCGCGGGCCCGACGAGGCGGCGCCCGGAGTCACCGAATTCGTCGAGCGCCTGGCGCTCTACTTGACCTTGGTCGGCTTGACCGCCTTGCTGGTTGGCGGCCTGGGGGTCGCCAACGCGGTCAAGGCGTATTTGGAGAGCCGGATCCCAACCATCGCGACCCTGAAATGCCTTGGGGCGCCGAGCGCGCTTATCTTCCGCGTCTACATGGTTCAGATCATGTCCCTGGCCGCGCTCGGCATCGCCATCGGCTTGGTCCTGGGCGCGAGCCTGCCCTTCGCCGCCGCCGGCCTGCTCAGCGGGATGTTCGGCTGGGAGGTCGACATGGGGCTGCAGCCCCTGGCCCTGGTTCTGGCGGCGGTCTTCGGTCTCTTAACCGCCCTGGCCTTCTCGCTCTGGCCGCTGGCGCGGGCCCGTTGGGTGCCGGGCGCCAATCTCTTCCGCGATACGGTGGCGCCGTTTCCGGCCCCGCCGTGGCGGTCCGAGCGCGGTATTCTGGCGGCGATTGTCTTGTCCGGAACCGCCTTGGCTGGGCTCGCCATCGCCAGCGCCGCCGATCCCTGGCTCGGTCTGTATTTCGTCTTGGGCGCGGCCGGCACCTTGGCGGCGTTCCGGTTCACCGGCCAGGCCATGGTCGCCTTGGCACGGCGGGCGCCGCGCCCGCGCGACACCGGCTTGCGGCTTGCCATCGCCAATCTGCACCGTCCGGGGGCGCCCACAGGCAGCGTTGTTGCCTCCCTGGGCCTCGGCCTGACGGTCCTGGTTGCCATCGCCCTGGTCGAGGCCAACCTGGCGCGGCAATTGCGCGACGACTTGCCGATCAACGCGCCGGGTTTCTATTTCATTGACATTCAGCCCCACCAGATCGACGACTTCGCGGCCTTGGTCGAATCGCTTCCCGGCGCCAGCGATATGCGCCGCGTGCCCATGCTGCGCGGGCGCATCGCGGCGGTGAACGGCACGCCGAGCGAGGACCTGACGATCCCGCCCGAGGTCGCCTGGGTGTTTCGCGGCGACCGGGGCCTCACCTGGTCGGCGGAGCCGCCCGATGAGTCGCCGCTCGCGGCCGGGGAGTGGTGGCCACCGGATTACCAGGGGCCGCCCCTGGTCTCCCTCGACGCCGAGGTCGGGCGGGCCATGAACATCGGCCCCGGCGACCGCCTGTCCATCAACCTTTTGGGCCGCGACGTCGAGGTCGAGATCGCCAACCTGCGGGTTATCGATTGGTCGCAACTCAGCATCAACTTCGTCATGGTCTTTTCGCCCGGCCTCCTGGAAGCGGCGCCGCAAACCTATCTTGCCACCCTGCGCGCCGATGCCGGCGCCGAGGACGCGATCGAGCGCGCCGTGACCGACCGCTTCGCCAATGTTTCCTCGATCCGGGTCAAGGACGTGCTGGTTATGGTGACGGTCATGCTCGGCCATGTGGCGGCGGCCCTGAGAGTGGCTGGGGCGGTGGCGCTGGCCGCCGGTGTTCTGGTCCTGGCCGGGGCGGTCGCGGCCGGCCATCGGCGGCGCATCTACGACGCCGTGGTGCTCAAGGTGCTGGGTGCCCGGCGCCGCGATATCGCGCGCGCCTTTCTAATCGAGTACGGATTGCTGGGCGGGGTCACGGCCCTGATCGCGGCCGCCATCGGCAGCCTGGCCGGGTTCCTGATTTTGACCGAGCTTATGCACATGCCATTTAGCTTCCTGCCGGGACCGGTGATCGCGACCGCCCTGGGCGCGGTGGCGATCGTCGCGATATTCGGTTTTGCCGGAACCTGGCGCGCCCTGGGCCAAAAAGCGGCGCCCCTTTTGCGCAATCGCTGAACTTTGGGGGAGATTCCGGCGCCTTTATGGTTAACGCCGGCGGCTAATTTCTTCCGGCGGGTGCGGGAATCTATTGATTCTAAACCTAATCGGGCCAATATTAGGCTTAGGTTTCCCCCAGGTAATGACGAGGTTATCCATGGCATTCGGTTCAAACCGCAAAATTATGACCCCCACCCAGGCGGCGGCGGCGCAAGTCGATGTCGGCCTGCGCAGCTACATGTTGCGGGTCTACAACTACATGAGCGTCGCCTTGGCCTTGACCGGGGCGGTGGCTTTCTTCGTATCGACCAGCCCGGTCATGCTGCAGACGATTTTCGGCACGCCCCTGCAATGGGTCGTCATGCTGGCGCCCCTGGGCATCGTATTCTTCCTGTCCGCGCGCATGCACAAAATGAAGGTCGGCACGGCCCAGGCCTGGTTCTGGGTATTCGCCGCCGTGATGGGCATGTCCCTGGCCTCCATTTTCGTGATCTACACCGGCACCTCGGTGGCGCGGGTGTTTTTCATCACCGCCGGCGCCTTCGCGGGCCTGTCCTTGATCGGCTACACGACCAAGAAGGACCTGTCCGGGATGCGGACCTTCCTGTTCATGGGCGTGATCGGGCTGGTCCTGGCCATGATCGTGAACATGTTCCTGGGCTCAAGCGGGCTGCAGCTCATCATCTCCGTGGTCGGGGTGCTGATCTTCGCCGGCCTGACCGCTTACGACACTCAACAGATCAAGCTGGCGTACTATGAAGGCGACAGCGGCGAGGTCGGTGAGAAAAAGGCGATCATGGGCGCCCTGAAGCTCTACCTCGACTTCCTCAACATGTTCATCTTCCTGATGCACATCCTGGGCGTCGCGCGCGAGTAGCGCCGGCCTTCAGTCGCAACGCAAAAGGCCCGGAAGGTAACTTCCGGGCCTTTTCTTATGCCGTGCGGCCGCCGTCGACCGGCAGGCAGACGCCGGTCAGGAACTCGGCCTCATCGGAAACCAGATAGAGCGCGGCGGCGGCGATATCCTCGGGCGTGGACATGCGGCCCAGGGGCACCGAGGCGACGAAGGCGGCGCGGTTCTCCGGCGTATCCGGCTTGCCCATGAAGGTTTCCAACATGCCGGTGGCGGCGATCACCGGGCAGATGGCATTGACCCGGATGTTGTCGGGCGCCAGTTCCAGGGCCATGGCCTTGGTGATGGTGTTCACCGCGCCTTTCGATCCGTTGTACCAGACCAGGCCGGGCCGGGGTCTAAGAGCGGCGGTGGAAGAGGTGTTGAGGATGACCCCGCCGCCCTGGCGCCGGAACACCGGCACCGCCTCGCGCGCCGCCAGGAAGATCGCCTTGACGTTAACCGCGTAGGTACGGTCGAAATCCTCTTCGCTGACCTCGGTCAGGGGCTGATTGCGGTGGCTGAAACCGGCGTTGTTGACCAGGATATCGAGGCGCCCGAAGCTATCGATAGCGGCCTCTATCATGGTCTTGGTATCGGCGGCATCGGTGACGTCGGCGCGGATATGGGTGGCTTGCCCGCCAATTTGTTCCGCCACCGCGCGCCCGGCTTCGCCGTCGCGGTCGGCGAGAACCACCCGGGCCCCTTCCGCCGCGAAGCGTCCCGCGATCCCGGCGCCGAAGCCGGAACCGGCCCCGGTCACGAGCGCTACCTTGTTTTCCAGACGCATGTTTCCTGCCTCCTAGTGTGGAGGCATCTTACGCAAAATTTCTGCTGATCGGAAGATTTAGTCGACTTGGCAGGAAAGCTCTTGCAGACGCTGAACCAGGGCCAGGCCGCCAGCCCCGCCCGCGCCCTGGATGTCCTTCTCCAGCACCGTGCTCAAGGCCCTAACATGAGCCTGAGCGATCTCGGCGCACCTAGGGTCGCATTCCTCCAGTCCATTCAGCATCCTGTTGAGCGACAGGCCGATCTGGGTAATGAGCGGATATCCGAAAGAGCTGCCCTGACCTTTCAGGTTGTGGGAGATATTGCAGAGTTCCGCTTTTTTACCTGGCCAAAGCGCGGAGGTATCCGCCACGTCGCTCAGACCCTCGGCCAGCTCCGCGATCTGGTTGCGGGCCGCGGCGCGAAATATCTTGACCATTTCGTCTGTCAAGGCGGTGTGTTCGCCCATGAGTAGTCCTGAAATATCAAGTGAACGGGGTGTAGTTTGACGAGAATGACAATCTAGTTATTCAATTATAAGATGCATTTTCTTAAAATAGCCTAAAACTTCGCAGCCTAGACCGTTGCGGTGGCTAAGACAGAGTTTTTTAGGAAAATAAATTGCGGCCCAGCACCATATCGAAACGCGCATCCAGAACCCCGTCTTCGGCGGCGTTGGCGGTCAAGGGCACGATCAGGGCCGCACGTTGCGCGGGGTCGCGGACAGCGTTCAGAATAGAATCGCGGGCGTTGCGGGCCTCTCCGGCGACGTACATCTGGGTCGTCAGGCGGCGGAAACCCGGGCCCGAAACCGCGAAATGAATGTGCGGGGTCCGCCAGCTATAGGGCACCGGGCGGATGGTGCGGAAGCGATAGCCCGCATCGGCGCCGGTTCGAGTTTGGCCATAGCCTTGAAAGTTCGCATCGGCGCCGGTAAGCGAATCGCCCGCGTGGTGATAGTGGCCGAAGGCGTCGCACTGCCATATCTCGACACCTACGCCGGTCATGGGCCGCCCGTCTTCGGCCAGGATGCGCCCGAACACATGGGTCACGATGCCCGTGGCGGGGCCGGGCCGTCCGGCCAGGTTAACGAGATCGGTATCGGAATCGGACGGCGGGCGCCGGGGATAAAAAGGCCCTTCGGTCTGATGCGGCGTCACGGCCGCCGCCGCCGCACGGTTAAGGGTCAAACCACCGAGAAGCGTCAAACCCGTGCCCAGGAAACCACGCCGCGAGATGGTCACGATCCGATATTCCTTTTAGAGTCTCTCATGCCCCCTTAATTTAGGCCACCAAGGCTCCAAGTAAAATCGCGTTCACGCACAAGGCCGTGAACAACCCTATTTAAGGAGAGAAATATGGCGGGATATATCGTCGCCCATATTCAAATCACCGATCCCACGGCTTTCGAGGCCTACCGCGCGGCGGTGCCTGCGATCATCGAGAGCTTCGGCGGCAGATACTTAGTTCGCGGCGGTGAACTGGATATGAAAGAAGGAACCTGGGCGGAGCCCCGCCTCATTGTGTTGGAGTTTCCCAGTACCGAACGGGCGCGCGAGTTCTATGATTCAGCCGCGTACCGGGAAATCCTGCCCCTGCGTCTCGCCGCGTCAAGCGGCACCCTCGCCATCGTCGAAGGTTTTAGTTAAACCTGTCGATGAGGTGCAGAAACGATCCCATGACCGTTCCGTTCCTGCATCCGGTTTCGCGGGTCTCGCCGCCCCCGGCGGCTTGGCAGCGTAATAGCGGTGTCTCGCCGTCGCCGTCGCCCGCGATCGCCTCGGCGAAGTGGAACTCATGGCCGCGAAAGCGCGTGCCGGCGGGGCCAAGCGGGCTGTCCGAAACAGTTTCGATCTCCTGGTAGCCGAGCCGGCGGCGCGGCTGGGCGAAGGAGGTTTCCACGGGCAGAAGCCCGGCCATGGCATGGCGCGCCCCTTGCGCGTCGATCAAGCCCCGGCCCAGAACCATGTAGCCGCCGCATTCGCCATAGAGGGTGGCGCCACGCGCCGCCGCCGCGCCCAGGCCCGATATAAAGCGCGTGTTTCGCGCCAGACGCCCGGCGTGCAATTCGGGATAACCGCCGGGAAGATAGACCGCGTCCGCGCCGACGCTTGGCGCCTCGTCCGCCAGGGGCGAGAAAATCTCGATACCCGCCCCGGCGGCGCGCCAAGCTTCGATAACCAAGGGGTAGGCGAAGGCGAAGGCTAGGTCCTGGGCGACCGCGATGTTCTGGCCCAAGGGGGGTAGCGGACATCCGGATTCCTGGCTTTCCAAGGCGCAGGGCCGGGCCAAGTCAAGCAGGGCGTCAATATTCATATATTCCCCGGCGATCGCCGCCGATGTTTCCAGAAACGCCTCCAATTCGGCGTGCTCGCCCGCTTGCACCAGGCCCAGGTGGCGCTCCGGCAAGGCCAGCCCATCATGCCGGGGAACGCAGCCCAGGACCGGAATGTCCAAGCTTGCGCAAGCATCGCGCAACATGGCCGCGTGGCGGTCGCTCCCGACCTTGTTGAAGATGATGGCCGCGAGCGTGACATCCGGGCGGTAGGTGGCGAAGCCATGAAGCAAGGCGGCGGCGGAGGCGGCCATGCCCTTGGCATCGACGATCAAGACAAGGGGCCAGCCGGTCAGGCGCGCAATATGGGCGCTCGATCCGGCGCCGCCGGGCTTTTCTCCCAGGGCGCCGTCGAACAACCCCATGACCCCCTCGGCGGCGACCAGCTCGGCATCCCTTCCGGCGCGCGCCGCCGCGCCCGCCAGGGTGCCGCGGTTCATGGCCCAGGAATCCAGATTGATACAGGGACGGCCGCTGGCGGCGGCGTGAAAGGCGGGATCGATATAATCTGGGCCGATCTTGGCCCCGGCTACGCGTAAGCCGCGCCGGCGCAGGTGGCGTAAGATCGCCAGAGTAAGGACCGTCTTGCCGCTGCCCGAAGCCGGCGCGGCAAGGATAAGCCCGCGCGTCATCCCGCTTCGCGGTCCCGCCGGAGCCTGAGCGGATCCGGCGTCAGGGTCCGGCCATGGAGCGCGCCCAGCCAATCCAGCCCAGCCCGCAAACGAACCGTCTCACCGATGGCGATCACGCACGGCGGCTCGATGTTGTGTGCCTCCGCCTCGGCGGCGCAGCGCCCGAGCGTGGTTTCCAAGACTTGTTGGTCGGGGGTCGCGGCCTTGCTGACGATGGCGACCGCTTGGTCCGCCGGACGGCCGCCGGCGATCAGGCGCGCGGCGATGCGATCGAGGTGCTTCAAGGCCATGTAGAGCACAAGCACCGGCGCGCCCCGGGCCAGGGCGTCCCAATCCAAACGTTCCGGCACCGCGCCGGTCAGGTCGTGGCCGGTGATGAAGGTCACGGCGGAATTGGTATCGCGGTGGGTCACGGGAATACCGGCATAGGCGAGGCCGCCGATACCGGCGGAGATGCCGGGCACGATACGGAACGGCACCCCGGCCTCGACCAGGGCCAAGGCTTCCTCACCACCGCGTCCGAACACCAAGGGGTCGCCGCCCTTGAGGCGCAAAACCCGCTTTCCGGCGCGCGCCAGAAGCACCAGACGGTGCGAGATATCGGCCTGGCGCGGCGAAGGCCGGCCGCCGCGCTTGCCCGCGTACTCCAAGCCGCAGCCGGGCCGCCGCAAGGCCAGAACCCCTTCGCTGACCAGGGCGTCGTGGACGATCACGTCGGCCTGGCCTAGGGCGTGATGGGCGAGAAGCGTCAACAAGCCAGGATCGCCCGGCCCGGCCCCGGCCAACCATACCGTGCCCGGTTTCAGTTCCGGGAAATCTATCGGCACCTTGTTCATGGCCGGATCATGCTCTGGCCAAGAACGTTCCGCAACTTGTAGTCTTCGCGCCATGCCCGATCGGCCCAAAGGACCCCTGCGGCGCGGTTGGACCACCGGCGCCTGTGCCACCGCCGCCGTTTCCGCGGCCTACCATGCCTTGCTTGGCGGCGAGTTCCCGGACCCGGTGACCGTCGCCTTGCCCAAGGGACAACGCCCCGCCTTCGCCCTGGCGCGTGAGGAACGGGGCCCGGATTTTGCCCGCGCCGCCGTGGTCAAGGATGCTGGCGACGATCCCGACGTCACCCACGGCGCCCTGGTGGTGGCGACCCTGCGCCCAGGCCGGCGCGGCCAGGGCGTGACCTTCAAGGCCGGGCCCGGCGTCGGCACGGTGACCTTGCCGGGCCTGCCGGTGCCGCCGGGAGAACCGGCGATCAATCCGGCCCCGCGCGCCATGATGCGGGCCGCCATAGCGGACATCGCCGCCGCCTACGGCGATGCCGGCGATGTGGAAATCGAAATTTCCGTGCCGGGAGGTGAGTCTCTGGCGGAAAAAACCTGGAACCCGCGCCTGGGCATTATCGGCGGCTTGTCGATCCTGGGGACCACCGGGGTCGTGGTGCCCTATTCCTGCTCGGCCTGGATACACGCGATTCATAGCGGCATAGATGTGGCCCGCGCCACGGGCTTGACCCATGCGGCGGGCTGTACCGGTTCGACCTCGGAACGCGCGGTGCAGGCCCATTATGCGCTATCCGATCTGGCCATGCTCGACATGGGCGACTTCGCCGGCGGTCTGCTCAAGTATCTGCGCCGTCATCCCCTGCCCCGGCTGACCATTGGCGGCGGCTTCGCCAAGCTGACAAAGCTCGGCGCCGGGCACCTGGATCTGCATTCCGGGCGCAGCCAGGTCGATATGGATTGGCTGGCGGAACGCGCGGTCGAGGCCGGGGGCGGCCAGGAGTTAGAGGCCCGGGCGCGCGCGGCCAACACCGCTAACCAGGTATTGGATATGGCGCGGGCGGCGGCGATTCCCCTGGGCGATCTCATCGCCCGGCGGGCCCGCGCGGCAGCCTTGGAAGTCCTGGGGCCCGCGTGCGGCATACAGCTCGACGTTCTCATTATCGACCGCGCGGGCGGTATCGTGGGCCGGGCCGATGCCTGAAGCCAAACGCCTTTTGATCCTGGGTGGGACCGGGGAGGCGGTGGCGCTGGCCCATCGTCTGGGCCGCTTGCCGGGCTTGAAGATAATCACTTCCCTGGCGGGCCGCACCCGCGCCCCGGCCGCCGTGCCGGGCGATATGCGGAGCGGCGGTTTCGGCGGGGTGTCGGGCCTGGTGAAGTATTTGCTTGAGCATCGTATCGATCTTGTCATCGACGCGACCCATCCCTTTGCCGCGCGCATGACCGCCAATGCCGCCGCCGCCTGTCTGGCCGCCGATGTTCCGCGCCTGGTTTTGTCCCGGCCTCCTTGGCAATCGCAGCCAAGGGACCGCTGGGTCCGCGTGCCCCATGCCCAGGCCGCCGCCGCCGCCCTTTCCGAACTGGGCCGGCGGGTGTTCCTAAGCACCGGGCGGCAGGATCTGGCACCCTTCGCGGGCTTGGGGAGGATCTGGTTTTTGGTCCGCGCCATAGATGAACCGGCGGCGCCCCTACCCTTGGAAAACTATGAGGTGATTCTGGGCCGCGGCCCCTTCGCGGCCGAGGACGAGGCGGCGCTCATGCAGGCCCACGGCATCGCCGTCCTGGTGAGCAAAAACTCCGGCGGCCAGGCGACTCACGGCAAGATCGAGGCGGCGCGGCGCCTTGGCCTGCCCGTGGTCATGATCGACCGCCCTGCCGTGCCCGAGGGCTTGAGTGTGCAAAGCGTGGACGAGGCTGCCGCCTGGGCCGAGTCTCACTGCATAACTTAAGGTAATCAGGCTTGGCGCTTGGGCCGTAACAGGTGGACGTGGCCGGGATCGTAGAGCTTGCTGTCGGTGAAATCCTTGGCCGCCAAGACCCGGCCAACCAGGATAAGCGCGGTGCGGGTGATCTTGGCGGCGCGTACCTTCGCGCGAATATCGGCCAGGGCGCCGCGCACGACGATCTGGTCGGGCCAGCTCGCCCGGTAAACCACCGCCACCGGGCAATCGGCGCCGTAATGGGGGGTCAAGGTCTCGACCACATGGCGCAGGTTGCGCACCGAAAGGTGGATGGCCAGGGTCGCGCCCGAGGCTCCCAGGGTGGCCAGGTCTTCCCGGTTCGGCATGGCCGAGGCCTTCATGGCCGTGCGGGTCAGGATTACCGTTTGGCTGACATCGGGGAGGGTGAGTTCCAGCCCCAACGCGGCGGCGGCGGCGGCATAGGCGGGCACGCCGGGGGTGATACTGTAGGGAATGGCGGCCGCCTCCAGGCGCCGGATCTGCTCACCGATGGCGCCGTAAAGGGATGGGTCGCCGGAATGAACCCTGGCCACGTCCTCGCCGGCTTCGTGCGCGGCTTCGATCTCGGCCATGATCTCGTCCAGGGTCAGGGCGGCGGTATCCAGAACCCGCGCGCCGTGGTGAGCGTGGGCAACAACCTCGCGCGGCACCAAGGAACCAGCGAAGAGCACCAGGGGACAACGGGCGATCAAATCGCGCCCACGCAGGGTCAGGAGGTCGGCGGCCCCCGGCCCGGCGCCGATGAAATGCACGGTCACGCGGCGTCTCCCAAGCGATCTTTCTTATCCGCCTTGGCGCCGTAACCGCGTGGCGTATAGACCCAAATCCCGCCGTCCGTACGAGCCGTACGTCTGGTTTCGCTGGAGCCGATAATCACCAGGCTCAACATATCGACCTCTTCGGTATCCAGTTTATCCAGGTCCATGATTTGAAGTGTCTCGCCGTCGCGGCCCAGATTACGGGCGACGATAACCGGGGTGTCCGGGGGCCGCCGGGCAAGCAGGATCGCTTGCGCGGCCTTCAACTGATGGCGGCGGCGGCGTGACACGGGATTGTAAAGCGCGACCACGAAATCGCCCTCGGCGGCGGCGCGCAGGCGCCTTTCGATCGCCGGCCAGGGAGTCAGCAGGTCCGATAACGAAATCGCGCAGAAGTCGTGGCCCAGGGGCGCCCCAGCGCGCGCGGCGGCTGCTTGCAGGGCGGAAATGCCGGGCACGACCGTGGTCTCGACCCGGCGCCATTGCGGCTTGTTCCCGTGTTCCAGAAGTTCGAAAACCAAACTGGCCATGGCATAGATACCCGGATCGCCGGAACAGACGAGCGCCACATGGCGGCCCTCGGCGGCCAAGTCCAAGGCCGCGCGAACCCGGTCTTCCTCGGCGCCCAGGGGGAAATCATGGCGCGCCTTGCCCCTTGTCAGCGGTCCCAGCAAGTCGAGGTACAGGGAATAACCGACAAGATCGCTTGCCGCGCCCACGGCGGACTCGGCTTCCGGCGCCCGCCAGGCCGGGTCTCCGGGTCCCAGGCCGACCACCGTTAGGCTGCCGCGTCCCCGGCCCAAGCTTGTGGCGTCCAGGACCGCCGGCGCCTTGGCGATGGCGCAGGTTGCGCGCGCCGACTTGCGCTTGGGCACGATCAAGCCGCCGCGCGGCCCGGCCGCCGCCAGGGCCGCGCCCTCGGCAACGCCGTGGCACCCAACCTCGTTAAACACAACGTCGGAGGGATTGGCCAAGCGCGGTAATTCTTCCTCAAGACGCGCGGCGCTAAAGAAACGCGCCGGTACGTCCAGCGCCTCGGCAAGGGCATGGACCGCCGCTTCGTCGGCCTTGAGGTCGAGGGACACAACCGCCGCGACCGCGCCCTCGGCCAGTTTCGCCACCGCCAGGGTTTCGCGGGCAAGGGCAATGACTTCCTGCGCCGAGGCGCCGCGTTCGCAGCCCACGCCCAGACACAGAACCGCCGGGCGGTAAACGAGAGTGTTCGGTTGCAGTTCGCCAAGCTGTTCGCTCACGCGGATGGTGAGGCCGCCGTCTTCGGCCCAAGGCAGGCCGGTCTCGGCCAGCCAGGGCGCCGTACCCTCCAGACGGACCCGCGCCCCGGCAAGCAAGGCGGCGGTGAAATCCTTGGCCGCTTCCGGATTGGCGAGGCGCCAGCCGGGCGGCGGATCGTCGAGGGCCACCCCGAAGGCCAGGTCGCCGGCGGTGGTGATCGCGGCCTCGATATTCAGCAGACCGCCTAGCTTGCGGGCTAGATCGTTGCCGCCACCATGGCCGCCCAGCAGGGGAACCACGGCGCTTCCGTCCTCCGCCAGGGCCAGAACCGGCGGTTCGCTTTTCTTATCCGTGAGCAAGGGGGCCAGGGTACGGATCAAAACACCGGCCGCGCAAATGCCCAGGATGGGCCGCCGTTCGGCGAACAAGCGGCGCAGGTGTTCGCCGGCCGAAGTGAAGTATTGTTCGGCGCCCTCGACCCGGCCTTCAAGTCCGTGCACCTGCGCGCCGGGAATTTCCTTGGCTAGGCGGATGGCCAATTCCGCGCCGCGTTGGGTCAGGGCGAAGAAAACCGGTGCGGTCATTGCCAGGCCTCTCCGCGCCGGTGAATCAAGATCATGGAAAAATAAGGCGCCGCGTCCGCGCCCACCTGGTCCAGGGTGCGAACATTTTGCTTCGCCATGGTGGCATGTTCCACGTAACGCGCCTTGGCGCTTAGCCCCAAATCTTCGAGCACCCGGCGCACCTTGTCCAGATGGCGTCCGACCTTGATGATCGCCGCCGCGTCGCAGTCCTTCAGGCGCGCCGCGATTTCGGCTTCGGGCAGGGGCGCGGGCACCACGGTCAAGACATCGTTACGCGCCGCCAGGGGCGCCCCCAGAACCGCGGCGCAGGCGGTGAGAGAGGAGACGCCAGGCACGACTTCGACCCGGAATTTTTCGGCCATGCGCCCGAAGAGATACATGAAGGAGCCGTAGAAGAAGGGATCGCCCTCGCACAGAACCGCGGCATCGCGCCCCGCTTGCAAATGTTCGCCCAGTTCCAAGGCCGCGGCGTCGTAAACCTCTTGCGCTGGAAAGCGCGCCACCACCAGGGGCATGCGGATAGCGATCTCCATGCGCCCCTGGGGCAGATGGGGCGCGACGATTTGCCGGGCCAGGCTATCGCCCTGTTCCGGCGCCGGATAGGCGATGACCGGCACGGCCTGCAGGATGCGGTGCGCCTTGAGGGTGATGAGTTCCGGATCGCCAGGTCCGATCCCGAGGCCGTAAAGCGTGCCCGCCGTCACGGTTTCACCGCCCGTAGCTGGGTAACCGGCATGAGTGTACGCCAGCCGGTATAGAGGCCCAGGGCGTGCGTACGCGATATGGCGATACGGATCATCTCGCTCTCGTTTTGGGTGTGGAAGCCGGTCAGGACTTGCTCGCCTTCCAGGGTCACCGCATTGGCGACCAGCCGCCCGCCCGGTTTCAAGGCGTCCCAAAGCCGCCCGATCAAGCCGGGTGCGGACAAGCCGCCGCCAAGGAATATCGCGTCCGGCGGCGCCAGGCCGTCGAGCGCTTCGGGCGCTTGGCCGTGGCGGATGTCGAGATTCGGGACGCCGAGCGCCGCCGCGTTACCGGCCATGAGCGCGATCCGTTCCGCCTGCCGTTCCATGGCGCTGGCACGGTTGCGCGGGTGGGACCGCATCCACTCGATGGCGACCGAGCCGCAGCCGGCGCCGACGTCCCACAAGTATTGCCCCGGCGCCGGCGCCAAGGCGGCCAGGGTGACCGCACGAACCTCGCGCTTGGTCATGTTCCCGTCATGCTGGAAAGCCGTGTCGGGCAAGCCGGGTCCGCGCGGCAGGTGCGCGGCCTGGGCTCCGGCCACGCAGTCGATGGCCAGGGTATTGAAATCGGCGATCCCGGTTTCGTTCCAATCCCGCGCCAGGCCTTCGACAAGGCGTTCCTTGGCGCCGCCCATGTGTTCCAGCACGCTCAAGCGGCTATCGCCATAATCGCGCGCGGTGAGAAGCGCGGCCACCTTGGCGGGGGTCTCCGCGCCGTCGCTAAGCGCCAGGATGCGGGCCTCGGGCTGAATCGCGGGGTGAAGCAATTCCAGCGGCCGGCCGTGAAGGGTCACGCACTCGACGCCCGCGCGCGCCCAGCCCAGACGCGCGCAGGCCAGGCTGAAGGCCGAAGGCGCGGGTATCACGGTCATCTCTACGGCCGGTATCCGCCGCGCCAAGGTCACGCCGATGCCGAAATCCATGGGGTCGCCGGTGGCCAGCACGCAGACGCGCTGGCCGCGCCGGGCCGCGATACCCTCGATCAAATCGCATAAGGGTGTGGTCCAGGTCAGGCGCTCGCGCCCATCCTCGGGCACCATGGCCAGGTGGCGTTCGCCGCCAATCAAAACCTGCGCACTTGTCACCAGGGTGCGGGCGGCGGGGGATAAACCCTCCAGGCCATCCTCACCCAGGCCGACGATATAAAGCCAGGGCGTCATGATAGTGCGCTTGCCTGGCCCAGGGCCAAGGCATTGACCGCGGCGGCGGCCAGGGCGCTGCCGCCGCGCCGCCCGCGCAGGGTCACGTAGGGAATATCGAGCCCGGCGGCGATCAGGGCGTCCTTGGACTCGGCGGCGCCGATGAAGCCGACCGGAAACGCCAGGATCGCGGCCGGGGGCGGCGCCCCCTCGGCCAGGATTTCAAGCAGGCGAAACAGGGCCGTGGGGGCGTTGCCGATGGCGACCACGGCGCCGGCCAAGCGCGGCCGCCAGTCATCGACGGCGGCGGCGGAGCGCGTGGTGCCCAGTTTCTTGGCCCGCGCCGCGACCGCCGGGTCTTGCAAGGAGCAGAAGATGCCGTTGTCCCTGGGCAGAAAGGCGCGGGTGATGCCCTCGGCCACCATGCGCGCGTCGGCGATTATGGGCGCGCCATGAGCAAGGGCCGCGCGCCCGGCTTCGGCCACCGCCCCGCCCCAGGCCAGGTCGTCCAGAATGTCGGTCATGCCGCAGGCGTGGACCAGGCGCACCGCCAGCGCGCCTTGGTTCGGCGTCAGGCCCGAGAGATCGCATTCCCCACGCACCGTCTCGAAAGAGCGGCGGGTAATTTCCTCTGGATCGCGCAGGTAGTCGCCCATCTCCCGCGCCTCTTTTAGACCAGCCCCTTGTCCAGGCTTTTAGGGCCCAGGGGATGATCGGCATGGGGATAGGGATGATGGCCGTGATCGTGATCGTGCTCGTGGTCATGGCCATGGTCGTGGCCGTGATGATGATGGCCGGGTTCCGCTTCGCCGGTTCCTATGCCTTCCACATGGTGGTGGTGGCTTTCCTGGGCCAGGCCGACCTCGGCCTCGAAGCCCAGCACCTGCTCGCGGTACTTGCACATCTTGCAGTTCATGTTGTTTTCGCCGTTCAGGATTTCCTCGACCCGCTCGGCGAAAGTGTCCAGCACCAGGGGGTGGTCGTTCAGGTAAGGCGCCTTGACGAAGTCGATTTCCGGATGCCGGGCCGCGACCCGGTCCGTGTGTTCGTAGATGCGCTTGACCAGAATGCCGGTGAAAAGGAAATAGGGAAACACCACGATGCGCCGGTAGCCCAGCTTGGCGGCGTGTTCCAGGCCGGGTTCGACCAGGGGAAAGGTGACGCCGGAATAACAGGTCTCGCCCCAGCCGAAGCCGAAGCCTTCCCACAACATGCGCATGACCTTGCTGGCGTTGGAGTTGGCGTCGGGGTCCGAGGCGCCGCGCCCCACGACCATCAGAAGCGTCTGGTCCCTGGGCGCCTCGCCGCCCGCCGCGTCGAGGGCTTGTTTTATGCGCTCGCCCGCCGCCCGGATCATCTTGGGGTCGATGGCCAGTTCGCGGCCATAGTCGATTTGAACCTCCGGGTGTTGCGCCTGATATGTACTCAGGACCGAGGGGATATCGTTCTTAGCGTGGCCGGCGGCGAACAACATGCCCGGCACCGCGAGGATGCGCGTGACCCCGCGTTCGCGCAGCTTATCCAGGCCGTCGCGTATGATCGGCTGGGCGAATTCCAGGAACCCGCTTTCTACGGGATAGTGGGATAGGCGCGCGCGTATGCCGTTCGCTACTGCTTCGAACTCACGCACCGCGTCCTCGTCGCGGCTGCCGTGACCGCACACCATCACGCCGATTTTCTCGCCCATCGCCCTGTCTCCCAGCCCTAACGCACAATGCCGCCACCCCAGAAAGCCGGATTATGGCGAGCGCCGCCGTTGTGGCAAGGACGCGAATGCGTCTCGCGCCGACATCGGAGTGAAGTGGGGTCCGAAGGTACCGCTATTTTTGCCGGCCGCGCCGGCCGCGAAGTGTATCTCGCCGGTGGATTAGCATCAAAATCAAGGCCAAGCCGGTAGCGGATGCAAAGAGGTGCTTTAAGGTGTGACCGCTGATGACAATCAGCGACTGGAATACAGCTAGGTCCAGCGCTTCGAAAAGTTTGGCGACGCCGTAGAACGCCGCCGCCCACACCATGTATTTTAGAAAATGATCCGGCCGTTCGTAGAGCCACAGTATCAGCGCAATCAAGAGAATCGGCAGATACTGAACTAGGCCGTAGAACCGCAAGTCGCCGCGGCCCATCTGCTCCGTATAATCCCAATAGAAGACGCTGAAGGCGCCGATAATCAGGAAAGCCGGGAGCAGCCGAATCGCCGTTTTGGGCCCGATCATTTCGGAAATGACGGCGCTCAGAAAGGCCATGAAGGCGACCGTCATGGGCAAGCGATCCCATACCAGCGTCTCGTTGGATGGGCTAAGGTGATAGGCGGCGGAGCCGACCGCGACTAAGGCGAAGCCGGCAAAAAATACCGAATACAAAAACAGCCGCGCCTCGGTGCCATGGCGCCCCATGGCGGTAACCAGGATTCCCATTCCCCAGAGGCCGACAATCAGAAACGGAAGATTGGACAGAACGTTCAAGGCGTTCGGTATCCCCAGCATCGCGCGGTCGTCTGCGAAGCGGTGATACTCGGGCCATTGCGGCACCGGTTCGACAAAAACAAAGGTTCCGATCCCGCACAGCAACGCGATCCCGATTAGCAGCCATTCTTTCTTGTTCATTCGTCCGTCCCGCTGCCAAATCGTCGAGACCGCCTCGAGAGCACCGTGCCCTAGTGTCCTAGATCTGACTCCAATCGTTGTTTTCGGTTGTCTTTCCTCATTCTGAATCTTTGGCCACTTGCAATTTTCCAGTAACGCCGTGTTTTTCGATCAGCTTAGCGATGAGGCCACTGGCTTTGGTGTCGCGAATAAAGTCAGCGATCTCGGTAATCAGGGCGGTGTTACGCGGCTTGGTGCCGATGGCCTGTTGCGCCGTGGTGAAGCATCCCGGCAGGACGCGCGCGCTGGGCAAGTCCTTAGCGTTTTCCCTTAAGGCTGGCACCAGGCCCGCCAGGGCCTCCAGGTTTTCCTGCTCAAAGAGCGCGAAGGCGCCGGAAAGGCCGGTCGCGCGGCGCAATTCCGCGTGCTTCAAGGCGCGGGTGAGATAAAGATCGTAGGCGGCCCGCTCTGCCACCGCGATCCGCACCCCGGGCCGGTCTACATCCTCGATTGAGCGCAGTTGCGAGTTCGCGGGCACCAGATAACTGGCCTCGATCTCCACATAGGCCTCGCTAAAGGCGATCATCTCAGCGCGCTTCGGCTCTACCGCAATCAAGCCGATGTCCCATTCGTCCCGTTCCAGCCCATCGGCCAGCTCGCCCGGCATGGGGTAGGTCCGGTAGGAAACCGCCACCCCCAGGCGCGCGGCCAGCGCCACCGCCAGGTCCGGGGCGATACCTTGAGGCTCGCCGCCGGGACCGCTTCCCGTCACCAGAAGCATGTTGCCGAGATTAATACCAACCCGCAGGGTGCCGGGAAGGCTGAGTTCGGATCGGGCGTTCTGGGTCATGGCGCGTTCCTTGGACCTAGCTGGAAGGGGTAAGCGCTTGAGGACGATGCGCGATCCACCAAAGGAAATCAATGTAATGGGATGGGCCAGGCCAGGCCCAGAGTGTATTGACCGGGACCGGCCATGGCCCGATGGTCCCGGCCATGATTGCAAACTGGTTGTGCCTCACGCCGGGGGATTTCGATCCCTGGCCCATTCTGCTCCTGGCGCTCGCCCTCGATGCGGCCCTGGGCGACCCGCGCTGGCTTTACCGCGCCCTTCCCCATCCCGTGGTCTTATGCGGGCGCGCGATCGCGGCCCTTGAGCGGCGCTGGAACGATCTTGGCCAGCCGCGCCGCACGCGGATAGGATGCGGCGCTTGGACGGCGGCGGCGATCCTGGGGGGCGCCGGGATTTTGGGCTGGGCGGTCGCGGCGGTGCTGTCCTGGGTGCCCGGCGGCTGGGTGTTGGAGGCGGTTCTGGTTTCCACGCTGATTGCCGGGCGCGGGCTCTACGACGGTGTGCGCAAGGTGGCTCATGGCCTGAGCTTGAACCTGGAGGAGGGCCGCGCGGCGGTCGCCCATATTGTCGGGCGCGATCCCGAAAGCCTGGATGGCCCCGGCGTGGCCCGGGCGGCGATCGAAAGCACGGCGGAAAATTTTTCTGACGGCGTGGCCGCGCCGGTGTTCTGGTACGCGGTTTTCGGTTTGGGCGGGATGTTCGCCTACAAGGCGCTCAACACCTTGGACAGCATGATCGGGTACCGCAGCCCGCGATACGAGGCTTTCGGCAAGGCGGCGGCGCGCCTGGACGATGCCGCGAACTGGATCCCGGCCCGGCTGAGTGCTTTGATTTTCATGGGTGCGGCGGTTTTCGTGCCCGGCGCGCGGGCCGGGCAGGCCTGGCGGGCCATGGGGTGCGACGCCCACAACCATACCTCCCCCAACGCCGGTTGGCCGGAAGCGGCCCTGGCCGGCGCGCTCGGCTTCGCCCTAGGCGGCCCGCGCGACTATGGCGGGGCCAGAACCGAGGGTCACTGGATGGGGTCCGGGCGCAAGGACTTGGGCGCGTACGACATTGCCTGCGCGTTACGGCTCTACCTGGCCGCGAACGCGATCCTGGCCGGTCTTATCGCCGGGGCCTTCCTGGCCTAGGCAGTTAGATCAGACCTGGATATCCAGATTCCCGCCGCGATCCGATTCCGGCGGCGGCTGGCTTGGGCGGTCCTCGGTTTGGCTGCGTTCGCTCTCCCGGCTCGCCGTGACAGGGCGGCTGGTTTCGCGTTGAGTCGCTTCCGGCGCGGCAGGCGCGTTAGCGACCGGTGCCGGGGCGGCGCCGGGCTGACCCGTCGGCGGCGGCACAAGGGGATTTGTTACTTGCATGGCTGGAATATATCCCTCTCCGCAAGCATAGTCAAGAGTTAAGTAATTGATATTTATAGGAAAAACATAATAAACTTGAAATAAATCATATCTATGGCGTCAGCTTTTCCGCTGGTTTCGACGTCTCGGCCCTTGACCTTCCAGCCACCGTAGGGGCCATGTTTTTTGGTCAAAAGTGGGAGTCGTGCGTGTCCGCCTTATCCAAGCCAGTGAAGATTGGGGTTCTGGGACTTGCCGGCCTGCTGTTTGGGCTTGGCGTTCTGGGCCTCTTCTGGCCGCCGGACGAGGAAGCGCCCGTCCCCGTCTCCTTGGCTCAAGGCGCGCGGTTATACGGCGAATTCTGCGCGGCCTGTCACGGCGTCAATCTCGAGGGCGAGGCCAACTGGCGCCAACGCAGGCCCGACGGCTATTTGCCGGCGCCGCCTCACGATGCCAGCGGCCATAGCTGGCATCATCCCGACCAACAGCTCTTCGCGATTACCAAGTTTGGGTCCGCGGCGCTGGTGGGCGGCGGCTATAAATCCAATATGCCCGGCTTCGCAGAGGCGCTCAGCGATTCTGAGATTTGGGGCGTGTTCAACTTTATTCGCTCGCGCTGGCCCCAGGACATACAAGACAAACAACAAGAAATATCCGCCCGCGCGGCGAAGAACGCTCAGTAGTCCTCTTATTCGTTTAACGACGCATCGTGGGCCGCGAGTACGGCGGCGATCACCAGATCGTTGACGGTGGCGCCCAGGCGGACGATCTGCGCCGGGCGCGACAGGCCGATCAGAAACGGGCCGATAACATTGCCGAGGTTTCCGGCCTGGACCAGCTTGGTGGCGATGTTGGCGCTGTGCAGGGCCGGCATGATCAGCACGTTCGCCGGTCCGCTCAGGCGGCAGAAGGGGAACAGCCGGCGCATGAGATCGTAGTCGAGGGCGATGTTGGCCTGCATCTCGCCGTCGTATTCGAAATCCAAATCCATGGCGTCCATGAGCTTGACCGCTTCGCGGATACGCTGCGCCTTTTCGCGCATGGGATTGCCGAAATTGGAAAAGCTGAGCAGGGCGACGCGCGGTTCGTGCCCCATGGCGCGCGCCTGGGCGGCGCTTTGGACCGCCATGTCGGCCAGATCCTGTGGCGAGGGCAACTCGTGCACCGAGGTGTCGGCGACGAAGACCGACCGCCCGTCCAGCAGCAAGGCCGTCATGCCGAAGACGCGGCGTCCGGGCTTGGGATCTATGGTCCGGCGAATGTCGTCGAAGGCAACCCCGAAACTGCGGGTCAGGCCGGTCACCATGGCGTCGGCCTGGCCTTGGACGACCATGCAGGCGGCAAAGACGTTACGGTTCTGATTGACCATGCGTTGGCAATCGCGGCGCAGCTTGCCTTGGCGTTGCAGACGCTTGAACAGAAAGTCGGTGTAGGCCTTGTTATGCTCCGACAGCCGCGCGTTGTGAATTTCCAGACCCTCGCCACTTAAGCCCAAGGCGGTCATGGTTTCTCGCACCGTCTCTTCGCGCCCGACCAGGATCGGGGTGCCGTACCCGGCTTGCTGGAACGCCATGGCGGCGCGAATGGTCGCTTCTTCCTCACCCTCGGCGAAGACCACCCGCTTGGGATTCTGGCGCACTTTCTCGACGATTTGTTGCAGGCTGCCCGACATGGGGTCCAGGCGCGCGGCCAGTTGCGCGGCGTAAGTATCCAGATCCTCGATCGGGCGCCGCGCGACTCCCGTCGCCATGGCCGCCTTGGCCACCGCCATGGGCACGGCGACGATCAGGCGTGGATCGAAGGGGGCGGGAATAATATAGTCCGGCCCGAAATGCAGATGGCGCCCGGCATAGGCGCGGTCGACTTCGTCGGGCACGTCCTCGCGGGCCAAGGCGGCCAGGGCCTCGGCGGCGGCGATCTTCATTTCCATGTTGATGGTCGAGGCGCGCACGTCCAGCGCCCCGCGGAATATATAGGGAAAGCCCAGAACGTTGTTGACCTGATTGGGATAGTCCGAGCGCCCAGTAGCGACAATGGCGTCGCCGCGGATCTTGCGTACCTCTTCCGGGGAAATTTCCGGATCCGGGTTGGCCATGGCGAAGATCATGGGGTTTTTCGCCATGGCCGCCACCATGTCGCCGGTCACCGCGCCCTTGACCGACAGGCCGATGAAAGCATCGGCGCCCGTCATGGCCTCGGCCAGGCTGCGTTTGTCGGTCTCGATGGCATGGGCCGACTTCCATTGGTTCATGCCGGCGCTGCGGCCGCGATAGATAACCCCCTTGGTGTCGCACAGAATAAGGTGATCGGTCGCGACACCCATGGCCTTGAGCAGCTCGGAACACGCGATCCCGGCGGCCCCGGCGCCATTGATCACGACCCGGATATCGGCCAGTTTGCGCCCGCCCAGGTGCGCGGCGTTGATCAGGCCAGCGGCGGTGATGATCGCGGTGCCGTGCTGATCGTCGTGAAACACCGGGATATCCAGCAGTTCGCGCAGGCGCTCCTCGATAATAAAGCACTCAGGCGCCTTGATATCTTCCAGATTGATGCCGCCGAAGCTGGGATGCAGGTAGCGTACGCAGTTGACGAATTCATCCACGTCGCGGGTATCGATGCACAAATCGATGCCGTCGATATCGGCGAAGCGCTTGAACAATACCGCCTTGCCTTCCATGACCGGCTTCGCCCCGTGGGCGCCCAGATCGCCCAGGCCCAGGACCGCCGTGCCGTTGGAGGCGATGGCGACTAGATTGCCCTTGGCGGTGTAGTCGTAGGCCTTGGACGCATCCTTGGCGATTTCCAGGCAGGGCGCGGCGACCCCCGGCGAATAGGCCAGGGTCAAGTCGCGTTGGGTGGTCAGCGGCTTGGTCGCGCGGATTTCAAATTTACCCGGCCGCCCGCCGGCGTGCATCGCCAACGCGTCGCGTTCCAACGTTCCCTGCTTGTCCTTAGCCAATTAAATCCCCGGCCGGCTATGCAGATGAACGTTGGCGCCGCCGTGGCTGGTCAGGATATCGCGCGCCTTGGCCTGGCGCCCCGCATCCCCGGCACGCACCCACAGCAGGAGCGCACCCGATTCCAGCGCCCGGGCGAAGCTTTCGGTATGCGGGGTCGCCTTGACGGTGCTTAACAACTCGGCCAGGGCGGCGCCGGTGAAACCGGCGGCGACGGCGGCGGAGATAGCGGCCCCGACAGGCCCGGTGGCGATACCGATCAGGCCGGCGGCAGTGATGGGCCCGACATAATTGACCTCCCCCGCGAGACCGGCCAGCACTTCTTGCCAGGCCTCCCCCGGCGATCCGGCGGCGCTGATCGATTCGTGGGTGTCCAGGACCGACAGATCGGCGCGGTCGAAGCCGGCGGACCGTAATTCCTGAACCGCCGCCGTGAAGGGCTCGCGCGCGGCGAAGCGCCCGACCACCTCGGTCGCGGCCTGTTCCGCCGTATCCTCCGATTTCGTCATCGCTAGGTCCCAAACTTGCAAGGTGGGGAATTATAGCCGCTCGCCACCGCTAACCGCCAGCTTCATCGAAACCTAGAGCCCTTTCGATCCGAGGCCAGGCGGATTAAGTTGTCCCATGTCCGAAATACCCAGTCAGCATACCAAGGAAGACGCGCCGCCTCCGCCTCGCGAAGCCGTACCCAAGGCGCCGACCCCCGCGGCCACGCCCATGATGGCGCAGTACCTGGAGATCAAGCGCGCCCACGCTGAATATCTGCTGTTCTATCGCATGGGCGATTTTTACGAGATGTTTTTCGAGGACGCGAAGCAGGCCGCCGCCGCCCTCGACATCGCCCTGACCAAGCGCGGCCAGCACAAGGGCGCGAATATCCCCATGTGCGGCGTCCCGGTTCACGCCGCCGATGGGTATCTCTCGCGCCTTATCCGCAAGGGCTTCAAGGTCGCCATCTGCGAACAGATGGAAGACCCGGCGGCGGCCAAGAAACGCGGCGCCAAGTCGGTGGTCAAGCGCGAGGTCGTGCGCGTGGTGACGCCGGGCACCATCACCGAGGACGAGTTGCTCGATGCCCGCGCGCACAATTACCTGGCTGCTTTGGCCGAGGCCGGCGGGGCGCTCGCCTTGGCTTGGCTCGATGTTTCCACCGGCGAATTCCTGACCCAGCCGGTCGCGCGCGGCGGTCTGGATGCGGTCCTCGCGCGTCTCGAACCGGGCGAGATTTTGGTGCCCGAACGCTTGTTGCAAAGACAAGACTTGTTTGAGGTCTTCGGCGAATGGAAGGCGGTATTGGCGCCTCTGCCCTCGGCGCGCTTCGACAGCGATAACGCCCGGGCCCGGCTGGAAAGCCTGTACCGGGTCAAGGCGCTGGATGCCTTCGGCGATTTTTCACGCGCCGAGATATCCGCCGCCGGAACCCTGATCGATTACGTGGAACTGACCCAGAAGGGGCGCTTGCCGCGCCTGGCGGCCCCGCGCCGCCTGGCCCTGGGCGCGGTCATGGAAATCGATGCCGCGACCCGGCGCAATTTGGAACTGACGGCGGCCCTGACAGGCGGCCGCCAGGGCAGCCTCTTGGAAACCCTGGACCGCACGGTTACCGGCGCCGGCGCCCGCCTGCTGGCCGCGCGCCTGGCCGCGCCCTTGAGCGATCCGGCGGCGATCGCGGCGCGCCAGGACTTACTGGCCTATTTCGTGGCCGAGACGCGCCTGCGCGAAGACTTGCGCGCGCTCTTGCGCTCTTGCCCCGATGTCGAGCGGGCGCTGTCGCGCTTGACCCTGGGACGCGGCGGCCCGCGCGACCTGGCCGTGGTCCGCGATGCCTTGGCGCGGGCGGCGGCGGTGAAGCTCCTCCTCGGCGCCGAAGAGAAACAGCCGGAGCATTTGAGCACCGCGCTCCGCGATCTGGGGCAGCACGGCACCCTGGTCGAGCGCCTGGGCCGCGCGCTTGGTCCCGAGCTGCCCTTACAGGCGCGCGACGGCGGCTTTATTGCCCCCGGATACGCCCCGCAACTCGATGAACTGAGGCTCCTGCGCGATGAAAGCCGGCGCTTGATCGCCGGCCTGCAAGGCGGCTACGCGAAACTTAGCGGCGTCGCCTCCCTCAAGATCAAGCACAACAACGTCCTGGGATATTTTATCGAAGTCACCCCGACCCATGCCAACAAGATGCCGGCCGGCGCCGACTCACCCTTTATCCACCGCCAGACCCTGGGCGGCGCGGTGCGCTTTTCGACCGTGGAACTGGGCGAGCTTGAGCGCAAGATATCCGGCGCCGCCGCGAAGGCCCTGGGGGTCGAGCTGCAGTTGTTCGATGATCTGGCCGGCGAGGCGACAGGCCGGGCCGGAGAAATCGCCCTGGCCGCCCGCGCCCTGGCCGAGCTGGATACCGCCGCCGCCTTGGCCGACCTGGCGGCGCAAAATAGCTGGTGCCGGCCCAAGGTCGATAATTCAGCCGCCTTCGCGGTTACCGGCGGTCGCCATCCGGTGGTCGAAGCGGCCCTGGCGCGGGCGCAAACGGGCGCCTTTATCGCCAATGGCTGCGATCTGGGGCCGGACAACCGCCTGTGGCTGGTCACCGGGCCCAACATGGCGGGCAAGAGCACTTTCCTGCGTCAGAACGCGCTCATCGCCGTGCTGGCACAGATCGGCGCCTATGTGCCGGCGGAATCCGCGCATATCGGTATTGTCGATCGCCTATTCAGCCGCGTGGGCGCCGCCGACGACCTGGCGCGCGGGCGGTCCACCTTCATGGTCGAGATGGTTGAGACGGCGGTTATCTTAAACCAGGCGACCCCGCGTTCCCTGGTTATTCTGGACGAGATCGGGCGCGGCACGGCGACCTTCGACGGCCTTTCCATCGCCTGGGCCTGTGTCGAGCACCTGCACGAGGTCAACCGCTGCCGGGCGCTTTTCGCCACCCACTTTCACGAGTTGACCAGCCTGGCGGGCAAGCTCACGGCCCTGGCCTGCCACACCATGCGAGTCAAGGAATGGCAGGGCGATGTGGTTTTCCTCCATGAGGTCGCGGCCGGGGCCGCCGACCGTTCCTACGGCATTCATGTCGCCCGCCTGGCCGGCTTACCGGGCGCCGCCGTGGGCCGGGCCCAGGAAGTCCTGGAAATTCTCGAGCGCGGAGAACAGGCCGGGGTTCTGGCCCGGCTGGCCGACGATTTGCCCTTGTTCTCCGCCGCCCGGCCTAGCTCACAAGCCCCTGCCGAGGCGCAACCCTCGGCCGCCGAGGCGCGCCTGGCCGAGGCCGATCCCGACGCCATGACCCCCAAGGAAGCGTTGGAATTGATCTACGAACTCAGGTGGCTGGCGCGGCCCTAGCGGTCACGGCGTCTGGGTGGGAAACGTCAGATGCCGCACTTTGCCGCCGATCTCGGTGAAACCGACCTCCACCCGCCAGCGCCGAGCCGCCGCCCGGTAGGCCGTTGGGTTGGGGATCGGCACCCGGGCCTCGACGCGCCGGCTGGTTCGATCTGAGCCCGTGTGCGTGATATTTCCGCCCAGGGTGAGGCTTGGCCGGATACCGCTGGAGGAGCCGCCGCTGATGCCGATGCCGATGAGAGGCCGGGTGGTGAGGCCGCCCTCGGCGACCGAGACCGGCACCAGGGACGGCGCCGGATGGCGGCCGCCCTCGGGGTCGATCAAGGTCAGTTGCCCGATCCGCCGTCCCGGCGGTACATTCGCGATTGTGACATCGACCGCTTCGGCCGGCGGCGGCGCGAGGCGCGCCGTGACGCTCATGATCGCTTGGGGCGGCGCTTCGCCGCCGGCACAGGCCGACAACAAGAGCGCGGCGGCGAGGATACGGCCATGGTAAGGCTTGATAAACATGGCGAAGTGTCGCACCCGCCGCGCGGGCGTGCACGATGAAACCGGCGCCGGGGATACCTGAGGCAACGAACAAGACTATGGATAGCGTTTTTTTCCTAGACGCCGGCGCTCTCACCGCCGGCCTAAACGCGGAGGAAGCGCGGGCGCAAGTCTTGGCGGCCGCGAAGCAAACCCTGGAAAAAAGGCGGAGCGAGATCCGCGCGCGCTTCGACGTCTCTCAGTCCGGGCGCGCCGTGGCCATGGAAACCCGCACCCTGACCGACGAGATCGTGCGCGGCGTCTATAGCTTCGCCAGCGATTATTTGTATCCCCTATCGAATCCCTCGACCGGGGAGGTTTTGACCCTAGCCGCCGTCGGCGGCTACGGGCGCGGCGAATTGGCGCCGCAATCGGACATCGATCTCTTGTTCCTGCTGCCTTACAAGCTGACCCCGCGTAGCGAGCAAGTCATCGAAACCGTGCTGTATTTCCTCTGGGATTTGGGCTTCAAGGTCGGTCACGCGACCCGCTCTCTCGACGATTGCATGCGCTTGGCGCGCGGCGATCTGACCATTTGCACCAGCCTTTTGGAATCGCGCTGGATTCAAGGCGATGTGGATTTGTTTCAGGACTTCAAGCGCCGCTTTCTGCGCGAGGTCGCGCGGCCCAAGGGCGCGGCGCGATTCGTCGAGGCCAAGTTACGCGAGCGCGCGCGGCGGCACGAACGCCACGGCGGCTCGCGCTATTCGCTGGAGCCCAACATCAAGGAGGGCAAGGGCGGCCTGCGCGATCTGCATACCATGTATTGGATCGCCAAGTATCTCTACCGGGTCGAGGATGTCTCGGCGCTGATCGAGCGCGGAGTCTTCAGCCGCCAGGAGGTGCGCCGTTTCGACAAGGCGCAATCGTATCTTTGGACCTTGCGCTGCCACCTGCACTATCTGAGCGGGCGGCCGAATGAACGCCTGACCTTCGATTTGCAAGCGGCCTTGGCCCCGCGCATGGGCTACACCCAACATGCCGGCACCCAGGCGGTCGAGCGGTTTATGAAACACTACTTTTTGATCGCCAAGGATGTCGGCAACCTGACCCGCATTTTCTGCGCCGCGTTGGAGGCGGAACACAACCAGCGCTCGCGCTTCCGCCTGCCGGACCTGGCCCGGCGGCGCCGGGTTGGGGGGTTCCGGGTCGAGGGCGACCGCCTGAGCGTCAAGGGCCCGGAGGTTTTCGCCGAACAGCCCATATCCATGCTGCGCCTGTTTCATGCCGCGCAACAACACGGCATGGACATCCACCCGGAGGCCCTGCGATGGATCGCGCAAAGCCTTAAATATATCGGCAAGGACTTGCGCGGGGATCCGGAGGCCAACCGCCTGTTCCTGGACATGATGACCGCGCCCAAGAATGCCGAGACGACCCTGCGGCGCCTGAACGAGGCCGGCGTCTTCGGCCGTTTCGTGCCCGACTTCGGGCGCGTCGTGGCGCAGATGCAATTCAACATGTATCACCACTACACGGTCGACGAGCACACTATTTTCGCCATCGGCATCGCCCACAAGATCGAACAGGGCGCGCTCAAGGACGAAGTGCCGATCGCCAGCGAGGTGGTGCATAAAATTCTGTCGCGGCGCGTGCTTTACCTGGCCATTCTTCTTCACGACATCGCCAAGGGCCGCGCCGGCGACCATTCGGAGCTCGGCCGGCGCATCGCCAACAAGCTGTGCCCGCGCCTGGGATTGAGCGCCGAGGAAACCGAAACCGTGGCCTGGCTGGTCCTGAATCACCTCGCCATGACCCAGGCGGCTTTCAAGCGCGATCTCACCGATCCGCAGACCATCGCCGACTTCGCTGGTTTGGTGCAATCGTCCGAGCGCCTGCGTTTGCTTCTGGTTCTGACCGTGGCCGATATCCGCGCCGTCGGGCCGGGGGTTTGGAACGCCTGGAAGGCGGCGTTGTTACGCGATCTCTATTGGCGTACCGAGGAGGCGCTGTCCGGCGCCGTCGCCGAGGAAAGCCGCAAGGCGCGGGTCAAGGAAGCCAAGGAACGTCTGCGCGCGGATCTGGATGACTGGACGAAAAAGGATATCAAGGCGCATCTGGCGCGCGGCTCCGACCCCTATTGGCTTTCGGTCGATCGCGAAACCCTGGTCCGCCACGCTAGAATCGTGCGCGCGGCGGAGCGTGCCCGCGCGCCCTTGAGCGTCAATACCCGGATCGACCGCTACCGCGAAAACACCGAGGTCACCATCTATACCGCCGACGATGCCGGGCTGTTCAGCCGTATCGCCGGGGCCATGGCGGCGGCCGGGGCCAGCGTCGACGCGGCGCGCATTTTCACCCTCGCCAACGGCATGGCGCTGGATACCTTCTTCGTGCGCGGCGCCCAGGGCGGCGCCTTCGAACGGCCGGGACAACTGGCGCGCCTCTCCGCGACCCTGGAGAAGGCCTTGTCGGGCGGGCTGAACCTGGAGCGGGAATTGACCAGGCGGGCGGCGGCCCTGCCCAGCCGCTTGCGAGTTTTCAAGGTGACGCCGCGGGTTTTGATCGATAACAAGGCGAGCGCCGGGGCCACGGTGATTGAAGTCAACTGCAAGGACCGCCCCGGACTGCTCTACGACATAACCCTGGCGCTGACCGGCCTGAAGCTCACCATCGCCGGCGCGCGCATCGCCACCTTCGGCGAACGCGCGGTCGATGTCTTCTATGTAAAAAACGCGCGCGGCGAAAAGATCGAAAGCAAGGCCCGCTTGGCGAAAATCCAGGAAAAATTGTTGGGGGCCCTGGTTACACCCCGTTGCGTGCCAGCAAAGCTGGAGAAGAAGGTAGCGAAAAAGCCTGGCGATAAGGCCACCGTCTAGGCGCTCCACCGCCCTCGATGCAGGGTGTAACCGGCCTCGCCACTTAGATGGCCAGCGCCCTGGCCAAGCCCCACGACCTCCGCGAAGGCCAAGCGCCGAGGCCACGCGGGCCTTTCGGCATCTTGGCATCTAGAGGACGGCGAAGACCCCGGTTACAGCTTCAAGGGCGCGGAGATACTGTCGCTGCTCGTTGTTGGGTAAGAGCGCTTGCCCTATCCGAGGCCAGTTATTGGACGGTTACTTGGGAAATTCAGATCTTAACAAAACCATCAACCAAATAAACACTGACTGATATTGGTTGTTTTCTTGACTGCCGATTGACGCAAGTCAAGGCGTCGCCTGTGTATGTAGTGTACGCAGAAACATCCAAGATGCCAGCAAGGTCACGAACTTATTCAGTCGTCGCGCGAGTCATAACCCGTGCAAGGAGGAGAAGATGCGCTCAAGAAACCAAGAACAATTTCGGCACCATTGTATCGCTATTATCTGGGTGATCTTCGCGGCCGGTCTTTTCGCATCGCCACTCGATATGGCCTGGGCGGACGAGCCAGCCGACGAAACCGATGTTTTTACCGTCGCGCGTGGTGGCCTACTTTACGACAAATGGTATGCGGTCATGGAACGCGACGCGCCGGAGGGGACGCACCCGGCTTACCCGGCGGCGGGCAAGAAGAAAGGAGCCTCCACGTGGCGCTGTAAGGAATGCCACGGATGGGATTACCGCGGTAAAGACGGCGCCTATGCCAAGGGGTCGCATTACACCGGGATAAAGGGGATTCGCGCCATGGTCGGAAAGCCGGCCGCGCAGATCGCCAAGGCGATCCGCAGCAAGCCGCACGGCTTTACCAAAGATATGATTTCCGATGGCGCGCTCGAAAAGCTGGCCACCTTCGTCAGCCTCGGCCAGATCGACATGGATCAGTACATCGACAGAACGGCCAAGGCGGCGCGGGGTAGCGCGGCGCGCGGTGCCCGGCTTTATCAGACCGTTTGCGCCGTGTGTCACGGTTTCGACGGCAAGGAACTCAATTTCAAGGACGAGGAAAAACCTGAGTACATCGGAACCGTGGCCCAGGCAAACCCCTGGGAGACCTTGCACAAGATTCGCAATGGCCAGCCGGGCGTGCCGATGGTGGCGCTGATTGCCCTGAGCGTTCAGGACCAGATCGACATCCTGGCCTATACCCAGACCCTGCCGGTCAAGTAGCCGGCGTCTACGCGCCGAGGGATTGCAAGGCGACTAACTGGTGCCGCGCCGAGTTACCGGCGCGGCACCCGGCGTGATTTCTTGGGCCTCCGCCTGCGATACCGGCTAATGCGGGCTTCATGTGCTTTCCGGCCCGCGCTCACCCACCTCCCCTGTTTCCTCCCGCGCTTCCCTGTTCCGCCACATTCCGTTACTAGGAGTTCGCTAGGTTCCGGCCCGATTCGGCACACTTTTTTTAGGCTCCCTAACCCATGGCTCTCGTTCGTTCTCTCGCCACCGTTGGCGGCTATACCGGGATCAGCCGGGTTCTGGGATTTCTGCGCGATATTCTGATCGCGGCGGCGGTCGGGACCGGGCCGGTGGCCGATGCCTTTTTCGTCGCCTTCCGCCTGCCCAATCTGTTCCGGCGCCTGTTCGCGGAAGGCGCCTTCAATGCCGCCTTCGTACCGTTGTTCGCCCGGCGGTTGGAAGAGGGGGGCGCGGCGGCCGCACGGGCCTTCGCCGAACACAGTCTGGCGGTCCTCTTGACCGTGGTGTTCGCGCTGACCGCCTTGGCCATGGCCTTCATGCCTTGGGTTCTTGTGGTTCTGGCGCCCGGCTTCGCGGCCGATCCGGAAAAGCTAGCCCTCACCGTCGAGCTTAGCCGCATTACCTTTCCCTATCTTCTGTTCATGTCCCTGGTCGCGCTTCTGGGCGGGGTGCTGAATTCGCTGTACAAATTCGCCGCCGCCGCCGCCGCCCCAATCCTGCTCAATGTGGTTTTTATCGGCGCCTTGCTATTCGTTCTGCCGGCGACCGGCATGGCGGGCCATGTTCTTGCCTGGAGCGTGGCGCTGGCCGGAATCGGGCAGTTCCTGCTTCTGGCCATGGCGGCCCGGCGCGCGGGCATGGCCCTGCGCCTGCCGCGTCCGCGCCTGACGCCGGGGGTCAAACGCTTGCTGAAACTGATGGTGCCGGGGATCGCCTCGGCCGGGGCCATGCAGATCAACCTCATGGTCGGCACCGTCATCGCGTCCCTGCAGGCCGGCGCGGTCTCCTACCTCTATTACGCCGACCGGGTTTATCAGTTGCCCTTGGGCCTGATCGGGGTCGCCTTCGGTGTCGTTCTCTTGCCCGATCTGGCCCGCCGCCTACGCGCCGGCGCCGAAGGCGAGGCCATGGCCAGCCTCAACCGGGGCCTGGAATTCGCGCTGCTGCTGACCCTTCCCGCGAGCATCGCCCTGATGGTCGTGCCCTGGCCGATCGTGATCGTCCTCTTCGAGCGCGGCGCCTTCGGGCGCGCGGCCTCTGACGCGACCGCCTGGGCGCTCGCCGCCTATGCCTGCGGTTTGCCGGCCTTCGTCCTGATCAAGCTGCTCAACCCGGCCTTTTTCGCCCGGGAAGACACCATGACGCCCCTGAAGATGGCCATGGCCGGGGTCGCCGCCAATGTGGCCCTGAGCCTGCTTCTGTTTTGGCTGCTCAGGTCCAGAGGACTGGGTCATGTGGGCCTGGCGCTGGCGACCGCCATCTCAGCCTGGCTGAATGTCTTGTTGCTGGCTTGGGCCCTGCGGAGCCGAGGTTTCCTGCACCTCGATGCGCGCCTCAAGCACCGCCTGGCGCGGATCGGTGCCGCCAGCCTGGCCATGGGCGCGGCACTCTGGGTGCTGCAAGGCGCGCTCCTGCCCTGGTTCGACCAAGGAATCCCGGTGCGGGTGGCGGGCTTGGCGATCCTGATCGGCGCCGGAGCGATGGTTTACGCCGGGCTGGCCTTTGCCCTGGGCGCGATTGACCGGGCGGAGCTGGTCCGGTTCCTGCGGCGCAAGCCTTGACCAGCCCCGAACCAGCGGCGATAACCCGGCGGCTTTGGAGGCCGCTATCATGAAGCGCATATTTTCGGGCGTGCAGCCCACCGGCAACCTGCACCTCGGCAACTACCTGGGGGCGATCAAAAATTTCGTCGCCCTCCAAGACGACTACGACTGCATCTACTGCGTCGTCGATATGCACGCCATCACCCTATGGCAGGATCCCGGCGCCCTGCGGGCCAATACCCGCGAAGTCGCGGCCGCCTACCTGGCCGCCGGGGTCGATCCCAAGCGCTGCATTGTCTTCAACCAAAGCCAGGTTCCCGCTCACGCGCAATTGGCCTGGATTTTCAATTGCGTGGCGCGACTGGGCTGGCTCAACCGCATGACCCAATTCAAGGATAAGGCGGGCAAGAACCGCGAGAAGGCAAGCGTCGGTTTGTATGCCTATCCCAACCTCATGGCCGCCGACATCCTGGCTTACAAGGCGACCCATGTGCCGGTCGGCCAGGACCAGAAGCAGCACCTGGAGCTGGCCCGCGATATCGCCCAGAAGTTCAACAACGATTACGAAACCGAGCTGTTCCCGATCCTGGAGCCGCTAATCCTCGGCCCGGCGGCGCGGGTCATGTCCTTGCGCGACGGTGCCAAGAAGATGAGCAAGTCGGAAGCCTCCGACATGAGCCGCATCAACATGACCGACGGGGCCGACGACATCGCCAAGAAAATCCGCAAGGCGACCAGCGATGCCGAGCTGCTGCCCGGCCCGGAGGCCCTGGACGAGAACGGCGCGGTGCCAGAGGAAACCCGCCAGGCCCGGCCGGAGGCTTACAACTTACTGGGTATTTACGCCGCCCTGTCCGACAAGCCGCTGGCCGAGGCGATGACCGAGTTCGCGGGCTCTCAGTTCTCGCACTTCAAGGCGGTGCTGACCGATCTGGCGGTCGCGGCGCTCGGCCCCATGGGGCACGAGATGAAACGCCTGACCGGCGACCCCTCCAGCGTCGACGCGGTCTTGCGCGATGGGGCGGAGCGCGCCCGCGCGATCGCCGAGCCGGTCCTGCGCGAGGTTTACGACAAGGTCGGATTCCTGCGCAGCTAATCGGGTCTCGATATTAGCTTGGCCGTCAAATAGTCGGGCCGGCGAATACTTTTTAGCGATTTAGTCGTAATTCTTCCGGTAAGACATTGGCGTTGCGGCGATTTATCGCTAATGTCGCGATTCGAGCGTCCAAGTCGTCAAGATCACAGTAAGTTTTCGCCCCTTGCCGCGAAGCAGCGCCATGTGCCTTGTGCCCGTTTTTCTAGAAATCTGATCGTCGGCGATGCAAATCTATCTGCCCATCGCCGAGATGTCGGTCAATGTCTTCTTACTTCTTGGCATGGGCGGGGCGATTGGGTTTCTCTCCGGGCTTTTCGGGGTCGGCGGCGGTTTTCTCATGACGCCGCTGTTGATCTTTATCGGCGTGCCGCCTGCCGTCGCCGTGGCCACGGAGGCCAATCAGATCGTCGCCTCCTCGGTTTCCGGCGTCCTCGCCCACTGGCGGCGCGGCAACGTCGATTTCAAGATGGGGGCGGTCCTGCTAGTCGGCGGTATCGCCGGATCGACCTTCGGCGTCGGCTTGTTTTCCTTCCTGCGCGGCCTGGGCCAGATCGATCTGGTTATCTCGCTGTCCTACGTCGTCTTCCTGGGCACCATCGGCATGTTGATGCTGGTGGAAAGCCTGCGCACCATGCGCCAGCGGACAGCCACGGCGGGCAAGCGGCGCAAGCTGCATCAGCACACCTGGATTCACGGCCTGCCGCTCAAGACCCGTTTTCGCCGCTCCAAGCTCTATATCTCGGCTCTCATGCCGCTCGCGATCGGGTTTTTCGTCGGCGTTCTCTCGGCGATCATGGGTGTGGGCGGCGGCTTCATCATGGTCCCGGCCATGATCTACCTGCTCGGCATGCCGACCGCGGTGGTGATCGGCACCTCGCTGTTTCAAATCATATTCGTGACCGCCAACGTCACCTTTCTGCAGGCCTACGCCAATCAAACCGTCGATGTTGTCCTGGCGATTCTGCTGCTGACCGGGGCGGTGATAGGGGCCCAGTTCGGGGCCCGCGCCGGAGCCCGGCTCCACGGCGAACAATTGCGCGGCTTACTGGCGGTCATGGTCCTGGCGGTTTGCGGCAAGCTGTTTTTCGACCTGCTGGTTACCCCGGACGATCTCTATTCCCTGGGGGTGGCGCGCTGATGCCGGGCGCGGCCCTAAGAGTGAGCTTTTTAGCCGCGTGCTTGGCGTTGTTCGGCGCCCTTCAGGCGGCTCAGGCCCAATCCATGGTCGCCGATCTATCGAAACGCCTGGTCGCCATCACCGCCGGTTTCGCGGGTACGGATGTTTTGCTGTTCGGTGCCGTTGAGGGCGATGGCGATATCGTCATCGTGGTGCGCGGCCCGGACCGGCCAGTGACCATGTACCGCAAAAGCCGGGTTCTGGGAATTTGGGTCAACACGGCGCAGATGACGTTCCAGCGGGCGCCGAGTTACTACGCCATCGCGACCTCCAAGCCGATTGCCGAAATCGCCCCGGACGTGGTCCGGGAGCGCCACGAAATGGGGATCGACGCCCTGCGCCTGGAACTGCCCACGGCCAAGGCGTCGCCCAATGTCGCCCGCGACTGGCGCCGGGGCCTGATCCGTAATTTTCAGGACAGCGGCCTTTACGGCAAGGAAGTCGGTTCGGTCGCGTTTCTGGGTAAACAGCTATTCCGCGTTCAGCTGCATTTACCGTCCAATGTGCCGACTGGCGCCTATCAGGTTATGACCTACTTGCTCAAGGACGGTCACGTGGTTTCGGCGCAAACCATGCCGTTGTTCGTCAGCAAGATCGGCATCGAAGCGGATGTTTTCGACTTCGCGAACCAGCACGGCGCCTATTACGGTGTGATTGCGATTGCCATCGCATTGATGGCAGGATGGCTTGCCCATTTGGCATTCCGTAAGGGCTGAGCAGGTTTTGCACCATGAGTGACGCGGCGCCAGATCCCACAGATAAGCAAGAACGCATTTTCCTGGTCGTGGTCGATGAGACCGAGGAGATGAGCGTCGCCTTGCGTTACGCCAGCCGCCGGGCCCGGCACACCGGCGGCCGGGTCGCCTTGCTTTACGTGATCGAGCCGGCCGATTTCCAGCATTGGCAGGCGGTCGGGGATTTGATGCGCGAGGAAGCGCGCAGCGAGGGCGAGCAGTTGCTGCAAAAACTGGCCGCCCAGGTCAACGAGCTGGCCGGCAGCATTCCCATCCTCTACGTGCGCGAGGGCAAGGTGAACGATGAGCTGTTTAATTTGCTCGATGAGGAACCCAGTATCTCAATCCTGGTTCTAGGCGCTAACACCGGCTCGCGCGGCCCCGGACCCTTGGTCACGGCGCTGGCCGGCAAGATGATCGGCAAGCTTCATGTGCCGATGATGATCGTGCCGGGAAGCCTCGGTGAGGAAGAAATCGACGCCATCTCCTGAGGCGCGCGCACTTTATAGGGCCGCGATCAGTCCCAAACCTAGCACCGCGACCGCCAGCCACAGCGCGCGAAAGTGCCAGGACCGGCCGCTATCGGGTTGTTTGAGCGCCGCCAAGGTCTCGGGGTCCAGGCGCAGGCCCTTGGCGCTTAGGGTTTCGGCGGCCGCCTCGACTTTTCCAAGCATGCCGGGCAGGCGTTCCAAAGAGCTGGTCAGATCCTGCGCCGCGCGCCGGATCCGCGCCTCGGGGCCCCGGTTCTCGCGCATCCAGTCCTCGATCAAGGGCTGGGCCAGGGTCCAGGTGTTGAGGCTTGAATCCAGGCTGCGGCTAACTCCTTCCGCCATCATCATGTTCTTTTGCAGCAGCAGCAATTGCGGCTGGACCGGCATATTGAAGGCTTCGCTCAAGCGCAACAGGCGTGCGAGCAGGCGGGCAAAGGATATTTCCGCCAGGGGCCGGTCGAAAACCGGCTCCGAAACGGCGCGCAGCGCCTGGGCGAAGACATCCAGGGATTCGCCCGGCGGCAGGTAGCCGGCTTCCACATGAACTTCGGCCAGGCGCCGGTAGTCGCGCGCCAACTGGGCCAGCAGCATATCGGCGAGAAACGTGCGCGTCTGGCGATCGAGGCGGCCCATGATGCCGAAATCCACCGCGACGATGTTGCCCTGGGGATCGACGAACATGTTGCCGGGGTGCTGATCGCCATGGAAAAAGCCGTCCCGGAAGACCTGATTGAAGAAGATCGCCGCCGCCTTGGTCAAAACCTCGGTCAGGTCCAGCCCGGCGGCCAGAAGCGCCGCGCGGTCGTCGATGCGGATGCCGGCGACGCGGCCCATGGTCAGCACCCGGCGCGAGGTGCGCCGCCAATCGATGACCGGCGTGCGGTAGGTGGGATCGCCGTCGAAATTGTCGGCGAGTTCCGAGGCCGCGGCCGCCTCCATGGCCAGGTCCATCTCTATGCCGGCGATATCCTCGAACTCGCGCACCACGGCGACGGGCTTGAAGCGGCGCAGGCGGGCTTGGGTGCGCTCGGCCAGTTGGGCCAGCCAGTAAAATACCTCCAGGTCGCGCTCGAAGGCGCGCTCGATACCTGGGCGCAGCACCTTGACCGCGACCTCGCGGCCGCCGTCTTCTTCCTTGGTGACCGCGAAATGGACCTGGGATATGGAGGCCGCCGATATGGGAACCGTGTCGAAACTGGCGAACAAGGCCTCGATGCTTTGGCCTAACTCCGTCTCGATGGTGGCCTGGGCCTCGCTGGCGGCAAAGGGCGGCAGGCGATCCTGAAGCTTGGCCAGGTCCTCGGCCATGGTTTCGCCAAGGAGATCGGCCCGTGTGGAGAGGAACTGACCGAGCTTTATGAAGACCGGGCCCAGTTCGATCAGCGCCCGGGCGAGCTTTTGCCCTGGCCGGCCTTCGATATCGCGCCGCGCCGGCCAGCGCAGCAGCCACATGACGCCAGGCGCCAGTTGCAGCTCCTCGACCGCCGCCAAGGCATCGTGGCGGGCCAGGGTGCGCCCGATCGTCAAGAGGCGCAGCAGAATGCGAAAAGTGCGGATCATGGGTGCGGCCTAGAGTCTCCAGGCGGAGTGAATGGCCGCTATGCCGCCGGTCAGGTTGCGATAGCGCACCTGATCGAAACCGGCGGCGCGCATCAGCGCCGCCAGTTCGTCCTGGGCCGGAAACCGGCGGATGCTTTCGGCGAGATAGCGGTAGGCCGCCCCATCGCCGGCCACCCTGGCGCCCAGAGCCGGCAGCACCTTGAAGGAATACAAATCGTAGATTTGCGCCAGGGCCGGCAGGACCACATGGCTGAATTCCAGGCACAGGAAGCGGCCGCCAGGCTTGAGAACCCGCCGCGCCTCGCTCAGCGCTTCCCCGATGCGGGTCACGTTGCGCAGCCCGAAGGCCATGGTGCAGGCATCGAAGGCGCGGTCCGGCAAGGGCAGGTCTTGGGCGTCGCCGCACAGCCAGTGCAGTCCGTTCGGGCAGGCGCTGCCCACCAGGCCCCGGTCAAAGGCCCGCGCCCGTCCACTTTCCAGCATGGCGGGCGTGAGGTCGCACACCGTGATGGGCCCCGCGCGGTCGGGCCCGACCCGCGCCAAAACCCGCTGCGCGATATCGCCGGTGCCGCCCGCCAGGTCCAGGAGCGCCATGGCCGGACGCGGATCTAGCCAGTCGATCATGGCGGATTTCCATAAGCGGTGAATACCGCCGGACATAAGGTCGTTCATGAGATCGTAGCGCGTGGCGACGCTTTCGAACACGCCGCGCACACGCTGGGCTTTCTCCGATTCCGCGACCTCTTGAAAGCCGAAATGAGTCGTGGCCGTGGCTTTGTTCTCGGGGCTGGGCTGCATGCGCGCGACCATAGCGCGCCGCCCGGCTTCGCGCTACTCTTCCCCCGTCATGCCAGAGCTTCCAGAAGTCGAAACAGTGGTTCGGGGCCTGCGCCCGCACTTGGAGGGACAGCGCCTGACCCGGATCGTGCAGCGCCGGGCCAAGCTGCGCTTTTCCCTGCCGGAAAACTTCGCCGCCCGCCTGGAAGGACGCCGGGTCACCCACCTCAGCCGGCGGGCGAAGTACATCCTGGTCCATCTCGACGATGACCGGATTCTGCTGTGCCACCTGGGCATGTCGGGGCGCATGACGGTTTTCGGACCCGGGGCCCCGCGCGAGGCCCTTGGGCCCCACGACCACGTCATCTTGACCACGGAACGCGGCGACGAAATCCGTTTCAACGACGCCCGCCGCTTCGGGGTCATGGATTTGGTCGATGCCGGGAGTCTGGACCGGCACCGCCTACTGGCGAACCTGGGGCCGGAACCCTTGGGCAATGAATTTTCCGGCCCGGTCCTGGCGCGCCGCCTGGCCGGCAAGCGCGCGCCGATCAAGGCCGCGCTTCTGGATCAGCGCGTGGTCGCGGGCTTGGGGAATATCTATGTCTCGGAAAGCCTGTTCTTCGCCGGCATCTCCCCGCGCCGCGCCGCGCGTTCCGTGCAGGGGGGCCGGGCGGAACGCCTGGCGGCGGCCATTCGCGAGGTTCTTAGCCGGGCAATCGAGGCCGGTGGGTCGTCCCTGCGCGACTATGTTCAAGCCTCTGGGGAAATGGGCTATTTTCAACATGACTGGGCGGTCTATGGACGCGAGGGACAAGCCTGTCCCGGCTGCACCTGCGGGCTCAGGGGCACAGGCGGTATCCGGCGGATCGTGCAATCCGCGCGGGCGACTTTTTATTGTGGCACCCGGCAAAGGTAGGCTAAGAACGGCCGCGATGTTTCGCTTGATTGCCTTCGCCCTTTGCCTGTCTGTTATGAGCTTACCCGCGCCCGCGCGGGCGGCGACCGCCTATGTGGCGGGAATCGACGATCTGCCCCTGATGACCGGGTTGACCTCCGTTCCCGATGCCGGCGTGGTCTTCGACAAGCCTTCGGGGCGGATCGTCGAGGCTTATGCCGAGGGCGAAGTCAGCCGCGCGAAGGTCGCTGCTTTTTATACCGCGACCCTGCCGCAACTCGGCTGGCGCGCGCGCCAAAGTAACGTCTTCATACGCGAGGGCGAGCGGCTCAGCCTGATTTTTCTGGGCGGCGACGGCGACTTGATCGTGCGTTTCACGCTCGAACCGGATTGATACTCAAACCCGCTTATTTAGGAACCCAAATCATGGCTTACGAAAACATCCTGGTCGAGACGCGCGGTGCTGTCGGCCTCATCACCCTCAACCGGCCCAAGGCGCTGAACGCGCTCTGCGCGGCGCTTATCGGCGAAATGGGACGGGCGCTCGACGGTTTCGAGGCCGATCCGGCGATCGGTTGCATCGTGGTGACCGGCTCCGAGAAAGCCTTCGCCGCCGGCGCCGATATCAAGGAGATGATGGACAAGACCTACATGGACGCCTACCGCGAGGATTTCATCACCCAAGGCTGGGAGCGCCTGGCCCAGACCCGCAAGCCGACTATTGCCGCGGTCGCCGGCTTCGCCCTGGGCGGCGGCTGCGAGGTCGCCATGATGTGCGACATGATCATCGCCGCCGACACGGCCAAGTTCGGCCAGCCGGAAATCACCCTGGGCACCATTCCCGGCGCCGGCGGGACCCAGCGCCTGACCCGCTTTATCGGTAAATCCAAGGCCATGGACCTGTGCCTGACCGGGCGCATGATGGACGCCGAGGAAGCGGAACGCTGCGGCCTGGCCGCGCGCGTGGTGCCGGCCGATAAACTGATGGACGAGGCCATGGCGGTGGCGGAGAAGATCGCGTCCCAGTCCCTGCCCATCGCCATGATGGCCAAGGAGGCGGTCAACCGGGCCTATGAGACGACCCTGGCCGAAGGCATCAAATTCGAGCGCCGGGTGTTCCATGCGAGCTTCGCGACCGAAGACCAGAAGGAAGGCATGCAAGCCTTTGCCGAAAAGCGCAAGGCGGCCTGGAAACATCGTTAACGCCATATAGGATAGGCTTGGCTTGACGCTTTGGGGGTGGGGCGCTATAAGCCCGGCCTTGCACGCGGCTTTTAGGGCCGCCAGGTAACATCGAGAATAGGTCCGACACATGGCCAATCATGCTTCCGCCAAACAGCGGATCCGCCGAAACGAACGCCGCCGGGTCATCAATGGCGCGCGCATCGGGCGCATACGTACTTTCGTCAAGAAAATAGAACTGGCGATCGCCAGCGGCGACAAGTCCGAGGCACGCGCGGCCTTGACCAGCGCGCAGCCCGAGTTGCATCGCGGCGTTCGCGTCGGGCTGTTGCATCGCAACACGGTCGCGCGGCGGCTGTCGCGTCTGAATGCGCGCATCAAGACCATGGCCTGACGGGGCTAACGCGAACCAAGGTTGCTATCGATTCATTGAGAAAATCGCGCCGGGCTTTTCCGGCGCAATTTTTTTTGCAATTTTTTTTGCTGGCTTGGCAAAGTAAGACGCGCCAACAAGCGCCCCGATTCGTGAAGACTTTTTTCCAGGATGCCGTAATCGCGGCCACGGTATTGGTAAAAACTTATCTCGTTCCCTTTTCGATCTTCTTGCTTCACGCAAACGCGATAGCTAGATTACGCCTCTCGCGCAAATAAGCGCCGACACAATAAAACACTGAAACGGTGGAAGATATTTCACCCAAAATTCAGAGGCGGCCAACGCTTTTGATGCCGGGAAAAGGACAAGTGCGTTCCAAGCGCACTTAGACGTTACGTTAGAAAACTATGTCTGGGGAGGCAGGCTTGCAAAAACATCCGCGAAGTATCCAAGCCCATCTGTCTGTGAAAGCGCCGGATTATCGCGGCCCGTTTTTCATCTACACCGAACGTATTTATCTACACCGAACATCGTATCGACATGAATTTCAAAAGCCGGACGCGCGGCCGAAAACGCGCGAGTCCGGATCGCGATCTTAACGCTTGAATGATTTCACCTGACGGCTTTCCCGCATTGGGATTGTACGTTGGGATCGGCGATAACGCCTGAGAGGGGAGCCAAGGTGACGCAAGGGGAAGACGGCCAAGCGGCAAACGAGTATCGGGCGGTGCAGGCCTATGCCGAGGTTTGGGCGCGGATTCGCGGGCGTTTGCGCGCCGAAGCCGGCGAGGCCGCCTATAGCTCGTGGCTGAAACCACTCACGCTGGTCAGCATAAAGGGCGGCGTCGCGCGCATGGCGGTCCCGACCCGCTTTATGCGCGATTGGGTGATCGGGAACTACAAGGAAATTGTCCTGACGTTGTGGCGCGATGAAGACGAAGCGATCCTTAGCGTCGAGATCGTCGTTCAACCGCCCCGGCCTCTGGACTCCGCCAAGCCCCGCCCGGCCGCCCGGCCGCGGCGCGAAGCCATGGCCGGGGAAGCGGCGCCGGTCCCACCGGTCTCCGGCACCGCGTCGGCGGCGGCCATCGAATCGGCGCATCCCAACTTCAGCGCGCCTCTCGACTCGCGCCTGACCTTCGATAATTTCGTCGTCGGCAAGCCGAATGAGTTTGCCTATGCGGCCGCCAGGCGGGCCGCCGAGGCGCCCCAGGTGCCCTTCAACCCCCTGTTCCTCTATGGCTCCAGCGGCTTGGGTAAGACCCACCTCATGCACGCCATCGCCTGGGAAATACGGGCGCGGGATCCCAAGCGCCGGGTGTTGTATCTCTCGGCGGAGAAGTTCATGTACGAGTTCGTGCGCGCGGTACGGACCAAGGACACCATGGCTTTCAAGGATCAGTTCCGTTCGGTCGATGTGCTGATGATCGACGATCTGCATTGCATCGCCGGCCGCGAGATGACCCAGGAGGAGTTCTTTCACACCTTCAACGCCCTGGTTGACCGCAACCGGCTGGTGGTGATCTCGGCCGATAAGAGCCCCGCCGATCTGGATGGGGTGGAGGAGCGCATGCGCTCGCGCTTGGGCTGGGGCCTGGTCGCCGATATCCATCCGACCACATACGAACTTCGCCTCGGCATTCTGCAGGCCAGGGCGGAGCGCGCGGCGCTTGAGATTCCGCCCAGGGTTCTTGAGTTCCTGGCCCACAAGATCACCTCCAACGTCCGCGAACTGGAAGGCGCGCTGATTCGCATCGTCGCCCATGCCGAGCTTATCGGCGGCACGATCTCGCTGGAAACGACCCAGAAAGTGCTCCAAGACCTGCTGCGCTCCCATGACCGCAAGGTCACCATAGACGAGATCCAAAAGCGGGTCGCGGAACACTTCAACGTGCGCATGACCGACATGCATTCGGCGCGCCGGGCCCGGGCTGTGGCCCGCCCGCGCCAGGTCGCCATGTATCTGGCCAAGCAGTTGACCAGCCGGTCCCTGCCCGAGATCGGACGCAAATTCGGGGGCCGCGACCACACCACGGTCATGCACGCGGTACGCAAGATCGACGAGTTGAAGCTGGGCGATCCAAGCTTTGCCGAGGACGTCGAATTGCTGCGCCGCATGCTGGAGAATTGAGCCGTATAAAGCTCTAGAGCGTTTTCCGGCCCCGCCTCGAGGGCGCGCTCCGGCCCGCGGGCATTGCCCGCCGGCCGGGCTCACGGCCCTTTCCAAAGCCCTGGGAAAAGCTTATCTTTGCGGGGTCTGTGGGCCATGCTGGGGCACTATGCGCCGCGGCGGTCTTCCGCGGGCATTTCCGGCCATTTTTTAGTAATTTCGCCACAGCCCAAACAACGTCAAGGCGCATCATGAAGCTGACCATCGAACGCAGCGCGCTCCTCAAGACCCTGGCCCATGTCCAAAGCGTGGTCGAGCGCCGCAACACGATTCCCATACTCTCGAACGTGCTGGTCGAGGTCGCCGACGGGCGCCTGTCCCTGACCGCGACCGACATGGATCTGGCGATCGTCGATTCGGTCGCCGCCGAGGTTACGGAGCCGGGCGCGACCACCACTCCGGCGCACACTTTCTACGACATCGTGCGCAAGCTGCCCGATGGCGCCCAAGTGGAAATTTCCAGCTCCGGCGATGACAATCGCATCACCCTGCGCGCCGGGCGCTCGGTCTTTACCTTGGCGACCTTGCCGCGCGAGGATTTCCCGGCCACTGGCGACGGCGACTTGCCGCACAGCTTCTCCATGCAGCCCAAGGACTTACGGAATCTGATCGACCGCACGCGCTTCGCGATCTCGACCGAGGAGACGCGCTATTACCTCAACGGCATTTACTTGCATGCGAGCGAAAGCGGGGCCGAGCAGGTCTTGCGCGCGGTGGCGACCGACGGTCACCGCCTGGCCCGTTTCGAGATGCCCCTGCCCAAGGGGGCGGAAGGGCTGCCCGGCGTTATCTTGCCGCGCAAGGCCGTGGGCGAAATTCGCAAGCTGATCGAAGAGGCGGAAGAGCCGGTCGAGATGGCCTTGTCCGACACCCGGGTCCGGCTCGCCTTCGATTCCACGGTGCTGACGTCCAAGCTGATCGACGGCACCTTTCCCGATTACGAGCGGGTGATCCCATCGGGAAACGACAAGATCGTCGAGGTCGATTGCCAGAGCTTCAAGGCCGCGGTCGACCGGGTCTCCACGATCTCGAGCGAGAAAAGCCGCGCGGTGAAGCTTCAGATCGAAAACGGCAGTATTACCTTATCCGCCAACAGCCCCGAAAGCGGCTCCGCGAGCGAAGAGGTGCCGGTCGACTACAGCGGACCGGGGATCGAGATCGGCTTTAATTCCCGCTATCTGCTGGACATCGCGTCGCAGATCGAAGGTGGCGAGGCCGAGATCAGCCTGGCGGATTCGGCGTCGCCGACCATCGTGCGCGATAAATCCGATGCCTCCGCGTTGTATGTGCTGATGCCGATGCGGGTGTGATTGGCGCGCGCCTTGGCCGCCCGCTGACGATTGCTTGGCAGGATTTTGGTGACAGAAGCAATACTTAGACAACCGCCCTTGGCTGCCGTGGCGGCGGTTACTGGGCCGAAGCGGCGCCCGCGGGTTTGGCTGTCGCGCCTGACCCTTACGGATTTTCGCGGCTACCCGGCGGCGGAACTGACAGCCGACGGGCGGCCCCTGGTGCTGTGCGGCCCGAACGGCGCCGGTAAGACCAATCTGCTGGAGGCGATCTCGTTTCTGGCCCCGGGCCGGGGCCTGCGCCGCGCGAGCGCGGGCGATATCGGGCGCCGGACGCCGGGTCAGGACACGCCGGGCGGCTGGGCGGTCGCGGCCAGGGTCGTGACCCCCGATGGCGAACGTCAGCTCGGGACCGGACGCGAGGCGGAAACGCCGGGCGCGGAAAATGACCGCAAAAGCGAGCGCCGGACGGTGAAAATAGACGGCGCCGTGGCGCGCGGCCGGCACAGCTTGAGCGAGGTCTTTTCCGTGGTTTGGCTGACCCCGCAAATGGACGGCCTTTTGCGCGACGGGCCGGCCCCCCGGCGGCGTTTTCTGGACCGTCTGGTTTACGGTTTCGATCCGGCGCACGCGCGCCGGGTCGCCGCCTACGAGCAAGCCCTGCGCGAACGCGCCCGGCTTTTAAGAAGCGGCCGCGCCGAAGATGCCTGGCTGGCGGCCCTTGAAGACGCCATGACCCGTCACGGAATCGCCATCGCCGCCGCGCGGCGCGCCCTGGTCGCACGCCTGAACGCCGTCTGCGCGGCGCGGCCGGGCGCCTTTCCGGCCCCCGGCCTGGCCCTGGACGGCGCGGTCGAGGCTTGGCTGGAGGACGGCCCGGCGCTCGAGGCCGAGGATCGCCTGCGCGACGGCCTGGCCGCTTCCCGCGCCCGCGACGGCGAAACCGGCGGGGCGTCGCTCGGCCCCCATCGCTGCGATCTGGCGGTATGCCATCTGGGGCGCGCCATGGCGGCCGGGCTGTGTTCGACCGGCGAGCAAAAGGCGCTCCTGGTGTCCATAGTCCTGGCCCATACCCAGCTTTTGACCCTTGAGCACGGCGGCCCGCCGCTGCTGCTTCTGGACGAAATCGCGGCCCACTTGGACGGCGCCCGGCGCACGGCCTTGTATGAGGAGATCCTCGATCTTGGCGTGCAAGCCTGGATGACCGGGACCGAAGCGGCGGTCTTCGCGCCGCTTGGCCGGGCGGCGCAGTTCGTGCGGGTCGAGAACGCCGCGCTGCACCCCGCGCCGGCGGCGGAAAATCACGGAAAGATAATGCCATGACCCAACAGCTTGGCCGGGAAGCCGGGCGCACCGCAACCGCCGCCGCCGCTTACGGCGCCGAATCGATCAAGGTGCTGCGCGGCCTGGAGGCGGTGCGCAAGCGCCCCGGGATGTACATCGGCGATACCGACGACGGTTCCGGCCTGCATCACATGGTGTACGAGGCGGTCGATAACGCCATCGACGAGGCCCTGGCCGGGCACTGCGACCTGGTCGAGGTGATTTTGAACGGCGACGGATCGGTCACGGTGCGCGACAACGGCCGTGGCATCCCGGTCGATATTCATGCCGAGGAAGGAGTTTCGGCGGCCGAGGTCATCATGACCCAGCTTCATGCCGGGGGTAAGTTCGATCAGAATTCCTACAAGGTTTCGGGCGGCCTTCACGGGGTCGGCATTTCGGTCGTCAATGCCCTGTCGGAATGGCTTGAGTTGACCATCTGGCGCGCCGGTCAGGAATACAAGGTGCGCTTCACCGACGGCGAGACCGAGGCCCCTCTCGCGGTCACCGGCGAAGCGGCCGGGCGCACGGGGACCGAACTGACATTCCTGCCCTCCAAGAAGACCTTCACCATGACCGAGTTCGATTTCGCGACTCTCGAACACCGTTTGCGCGAACTCGCGTTTCTGAATTCCGGCGTGCGGCTCAAGCTGACCGACGACCGCCAAGCCGAGGCCAAGACCGTGGAGTTGTTTTACCGGGGCGGGCTCGAGGCTTTCGTGCGCTATCTGGACCGCACCAAGTCGCCGATCGTCGATGCGCCGGTCATCATATCGGGCGAACGCGACGGGATCGTGGTCGAAGCCGCCTTGCAGTGGACCGACAGCTATCACGAAACCATGCTGTGCTTTACCAACAACATCCCGCAGCGCGACGGCGGCACCCACCTGGCCGGGTTCCGGGGTGCCCTGACCCGGCAGATCAACGGCTATGCCATGACCTCGGGAATCGCCAAGCGCGAGAAGGTCGCCCTGGCCGGGGACGATGCCCGCGAAGGCTTGACCTGCGTGCTATCGGTCAAGGTGCCGGACCCGAAATTCTCCAGCCAGACCAAGGACAAGCTGGTGTCCTCCGATGTCCGCCCGGTGGTCGAGGCGGTTATCGGCGACCGTCTCGGTCAATATTTCGAGGAACACCCGGCCGAGGCCCGGCGGATCGTCGCCAAGGTGGTCGAGGCGGCGGCGGCGCGTGAGGCGGCGCGCAAGGCGCGCGAGTTGACCCGGCGCAAAGGGGCGCTCGATATTTCCTCCCTGCCGGGTAAGCTCGCCGACTGCCAGGAGCGCGATCCGGCCTTGAGCGAATTGTTCCTGGTCGAGGGCGATTCCGCCGGCGGTTCCGCCAAGCAGGGCCGGGACCGCAAGTTTCAGGCGATCCTGCCCCTGCGCGGCAAGATCCTGAACGTGGAACGGGCGCGTTTCGACAAAATGCTGGGATCGGCCGAAATCGGCACCCTGATCACGGCCCTGGGGACCAGCATCGGCAAGGACGAATTCGATATTACCAAGCTGCGCTATCACAAGGTCATCGTCATGACCGACGCCGATGTGGACGGCAGCCATATCCGCACGCTTCTGCTGACCTTCTTCTATCGTCAGATGCCGGAATTGGTGGAGCGCGGGCATCTTTACATCGCCCAGCCGCCGCTTTATCGCGCCAAGCGCGACGGCAAGCCGCAATACCTGAAAGACGACCGCGAGATGGAGGCCTACCTGATCGGTAACGGGATTTCCGGCAGCGTCCTGGTGCTCGATGCGGAACAACCCGGCGGCGCTCAGATCGCGGGCGAGGATCTGCGCGATCTGGTTCAGAAAGCGGCCCAGGCCAAGCACTTGATGGAAACCCTGGTGCGCCGGGTCGGCAGCGTCCAGGTGGTGGAACAAACCTTGATCGCCAGGGCCTTGAACCCGGAAATCCTCACCGATCCGGATCGCACCGCCGAGGCGTCGGCCTATATCGCCAAGCGGCTCGACGCCATCGCCGCACCCGGTGAGCGCGGCTGGACCGGCACGGCCCTGGACGACGGAGGCCTAAGCTTCCAGCGCACCCTTCGCAGCTTGACCGAGCGGCGCAGCATCGACGGGCCGCTGCTGCGTTCCAGTGACGCCCGCAACCTCGATCTCATGACCGAGGCCCTGCGGGAAACCTATCTCAAGAAGGCGGTCCTGAAAGCCAAGGATCGGGAAATCGACATCTCCGGGCCCAGCGGCCTGGCCGATGCCGTGTTTGAGCTGGGCCGCAAGGGCGTCGCCATCGCCCGTTACAAGGGCCTCGGCGAAATGAATCCGGATCAGCTTTGGGAAACCACCCTGGACCCCAGCGCCCGGGCCTTGCTGCAGGTCAAGGTCGCCCACGCCGACGAGGCGGCCAGCATCTTTTCGACCCTCATGGGCGACGCGGTCGAACCCCGGCGCGAATTTATCCAAGCGAACGCGCTCCAGGTCACCAACCTGGACGTCTAGACTCGCATTCTGGGCGGGCGAACCAAGACTTTCATGTCCAAAAAGACCAAGACTCCCAAGAGACCCGCCCCCCGGCGTTCCTGGCCCATGCGTTTCATTGTCTGGGGCGGAACCTTGGCGATCTGGGGCGTTATCGCCCTGACCGCCCTGGTCGCCTGGTACGCCTACGATCTGCCGGAGGTCGCCGACCTGGGTGCGGTCGAGCGCCGGCCCTCGGTCACTTTGATCGCCGCCGATGGTACCCTGTTGGCTTCCTACGGCGATGTTTACGGCGATATGGTCCGGGTGCGCGACCTGCCGCCGCACCTGCCCCATGCGGTCCTCGCGGTCGAGGACCGGCGCTTTTATACGCATTTCGGCTTCGACCCCTTCGGTCTGGCGCGCGCCATGCTGGCCAATCTGCGCGCCGGGCGCGTGGTCGCGGGCGGCTCCACAGTGACCCAGCAACTGGCCAAGAACCTGTTCCTTTCGCCTGAGCGCACCATCAAGCGGAAAGTCCAGGAAATGCTGCTCGCCTTCTGGCTCGAATATAACTTCTCCAAGGATCAGATCCTGGGGCTCTATCTCAACCGGGTTTACCTGGGGGCGGGAACTTACGGCGTGGATGCCGCGTCGCGGCGCTATTTCGGCAAGCCGGCGCGCGCGGTCAATCTTTACGAGGCCGCGCTTCTGGCGGGTTTGCTCAAGGCGCCCTCGCGCTACAGCCCGGCCAGCGACGCCGCGCGTTCGGATAAACGCACGGCCCTGGTCCTGCGCTCCATGACCGCGGCTGGGTTCGTTTCCGCGGCGGAAGCGGGCGCGGCCCTGGCCGGGAAAACCCGCGGGCGCGCGGCGGCGGGCAATCAGGCGCGCTATTTCACCGACTGGGTGATGGGACAGGTCGCCGATTTCATCGGCCCCGTGGACCGCGACCTGACCGTGATCACGACCCTCAATCCATATTATCAGCGGGTCGCGGAACAGGAACTCGCGGTCACCCTGGCGAAGCAGGGCGCCAAGCGGCGCGTGAGCCAGGGTGCGGTCGTGCTCATGCAGCCGGACGGCGCGGTCCGCGCTCTGGTCGGCGGACGCGACTACGATGCCAGCCAGTTCAACCGCGCGACCCAGGCCTTGCGCCAGCCCGGTTCCGCCTTCAAGGCCTTTGTCTATCTCGCGGCACTGGAAGCCGGCCACGCCCCCGGCGAGCGCATGATTGACGCACCCCTCAGCATCGGCAAGTGGCGGCCCAGCAACTATGCGGATAAGTATTACGGCGAGGTGACCCTGCGCGAAGCCTTCGCCCGGTCCTTGAATTCGGTCGCCGTGCGCCTCAATGAAGCTGTCGGTTCGGCGAAGACGGCGGCGGTTGCCCGGCGCCTCGGCATCACCTCGGACTTGACCCTGCATCCCAGCTTGGCCCTCGGCGCTTCCGAAGTCACGCTTCTGGAACTGACCGGCGCCTATGGCACCTTCGCCAACCGGGGCCGGGGCATCCTGCCCTATGCCATCGTGGAGATTCGCGGCCCCGGCGGCGCGATTCTGTACCGGCGCGAGGGTGGCGGACCGGGGCGGGTCGTCGCGGCCGCCCAGGTCGATCAAATGACCAACCTCATGACCGCGACGGTCGCCTGGGGCAGCGGCAAGGCCGCCGACCCGGGCCGCCCGGCGGCGGGCAAGACCGGCACCAGCCAGGATTTCCGCGATGCCTTGTTTGTCGGCTTCACCGCCGATTTCGTCGCCGGGGTGTGGCTCGGCAACGACGACGGCACGCCGACCGAGGGCGTGACCGGCGGTTCATTGCCCGCGCGCCTGTGGCGGCGCGTCATGGTCCGCGCCCAGGAGGGCATGGCGCCCGCCGCCTTGCCGGGCGGCGAGGCCGCCGCATGGGAAACAATGGGCGGGCCGCGCGATCCCGGCGGCGGTTTCGTCGGCCGTATCCTGCGCGCCCTGGGCGTCGATTCCGATGAAGCGGCCCAAAGCCCCCCCGCCCCTGGACGCCAGCATGATCCCTAGAACCAGCCTCTAGTGCGAAAGTCGCGGGTGGCCGTTGCTTCGATCCTTGGTGTAGGCTTGGGGGGATAGGGTCTTTACGGTTTCGATGGAATCGATACCTGACTCTAGGATTTTGTTTTATCGTGTTTCCGGACGGAAAACCGGCATCCTAAGTGTCAACAGGCCCTCGGCACGAAACGGTAACGGGACGTGAAATTTTTTCGCCGGCTGACCGAACCCCTGACCGCGAAAGCGGCGCGCGGGCGCGCCCTCATGGAGGCCGCCATGGCCAGCGCCGCCCTGGGCGCTTGCGGCGCCGGCCCGCCCAGCCTGTCCCAGCGGCTCTGTCTCGATCAGATCCTGGATAGCGTGGAAAGCCTGCGCGGGAACGACCCTCATGCGGCGGTCGAAGCCTTCGAGGATTTCGCGGCGGCGCTTGGCGACAACCTCGAGGCTGGCCGGGTGCGGGCGTTGAGCGCTATTTCCGGCTTCGCCGGGGTCCCGGACACGCCGCAGATGCTGCTACGTATCGCCGGGGCCATGGCCGCCGCGCAAGGCCCAGCGAACGCCAAGGCGGCGGCGGAAATCGCGTACCTCGCCAAGACTCTCGGCCTGCCCGCGCCCGCGCCGCCAGCGGACGATGCGAAGGCGGCGAAGGCCGGGGCGGGGCCGCGCAGCGTTATCGTGCTGGGCAACGAAAAGGGCGGAACCGGTAAATCGACGACGGTTCTGCACCTGGCCGTTTACCTCATGGCCCAAGGCCACGAGGTTGGAACCGTCGATCTCGACGGCCACCAGGGCACCTTGTCGCGCTACATCGCCAACCGGCGCGACTACGCCGCGCGGGACGCGTGCGCGCTGGCGGTGCCCCGGCATTGCCGCATCGCGCCCTCGGCTTCGCGCGACCGGACGGCGGCTCATGCCGAGGAGCGGACGGAGCTGCAGGCGGCTCTCGAGAATCTAAGCGGTTGCCGTTTTATCCTGCTCGATACGCCGGGCAGCCACACCAATCTGTCGCGCCTGGGATTGGATGTCGCCGATACCCTGATCACCCCCATGAACGACAGTTTTCTGGACCTGGACGTTCTGGCGCGGATCGATCGCCAACGGCGCGAGATCGTGGAGCCGAGCGCCTACGGTCGCCTGGTGCTCGACGAAAACGACCGCCGAAGGGCGCGCGGACGCGCGCTCATCGATTGGATCGTCATCCGCAACCGCCTGGCCCACATTGACGCTCGCAATACCCGCGAGATGGACAAGCTGTTGCGTCTCTTGAGTGGCCGCATGGGATTTCGTTTGCATCCGGGCTTAAGCGAGCGCGTGGTGTTTCGCGAGTTGTTTTACAACGGCCTGACCTTACTCGACCCGCCCGCGCGCGGCCAAGAAGACCGGGTCGGCGCCCGTGGCCCGGCCGGCCACGCCCGCGCCCGGCACGAAATCGAAGGCTTGATCGCCGCCCTGGGACTTGAGACCGCAACCCTCCAATAAGGTTTGATAAGACAATGGATAATGACAAGGCTTGGATGACCGCGCCCGACTACGGCCGCTCGCTCGCCGGTTTCGGGGTCAACCTCCTGGTCCGCGACGTCGCGCGCTCCTGCGCTTTTCTGCGCGAAGTCCTGAAGCTCGAACAGGTCTTCGCCAACGCCGATTTCGCAGTCCTGCGCCATGACGGCCATGACATCATTCTGCACGCCGACGGCACCTACGCCGATCATCCCTTGCTGAGTCTGATCGGCGACAGGGCGATCCGGGGCGTCGGGGCGGAACTTCGCCTTTACGGCCTCGATCCCGATGCCGCGCAACGCCGCGCCGAGGCGCGCGGCGATACCGTCTTGGCCGCGACGAAAGACAAGCCCCATGGCCTGCGCGAATGCTACCTGGCCGACCCCGACGGCTACATCTGGGTGCCGGGCGTGGCCTTGCCGGCCTAACCGTATCTAAGCACCCGGTCGCCATGTTGGCGCAGCCAGTCGCGGGCGCCGGTGGCGTTGGCGGTGAGGCGTGCGGTTAAATCCCAGAAATCTTGCCCGTGATCCATGTACTTGAGGTGCGCGACCTCGTGGGCGACCACATAGTCCAGCACGTCCTCCGGGGTCAGAATCAGGCGCCAGCAAAAATTCATGGTCCCGTCGCTGCCGCAAGAGCCCCAACGGGTCCGGGTTTCGCGCACCGATACCCGGCGGACGTTTTGCTGTATTTTCGCCGCCTTGTCTCGCGCCCGGACACTCAGTTCGCGCCGGGCCTCGGTTTTCAGGTAATCCGCGATGCGCCGCGGCAGATGCTCAGGGTGGCCGCTGGCCCAGAGTACGCCCGCGGCGCGCCAGACCCCCCGGCGCCCTCCGGGATCGTGGCGGATGGTATGGTCTTGGCCCAGGATCGGCACGATGGCGCCGTCCCTAAAAAGTATACGCGCCGGCAGGGCGTCGAGTTGATCGAGCAGCCATGCCTTTCTGTGTTCGGCGAATTCGAGCCCTTCGCTCAGGGCGGCCCGGCGCGGCAGGATCATGCGAACCGCCCCGTCGGCGCCGTCGATGCGCAGGGAAATATGCCGGGCCCGTGCGTGCCGTGCGATCCTTAGAGGGATTTCCCGGCCCGCCAAACGCAGTATTTTGGGGGTACGGCTCGAATTTGCCATGGATGTAGTATAGCGGGCGCGATCGCGCCGGGACAAGAATCAGCTTTCGCGGTTTTTGAGTTCCAGGTCTAGAAGCGCCCGCTTGCGCTCGACCCCCCAGCGATAGCCGGCGAGCGCGCCGTCCTTGCGCAGGGCCCGGTGGCAGGGAATCAGGATCGAAACCGGGTTGGTGGCGCACGCCCGGCCGACCGCGCGCTGGCCCTTGGGGGTGCCCAGGCGTTCGGCGATCTGGGAATAGGTCCGGGTTTCGCCGCTGGGGATGGCCAGCAGTTCCTGCCAGACCCGGCGTTGGAACGCGGTCGCGCGCACATCTAGCGGCAGGCCGGGATGGGGCGCCTGGCCCGCCAGGTGACGCAGTAGAACCTGGAGCGCGGGCGCGATCGCCGCCTCGTCGCGGACGATTTCGTCGGCCTGGGGGAATTCGGCCCGTAATTCCCGCGCCAAGGCGGCGTCTTCGCCGCCCAAGGCCAAAAAGCAGACGCCCTTGGCGGTCGCCGCGACCAGCAGACGGCCCAGCGGCGAGCCGACGACGGCATAGGCAAGGCGTGCGCCCTTGCCGCCCTTGGCATAGGACGCTGGGGTCATGCCCAGTTGCGAGCGGGAATCTTCGTAAACCCGGCTGGAAGAGCCATATCCGGCGGCATAGGTTGCGCCGGCGACCGACTCGCCGTTCTTAAGCTCTGTCCGGAACCGGCGCGCCCGGCGGGCGTCGGCGTAATCGCGCGGGGTCACGCCCATGGCCCGTTTGAACAGGCGCTGCAGATGCCAGGGGCTCATGCCCACGTCGCGCGCCAGCTGTGCCAGGGTGACGCTCTGCCCGTCCCTAGCCTCGATCGCGGCGCAGGCCGCGCGGACCTGGGCCAGATGCCGCGCCGATATCTCCAGGGCTGATGTTGTGGTCATGGTAAAAATCTCCTGCTCGCTAGAACGCCTGGATCCTTTATAACCCGCCGCCGGAGACCGCTCTATCCGAAGCTTGCGCGGCCCCGCAAAACCGTCAAGAGGCGCGGCGCACCGCCATTTCCGGTCTTATGGAATAGGGCTTCATGCTGTCGTGGAAAGTGGCCACGAACTCCACCAGGATCAGGGACCGGGGCCGGTGCGCCGGATAGAGAATACCCAGATCGAAGGGTATGGAAGGCTCGAAGCGGCGAACCTCCAGACCCCGGTTCAGGTACTCGTCGGCGTCGATGGGGCTGACGACCGAGACCCCGGCGCCCTCGCCGACCATGATGCAGGCGGAGGCGAACTGGCGCGTCTCGACCCGCACGTTGAAGCGCGCGCCGGCCCGCTCGAAGGCTTGGCGCAGAGCGTGGAAATGGGGGTGGTCGCGGTTCATGGCAATCATCGGAAGCCCGTCGAGGTCGTTCGGGGTCAAGACCTCGCGGGCGGCCAGGGGGTGCCCCTTGGGCAGGATGCAAACGCAGCGCACGCGCAGGGTCTCGGACTCGACCGCCGGGTGATCGAGCGGCTTTTCGGAAAACCCGACATCGTATTGCTGGGCCATGATCCACTCCTGAACCCGCTGATTGTGCCGCGGTTGAAGGGATATGGTCACGTCGGGGCGCTGGGCCAGAAACCTGGCCACCACACGGGGCAGCAGGCTGGTCGCGAAACCCGGCAGGCAGGCGATTTGAAGGTGCCCGGTGCGCCGGTTGCGGATATCCTCGGCGATCTGACCGATGTGGTCCAGGTTGGAAATCGCCCGTTCCACCTCGCCCAGCAGAAAGGTCGATTCCGGGGTCGGCAACAGGCGTCCGCGCCGGCGGCTGAATAGAGCAAATCCCAAGTCTTGCTCGAGACTGGCGATAAGGCGGCTAACCGCTGGCTGGGATATACGCAGCACCTCGGCCGCCTGGGTGACGCTGGCCGCGTGCATGACCGCGCGGAAGGCTTCCAACTGCCGTAACCGGATCATAACCCTCTCCCGCCCCCGTTTATTCCCGCCCCCAGGGGCATGCCAATCATCGGATGCATACTATAACACAAAGACATGGAACTGTTCAGTTTATCTATTTGACTTTATGGCGGTGGATGCTCAAGGTCGAAAAAGCATAAGGGTTTGGCTCAATTGCCCCCACGAAGAGCGGGCGCGGGGCCTGGGTTCTTGGCCAAGGGATTTTCGCGGTTCGATTCACGGTCCGCGCCGGTCTCGCCGGTGTATCTCGACGTTTATCTCGACAGGGAGAAGCAACAATGAATTTGCGTAAGACGATTACCGCCGCCGCCACGATCTTCGCCGTGACCGCCGGCGCCACGGCCGCTTTCGCGGCGCCAACGGAAATACAGTGGTGGCACGCCATGGGCGGCACCAATGGCGAGCGCGTCAACAAAATCGCCTCGGATTTCAACGCGACCCAATCCGAATTCAAGGTCAAGCCGGTTTTCAAGGGTAACTACACCGAGACCATGACGGCGGCCATCGCGGCCTTCCGGGCCAAACAACAGCCCCATATCGTTCAGGTTTTCGAGGTTGGCACCGCCACCATGATGGCCGCCAGAGGTGCGGTTTATCCGATTGAGGATCTGATGAAGGATTCGGGATTGCCCTTCGACAAGTCGATCTATTTGCCGGCCGTGATTTCCTATTACCAGCGCCCCAACGGCGATCTTTTGTCCATGCCGTTCAACTCCTCCACCCCGGTGCTGTGGTACAACAAGGATGCCTTCAAGAAAGCCGGGATTTCATCGCCGCCGAAAACCTGGGACGAAATGAAAAGCGCGTCGGAAAAACTGGTCGCGGCCGGATACAAGTGCGGCTTCTCCTTCGGCTGGCAGTCCTGGGTCATGGTCGAAAACTACAGTTCCTGGCACAACCTTGCGATTGGAACCCAGGAAAATGGTTTCGCCGGCCTGGGCACCGAATTCACCTTCAACAACGACGCGGTCAAGAAGCGCCTCGCCACCATCGCTTCTTGGTCGAAAGATAATTTGTTCACCTATGGCGGACGCCGTGGCGACAGCCTATCCATGTTCACCAACGCCGAGTGCGGCATGTGGATGAACTCCTCGGCCTACTACGGCAGCATCAAGAAGCAGGCCAAGTTCGACTTTGGCCAGACCATGTTGCCGCTCGATACCGATGCCGCCAGCAAGCCGCAAAATTCGATCATCGGCGGCGCCACCCTGTGGGTGCTCAAGGGCCACGACCAGGGCGATTACAAGGGCGTCGGCCAGTTCATGAATTACCTGTCGTCACCTGAGGTTCAGGCTTGGTGGCATCAGGAAACCGGCTATGTGCCGATCACCACGCCGGCCTATGAGCTATCGAAGAAGCAAGGCTTCTATGGTTCCAATCCAGGCACCGATACGGCGATCAAGCAGCTTAGCCTCAACACCCCGACGCCGAATTCGCGTGGCCTACGTTTCGGCAGCTTCGTGCAGATCAGGGACATCATCAATGAAGAGATGGAAGCGGTCTGGAACGGCTCGAAGACGGCCGACAGGGCGCTCGACGACGCGGCGGCACGTGGCAACAAGCTGCTCAGGAAGTTCGAAAAAGCCAATGCGGGGAGTTAAAACCCCAGATTGATGAGGTAAGGAGACGCGCGCGGTCATCGCGCGCGTCTCCCGGACCCCCCAACTCCTTGCCGGTGCGACATGCTGAAACGCGTCCATTTCGGATCCTCTTGGCTGCCGTTTGCGCTTGTCGCGCCGCAGATTCTCATCACGGTGGTGTTCTTCATCTGGCCGGCGAGCCAGGCGCTTTATCAGTCGCTACTTGTTGAGGACGCCTTCGGTCTGAGTTCGGAATTCGTCTGGTTCGATAATTTCATCGAGCTGTTCGGCGACGAGCATTACCTGGGCACCTTTCAACGCACGATTTTTTTCTCGTTTTCCGTTGCTTTCTTATCCATGGCTTTTGCCTTGACCCTGGCGGCGATGGCCGATCGGGTGATCAAGGGCGCGACCACCTACAGGACATTCCTGATCTGGCCCTATGCGGTGGCGCCCGTGGTTTCCGGCGCGTTATGGGTTTTTATGTTCGATCCGACCCTGGGTATCTTCACCTACACCCTGGGCGCCCTGGGATACGAGTGGAACCACAAGCTGAATGGCGGCGAAGCGATGTTCTTAGTTATCGTCGCCTCGGCCTGGAAACAGGTCGCCTACAACTTCCTTTTCTTTCTGGCCGCTATGCAGTCGATCCCCAAATCTCTGATCGAGGCGGCGGCTATCGACGGCGCCGGGCCGACACGGCGCTTCACCTCGATTATTCTCCCGCTGATCTCTCCGACCACTTTCTTCCTGATGGTGATTAACGTCGTATTCGCCTTTTTCGAGACCTTCGGCATCATTCATGCGGTCACCCAGGGCGGTCCTGCCAAGGCCACTGAAATTCTGGTCTATAAGGTCTTTAACGATGGCTTTATCGGCCTCGACCTGGGCGGTTCGGCGGCGCAGTCGGTGATACTGATGTTGATAGTCATTTCCTTGACCGTCATTCAGTTCCGCTACGTGGAAAAGAAGGTCGAGTACTGATGGTTGAGCACCGGCCCATCGTGACGCTCATCTCGCACCTGGTTTTGATCTTCGGTGTGGCGATTATCGCGTTTCCGATTTGGATCACCTTCGTCGCCTCGACCCACGAAGCCGCGCGCATGGTGCAGATTCCCTTACCGCTATTGCCGGGCGATCAGTTCTTCAAGAATCTCGAACAGACGCTGTTCAAGGGGCTCGAAGGCGCTGGCGCGCCGCCGGTCGGTTTCATGATGGTCAATAGCCTGATCATGGCCCTGATGATCGCCGGCGGCAAGATCGCCATTTCCTTGATCTCGGCTTTCGCCATAGTCTATTTCAAATTTCCCTTCCGCATGGGCTTCTTCTGGATGATTTTTATAACCTTGATGCTGCCGGTCGAGGTGCGGATTTTGCCGACTTTCGAAGTGGTGGCCAACCTGGGCATGCTCAATACCTATTGGGGTTTGAGCATCCCGCTTATTGCCTCGGCGACGGCGACTTTCATGTTCCGGCAGGTGTTCCTGACGATCCCCGATGAGTTGTTGGAGGCGGCGCGCATCGATGGGGCCGGGCCAATGCGGTTCTTTATCGATATTCTGGTGCCCTTGTCGCGCACCAATATCGCCGCTCTCTTCGTTATCCTCTTCATCTATGGCTGGAACCAGTACCTCTGGCCGCTGCTGGTGACTACGGATCAGAGCATGTACACCGTGGTCATGGGGATCAAGCAGATGCTGGAGGCCGCCGAACAATCCCCCGACTGGCATCAGATCATGATGACCTCGCTGCTGGCCATGCTGCCACCGGTGTTCGTTGTCGTGTTCATGCAACGTCTGTTCGTCAAGGGTTTGACGGAGACCGAAAAATGAATCGGAATTTGGTTACTTAGCATGGCAGAAATACATCTACGGCAAGTTGGCAAGTCTTACGGCGAGGTCGAGGTTCTCCAGGGCATCGACTGGAAGATCGGCGACGGCGAATTCGTGGTTATCGTCGGGCCCAGCGGCTGCGGTAAGTCGACGCTTCTGCGTATGATTGCCGGGTTGGAAAGTATCACCCAAGGCGAAATTTCGATCGGGGACCGGGTGGTCAACGACCTGGAGCCGGCCGAGCGCGATATCGCCATGGTGTTCCAGAACTACGCGCTCTATCCCCATATGTCGGTTTACAACAACATGGCCTACGGCTTGAAAATCCGCGGCATACCCAAAGACGAGATAGAACGAAGGGTCAAGCAAACCGCGGAAATTTTGGAGATCGGCGACTACCTAACGCGCGCTCCCCGCCAACTCAGCGGTGGCCAGCGACAGCGTGTCGCCATGGGCCGCGCCATTGTCCGCGAGCCCAGCGTGTTTTTGTTCGACGAACCCTTATCGAACTTGGACGCTAAGCTGCGGGTTCAGATGCGCCTGGAAATCAAGAAACTTCAACAGCGGCTCGGCATCACCAGTGTCTATGTCACCCACGATCAGGTCGAGGCCATGACCCTGGGCCACCGTTTGATGGTTCTCAATGGCGGCCATGTGGAGCAACTGGGCACCCCCATCGAACTTTATGAACGGCCCTTGACGAAATTCGTGGCCGGCTTCATCGGCTCGCCCTCCATGAACTTTCTGGAGGCTAAAATGAGCGAAGATGGATCTAAGGCCCATTTCACCGGTGGCAATAGCCTCGAGCTGCCGGCGCACCTTTCCGGCCATGGGGACCGGCGGGTGAGCGTCGGCATGCGGCCCGAGCACCTTCTGCTGGACGAAAACGGATCCAATACCGCCTCGGCCACGGTCCATGTGGTCGAGCATCTGGGGGCCGACACGCTGGTGCACGGAACTTTCGGCAATGACGACGGCCCCGAGTTGGTCGTTCGCCTCGATGGCATCAAAACCATCGGCCAGGACGAGGTTCTGACGCTGTCCATAGACCCGAATAACATTCACCTCTTCGATCCCGACAGCGGCAAGCGCTTGAATACGTAACAACAGCCGCGAGTGGTTGCTTGAATTTTAGATGACGCCGCATCCATGAAACTGATCCAGGTTTCCGATCTGCATTTCGTGCCGCCGGGCACGCGCCTCTTCGGCATCGATCCGCGCGAACGCCTCGCGGCGGCGGTTAGCGACATCAACGAACGGCACGCGGACGCGGAGCTGTGCCTCTTCACCGGCGACTTGGCGGATCATGGCGCGCCCGCGGCCTACGGCGCCCTGCGCGAGGTTCTGGCGGACTTGCGCCTGCCCTACCGGCTGTTGATCGGCAATCACGACAACCGCGCCAACTTCACCGAGGCCTTTCCAGGGGCGCCGCTAGACGAAAACGGTTTTGTGCAAGGCGCCGTGCGATCTTCGGCGGGCGATCTCGTGCTGCTCGACACCCACGAGCCGGATACCCATGCCGGCGCCTACTGCGCCGCGCGCCAGGCCTGGTTGCGCGCCCGTCTAGTTGAGGCCGCCGGCCGCCCGGTCTATCTCTTTTTGCACCACCCGCCCTTCGACATCGGGATACCCAGCTTGGACCGCATCCGCTTGCTGGAGCAGCAAGGCTTCGCCGCCGCGATCGAAGGCGCGCAAGTGCGCCATATCTTTTTCGGCCACGTTCACCGGCCGGTCAGCGGAAGCTGGCGCGGCATTCCCTATTCCGCCCTGCGCTCGACCGTCCACCAGGTGCCGCTCGACTTCGGCGATAAACGCTCCATGCCATACAGCTACGAACCGCCCGCCTACAATGTGATCCTGATTTCCGGCGACCTCACCGTGGTCCATCACCACGACTTTCTTAACCGCGATATCGTGCCGCCGGGAACGGAGCGCTACAGCGCCGCGGACTAGGCGTTAGAGCCTGTCAAATGAACTCCGAGCAGGAGTGATTGGATTGTAAGTTCCCCAGATACAGCGTTTCAGATCACAAGGTTCAGCCCAAAGAATCCTCTCCGCTTACGGTCCATTTCACAATCTGTTCAACGTCCAACGCCACCTCATCCCCCGTCGCACGCTCCGAATATTCCGCAAGCGGGCGATGGCGGCATGGCATATCGTGACAACGGAAGCGTAAACCGCTCTGGTTCTGAGTCTCGCCTTCCTAGCTCAAGTTAAGTTGACCAGCCCCAAGCCTTCCATGAGATTCCTCTGACGGCACGATCTTGAATCCGGGCCGGGACGCGCACGCCGATTGACGCGGCCCCCGCCCGCGTTTCAGGATCGGGTATGTCCTGGACTTCGCCGCCGGGCGCTTGGGGCGCCGCCGATCCGCTGTTCTTGCTTCTGATCGCCCTTGGCGTCGAGGGCTATCTGGGCGGCCGCGCCTTGCGCTTTGCCTGGACCGGCAACCCGCGCCGCGCCTTGGCGATGCTGTGCCTGGATCTGGCGCGCCGTTTGAACCGCCCCGAACGCCCGGCGGCCGCGCGCCGCCGCCGTGGCGCCCTGGTGGCCGGAAGCCTGGCCCTGGCCGCCCTGGCCCTGGGCTGGGTCTTGAGCATGGTCACACGCAACTATCCCTTCGCTTGGACTCTGGAATGGCTCCTGCTGGTCCTCTTGATCGATCAGCGCGCGACCTGGCGCCTGGGCGCGGCGGTGCAGGAGGCGCTCGCCAGCGGTAGCCTGGTGCGCGCGCGTGAGGTTCTGCGCCCCCTGACGGTCGAGGCCCAGGCACCCCTTGAACTCGACAAGCTGGGCCTGGCGGGGATCGTCGAGAGAACCCTGGCGGCGCTCGGGCGGCGTTTCGCCGGGCGCTTGATGGCGCCGGTGGTGTGGTATGTGGCGCTCGGCCTGCCGGGATTGTTCTTGCAGCAAACCGCCTATGTCATGGCCGCGACCCTGAGTCTGCGGGATTCAGGCGGGCCGGGCGCCGGTCCTTACGGCGACGGCGCCCTTTCTCTTGCCCGCGCGGTCGCGTGGCCGGCGGATGTTCTGGGTATCCTGCTGCTGTCCTTGGCCGCCGTTTTCGTGCCCGGCGGGCACGGCGCGGCGGGCTTACGTCTCGCCTTCCGGCGCGGCGGCGTGGAGGATGGGCTCGCCGCGGTCCTGGCGCAAGTCGCCGTGGATCGGCGCTTGAACCGGGCGCTGGTTGTCTTCGCGGTCGCCTGCCTGATTAACGCCGGTTGGATCGGCGTCCTGGCCCTGCTTCGCCTCGGTCTTTAGTTTTTCCCCTGCGGCAGGGCGGCGCGCAGCTTGTCGGCTTGCGGATTGAAAAATTTGCGCTCGATCACCACGGCGCGGGCCGTGGTGCCGGCGCCGTAATACTCGTCGTTCCATTCCTGGCGGCTGAACAGCTTCGCGCCCTCCAACGCGCCGCCGCCGAACAGGCCGGCGGTGCGGGAAAAAGCATAGATGTCGATGCCGATATTGGTCGTGGTCGATGCCTTGATCCCACCGCCCAGGGGGCCCATGGCGACGCTGGCGTCCGCGCCCAGCTTCATTTCGCTGCCCAAAAGGGCTTCGATCGCGCTATCGGTCATAATGGTGAAAACGATCTCGGAAACCTGTGCGCCTATCTGCAAACCGATACTGGCGGCGCCCAGGGTGTAGAACGCCGGTGCGCTCCAGGTGCCGTCAGCGCCGCGGACCAGAAGCACGCCGGAACCGCCCTCCCCGGCCAGGATGAAGCCGCCCTTGATCAGTTCGGGAATAATCAAAACCCCGCGCGCCTCGGACAGGAATTTTTTCAATTCGGGCATGGCGGGGTCGCCGGCCAGGCGCTCCAGGGAAAACCGCGCCTCTTCGACCAGTTCATTGCCCTTGATCTCCGCCCTGGCCGCTTGAGTCATGGCCAGAGTCAGTACCAGCGCGAGGGACGCTAGGACTAAGCGTTTCATGGCGTTGCATCGCCTCCGTTCTCGATAATCGATGGGCGCGGACGAATCGGCCGCGACTGGGGCGAGTCTAGCAGGTCCAGACAAAAACGGAATCCCCCTAAATGCGGCTCCAATCCAGGGTGCGGGGCGCCGCATTGACCAGGCGAACCCGCCACACGCCATGGTCGTCGGGGGCGTGGCTGCCCGCTGTCCCGTGAATATGGTCGAGACAGGTCAAGGCGCAGTTGTCGATGGCGAAAGACAGCGCCCGTTCCGGCTCCAACCCCAAGGCGAGGGACAGGGCGGCGCGTATGGTGCCGCCGTGGGTGACGGCGACGATATCGCGTCCCGCGTGGGCCTCGGACAGGCGCTCCACCGTTTGGGTGACCCGCGCGGTCAACTCGACGAAGCTCTCGCCGCCCGGCGGGGCTTCATGGGCCGGGGCCAGCCAAAAGCGGTGCCAGGCGCCGTCGCGGCCGCGATTCATTTCCTCGTTGGTCATGCCTTGCCACACGCCCATGTGCTGTTCCGCCAGGGCCGCTTCGATCAGGCGTTCGCGCGGCGCTTCACCGCTGAAATGTTCCAGAATAGAATCGGCGGTTCGATGAGTGCGTTTGAGGTTGCTGGTGACCCAAACCGCCGCGTGCGGCAGAACCCCGGCCAGGCGGCGGAAGGTCTCGATATCCGAGCAATCGCAATCGTGGTCGTCCTGGCCGTAAATGGCGCCCCCGTGTCCCACGACCGGGGCATGGCGAATCCACCACCAGCGGGTCGTTGTGGTGTTGGGGCCCTTCATGCCAGGGCCGCCAGGGCCAGCAGCACCGCCGTTTGCGCGCCCTGTTCGGCGGCGCCCAGGACATCCCCGGTGTAGCCGCCTACTTGCGCGCGCGCGAGCAAGGCGGCGGCCGCCGCCGCCGCGCCGGCCATGAAAATAGCCAGTAAGCCGGCGCCGGGACCCAGCGCCAGAAGCGCGATACCCGCCCCCAGGGCCGCCGCCGCCGCCGCGTGCCGGGTCTCAATTCGGCCCAGGGCCGTGGCCAGACCGTCGCCGCGCGCCAGCGGCAGAGCCGCCATGACCGGCGGCAGGACGGCGCGCGACAGCGCGTGGGCGCCGAGCAAGGCCAGGGCAACGGCCCCGGCCGGGCCGATTTCGGCCAGGGCGGTGGCGCGCAAGACGACCGAGATCACCAGGGCGAGCACGCCGTAAGTGCCGATACGGCTGTCGCGCATGATCGCCAGCTTGGCGGTGCGCCCGGCGCCGCCGCCGAAACCGTCGGCGGTATCCGCCAGGCCGTCCTCGTGAAGCGCGCCGGTTAGAACCATGGCCGCGCTCAAGGCAAGGAGCGCACTGGCGAGGGGCGGCAGGCCAAGCCCTTGGGCCAGCCAGAACGCCAGGGCGCCGCCCAGGGCGACCGGGATTCCGGCCAGGGGAAAAACCCGAACGGCGCGCGCCATGGCGCCCGCATCGGCGTCCCTGCTCCGGCCGAGCGGCAGGCGGGTCAGCAAGCCGGCGGCGAGGATAAAATCGCGCCACCAGGGCGAAAGGGCCGAGAGGCGGTGCATGGCGGCGGCCGAGGCGGTCATTCCCAAGATTTCCAATTGTCCTTACCGGCTCGTTATAGGGCTGCTGCGCGGCCTTGCAAGGCGCCGCCGTGGCGGCGCACGTTCGCCCTTGTATCCGGCCGCCCGGCGCGGCATGTCTTGCCTTGTTGGAATATCGGGGACACCGGAATGAGCGCGCCAGCGCCCACTACTTTCGCGGAGATACGCAAGCTTTTGGGCGAGCTTCCGGGCCCCGGCCTCAAGGCCGGCGAGGCGGCCAGGGCGCGCGAGGCGGTCTTGACCAAGCCGCCCGGCGCGCTCGGCCGTCTGGAGGAACTGACCCTTTGGCTGGCGACGTGGCAGGATCGGCATCCGCCGCGCGTCGAGCGGCCCTACATCGCGGTCTTCGCCGGCAATCACGGCATCGCGGCGCGCGGCGTCTCCGCCTACCCGGCTGAAGTCACCCAGCAGATGGTGCGCAATTTCATCGACGGCGGGGCGGCGGTGAACCAGCTAAGCACGCTGGCCGGAGCCGACCTGCGGGTTTACGAACTGGCCCTGGACGAACCGACCCGCGATTTCACCCAAGCCCCGGCCATGGATGAGGACGACTGCGCGCGCGCCATCGCCTACGGCATGATGGCGGTCGAGAGCGGCATCGATCTTTTGTGCCTGGGCGAAATGGGTATCGGCAACACAGCCAGCGCGGCGGCCCTGTGCCTGGCGCTCTTCGGCGGCGCGGCCAGCGATTGGACCGGGCGCGGCACCGGCATCGACGATGCCCGCCTGGCCCATAAAACCGCCTTGATCGAGGCCGCGGCCGCCAAGCACCGCGCGGCCATGAGCGATCCGCTGGAGGTCTTGCGCCATCTTGGCGGTTTCGAACTGGCGGCCATCCTCGGCGCCATCCTGGCCGCGCGTCTGGCCCGCACGCCCGTGGTCCTCGATGGTTTTGCTTGCACGGCGGCGGCGGCCGTCCTTCACGTCCTGGACGGCCACGGCCTCGATCATTGCCTGGTCGCCCACAAGTCGGTCGAGCCGGGCCACGCCCGCCTGCTGAAGCGGATCGGGAAACGGCCGCTGCTCGATCTGGACATGCGCTTGGGGGAGGCTTCGGGGTCCGTGTTGGCGGTGCCGCTGCTCAAGGCCGCTTGCGCCTGTCACAGCGGCATGGCGAGCTTCGCCGAGGCGGGGGTCAGCGGTCCCGGCTGATCCTATTCGCCGATCTGCAGCAGCAGGCCGCGCCGCCGCGCGACGTGAAAGGCGTAGAGGAACAAGCCGGCCCCGATACTCAGATAGACCAGGACCAGACCCAGGGCATGGGCCATGAGGTCCAGGCGCGTGGTGCCGTCTATGAGGATCGCGCGCATACCCTCGAACACGGGCGCGCTGGGCAGGGACCAGGCCAGGAACTGAAGCCAATCCGGCAACACCGAAACCGGGTAGTAAATCGCGCTCACCGGCGCGAGCAGAAAAATAGCCAGCCAGGCCACGCTTTCCGCCCCCTGCCCGACCCGCAAGATCAAGGCGCAAACCATCATCCCGATCGCCCAGCCGAACATCAGAAGTATGGTGAAAAAGCCGATCAAGGGCAGGCCGAGGGCGAAGAGATTGGCCTCGAAGAACACGATGGCCAAGCCGGCCGCCGGCAGGACGCCGATCAGGGTCCGCAGTAGGCTCATGACCATGAGCGACAACAAAAATTCGCTCGGGCGCAAGGGGCTGACCGACAGGTTGCCCAGGTTGCGCGACCAGACTTCCTCCAGGAACGACAGGCTCAGTCCGAGCTGACCCCGGAACAGGACATCCCACAGCAGCACCGCGGATATCAGCAAGCCCGCGGCCTGGGCGATGTAGGAGCTGTTGGTCAGCAGGAAACGGGTGATGAAGCCCCAGAGAATCATCTGCACGGTCGGCCAGTACATGAGCTCGAATAGACGCGGCCAGGAGGTGCGCATCAGATAGACGTGACGCAGGACCATGGCGCCGATCCGCGTCAGTGCCGGGGCGAGGGCGCGCGGCGCGGGGGTGGAAACAGTCCTGGTTTTGGCGTTCATGGGGCCGCACCCGCCCGCAAGTCTTGTCCCCCCGTGTCCGGTTCCGTGGCGCGCGCGATATCGAGAAATACTTCCTCCAGGGTGCGGTGGCCGTAGCTTTCGATCAAGGCGCCCGGCGCGCCCCGGTCGACGATCCGCCCCCGGCGCATGATGAGCACCTGGCCGGCAAGGCGTTCGACTTCCGTCATGTTGTGGGAGGCAAGCAAGATGGCGCAGCCGCTCCGCGCTTGGTAGCCCTTGAGATAGCCGCGCATCCAGTCCGCCGTATCGGGATCGAGTGAGGCCGTGGGTTCGTCCAGCAACAACAGCTCCGGCTTGTTGATTAGGGCCTTGGCCAGGGACACGCGGGTCTTTTGCCCGGCCGAAAGCTGACCTCCCGGTTTCTTGAGCAGCCCGGCGAGATTCAGGTCCTGGGCCAGCTCCGCCAGGCGGGCCTTGGGCGCCGGGACCCCGTAGAGGCGGCCAAAGAACAGCAGATTCTGTTCGACCGTCAGCCGCCGCGGCAGATCGACATAGGGCGAGGAAAAATTGATTCGGTGCAGAACCCGGTGCCGATGGCGCACCATGTCGTGACCCAGAACCCGGACACGCCCCGCGCTTGGCAGAACCAAACCCAGCAGCATGGAAATGGTCGTGGTCTTGCCGGCGCCATTGGCGCCCAGCAGGGCCACTGTCTGCCCCGCCGCGACGGTGAAAGACACATCCCGCACGGCCGGCGCGCCGTTGAACCACTTGACCAGATTCGAGACTTCGACGGCGGGATCGGACATGCCTTCGATATGGTATCCCTGGGGCGCGCTATGGCTATGCGCGGCGCTTGGCGTGGCCCGGCTTTAGCAGATCGTCGATCAAAAAGCCCTGATAAAGCGTTACGCCCAGGGCCTTTCCGGTCTCGAAGGCCAGTTTGTCGTCGCAGTGGATCAAGACCACCCGCCTTGGGTCGACCGCCTTTACGGCCGCGGCGATTTCACTGTCCCCGCGCATGGCTTTTTCATGGAGTTCCGGGCTCCAAATGATTTTCACCAAGTCGGCGTCCAAGCGCGCGGTATTTAGCAGGACTAAGGATTGGTGCGTCAGTCCATCCAGGCAAAATCGGTAAGACCGTTCGCGCAGGAAGTTGCGGTAAAACAAGAAGGCATCGATATCCGACAAGATGTCGACCAGCTGCAGTTCAATGACCACCGTGCGGCGCACGTCTTTGTTCAATTCCCGGTCGAAGTTTAGAAATTCCGGCGAGGCCAGGCTGGCGACATTGAGGTTGATGCTAAAGGACTTGCTTAGCGAGGAATCGTCTTTGTGGCCGAGGTAAGAGATAACCCGGCGATCCAGATGGGCGGTCAGGTCTTGAAACAACCAGCGATTCGCATGGATGTCGATGTCCGGGGTCAGTATCTCCTTCAAGGCCGCCATGGAGGTGAAAACCTCCAGGAAGACGGGTTGGGGGGCTTTGCCCTCCATGATCGCGCAAACCGGTTGCCGGCGGATCATGTTGGTCAGGTCCGCCTGCGCGATGGCGGCCTGGATTTTATCGAGAACCTTGGGATCGAGGGTCCGCCCCGCCGCTTTCGATGGGCCTTGCTGCGCTTGCGCGGCCTTGCTCGCGCCACCGGCATCGCGGGTCGCGGCTTGCGCCGATCGGACTAAGCTTAGGAGAGCGCCGTGGGAGACCGCCAAATCGTAGCGCCGGCAAAAACCTTCGAGATCCTCGCCCGCCGCGCTAATGGCGGGATCGGCGATATACAGATTCTTTAGATAGCTCAGCGCGTTCTCGATAACATCGGGATTCGCGTCCTTGCAAAAGACGATCATGTCGTCGTTTCTCAGGCGGAACAAAGCGCCCTCGTATCCGCTTATCAGGGGTTCGAAGGCAAGGGCCGCGATGCGCAGGCGTTGGGGCTGACGGCCTTGCGGGCGAAGCGCCGACATACGCAGATGCAACGCTTGGCGGCCCGCCGTGTGCTTGCCTAGGCGCTGAACGTAGTCGGTTAGGGCGGCCTCTTCTTGGCCCGCGTTGGCCTGCTTGCCGGCGATCATGGTCTTGGTTTTTCCGAATCGGAGTCAGGTCTCGTGAAAACCACGATCTTGCGCGCGCGGTCTTGAGATTTTGTTAAGACTGCCGTTTCCGGGCCATGACTTTCAACTTGGAGTGGCTGATCGAAAAGAGCTTTAAGCGGGCTTTTCGATCAAATCGGCAATGTATCCGGGCAGGGCGAAGGCGCCTAGGTGGACGTGCGGATTATAATAGCGGGTCGCGATGCGCGCGGCCGCGTAACGTGCTTCGAGGATATCCAGGGACGTGCGGCGGTGCGTATCGTCGTCGCTGGCCCAGCCGAAGGCCATGGGACCGCCGGCGTAGGTCGGTACCGTGGCCAGGTAACATGACGCATCGGCGAATTCCCGGCGCAAGATTCGAAGTGTTCCTTGGAGCTCCTCGCCTTGAAGGAAGGGAACGCCGTTCTGGGTCACCAAGATACCGCCGGGCGCCAGGCACGACTTAACGGCCGCGTAGTAGCGCTCCGTGAACAAAACTTCGCCCGGTCCGATCGGATCGGTGGAATCCGTGATAATCAGATCGAAGCGGTCCTTGCAGGCCGCGACATAGTCGGCCCCGTCCGCGATCTCGATCCGCGTGCGCGGATCCTCGAAGGCCTGGCCGCAAATCTTGCTTAGGTACTTTTTGCTGAACTCGATGACCTGGGGGTCTATCTCGACCAGGGTCGCGGATTCGATGTCCGCGTGTTTGAGGACTTCCTCCAGCATGCCGCCGTCGCCGCCACCGACAATCAACACCCGCCGCACCCGGCCGTGAGCCAGGATTGGAAGATGGGTCAGCATCTCATGGTAGATGAACTCATCGCCTTCCGTCGTCTGCACGACGCCGTCGAGCATCAAGACCCGGCCAAAAAGCGCGTTTTCGAACAAGACGATTCTTTGATGTTCGGTCTTGCTGTCGTAGAGCAAACGGTCTGCCTTGAGACGCAGCGCCATATGCTCGTGCAGGGTCTCGTCGAACCAGCCGCTCACGACCCCCGGCCGCGCAGGATTTCCTCGACCGCGGTCCGCCCGGGCCGGAACGATGCCCGCAAGACCTCTATGCACTCGTGAGGCCGGGCGCCGCCGCACATGAAGACGTCGAGGGCGGCATAGCCGTGTTCGGGCCAGGTATGAATGCTGATGTGCGACTCGGCCAGGACCGCCACCCCCGACACGCCGCCATTGGGCGTGAAGTGATGAAGATGAATATGAAGCAGAGTCGCCCCGGCAGCGGCCACGCATTCCTTCAAGGTCGTTTCCACATGGTCTAGATCGTTTAGGCCCTCGGCATCCCAAAGATCGACAATCAGATGCGTGCCCGCGAAGCGCACGCCGTCGCGCTCGACGAAATAATCCTTGCGCGCGTTCAAAAGCGAAGATTCGAGCAGGGCGGGCGTCAAGCTCTCCTGGGCGGTGCCTGAACGGCTATCCAAGTCCATCTCCTCTTGAGAAAGGGCGGCAAGTTTCGTCATGGGTGCTCCTCCCCAACTAGAAGACAACAGCGGGCACGCCAGAAGGCATGTCCGCTATGTATCGTCATAAAATTAAACGCGAGGCGAGTGATATGAAGAACTTAGGCCGGTATTTCAAGTGAAAATTTTAAACGCCGGCGATTCCCGCTGGAATCGCCTTTACAGTCCCAGCGCTATGGTCATCCCCATGGCTATGGCGCCGAGCAGGCCGGCGATGCACAGATAAACCAGGAAGTTGAAGGGCCGGGAAACTGCGCCTTCGCCGCGCAAGCGATGGAGCGATCTTTGCTCCTTGCCCATCAGGACAACGGCATAAAACCGCCACTTGGCGAAGGGGATCGAGCTGCGGACTTCGACCGCGTGCTTTTTCATGCCACGGGCGCCTAGCATGGACTCGATGGCTTCGCGCTGGGCCTCGCTAAAGCTGGCCGCGACCTCTGGGTCCATGCGTTTCAGGTAGTGGTTCAGCACACCGGTTTGAGATGGCGGCCGCCGGGGGCGGTTTCGGGGCGCTTGGCTTTTGGAGGGGGTGAATCCCGGTGCGGATTTCGGTGTGGCGACTGCGGACTCGTTTGCGTACGACAAGTCGGTATCTCCCTAAGCTTTTCTTCGCCTCCTTCTTTTAATTTAACGCCGCAGGTTTTCTAAATCCTTAATTTCCCTGTACTAAGGCGCTGAAACTATTTGGCATTTGCATCTATTTTCATTATGGCGCGCAGGTTATTTTCTTGAAACCGTCGCATCCGGCCTGGGCGCAGACTTCTTGGTTACCGAAGATCACGGTTGGGAAAATGGCCCCGATATTTTCGTCGATTGTCCACTCCAAGGCTTTGGCGAAACCCCTGGCGCGGCACCAGGCGGTCGCCGCGGGCTCGCCGCAATCGCTTTGCCAATTCAAGCAATGGTTGAGTCTGTATAGGTCTTGCACCGGATAGGAAAAAGTCTTGGGCAGGCTGGGCAGGGCCGCGGTTTGTGCGCCGGGCGGGGTTAATTTTGGGCTGAGTTTGGGAATGGTCCGAGCCGTGGGCGCGGCGGACACGGCCGGTTTGGGTTTTTTGGCCGCCGCGGCTTGCCGCTTGGGCGGGCTCTTGGCCGGCGCTTCTTTGGCGGCTTGCGCGCTGGAAGTGGGCGCTGGCGGTTCGGGCTTTGGAGCCGCCTTGGGTGCCGCGGCATTCTGAACCGGCGGCGTGGCCGGTGTTATAGCCGGGCTCGGGGGCTGGGGTAGCTCCGGCACGGGTGCGGGACTGGCTTCGGCCTTGGGCTGGGCCTTGGGCTGGGGTTGGGGCTGGCCGACCGCCGGATCTTCCATTGCTTTGGCGGTCAGGATTCGATCCGCGCGGCTTGGCGCCGGCGCCGGCGCGGCGGGTTCCGGCGCGGGTGGCGGCGCCTCCCGGCGGACCAGGAAGGCATCGGCGTTGCCATGGCCGTAGCTGAGGCGAAGGGAGCGTGCCCGGTCGCGAAAATCCATCTGCGCCAGGCGCAGGTCGCGGCCCGCGCGGGCCCTGCTATCCAGGCTCGCCGAATCTCCCGTGCATGACAATCCCGCGTAGAGGGTGACCGTGTAATCGTGGCGGATGCGGTCGTAGCGCCCGGACATGTCGCCCGGCATCATCAGCACCAAGCGGTCGCTTTTGACGAAATCGAGCTGAAACGTTTTATTCGATCCGGGATAATCGCCGACCAGATCGAAACAACGCGCGGCCTCGGGGGCCTCGGCCACGGGCACGAAAATACGGTTATAGACTGTCTGATGAACCGGGTTGGCGCAACGCAGGCCAAGCGTCACCCGGCGGGCCATGAACAGGGCGCCGGGCGGCGGCCCCAAGTCGGTGCGATAGACGATCAAGGAGGCGAAGCCTGGCCCCGTATCGCCGCTTGGCGCGTCCGGCTGCCCGGCGGGCGCCGGCGCGAAACGGGCGGTCGCGCCCAGCCACGCCAGACCCGGTTGCCGCGTCGTGCCGAGCGCCGGCTGACAGCCCCGGTCGCGGGATGTGAAGTAAGGACCCTTGAAAAGGGCGACGCCCACTTCCGGCCCTGTGTCGACGGCCATGACCCGGCCCTTCAAGGCCGCCGGTATGGAGGGGATATAAAGATAGGGCTTGTCCGGCGGCAGGGCCCAGACATGGGAGGGGCCGCTGCGGTCGGCCTTGGCGTAGCCGACGACCTGGCCGGGTTCCGCCGTTTGCGCGCGGGCTGGCGCGGCAAGACACAAAATCGCATAAACGGCGCATTGCAAAATGCGCGGTACCCCCGGCACGACCCTCAACATGGCAAACCCCGATAAACTGTTTCTCCCACGGCGGGGTAACATAACAAGATGGCACCGCGCCACCCAAGGACGACTTGGTTGCATGTCTTCGCCAGGGTATCTTTCCGCGCCGCAGTAGATCAGGATCCGAAGTTCGCCAAGCCGATGACACGAAACCTTCCACCGAAATGGCTTAAGCCGGCCGTCGATTACGGGCCCCTGGCGGCTTTTTTCGCCGCTTACCTGGTTTATGGGCTCATGCCCGCGACCGGGGTTCTGCTGGGCGCGACGGCAATCGCCCTCGTGCTGTCTCTGGTATTCACCAAGAGCTTGCCATGGATGTCGCTCATCACCGCGATGGTTGTCGGCGTATTCGGCGGCCTGACCCTGTGGTTCAACGACGAGACTTTCATCAAGATCAAGCCAACCGTCGTGCAAGCCCTGTTTTCGGCTGTGTTGCTAGGCGGTTTGGCCTTGGGCCGGCCCTTGCTCAAGTTGGTGCTCGGCGCGGCCTGGCCCATGGACGATTTGGGCTGGCGCCGCCTGTCTTTACGTTACGGTCTGTTCTTCGCCGCCATGGCGGGCTTGAATGAGGTCGTTTGGCGTACCCAGACCACCGACTTTTGGGTCGCCTTCAAGGTTTTCGGGCTCATGGGGCTAACCCTGCTTTTCGCCCTGTCGCAAGCGCCGCTCATGTCGCGCCATCATGTGCCGGAAGACGCTCCCTCGGAACCGGACGGCGGCTAGGACGCGCGGGCGGCGAATACCAGGATGGTGACGGCGATTGGGCTCAGGACGGTCGAGACCGCGACCATGGCCGAGGCGCTGCGCGCGTGGGTGCCGTACTCGGCGCAAAAGATCGGCAGCAAGATGCCGACCGGCAAGCCGGCGCCGACCAGCAAGACATCGCTCAAGCCTTCGGGCAAGCCAAGCACAAGCAACGCCCCCCAGACCGCCAGGGGCCCGGCGATCAGGCGCAAGGCGACGCCCAAGGCGACCGGCGCGCGGGCCATGGCCCAGGTCCCGGCGCCCAGTTGCGCGCCCAGGGCGAGGAGCGCGACCGGGGTGTTCGCCCCGGCGGCCAGCTCCAAGGGGTAGGCGACGATTTGCGGCAAGGCCAACCCGGTAACATTCAAGCCCAGGCCCAAAACGATGGCTGGAATGACCGGCGTTCGCAGGGCGCCCATCAGGGAGGCGCGCCAGCCTTTGCCGCTGGCCAGAACGAAGGGGCCGAGGCCCAGGATCAGCACGCTCAGGACCGTCGTGATAATGGCTTGATGAGGCACGTAAGCCGCGCCGAAGGCGAGTTCGATAACCGGAATGCCATAGTTGCCGGTGTTGGCGAAGGGCGCGGCCAAGGCGACCACGGGCCGGAAACTGGGATCGAGGCGCAGCAGCACCGCCGCGCCCCAGCCCAGGGCCATGAGGAAGAAGAACTGTCCAAGGGTGAAAAGAACCGTGGCTTGAACCTCCGCCAGGGGCAAATCCGCCCGCGACAGACTCAGGATCAGCAAGGCCGGCAGGGTGCCGTAAACCACCAGGCGGCCGAGGGTGGTCACATCCAGGGCGACCCTGGTTTGCAGCAGAAAGCCGAAACCGATCAACAGCACCAGGGGAATGGTGATGCCGGTGACGACATCGAGAAACAGGCTCATGGGCGGGCCGGTGCGCGCGACAGACGCATGAGCCAGAACAGCAACAACAATCCCGGCACCGCCAGGCCGGTGGTCAGCACAAAAAACATAACCCAGTCCATGCGGTCGGCCAGCCAGCCGCCGCCGGAGGACAGCACGGTCCGCCCGAAAGCCATGAAGGAGGTCAGCAAGGCATACTGCGTGCCGGTGAAAGCGGTGTTACATAGGCCGGAGAGGTAGGCGACGAAGGCCGCCGATCCCAAGCCGCCGGTGAAGTTATCGGCCCCGATGGTCAGAACCAGGAAGGCGATATCGGGGCCGATCGCCGCCTGGGCCGCGAACAACAGATTGGTCACGGCCTGCAAAATCCCGCCCACCAGCAAGGCCGGGAAGACACCATGGCGCGCGACCAGCAGACCGCCCACCACCGCGCCGCTAATGGTCGCGAACATGCCGAAGACCTTGCCGACGATGCCGATCTCAAGGCCCGTGAAACCGAGTTCGATATAAAAGGGATTGGCCATGACGCCGCCGATGGCGTCGCCGAATTTATAGAACAGCACGAAGCCGAGTATGACCAGCCAGCCCGGCCGGCGCAGGAAGTCCGCGAAGGGCTCAACGACGGCGCCTTGCAGCCAAGCCAAGGGCGCTTGCCGCCTGGCCGTCAAACCGCTTTCCGCCTCCGGGCGTGGGGCCAGCAGCATGACGACCATGCACCCGGCGACAAGACCCGCCAGGACGGTGAAAATAACCTGCCAGGATACAAAGTCGGATAAGGCGACAACGCCGGCGCCCGCGACCAGCAGGCCGATCCGATAGCCAATTTGAGTGGCCGCCGCTCCCGCGCCTTGCTCGTGCGGCTCCAGAATCTCGATCCTGTAAGCGTCAATGGCGATATCCTGGCTGGCCGAGCAGAAGGCGACGGCGCAGGCCGCCGCCGCCGTCGCCCAGGGTTGGCTGGCGGGATCGGTCGCCCCCAGGGCCAGAATCGCCAATATAAGCGCGGCCTGAATGACCAGCGCCCAGGCGCGCCGGCGTCCCAGACGCGCCGACAGCCAGGGCACGCGCACATGATCCAGCAGGGGCGCCCAAACGAACTTCAGGCTATAAGGCAGGCCGACCAGGGCGAAGAGGCCGATGGTCGTCTTGTCGACCCCGACCTTGGCGAGCCAGTACGAGAGGGTCGAGAGGGTTAGCAAAAGCGGCAGGCCGCTGGCGAAACCCATCAAGAGGACGAACAGCATGCGCCGGTCGCGATAAACCAGCAGGGCCTCGCGCCAAGTGCGTACCGGCGTCGCGGCTTGGGTCGTCTTAGAGGTCATGGACGCTTATGCAATCCCCACCGGGCTAATCCAAACCCTTTACCGCTAGCGGCAGATGGTGCGGCCATACCGCCTGAACTTGTCAAAGGACGTACGGCGCTAATCCACGCCATGTGTCAGGTACAATATCCCCACAGGGGTGAGAAGTGGATTGTGCTTGCCCTTTATTCCCTCCCCCCTTGCGGGGGAGGGTTAGGGTGGGGGGCGGCGGCGCCACCCAAAGGCTTGGCCTAGCTGGCATCCTTCAGGCGGCTTTGCTTTTTGCGGTCGTGGGGGCAAAGCAAGGCCTTGCGCAGACGGATCGACTTGGGGGTGACCTCGACTCTTTCGTCGTCGGCGATGTAGGCGATGGCCTGTTCCAGGGACATGACGCGCGGCGTGGTCAGGCGCACCGCTTCGTCCTTGCCCGAGGCGCGCATGTTGGTCAGTTGCTTGGCCTTCAAGGGGTTGACCTCAAGATCGTTGCCGCGGCTGTGTTCGCCGATGATCATGCCTTGATAAACGGCGGTGCCGGCATTCACGAACATGAAGCCGCGGTCTTCCAGGTTCCACAGGGCATAGGGGACGGCGGTGCCCTGCCCGGTGGAAATCAGGACGCCGGTGCGCCGGCCCTGGATCGGCCCCTTATAGGGCGCGTAGCCGTGAAAGACCCGATTTATGATTCCGGTGCCCCGCGTCGAGGTCAGGAATTCGCCATGATACCCGATCAGCCCGCGCGAGGGCGCCAGGAAGCCGATCCGCACCTTGCCGCCGCTGGAGGGGGCCATGCCGGTCATCTCCGCCTTGCGGGCGCTCATACCCTCGACCACGACGCCGGCGTGTTCCTCGTCCACGTCGATCTGCACTTCCTCGATCGGCTCCAGGCGCTGGCCGGTCTTGGGGTCGTCCCGGTACAGGACGCGCGGGCGGCTGATGGAAAGCTCATAGCCTTCGCGGCGCATGGTCTCGATCAAAACTCCAAGCTGCAGCTCGCCGCGCCCGGCGACCTCGAAGGCGTCCCGGTCGGCGGTTTCGCTGACCTGTATGGCGACATTGCCTTCTGCTTCGCGCATCAGGCGGGTGCGGATCATGCGGCTGGTCACCTTGTCGCCCTCGCGCCCGGCCAGGGGCGAATCGTTGATCGAGAAGGTCATGGCCAGGGTCGGCGGGTCGATGGGCTGGGCCGGGATGGCGCCGTCGAAATCGATATCGCAGATGGTGTCGGCGACGGTCGCTTCGGCCAGGCCCGCGATGGCGACAATATCGCCCGCTTCGGCCTCTTCGACCGGCACCCGCTTGAGGCCGCGAAAGGCCAGCAGCTTGGTCAGGCGTCCGCTCTCGACCGGATCGCCGAACTGATGGCGCGCCTTGATCGCCATGTTCACCCGCGCGACCCCGGAATGAATCCGCCCGGTCAAGACCCGGCCCAGATAAGGGTCGGCCTCCAACAACGTGACCAGCATGGCGAAGGGTTTGTCGCGCTTGCCCTTGGGCGCCGGAACATGGCGGACGATCAAATCGAACAGCGGGTTCAGGTTGTCGCGCGGATCGTCCAGATCCTCGATCGCCCAGCCCTGCTTGGCCGAGGCGAAGATCGCCGGAAAGTCGAGCTGTTCCTCATTGGCGCCCAGAGCGTCGAACAAATCGAAGACCTTGCTGTGGGCGCCGTGGGGGTCGGCGTCGGGCCGGTCGGCCTTATTGATGACCACAATGGGTTTCAGTCCGCGCGCCAGCGCCTTCATGGTCACGAACTTGGTCTGGGGCATGGGCCCCTCGGCGGCATCGACCAGCAGGACCACGCCATCGACCATGGACAGGATGCGCTCGACCTCGCCGCCGAAATCGGCGTGGCCGGGGGTATCGACGATATTGATGCGGACGCCGTTCCAGGTCACCGCCGTGCACTTGGCCAGGATCGTGATTCCGCGCTCGCGCTCCAGATCGTTGCTGTCCATGGCCCGTTCAACGAGCTGCTCCTTTTCGTGAAAGGTGCCCGATAGGCGCAGGAGTTGATCGACCAGGGTGGTCTTGCCGTGATCGACATGGGCGATGATCGCCACGTTGCGCAGCGCGGAGGATGTCATGGTCTTGGACTCTTCGTCAGATGTTGGTCTGGGCCGCATGGGCGACCCTAGAATGAATACGTTAACTTAAGTACGGCCAAGCCGCTTTTCCACCAGGGCGGCCAGGTCGGCCTCTGGCCGGGCGCCGAAGTGGGAAATAACCTCGGCGGCGGCGATAGCCCCGATTTGGCCGCAGTCGAATAGGCTCCGTCCCCGGGTATAGCCGTATAGGAAACCGGCGGCGTAGAGATCGCCGGCCCCGGTGGTGTCGACCACGCGGGTCACTGCTTGCGCATCGACGACGTGGATTTCCTCGCCCGCGCAGATGACCGCGCCCTTATCGCCCCGGGTCAGGACCGCGACCTCGCAGTGGCCGCGCACCTGTTGCAAGGCGGCATCGAAACCGGCGGCCTGGTAGAGCGCGCATATCTCCGTCTCGTTGGCGAAGAGGATATCGACATGGGCCTCGACCAACTCCAGGAAAGAGTCCCGGTGGCGCTCCACGCAGAAGGGGTCGGACAGGGTTAGCGCCACCCGGCGCCCGGCCTCGTGGGCGATTTGGGCGGCCTTCACGAAGGCGGCCTTGGCCGGCGGCGCGTCCCAGAGGTAGCCTTCCAGATAGGTTATCTTGGCGCCCGCGATTATCTCGGCGTCCAAGTCCTCGGGGCCGAGGTCGATCGAGGCGCCCAGAAAGGTGTTCATGGTGCGCTGGGCGTCCGGGGTGACGAAGATCAGGCAGCGCGCGGTCGGCAGCCCTTGCGTTGCCGCCGGGGTTTCGAAGACCAGGCCGTTGGCGCGGATATCGTGGCGGAAGATACCGCCCAGTTGATCGTTGCGCACCTTGCCGATGAAGGCCCCTTGCCCGCCCAGGGAGGCGAGGCCGGCCATGGTATTGGCCGCCGAACCGCCCGACATCTCGATCCCGGCGCCCATGGCGGCGTAAAGCTCCTCCGCCCGCGCGGCGTCGATCAGGGTCATGGCCCCCTTGGGCAGGCCTTGGGCGTCCAAAAAGGCGTCGTCCGCCTGGGAAAGCACGTCGACAATGGCGTTGCCAATGCCGACCGCATCAATGGCCTGTCCGGTCATGGTCGAGGTATCCGTTGCTTTTAGGGGCTAATGCTAAAGGCGGGGCCAGCCTTAAGCGCCGCCCCGCGCGCCGGGAGTATAGCCAGGGGCGAGGCGGGGGCAAGGGGGGGGCGTTCAGGATGTCCGCAGCCATCAAATCAGAAAACACCCTTGAATTTTTAGAAATCAGATATATCTTATTTTATTATGATATATCTGATAATGGAATCCAAGGCATGATGAAACCACAGACAGTCGATCAGTTGCTGATGGTGCTCCGCTTATTTCGCGAGCGATATGCGGGGGGCGAACCCCTCCACAAATCTTTTCAGCAGGCCGTTCATGAGGTCGCAAAACAATATATCCGGAAATATTCTACCATCGAGGACGGGCTCCGGCGGCGCTTGAAGCTGAATGATATTGGCGAGCTTTACGATCTCTTGCAGATCTGGATGGGCGGGCGTCCCGGACCCTTGATGGAACAGCTCAAGAATGCTTCCAATCCGGCCACGCACGACGAAATCGCGGGTTTCTTCGGTGCCTCTTCCAGCGCGGCTCCAACAGGCGCCAAGCAAGCTTCGCCTAACCTCCTGGAGGCCAAGCTAACCACTTTCTCATTCCGGCTCCGCGAAAAGGATGCACGCATGTTGCGGGCACTTGCGGAAATCGAAGGCGTATCGCCACCGGAGTTGATCGGAGGCTTGGTCAAAACCGCGGTCGCGGAGAGGATGAAGCGCGTGGCGCAAGTCATGCTTCGCGATTCCGAAACCTCGGAAATCCGTAGCACCATGCGTCAGGAAATACTTAGTGCTATTCGCGACCACAAGGCGGAGTTGAGCGGACTCGGAGTCGCGCGGCTTTCCCTCTTCGGCTCCATGGCGCGCGGCGATTGGGACACGGACTCCGACATCGATCTCGCGGTTCGCCTGACGCCGGAATTCTCCAGGGGCGGACTGGACTACTTCGGGCGGATAGAGGCCCTAGAGGAGCGCTTGACGCAAATCCTGGGCCGCCCCGTCGATTTGATCGAGGAACCGGCGGAGGCGGCACACCTCCAAGAACGGATCGACGCGGAGCGGACCGTTGCCTTCTAAGAGACCGGCGCGCCGCTTCGAGGATATCGTGAAGAATGTTCGCTCGATTGAAGACTACACCGATGACATGAACCTGTCCGGGTTCATGGTGGACGTCAAAACCCGCGACGCTGTCGAACGCTGCCTTGAAAGGATTAGTGAGGCGGTTGTTAAGCTTGGCGACGACGCCGCCAAGTTCGCGCCCGGACAGCCGTGGCAACAAATTCGCGCCCTTGGGAACCGGATACGCCATGAATACGACCGGCTGAGCGCCGAACGGATTTGGGAAATTGTCGAGAACGATCTTCCCGCGCTTAGAGCGGCATGCGAACAAGCGCTAGAAAATATACGCGGTCGATAATTCTGCTTGCCTCGCCCACCTTGCCCCCCACCCATCTCTCACGCTAAACCCTCGCGATATGTTCTCCGCTCTGGCCAAATCATTCGCGCAGTTGAGCGACCCGTCGTTTCGTCAGGTGTTTTGGCGCTCCGTCTGGTTGTCCCTGGGGGTGTTCATCGCGCTTTGGGCCTTGGCCTGGTTCGCGCTTGCTTGGCTGGGCCAGGACTTGGCCATCTGGGTCGGGGAAAGCAATCCCGATAGCACCTGGGTGGTGGTTTTGGAATGGGCTTACGGCGCCGCCGCCGTGGCCGGGGTCTTGGTCGCCAGCCTGTTCCTGTTTCCGGCGGTCATGGCCGGGGTCATGGCGATCCTTCTGGACGACATCGCGGCCGCGGTCGAGCGCAAACACTATCCCCGTCTGCCGCCCGCGCGCGCGCAGCCGGTGGGCGAGGCGATCCTGGCGGGGCTTGCCTTCGCCGCCGTCGCTTTGGTCCTCAATCTGCTCGCCTTGCCGGTTTATTTGGTTTTGCTGTTCCTGCCGCCCTTCAATTTTTTTGTTTTCTATTTGCTGAACGGTTATCTATTGGGCCGGGAGTATTTCGAGCTTGTGGCCGTGCGCCGGGTCGAGATCGCGGCGGCGAAGCGCTTGCGGCGGGCCTACCGGGGGCGGGTACTTTTGGCGGGGGCGGCGATCGCTTTCCTGCTGACCTTGCCGCTGATCAACCTGATCATGCCGATCGTGGCCACCGGCTTCATGCTGCACGTCTTCGAGAGCTTGCGCCGGCGCGCGGAAGTATAAGCAAAGGAGCGCTATGTTCAAAAAGCTGCGGCCCGGCCGGTTCTGCGGGCCTGCCAAAGGCAAGACGAACCCGGGGCCACCGCCGCGCCTGGAACTGCCGCGCCGCAAAGCCGCCGGCGCCCAAAAGCCGGCGCATTTGAAACCGGTCGGCCAAGCGGGCGCCTCCCCCCGGGCCGAGAAGCCAAGCCCCGCGCGCCCCGCCGTGCCGGTGCCGCTGGCACAGCCGCCCTCCGCCCGTGGCGCGGCGGTGCAAAGCTTCGGGCGGCTTATGCTGGTCGGCCCGCGCGTACGTCTTAAGGGCGAGATCCAGGCTTGCGAGCGCCTGGTGATCGAAGGCGCGGTCGAGGGCGAGGTGAGCGCCACCGAACACCTGGAGGTGGCGCGCGGCGGCCGGTTCCAGGGCAAGGCGCGGATCGAAAGCTGCGCCATAAACGGCGTGTTCGAGGGCGACTTGGAGGTTCGCGGGGTGCTCAGCCTCAAGGCCAATGGCCGGGTCTCCGGCAAGGTCCGCTACGGCGGGATCGAGATCGAGCGCGGCGGCATTATCGAGGGCGATTTCGCCGCCCAGGGCGCCGCCGGGGTCCCGGACAGGATCGCCGGCCCCCGGCCGGCTTGAGCGCTCTTTGATTTTTTTTGATCGCATAGTGTCGCGCTGGCTCGCCGGTTTCGTCCTGGCGGGCGTCCTGACAGCCTGCGAAACCGCGCCTCGCGAGGCGGCGGCCCCCATAGCCGATCCGGCGGCCCCCATAGCTGATCCGGCGGCCCCCATAGCCGAGCCGGCGCTGGCGCTTCCCATCGAGCCCGATACAACGGCGCCGGAAGTCGCGGCCCTGCCGCCGGAGCCGGTCATCGACGACGACCCGCAACAGCTTTACGGGCTGGGCCCGGTGGCGCTGGATGGCTTACTGGGCCAGCCGAGCTTGATCCGCATCGAAGCCCCGGCGCGGATTTGGCAATACCGCAGCCAGAGCTGCGTGTTCGATATATTCCTCTACGAGGAGGCCGGCGGGCCGCGCGTGACCTACATCGAAGCGCGCGACGGCGAGGCGCAAGGGGTCGAGGTCCGGGACTGCCTGAACGCGCTGTTGCGGGCGCGCTTGGGGCTCTAAGTTTTTTCGTTCCGGTGTTCGATAACTTGAACGATATCCGTGAGTTGGATGTCCGGATAATGCTCACGCATACCCTCCAGCAAGACCGCGTCCGGCCAGTCGGCTTCGCGTCCCAGGAACGCGGCGGCTTGGGAAAGTGGCATGTCCGTGCACTGCGTGACCAGGACCACGGCCTGCTTGCCGGGGTCTCCCGCGCACACGTAGGTCAGGGGGCCGGGGGCGATTCGCGCCTCCCGCCAGCGGATGGTGGCGGTCTTTTCGCCGCTGAGAATCATGGGGAACAACCGTGCAACAACGTGCAGTTTCTGCATAGTTTTCACGCTGTAATGTGCTGCTAAGGTATAATTTTTTTTACCGTTTTTTCGCGGCGCGTTTTACCGGCGATTCCAGGGTGGTTTTCGCCTTGTAACCGCACAGATCGGCGATGACGCAAACTTGGCATTCGGGCTTGCGCGCCTTGCAGACATAGCGCCCGTGCAGGATCAGCCAGTGGTGGGCGTGGAGCATACGGTCCTTGGGAATGCGCTTTACCAGTTTGAGTTCGACCTCCAGCGGGGTCTTGCCGGGGGCCAGGCCGGTGCGGTTGCCGAGCCGGAAGATGTGGGTGTCCACGGCCATGGTCGGCTGGCCGAAGGCGATGTTCAGAACCACGTTGGCGGTCTTGCGGCCGACGCCGGGCAGGTCTTGCAGGGCCTCGCGAGTGGCAGGGACTTCGCCGCCGTGGCGTTCGATCAGGAGGCGCGACAAGGCGATGACGTTCTTGGCCTTGGTGTTGAAGAGGCCGATGGTCTTGATGAAATCCTTCACCCGGCCTTCGCCCAGGGCGAGCATTTTTTCCGGCGTGTCGGCGATTTTAAACAAGGGCCCGGTGGCCTTGTTGACGCCGGCGTCGGTCGCCTGGGCCGAGAGCACGACCGCGACCAGCAGGGTAAAGGGATTGATATAATCCAGCTCGCCCTTGGGCTCCGGCAGGGCGGCGGCGAGGCGGTCGAACATGGCGGCGATGGCGGTTTTTTTCATGGCCGGCGAGACTAGCGCGATTCCGCGCCGGGGTGAAGCGGCGCCCGCTTTAGGTAGTGTCTCAGTTTGAAATTTGATGGGCTGAGAGCGCAAGGCGGCCTCGGATGTCGGCTAAGCGCATAAAAGCGGTCGCCGTTCCAGTGCGGCGAGAGAGTCCGGTATTAGCCGAGGCTGTTGAAGAACTATTTTGGCGCCCTCTTTGCGCAAGATTGATTCGTGATGTGAAGAATTGACGCAAGGATGATTCGTTAAAGCCCGGCCTTTGATTCTATCGTTGCGCCGAAGCCCGTACTCTCAGAGTTCTTCAACAGCCTCAGCCAGACTCGGACATTCGCCGGAGTCTAAATCTGATCAATTGGGAGGCTTAAATCGACCCTTTTCGGCCGTTCACAATCGTTGGCACGAATGTCAGCTTTCGGATTGTTATCCGGTCGTTCAGCTGCGGCTTATAGGTAGGCTGTTGAGTGCTATGGGGAGATATCCGTAAGCAGAGTCGCCGATTCCCCAACCAAGCCAAGAAGCGGACTTTAAGCATCCACGCCTGGCTAAAGAAAAGGAAATTTCTTGCGGGGAGGTTTTGCTAAACCACCGCGTATCCCGTATCAGTTAATTCTTTGGCGGGACCGGTGTCGCGTTCACCTTGGAACCGCTTTTGGTCCTGCAAGTCGAGGAGCCGGTTTCATGAAAAGGCGTTTTGCCCTCGTCGCAGCCGTCGCTTCGTTCGGAAGCGTCACGCTCGCGGACGATCTTAAGGCCGGCGCGGCCATCTCTCCTAATCTCCTGCCCCCGTTTGCCGGCCGGTCCGTCGATGACGCCGAAGGCGGGGATGGGGCCTTTCGTGGCTCCGGGCGCGCGCCCTGGGCCGTGGGCGTCAACGTGCTGAGCGTCGCGCACAAACACGGCAAGGAGGGCGGCGAGGGTGGAGAAGGCAAATACAAGCGCCGGAAGGGCAGAGAAGGCGGAGAAGGTGGAGAAGGTGGAGAAGGTCACTATCCCTACGGCGCGCCGCCGATCCATGGGGCGTTGCCGGCGATCCATCTCGGCTGTCGTTCGAACGAGCTTGCGGGAACCGCGATTGGCGCGGCGCTCGGCGGATTGATCGGCAGCCGCATCGGTAAAGGCGACGGCAAGCTTGCGGCCGTGGCCGCCGGAACCTTCCTGGGCCTCTTCCTTGGCCGCGACATCGGCGCCTCGCTCGACGCCGCCGACTACGCCTGTGCCGAGGCAGCCGCCAACCGGGCAGGCACCGCGCCAATCGGCACCCCGATCGTATGGAACAATCCAGACTCAGGGCACACTGGCACCATAACGCCCCTGCGCGAGGGTACGGTTTCCGGGACCGGTCAGTACTGCCGCGAGTACCAGACCACGGCCGTCGTCGGCGGCGAGACCCAGCAAGCCTATGGCATGGCGTGTCGGCAGCCCGATGGGTCATGGAAGATCGTGCAGTAGAGGGACACCGGCCGCCCGTCGGATTGCCCGGTGTCAGCGCCGGATTTCGGAAATGAAGTCTTCGAACTTTCCGGCCTCGGCCCCTGTCAACGAGTCGTGAAACGAGAGCGAAACCTCAAACGGATGCCCGAACTTGTCCCTGACCCAGTCGCGCAATGCCTCCTGCTCTTTGGCCGTGAGCGGGCGCGCGGTCGAAAGGCGCAGCTCGATGCTCTCTAGGCTCTTTTGCACGAACTGGTACCGCCGCACCGGCGCGCGGGCTTGCATCGCCTGAAGGTCCGACGACGACAGCAGCGGCCAACGCGCCTCGCCGTCCGGCATGATAAGCATGTTCTGCTCGCGCCCTAGGATACGTCGCAGGACGGGCAGGCCCCTCCCACAGGCACAGGGTTCGCCGGCCTCCGCGTAATCCCCGATATCGTATCGGATGAGTGGCATGGCAAAATTGTGCAGCGGCGTGACGATGACCCGGCCGATTTCGCCCGGTTTGCAGGGCTCGCCGCGCTCGTTCAGCACCTCGACGAAGATGCCCTCGGATTGGACATGGTAGTGCTCCGCCGTAGGGCATTGGAGGGCGATATAACCGGCTTCGCGAGCGGTGTACATGTCAACGAGCGGCACGCCCCAGACTTCCTGGCAGAGCGTACGCGTGGCCGGCTGGAGCACCTCCGAGATGGTTTCCACTTGGCACAATCTAGGCAGCTGTATGCCCTTTTCCAGGCAATATTCGGCCAGGCGGTGAACAATGCTAGGATGGGTCAAGAGGTAGTCGGGGTTCTCGCGCCGCAGCCACTCCACCTGCTGCTCGACTGTGGACGTGATGTTTAGGCTGACCGAGGGGCCAGTCGCGAAGACCAGGCGGCTGGCGTGACCCCAATTGTCGGAGACCGCGCCATCGGGGTAGGGCGCCTTGCCATGCCCGGACTCTCGGATCGTGGCGAGCTTTCCGTTCATGTCCCGCCGGTGCCAGAAGTGATCGCGCAGGGTGAAGGCGCTCCAAAACAGGCCCCACAGCTCGGTCCTGACCGCCCGGATCGCCCGGCCCGTCGAGCCCGAGGTAAAGATCTCGTCAGTGCTCCCATGACTGCCGGGGAGATCGACGCTGATGAGTGCGTCGCCGGCGTTCTGCACGTCCTCGCGGCGCAGGATCGGAATCTCCCGCCAGCTATCCAGGTCGAAGGCACTCCCAGGCGCGGTGGGCGCGTTCTTCAGGCGCTCGCGATAGAACGGCACGCTGCGCCGCGCGTGAGCCAACAGTCTCTGGAGTTGTCCGAATTGTGCCGCTTCGAGCTTTTCCGCGGGCCACCACTGGCTTCGCTCGAGCTGGAACAGAATGGCCAACAAGGCCGAGGCCCGCGGATCGGGCACGGCCGGCCACTCGATCTCTTCAATCGATGACTTGACGGGGTGCTCGGTCATTGTCACTTCATGGGGCTATTCCGCCAGGGGCGATTCCCAGCCTTGGATCGATCGGCCTTGATGGCGTGTCTGTCTAGAGCATGATCTGATCTGATTGATTCGGATCATGCTCTCTAACTTCTTGATTGGTCTCATTTTTGGACGGCGAACCGGGTGCTACTTCGCCTGTAAATGCTCTAAGTACCCGTCTTACGTTCACGGACGATTTGCCAAGAGCCGTCGTCTTCCCGGCAGGCCCGGCCAATGTAGACGGCCGCTCCGGGATCGTCCCCGGCCGTCCGGCGATAATTGCGGCAGAATGGCCTGGTCGTTTCGCTTGGTTCAGTCAAGGGGACGATCGATCCTTGGCGTCCAGTGTTCGGATTCGCCCAAAAGAACTTGCTGGGCCTGGTGCCGTGTTCCATGGCCCTACTCAGTACCGGAAGGTAATGCTCGGCGTCTGACGGTTCGCTTCGCGCTTGAGCCAACTGGATCGGAGGATCGGGCCTGTCGGCGCTGACGACCTGGACCCGGACCTCGGCAGTACCCGCGCGGACGAAACCGAGTTCACCGGCGGCACGCCTCGATACGTCGATCACGCGATTGCCGGCGAAGGGCCCTCGGTCGTTGATCGTCAGAATGACCGAGCGCCGATTGGCCAGATTGGTCACCTTGACCCGCGCACCCAAGGGCAAAGTCTTATGGGCCGCGGTCATGGCATTCATGTCATACCGCTGTCCGCTTGCCGTCCTACGGCCATGGAATTTGCCTCCGTACCACGAAGCTATGCCGGTCCGGTCGTAATTGGAATCGGCGCGCGGCACATAGCGGACGCCGTTGATGGTGTAGGGCTTACCGATACTCGCTGTGGAGCCCGCTCTACCAGGCGCTCCGCCGGGCATGGAACAGGCGGTTGTCAGCAGAACGAGGACAACCGCCAGCCCAACCATAGGCGAAACGCAGCTGACGCCGAGGTCGCGACGCTGAAGTGGGACAAGGGTCACAGGCCTTATTGGGGCCCTACTGTGGCAGCCCGGCGGCCTGGCTCTCGATGTTCAGGGCGACCTGTCCCGAGAGCTTGCCGTCGGCCAACATGCCATGATCGAGCTGATATTGCCGAATCGCCGAGTTTGTCTTGGGGCCGTACTGGCCGTCGACGGGGCCGGGTTCGTAGCCGAGCCGGGCTAGATTGGCTTGGGTCGCCGCGACCATGTTCGAGGTCTTGGCGCCGCCGGAGGCCGCCTGGTTCGGCGTCGTGGAGTATTGCTTCCAGATCGGCTCGCCCAGGTTGATCTTGTCCGGGTCCGTGAAGCCTCCGAACGCGGCGCCGAGGCCGGTGCCGATCAGTGCGCCTTGCAAGACCGAAAGCCCGGTCACGGCGCCGACCACGGCCCCGGCGGCGGCGCCGATCCCGCCGCCCGAGATCGCGCGGTCTTCGGGCGCCGTGCCGCAGGCCGCTACGACCAATCCAAGTGCCAGTACAAGAGATCGAGAGCGGAGCATGACGGCACCTCTTCGTTTTCAGCCGACCCAGCCGCCTAGACTTGTCCTCTGCTAGGCAAAGCTGCTGGGGCTCGTTTTCAATTACTAATATCACATCTGGCACATGATCTCAACTGCCTAGTCCGGCACTGCCTAGTCCGGCGCGTCTCATGGGATGGTCAGGACGCGTGGTGGAATGACCGCTTTGTGAACCGCAAGCGGACCTTGAGCCAAGCCACAATGAACGACCGCAATTGGGCGTAAAGCTGACGTGATCCGCCAAAAAGCGGACGCTCGGGGCGCTGGTTCGGCTGGATTTCTAACTGAGACACCACCCCGCTTTACCGCGCCCACGCGCGAGTCCTATGATCGGCCCATGGCCCGCAAGGATCTTCTTTTCGATGTTATCTTGACCCCGAACCGCAGCCTGAGCCCGCGCGGTTTCGTGATTTTGATGACGGCGGTCTGCGTGGTCAGTTTCGCCGCCGGCCTGGCGTTTTTCCTGGCCGGGGCCTGGCCGGTGGTGGGCTTTTTCGGCCTCGACGTGGCGCTGATTTACCTGGCCTTCCGGATCAATTACCGCCGCGCCGCCATGCACGAAAGCTTGCGCCTGACCCGCGAGGCCCTCACGGTCGAACGGGTCGATCACCGGGGCGAGAGCGAGACCTGGCGGTTCTCGCCGGCTTGGATGCAGGTCGAAGCCGGTCCGGCGGCGAATGGCGGCCTGGCCTTGCGATCCCACGGCCGGGTTTTGATGATCGGCCGCTTCCTGACCATGAAAGAACGCCGCGGTCTCGCCCAGGCCTTGGGCCGGGCCTTGATCCGGGCACGCGCGTCATGCCTTCCCTGCGCACCGCGCGCCTGACCCTCTATGCGCCCCGCCTGGCGGATTTGGCGGCCCGCCTGGCCATGGACCGCGATCCCCGGGTCATGGCTTTCATCGGCCCGGTGCCCGAGGATGCGCAAGTCCAGAGAGCGGAAGTCCGCGCCCTTATCCTGAGCGTCGGTAAGGTGAGCGGCGGCTTCTTTCACGTCGAAGAGACCTCGGCCCCCGGCTTCCTGGGCTGGTGCGGCCTGTTCCCCTTGGAGGACAGCGGCCTGATCGAGATCGGCTACCGCTTCACCCATGCCGCCTGGGGCCGGGGCATTGCCACCGAGGCGGCGCGCGCGGTCCTCGATCACGGCTTCAGGGCGCTCAAGCTCGACCCCATCGTGGCGGTGGCCCATCCCGAAAACCGGGCCTCGCGAGCGGTCTTGAGTAAAATTGGCCTACGACGTGAAGGCACGGCCTTTCACTACGGAATGGATTTGCCCTTTTACCGCTTGCCTTTGACCGAGTATCAGAGCCCTAGGGCCTGTTGACACTTAGGATACCGCCGCGGTTGGGCCAAAATGACGCGAGGTTAGGAGCGCGGACGCAGGACATGCAGCGCATATTAAAGGACGAGCGACGCGGCCTCGCGTCATTCTGGCCCAATCCCGCTGGGACGGGTCGTATTATCCCACCCGCCGCGTCGCGAACGGCTTGTGGGGGGCCTGCCACACGGCGCCGCACGCTCCTAACGGGTGGGATAATCCGATCCCGCCTCGGCCGCATCCTAAGTGTCAACAAGCCCTAGCACGTCGGTCATGGAATAAAGCCCGGCTGGCTTACCCCGGGTCCAGAGGGCGGCCTTGACCGCGCCGCGGGCATAGATATCGCGGGCCGTGGCCTTGTGGGTTATTTCGATCCGCTCGCCCTCGGCGGCGAAGATGACACTGTGGTCGCCGGTCACGTCGCCGCCGCGCAGGGCCGCGAAACCGATGTCGCCGCGCCGGCGCTCGCCGGTCATGCCGTCGCGGCCGCGCTGGGCGACGCTATCGAGATCGACCCCGCGTCCCGCTGCCGCCGACCGGCCCAGGGCCAGGGCCGTGCCCGAGGGGGCATCGACTTTCCAGCGGTGGTGCATCTCGACGATTTCGATGTCGTAGTCGGGGTCGAGCATGGCCGCCGTCTTCTCCACCAGGGCCAGGAGGACATTGACCCCGAGGCTCATATTGGCGGCCTGGACGATGGGGATATGGTAGGCCGCGCGCTCGATCGCGGCCTGCTGTTCAGGGTCGAGACCGGTGGTGCCCAGGACATAGGCGACCTGGCCCTGGGCCGCCAGTTCCGCGTGGCGCCGGCTGGCCGCCGGGGCGGTGAAATCGATAACCGCCTGAGCCTGGGCGAAAAGCTCAAGCGGATCGCCGATAACCGCCTTGCCGAGCTTGCCCAGCCCGGCCAGCTCGCCCAGATCCTGGCCGACGACGGGGCTGGCGGGGGCCTCGCTGCCGCCCGCGATCTCGCAGCCTGGGGTTTCGGCGATGGTTTTCAGCAACATGCGCCCCATGCGCCCGGCACAGCCGACGACACCGATCTCGATGGTCTCCATTTTTCGTAAAACTCCCTGCTACCCGCTTGGCCAGGCCGGTTTAGCACGGCGATCACGTTTCGAGAAGGGAACGAGTTCATTCCACAACCGGAATGAACTCCTTGGCCGCGATGTTCTTGGGGATTGGTGCCGGAGGCCTTATCTATCTCAGGCATGATCCCGCTTCACGACGATAATCCCACCACCAGGTTCCCCTATGTCACCATTGGCCTGATCGTGGCCTGCACCCTGGTGTTTTTGTGGCAGCAGTCCCTGGCCCCGGCGGCGGCGCGGCAGGTTGTCTACAGCTATGGCATGATTCCGGCGGTGCTGTTCGGCGAGGCCAGGCTTGCCGCCGATCTCGTGGCCTTGCCGGCCATGTTTTCGATTCTGACCTCCATGTTCATGCATGGCGGTTGGATGCACTTGATCGGCAACATGCTTTACCTCTGGATTTTCGGGAACAACATTGAAGACGCGACCGGTCCTGGCCGTTTTATCGTCTTTTACCTGCTTAGCGGCGCGGCGGCGGCCATGAGCCAGGCCTTCGTGGACCCGGCCTCGACCGTGCCCATGATCGGGGCCAGCGGCGCCATCGGCGGGGTTCTGGGCGCCTATGCGCTCTTGTTTCCTCACGCCCGCATCTTGGTCTTGATTCCCCTCGGCTTTTTCATCACCACGCTGCGGATTCCGGCGCTGTGGGTTCTGGGTTTTTGGTTCGTTTTGCAATTCGTGCAGTCGGCCCTCGCCCCGGCGGGCGCCGGCGGCGTCGCCTATTGGGCCCACATTGGCGGGTTTCTGGCCGGCATGGTTCTAATTCTGCCGTTCAAGGGCAAGGGCTTCCCCTTGTTCGGTGGATCGCGCGCCAAGCCGCGCCGGTCGGCGAGCCGGATACCGCGCAGCGGCAAGTCCCGGCGCGGCCCTTGGGGGTAAGCCCTGCTAAAATCGGCCATTTTCCGCCGTTTTAGATTTTGTTAATCCCGATACCTCAAACTTGTTGAAGTGTTGAGGTAAATGCCGGATATCGCTTTCGCGGGCGATTCGGGCCTTTCGCGGGAGTAATAAGCATCGTGACGGCTTTCATGGACAGCATCCCATTTTTCCTGCGCCGGCCCTTGGAGCGGGATTCTCTCAAGCAGCGAATTGAATTCAAACCGCGCGCCCAGGCCCCGGCCCAAACGCCCCGTCCCCAGGACATCATTCACGGTGGCGCGCCGCCGCTTCAGCCCGATTTCCTGACCGCGACGACGTCGCGCGCCGTGCCGCCTCTGGCCGTGGCCAGCGTCGATAGCGCCGGGGTGGTCGATCTAACCGCGCACCGGGGGGCGGCGCGGGTTAGCCCCGCCCTGCGCAAGATGAGCCAAGCCCTCCATGCGGTTTTCGAAGCCGAAGCCGGCGTCGAGGGCGAGGATGACGACGCGGCCTTTCAAGTCACCCTGCCGCGCAGCGTCATTCGCCAAATCCGCCTATGCGCGGCCGAACAGGGCACGACCCACCGGGCGGTGGTGCTGCGCGCCCTGCGCGGCGCCGGCCTGAATATCCCCGAAGGCGCCGATGTGGACCGCCGCGTCCAGGCCGCGAAGCGGCGCTACCAAGCTTAAGATTTCAGTAAGATTCAGCGAACCGCGATGGCGTTCCCGGCCGGCGCCGTCATGGCCGCCTTGCCAGCCTTGCCCGCTAGCGGGACCATGCCGGCGCGCTGGCGCAGGTGGCCCGAGAGCCGGTGTTCAACCCGGCGGAAGATATAGAGGATGCCGTAGGTCACGATCAGGTAGATGACCGCGGCGGCGATATAAATCTCGTAAACGGCGAAGCTGCGGGCAACGATGATGCGCGCGATTCCCGTCAGGTCGAGCAAGGTGATGATGCTGACCAGGGAGGTCGCCTGGAACAAAAACACCACCTCGTTGGAATAGGCGGGCAGGGCCAGGCGGAAGGCCTTGGGCAGCATGATACGGCGGAACAGCAGGCCCCGGGACATGCCGCAGGCCCGCGCCGCCTCGACCTCGCCGAAGGGCACCGCCCGTATGGCGCCGCGCAGGATTTCCGCCGTATAGGCGGCGGTGTTGAGGGTCAGGGTCAGCACGGCGCAGAAATAAGGCTCGCGGAAAAAGCGCCACAGGCCCAGGTCCTCGAAGACCTCGCGGAACTGTCCGCTGCCGTAATAGATCAGGAAAATCTGAACCAGGAGCGGCGTGCCCCTGAAATAGAAAATATAGCCATAGACCGGCATCCACAGGGCCGGGTTGTTCGATACCCGCATGAGCGCCAGGGGGATCGCGCAGGCCAGGCCGATGGCGATGCTCAAGACCGTGAGCTCGATGGTCAGGACCATGCCGCCAAGCAGATTGGGAATGCTATCGGCTATGACTTCGAAATCCACCGCTCAGGCCCTCCGTATGCCGCGGTTGGCCCAGGCTTCGGCGCGGTGGAGCGCGAGCATGGAGACGATGGTGATCGAAAGATAGATCAGCGAGGCGGCAAAATAGAAAGTGAAGGGCAGGCGCACGGCCCGCGCCGCGATGTCGGCATTGCGCAAAAGCTCGGGCAATTGAATAACCGAGATCAGCGCCGTCGCCTTGATCAGGACCATCCAGACATTGCCCAGGCCCGGCAGGGCGAAGCGCCAGACCTGGGGTAGGAGAATGCGCCGGAAGGCCAGGGTCCGGCTCATACCGTAGGCGCTGGCGGCTTCGATCTGGCCCTTGTCGATGGCCAGGAAGGCGCCGCGGAAGACCTCGGTCGCGAAGGCGCCGTAGATAAATCCAATAGTGATAAAGCCGGCCAGGAAGGGATTAACGTCAAGAACGATGTCGTGGCCGAAGCCTTCGAGAATATTTTGAATCAGGGTCGGGGTGCCGTAATAGACGATCAGGATCAGGATCAATTCCGGCACGCCGCGAATGACGGTGGTATAGGTGTCGGCGGCGGTCCGACCGGCCTTGGAGTGCGACATCTTTCCCCAAGCGCCAAGCAGGCCCATGACCAGGGCCAGGGCCATGGCGCAGAAGCCGACGAGCAGGGTGACCTGCACCCCCTCCCACAGCATCCATCCATAGCCTTTAAGGTCCAGCACCAGGCCAGCGCTCCTTGAATTTTTGTCACGGTCTTGGGGAACGTCCTTAAGCTTAAGGACGTTCCCCCCGATTTAACCGCGCTCGTCGGGATTTAGCTGCCTGGCTTTCCGTAAACGTCGAAGTCGAAATACTTGTCATTGATTTTCTTGTAGGTGCCATTCTCCAGGATGAGGGAAATGGCCTTATTGAGGCCCATGCGCAGGTCGTCTTCGCCCTTGCGCACCGCGATTCCGGCACCCAGCCCATGCCACTTCGGTTCGTTGTAGTCGGGGCCGACAAATTCGAAACCCTTACCCATATCGGTTTCGATGAAGCCTTCCAGAAGCGCCACCGAATCGGCCATGCCCAGATCGACGCGGCCCGAGGCGAGGTCGGCATTGGCCTCGTCCTGGGTCGCATAGACACGGATATCCATGCCCGGGAAATTATCGCGCAGGAAGTTCTCATGGATCGTGGCGCGCTGCACGGCGACGCTCTTGCCCTTCAAGCCATCGGGCGAGACGTCGAAGTTCATGCCCTTCTTGGCCACGAACTTGGCCGGGGTGTTGTAGTATTTGTCGGTGAAGTCGACCTTCTTCTTGCGCTCTTCGGTGATCGACATGGAGGCGATGATGGCGTCGTACTTCTTGGCCAGAAGACCGGGAATGATGCCGTCCCAATCCTGGACCACGAATTCGCAATCGTACTTGGCCGCTTCGCAAAGCGCTTTGGCGATATCGACGTCGAAACCGATCAGCGCGCCGCTCGAATCGATGGAGTTGAAGGGCGGGTAGGCGCCTTCGGTGCCGACGCGGACCTTCTTCATGCCGGCCTCGGCCGCCCCGGCCGCAAGAGTCAGGGCCGCCCCGGCCGCAAGTGTCAGGGCGATTACCGCGGCAAGACTCGTGAACAACTTTCTCATGATGCTGTCTCCCTTTCGTTGATGAATGACATACCGGTTTAACTTACTTTCTTTCCCCCTTGGCGCGCTTTCGCGGCCGGTTCGTCATAGATGGCTGGCCATGAATTGCCGGAACCGCTCCGACTTCGGATTGCCGAACATGTCCTTGGGCGGTCCTTGTTCCTCGATTTTGCCGTCGTGCAGGAACACGACCTCGTTCGAAACCTCGCGCGCGAAACCGATTTCGTGGGTGACCACGATCATGGTCCGGCCTTCCTCCGCCAGTTGACGGATAACCCGCAGCACCTCGCCCACCAGTTCGGGGTCGAGCGCCGATGTCGGCTCGTCGAACAGCATGAGCGCGGGCTCCATGGCCAGGGCCCGGGCGATGGCGGCGCGCTGCTGCTGGCCGCCGGAAAGATGGGCGGGATAATAGTCCAGCTTGTCGTTCAGGCCGACCTTGTTCAGCACCGCCTTGGCCTGCTCGACCGCTTGCGCCTTGGGCACCTTGAGGACATGGATCGGCGCTTCGACGACATTTTCCAGCACCGTCATGTGGGACCAGAGATTGAATTGCTGAAACACCATGCCCAGGCGCGACCTGATGCGGTCGACTTGGTCCTGATCCGCCGGCGCGGCGGCGCCGGCGCGGTTCTTGGTCATGCGGATCAACTCGCCGGAAACGCTGACCCGCCCCGAATCCGGGGTCTCCAGCAAATTGATGCAGCGCAAAAAGGTGCTCTTGCCAGAGCCGCTGGACCCCAGCATGGCGATCACATCGCCCTCGCGCGCGGTCAGCGAAATACCCTTCAGAACCTCAAGCGGTCCGAAACTCTTGTGGATATCCTCGCAGACCAGCATCGCTTCCGCGGCGGGCGCCGCTGCGGCTGCTTGTGCCATGGACCTTATTCTCGCTCCCTACGGTCTTTTTTCGTAGCGTTTCGAATAGGATAGTTGGCTTTTGCAGGTAGTCAAAGGCAAATTTTGGCGGCTTAGCCGTCCAGCAAGCGCGCCAGGCGGGCCTTTTCCTCCGGATCGAGGGGCGCGGCTCCTCCCGCCGATGCCGCCGGGCGGCGGCGCAGATAGAGCGCGACGCCCAGAGCGCCCAGGACCAGGATCGCGCCGGGCCCGAACCACAGGAAATAGGTTTCCGGTTTCAGCGGCGGCTTGAGGAGGACGAAATCGCCGTAGCGGGCGACCATGAAGGCGCGCACCTGATCGTCGCTATCGCCCGCCACCAGGCGCTCGCGCACCAGGATGCGTAAATCGCGCGCCAGGGGCGCGTTGGATGAATCGATGGATTCGTTCTGGCACACCAGGCAGCGCAGGCCGGCGGAGATATCGCGCGCCCGCGCCTCCAGCACCGGATCGTCCAGGATCTCGTCGGGATTGACCGCGAAGGCGGCTGTGGGATTGACCGCGAAGGCGGCTGTGAAAACCGAAAGACTCAGCAAGATCGCCAGGAGCGCCGGTCTCATCCGCGCAATTCCTCGATCAAGGGCAGGATGATTGACTCCATGGCGTCGCGGTCGATTGGGCCCCAGTGGCGGTAGCGGATGCGGCCGGCGCCATCGACGACAAAGGTCTCCGGCACGCCGGAAACCCCCCAATCGATGCCGATGCGGCCGCTCTCGTCGGTGCCGATGCGGCCATAGGGATTGCCCAGTTCTTCGAGCCAGGCCAGCGCCTCGGCGGGCTTGTTCTTATAGTTGAGGCCAAAGATCGCGACCTCGCCGCGCTGTGCCAGGTTCATGAGCAGCGGATGCTCGGCCCGGCAGGGGATGCACCAAGAAGCGAAGACATTGACCAAGCTAACCTGGCCGGTGCGCAGATCGGCTGTGGACAGACCCGGCACCGACATACCGGCAAGAGGGTCGGCCGTGAACTCGGGGGCCGGTTTGTCGATCATGACCGAGGGCAGCTCGCGCGGATTGCGATCCGGCCCCAGGCCCCAAAGGAAATACCCGGCCACCACGGCGAAAACCAAAACCGGAGCCAGGTAGATCAGGCGCCGCGCGATCATGCCCGCGCCGCCGCCGGGACGGCGCCCGATTTACGCTTGGGCGCGCCGACTCTCAGGCGCCGGTCGCTCAGCGACACCGCGCCGCCCAGCATCATCATCAGGCAGCCGATCCAGATCCAGGGCACCAGGGGTTCATAGAAAATCCGCACGGTTTGCCCGCCCTTGCCGTCCGGGTCGCCGATGGCGGTATAGAGGTCGGCCAGGAAGGTGGTGTGAATGGCGGCCTCGGTGGTCGGCATGTTCTGCACGAAGTAGCTGCGCTTTTCCGGCCTTTGCGTCGCCACTGGTTTGCCGTCGCGGGTGACCGTGATGGTGGCGGTGTCGCTCAGGTAATTGGGGCCCTGGAGGCGTTCGACCTTTTCCAGGCGGTAGTCGTAGCCGGCGACCGTGGTGGTGTCGCCCGGCCGCATGATGAGGATTTCCTCGACCTTCCAAGTCGAGGACGCGACCATGCCGGCGATGGCGACCGCCATGCCGGCATGGGCCAGGGTCATGCCGTGGGCGGATCGCGGCAGCCCCAGAGCCCGGCGCAGGGACTCGGCTGGCGAAGTTCTGAACAGCTTGACGCGCCCCGTCCACTCGATAACGGCGCCCGCGAACAGCCAGGCCGCCAGGCCCATGGCCAAGACCGGAATGACCGGCCCGCGCTGCAAATAAAGGGTCAGGGCGGCGGCCGCGACGCTCGCCAGGAGGGCGAATTTCAGGCGTCCCACAACCCCGGCCAGATCGGCGCGCTTCCACGAGAGGAACGGCCCCAGGGGCATGAGGACGATCAAGGGGGTCATGATGGGCACGAAGGTCGCGGTGTAGAAAGGCGCCCCAACCGTGGCCTTGTAGCCGAAGGTCTCGGCGATCAGCGGGTACATGGTGCCCAGGAATACCGTGGCGCAGGCGACCGTCAGCAGGAGGTTGTTGATGATCAGGCCGCCTTCGCGGCTGACCGGCGCGAACAAACCGCCGGGCTTCAAGGCCGGGGCGCGCACCGCGTAGAGGATCAGCGATCCGCCGATGGTCACGAACAGCAGGGCCAGGATAAAGAGCCCCCGCTCCGGATCGGTGGCGAAGGCATGGACCGAGGTCAACAAGCCGGAGCGCACGATAAAGGTGCCGATCAGCGACAGGGAAAACGTCAGGATCGCCAGCAGCACGGTCCAGGATTTCAAGGCGTCGCGTTTCTCAACCACGATGGCGGAATGCAGCAGGGCCGTGCCCATGAGCCAGGGCATGAAGGAAACGTTTTCCACCGGATCCCAAAACCACCAGCCGCCCCAGCCCAGCTCGTAATAGGCCCACCAGGACCCAAGCGCGATTCCCGCGGTCAGGAAGCACCAGGCGGCCAGGGTCCAGGGCCGCACCCAGCGCGCCCAGGCGGCATCGACCCGGCCTTCGATCAAGGCCGCGATGGCGAAGGAAAAGGCGATCGAAAAACCGACATAGCCCATGTAGAGCATGGGCGGATGGAACGCGAGGCCGGGATCCTGCAACAAGGGATTGAGGTCGTTGCCGTCCAGGGGCGGCGGAAACACACGCTCGAAGGGGTTCGAGGTGAAAAGACTGAAGGCCAGGAAACCGATCGCGATCCAGGCCTGTACCGACAGCACCCGGGCGCGCAAGGGCGCCGGCAGATTGGCGCCGAATAGGGCGACGGCGGCGCCGAAGGCGGCCAGGATCAGCACCCACATGAGCATGGAGCCCTCGTGATTACCCCAGGTCGCGCTGATTTTATAGAGCATGGGCATGGCGGAATTGGAATTCAGCACCACATTGGCGACCGTGAAGTCGGAGGTCGCGTAGGCGTGCATCAAGGCCAGGAACGCGGTCAGGACCAGGACCAGTTGCAGGACCGCGGTCGGCGCGGCGGTGGCCATCCAGGCCTGCTTGCCGCGCGCCGCGCCGAGGATCGGCAGGCTGCCCTGCACCAGCGCCACCGCCAGGGCCAGGATCAAGGCGAAATGGCCGATCTCGGGGATCATTCTTTTGCCTCCCCGCCGCGCCACTGGCCGGCTTCTTTCAAGGCGTCGGCGACCTCGCGCGGCATGTAGGTTTCATCGTGCTTGGCCAGAACCTCTTGGGCGGCGAAGACGCCGTCCGCGCCCAGCTTGCCCTCGGTGATGACCCCTTGGCCCTCGCGGAACAGATCGGGCAGGATGCCGCGATAGCGCACCGCCACGGATTCCGCCAAATCGGTAATGCGGAATTCGACCGTCAAGCCGTCTTCCAGTTTCTTGACCGATTTCTCCTCCACCAAGCCTCCCAGGCGGAAGGCGCGGCCCAGCGGCGGCGTCTCTGCCGCGAGCTCGCTGGGGCTGTAGAAAAAGGTGACGCTTTCCTCGAAGGCGACCAGGACCAGGCCCACGGCGGCGCTCAGCAATACCATGCCGGTGAGGACAAAGATCATGCGCCGGCGTTTGCGGGTCATGACGTTTGCGCCTCGCCGCTTCGGGGCCGGCGGGGGCGGCGTCCCGGATGGTCCGCCTGCAAGCGCTCCAAGTCGCGCTCATTGGCGCGCAAGGCGCGCAGGCTGGAAATCAAGAGTCCGAGCATGACCGCGGCGGTCACGCCGAAGGCCGGCCAGACGAAGCCGCCGTATCCTCCCATGGCTAGAAATTCACTCACTTGTCACACGATCCCTGCGTCGTTCGTTTGCCCGGCACGCTTGTCTAGCCGGTGGGTGGCCGTTAGGTCACTGACCTAGCGCAAATACATTTGTTTATACCGTCATTATTCTTCGATCGGGCTATGCGGCCGCTTCGGCGGCGGCGGACGCGCGGGCGGATACACGGGCGGCAATCAGCTCGCTTTTGACCCGCACCAGCATCAGGGCGAGGTAATAGAGCTTGAAGCCCAGGCCCATGGCCAGCAAGGGCCACAGCATGGAAGGGTGAATGCTGGGCCCGTCCAGGCGCAGGACGCTGGAGGGCTGGTGCAGGGTGGACCACCACTCGACCGAGAACTTGATAATGGGCACGTTGACGAAGCCGACCAGGGCCAGGATGGCGGCGGCGCGCGCGCCACGCGCCGCGTTGTCGAAGGCGCCCATGAGCGCCATGTGCCCGAGGTACAGAAAAAACAGCACCAGAACGGAGGTCAGGCGGGCATCCCAAACCCACCAGGCGCCCCACATGGGCTTGCCCCACAAGGATCCCGTCGCCAGGGCCAGAAAGGTGAAACAAGCCCCGATGGGCGAAGAAGCCTTGGCCACCAGATCGGCCAGAGGATGACGCCAGATCAGGGACGAGGCGCTGGCCGCCGCGATGACCGTGTAAATGAACATGGCCATCCAGGCCGAGGGCACATGCACGTACATGATGCGCACGCTATCGCCCTGCTGATAATCGGCCGGCGAAACGAAAAGCGCCAGATAAAGGCCGGCCCCGATCAGGACCGCCGCCAGGACCGCGATCCAGGGCAGGACCGCGTTGGCGATGCGTAGAAAACGTCCGGGGTTGGCGAAGCGGTGCATGTCCTAAACCTAGTCATTCCATGGCTTGCCGCAAGGCCGCCGCGCCCGCGACCGGCGCCAAAACCAGGGAGCCCAGGAACAAGGCGCCCAGGAACATAATATGGGGCATGGGGTTGAGCCCGGCCAGGGCGGCGTCTAGGGCCGCGACCCCGAATATCAGCACCGGGATATTGAGCGGCAGGACCAGCAGGGGAATCAGCACCCCGCCGCGCCGGGCGCCCAGGGTCAGGGCCGCTCCGACCGCGCCGATCAGGCTCAGGCTCGGAGTGCCCAGGGCCATGGCCAGGATCAGCATGGGCAGGCCCGCCGGGTCCATGTTGTAGAGCAGGGCCAGAATCGGCGCCGCCGCGATCAGCGGCAGGCCGGTGGTCAGCCAATGGGCCAGGGCCTTGGCCAGCACCGTCATCTCCAAGGGCTGGGGCGCCAAAACCATGAGTTCCAGGGAGCCGTCCTCGTAATCGGCCAGGAACAGGCGCTCAAGGGACAGCAGCACCGCCAGCAGCGCGGTCACCCAGATGACGCCCGGCGCCATGCGGGCCAACAAATTTGGCTCGGGCCCGACGCCGAAGGGGAACATGGCGGCGGCCAGCACGAAAAACAGCACCGCCAGGCTGGCGTCGGCGCGCCGGCGCAGGGCCAGGCGCAGGTCGCGGGCGAGCAGGCCGAGAAAACCGCTCACCAGGCCGGCTCCGCGCTTTCCCGCGCCTCGGCGGCGCGGGCGGCCTCGGCGTAGGGGCTTAAATTCACGCTTTGGGCGCCGGGCAGATCGAGCGGCGTATGAGTGGCGGCGACCACGCAGCCCCCGGTTTCGCGGTGGGCGGCGATGGCCGCCGTCAGGCGTAACTGCGCGGCGCTATCCAGGCCGACCGTGGGCTCGTCGAGCAGCCAGAGTTCGCCGGGGGAGGCCGCCAGGCGGGCCAGGGCCAGGCGGTGCTTCTGGCCGGCGGACAGGATTTGCCCCGGCATGTCCGCCAGGCTCTCCAGGGCGAAGGCCTTCAGGCCCCGGTTCACTGCCTCCGCTTCCGCCGCGCCGTACTGGCCGGCCCAGAAGCTTAGGTTCTCGCGCACGCTCAGGACCGCTTTCACGCAGTCGAGATGACCGGCGTAGCGCAGCCTGACCCGGTGCGCTTCCGGGTCTTCGGCGATTGGGGTTCCGGCCCAGGATAGCTGGCCGGCGGCGGGCCGGCCCAGACCGGCCATGAGGCGCAGGAGGCTGGATTTGCCGCTGCCGTTGGGGCCCAGCAAGATCAGGGCCCCGCCCGCCGGCACGGTAAAATCTAGCCCGGCGAAGACCCGGCGTTGGCCGCGGATGCAGGTAAGCTCGTGGCCCTGAAACATGCTCATGGTGGCAGGCTATAGCAGACCGGGACGGCCAGAAAAAGGAACGGCGGCCGCCAGGTTTACCCTGGCCGCCGCCATAAGTTCCCAGCCAATTTGGGGGGCAATGCATCGAGACGGGCTGGACGCCTCTTCAGAGAGGGGAAGTCTCCGTGATTGAGACAATGGCCGGCCTTTGTGGTCCAACTTGGCCGCAATTAAGGCGTTAATGTGAATTTCGCCGGTTCCCAATTGCGCGCGGGACACGGGGCGAAGATGAAATCCGCCGTGCTATTCACTTTGATCGAAAGCTGCGGCGGTATCTTGCTGGCCTAAAATACGCACGATAAGAACGTGCTTGGGTTCAATCCGAAAATAGATCGAATGCGAAGCGTACATGCTACGTCTGTAGCCGCCACGGATATGGTCAACCGCAGTGTAAAGCTTGGGTTGCTTGGCTATCTCATCAAAACGCCGCTTCATGCCGTTTTGATATTTCAGCGCTTGATCGAGGCCAAATCGATTAATCCCTAAATCGAAGATGTTTTCAAAATCATGACCTGCGGCTTTGCTTAGCTCATATCTGGCCATTTCTTTGTTTTCGTTCGATCACCGCTCTCATAATCTCGTCAGGTGTCCGCTCGCTGAGGCCGCTTTTCTCGCCTTCGATGAGTGCGGTGCGTATGGCCTCAATCCCGGCGCGTTCAGATTTGCGTTGCTGGCGAATTAGGTCATTCACGAGCTCGCTATTGCTCTTATATTCGCCCTCGATCTCGATCTTCTGCCTGAGCCAAACGGCATTGGGCCCGGTAAACGTAATGCTCTGTCTCGGCACGCTTTGGCCCTCCAGATGTGCTTATTTGGTGTTATAATGCACCAAATAAGCACCAATTCGCAAGCTATATTTGGTAAAACCCCAAATGTGAAGCTTTTGCCACGCCAAGCGGGCCCTGCGACATCCGGCTCTCACGCGTAGCTTCGGGCGTCCTCGATGACCTTGCCGTCGTTGGCCAGGGCGCCCAGGGGGTGCAGCTCGACCCTGCCCTTCAGCTTGGTCACGTCGTGCAGGGTATGGGCGATGGCGGTGGCCAGGTCCTCTTCTTGCGACAGGGCTTTATGCGGCCCGGATTCGCAGTGCAGGGTCATGGTGTCGCTCTCGCCCGCGCGGGCCACCGTCAGGCGCAACTTGGCGATTTCCGGGTGGCGCTTGCCTATGGCGGCGATTTGGGCCGGGTGGACGAACATGCCCTTGATCTTGGTGGTTTGATCGGCCCGCCCCAGCCAGCCCTTGAGCCGGGCATTGGTGCGCCCGCAGGGGCTGAGGCCCGGCACCAGGGCGGAAAGATCGCCGGTGGCGAAGCGGATCAGGGGCGCTTCGCGCTTGAAGGCCGTGACGGCGACTTCGCCAACTTCGCCTTCGGGTAGCGGGTCGCCGGTGCCGGGGCGCAGGATTTCCACGATCAGGTTCTCGTTGACGATCAGGCCCTGATCGGCCCCCGATTCGTAGGCGATGACGCCTAGATCGCCGGTCGCGTAGGCCTGCAGGACCGCGACCCCGCGCTCGGCATACTCGGCGCGCAAGGAGGGGAAAAGCGCGCCGCCGGAAACCAGCGCCTTGGTGATGCTGGAGCAATCGATATCGAGCTCCGCGCCCTTGTCGAGCAGGACCTTGAGATAGTCCGGGGTGCCGCAATAGCCGCCGGGTTTGAACTGCGCGATTGTCTGGACCTGGGTTTCGGTATTGCCGGTCCCGGCCGCCACCACGGCGCAGCCCAGGGCGCGCAAGCCGCCGTCCAGAATCCAACCGCCCGGCGTCAAGTGATAGGAAAAGCAGTTGTGGGCGATCTCGCCGCGCCGGAACCCGGCGGCGAACAAGGCGCGCGCGCAAGCCCAGTAATCGGCGCGCGGCGCCTCCAATTCGTAGATCGGCCCGGGCGAGGCGAAAACCCGCGCCGCCGCGCTGGGGGCAAGGGCATTGAAACCGCCGAAGGGCGGGGAGGTTTCTTGCAGGGCGGTCAGGTCCGACTTGCGGGTGACCGGCAGCTTGGCCAGGGCCTCGCGGCTGTTCACCGCCTCCGCCTCGACCCCGGACAATAGGTGCGTATAGGCGGGGGCCTTGGCCTGGGCCTGGGCGATGAGGTCCGGTAAGGCGTTCAGGAGTGCGGCTTCGCGCAACTCCGGGCCGCGGGTTTCCAGATCGTCGAAATGATCTTGGGGGCGGGTCACGCCAGCCAGCGTTTGCGCCGCTTATAGTGCTTCACGTCGCGGTAGCTGCGCCGCCCGCCGGCCGAGAGGCCGAGATAGAATTCCTTGATGTCCTCGTTCTCGCGCAGGGTCTCGGCCTCGCCGTCCAGCACCACCCGGCCGTTCTCCAGGATGTAGCCGTACTTGGCGTAACGCAGGGCGACATTGGTGTTCTGTTCGGCCAGGAGGAAGGACACGCCCTCCTTTTCGTTCAGGCGCTTGACCGTCTCGAATATGGTTTCGACCAATTGCGGCGCCAGGCCCATGGAAGGCTCGTCCAGGAGGATCATCTTGGGCCGGCTCATAAGTGCCCGGCCGATGGCGCACATCTGCTGCTCGCCGCCGGAGGTATAGCCGGCTAGAGACGTGCGCCGTTCCTTCAGGCGCGGGAAATAATCGTAGACCTTCTCCAGATCCCGCTTGATCGATGCCCGGGCGCCGCCGCGTGTGTAGGCGCCGGTCAGCAGGTTTTCCTCGATGGTCAGGTGTTCGAAACAATGGCGCCCCTCCATGACCTGGATGACGCCGCGCTTGACCAGTTCGTTCGGGGTCATGGCGTCCACGGCCGTGCCCTCGAATTCGATCGAGCCCTTGGTGATATCGCCGCGCTCGGCGCGCAGCAGATTCGATATTGCCTTGAGGGTCGTGGTCTTGCCGGCCCCGTTGGCCCCGAGGAGGGCGACGATGCCCCCCTCGGGAACCTCGAGGGAAACCCCTTTGAGAACCAAGATCACATGGTCGTAAATGACCTCGATATTATTGACCCGAAGGATCGGCGGCCGGGTATCTCCGACCGCCGCCGCGTCGCGGTTCAAGGTCGCGGCTTCACTCACTCGCTTCGATCCTTTTCCTTCGTGCGGTCCCGTTTCTTATCCGGTCCCTTAGTTGCAGGTCCGGGGGGTGATTTTGTTTTCCGCCGCGTAGGCCGCCGCCGCTTTTTCGACCAGCGGGCGCACCACGGCGCGGTTGGTTGGGATCCAGTCGCTGACGACGCTCCACTTGGCGCCGTCCCACTGCTGGATCGCGATCGGCCCGCCGGTCTCGTGATCGACGCAAGAGACCTTCACCGGCAGGGTGAAGCCTTCCATGCCCAATTCCTTCAGGCGCGCGGCGGTGAGATCCAGGTTCTCCAGACCCCAGCGAACCTGCTTGCCGGTCATGGCCTTGTCGCCGAACTTGCCCATGGCGGTGCGCACCGCCTCGGTCCCGAACATGGCATTCACGACGGCGCGGTTATACAACACCTCGCCGATGTTGTTGCCCTTGGCCTTGGCCTCGTCGCCGTCATAGACGTACTTGACGATATCCTTATGGACTTGATAGCCGTCGCCCGGAGCATGGAAGGTCGCCGACTTGTAGCCGATGGAGCCCTTGCCCGCCGGCACCACGTCCGCGTCCGAACCGGACCACCAGTTGCCGACGAAGTGGTCCATCTTGAAGTTGATGGCCGCCGCTTCCTTGATCGCCACCTGATTCATCACGCCCCAGCCGGACATGAAGACCCAATCCGGGCGCTTCTTGCGGACTTGCAGCCAGGTTGCTTTCTGTTCCTGACCGGGATGGTCGACCGCCAGCAGGGTTAGCTCGAAACCGTACTTCGCGGCCAAGGCTTCCAGGGTCGGGTTGGCTTCCTTGCCGTAGGCGCTGTTGTGATAGACGTGGGCGATCTTCAAGTCCTTGAGCTTGTCCATGCCGCCTTCTTGCAGACCGACATAGTTGATGAAGGCCGAGGCCTGGCTCCAGTACGTGGTCGGGAAGTTGAACACCCACTCGAATACCCGGCCGTCGGCGGCCGCGGTGCGCCCGTAGCCCATGGAAAGTATCGGCACCTCATCCACCGCCGCCTTGGGGATCAACTGATAGGTGATGCCGGTGCTGTAGGGGTTGAACATGGTGGCGCCGGTCGAACCGCCGTTTTTCAGCTTCTCGTAGCACTCGACGCCGAGCTTGGTGTTGTACTCGGTCTCGCACTCCTCGAAGGTGACTTTGACGCCGTTGATGCCGCCGTCGCGCTTGTTGAGCAGGGTGTAGTAATCGCGAAAGCCATTGGCCACCGGAATACCGCTGGGCGCATAGGGCCCGGTGCGGTAGACGAGCATGGGAAAAAACTGGTCGCCGGCCGCCATGGCCGAGCTTGCCGCCACGGCGCCAAGGCCCGTGGCCCCGGCGATGCCGGCCAAAATCAGAGTTCTAATTTTCATCGTAACCTCCCTTATGAAGTATTGAACGTCGTTGAGTTTACTTAGCGTCTTGCGCGCCGCTTATGACGCATTTTTAGCACGGGGCCCAAAGAGCCCGCAAATCCGGGCCGGCCCGTATTTGACCATCAATAGGGAAATGGCCACAAGCGCAGCTTTTCCTTGGTTATCTGCCACAGACGCGCCAGGCCCTTGGGCTCCACGATCAGGAAAAACACGATCAGGGAGCCGAACAGCATGATCTCAATGTGCTTTTGCAGATCGATGGCCATGTGGATGCCAAACATGGGCGGCGCGTTGGTCAGAATAATGGGGGTGACGGTAATGAAGGCGGCGCCCAGGAACGATCCCAGGATACTGCCCAGACCGCCGATGATGACCATGAACAGCACCAGGAACGACTGATTGATGTCGAAGGCTTCGGTCTCGGCGCTGCCGAGCCACAGAAAGACCACCATGGCCCCGGCGACGCCGCAGTAGAAGGAGCTGATGGTGAAGGCCAGCAACTTGGTCTGGACCGGCCGGATGCCGATGATTTCGGCGGCGATATCCATGTCGCGTATGGCCATCCAGGAACGCCCGACCCGGCCGCGAATCAAATTCTTGGCCGCCAGGGCCATCACGACGACGATACTCAAGACCATGAGGTAGCGCACCTCGGCGCTGGCCCGCGGTCCGGTGACGAGGATACCGAACAATTCGCGCGGCGGCGCCGTTATGGAGCCTGAGGGGCTGTAGTTGACGAACCAGCCGACCTTGTTGAACAGCCAGGAGAGAAAAAACTGCGCCGCCAAGGTCGCCACCGCCAGGTAGAAGCCCTTGATGCGCAGGGAGGGTATCCCGAAGATCAAGCCGACGAAGGCCGAACACAACCCGGCGAGCATGAAGACGATCAGGATATTGACCTCGGGAAAGCTCGTGGTCAGCTTATAGGTCATGTAGCCGCCGACCATCATGAAGGCGCCGGTGCCCAGGGATAGCTGGCCGCAATAGCCGGTCAGCAGGTTCAGGCCGATGGCCGCCAAGGCGTAAATCAAAAACGGGATCAACACCGCTTGCAGCATGTACTCGCTGGAAAACAGCGGCACCGAGAAAGCGACGGCGATAATGGCCGCCATGCACCAGCGGTCCTGGAGGATCGGGAATACAGTCTGATCGGCGGTGTAGCTGGTCTTGAACTGGCCGGCCTCGCGATACAGCATTACTCACACTCTCTCGATGATTTTTTCGCCGAACAGGCCTTGGGGCCGGAACAGCAGGAACACCAGCGCCAACACATAGGCGAACCAGTTTTCGATCGCGCCGCCGACCAGGGGGCCCCAATAAATCTCCGCTATCTTCTCACCGACCCCGATGATGAGGCCGCCGACGATGGCGCCGGGCACCGAGGTGAAGCCGCCCAGGATCAACACCGGCAGCGCTTTCAAGGCGATCAGGGACAGGCTGAACTGAACCCCGCTTTTCGCGCCCCACATGATGCCCGCGACCAGGCCCACGATTCCCGCGACCGCCCAGACGATGACCCAGATGGTTTTCAGCGGAATACCGACCGATAGGGCTGCCTGATGATCGTCGGCGACCGCGCGCAGGGCCCGGCCGATGCGCGTGTAGTGGAAGAAAACCGCCAGCACCGCGACCAGTATGGCGCCCGAGGCGGCGGCGAAGATGTCGAATTCGTTCAGCAGCACGCCGTAGATTTCGAAAGAGGCATCGGGAATGCCGATATCCAGGGGCTTGACGTTACTGCCCCACACGGTTTCGCCCAGGCCCTGAAGCACGAAACTCAAACCGATGGTGGCCATGAACAGGACGATGCCTTCCTGGTTCACCAGGCGCCGCAACATCAGCCATTCGACCATATAGGCCAGCACCACCATGACGGCCACGGTCAGGACCAGCGCCAGCCAGATGGGAACCGAGTGTTCCATCAGGCCGACCAGGGTCAGGGCCGCGAACAGCACCATCACCCCTTGAGCGAAGTTGAAGACGCCGGAGGCCTTGAAGATGAGTACGAAGCCCAGGGCGACCAGGGAATACATGACCCCGGTCAAAAGCCCGACAATCACCACCTCGACGAAGAAAGCCGGCGAGTCCACCATGTCCAGAAATGGCGCGATGAAAATGTCAAAGAGCATGACGAAGCGTCCCCTGATTCCGGTTCATCCGGCGCCCCATTCCGCCGTCATCCCGGACCCCGATCCGGGATCTTTGCTGAGAGCCGGACTCCTTGCGGCCAGAAGATCCCGGATCGGGGTCCACTGCTGTCCGGTTTAACTTAGCGGACCCGCCCGAAGGGGTTCCTGGCGCCGCGAGCCCCCCCACCCCAACCCTCCCCCTCAAGGGGGGGAGGGAGAAAAAGACAGCGCTCTTCCACTTTCTCCCTCCCCCTTCGACGGGGGAGGGTTGGGGTGGGGGTGACAGCTTTGCCAAGTGTTCGCGGACCCCGAAGACACGCCGCTTTCCTGTCCATAACTTCGCGGGATGCTTGGGCGCGCGTGGAATCGATTCCTTGCCGGTTACCAACGCAATTAAACCGGACAGCAGTGGATCGGGGTTCTGGATGACGGCTCTTGGCTCATGGGCGGGCGCTTTAATCATGGCTGACGCCCAGGTAAGCATCGATGACCTCGTTGTTGGCGCGCACCGCGTCGGGGGTGCCGTCGGCGATCTTGCGGCCGTAATCCAGCACCACGACCCGGTCGGAGATATCCATGACCACGCCCATGTCGTGTTCGATCAGGGCGATGGTGGTGCCGAACTCGTCATTCACGTCCAGGACGAAGCGGCACATGTCCTCTTTTTCCTCGACGTTCATGCCCGCCATGGGCTCGTCGAGGAGCAGCAGGTCGGGTTCCGCCGCCAGGGCGCGGCCCAGCTCGACCCGTTTTTGCAGGCCGTAGGGCAGGCGCCCGACCGGGGTTTTGCGGATCGCCTGGATTTCCAGGAAATCGATGATCTTCTCGCAAAACTCGCGGTTCTGGATTTCTTCCCTAAGCGCCGGGCCCCAGTAGAGCGCGTGCCACAGGAAGTTGCGCTTCATCTTCAGCATCCGCCCGGTCATGATGTTGTCGAGGGTGCTCATGCCCTTGAACAGGGCGATGTTCTGAAAGGTGCGCGCGATGCCTTGGCTGGCCGCGTCGTGGGGGCGCATGCGTTTACGCTCGGTCCCCTTGAAGGCGATGGTGCCTTCCTGGGGGTGATAAAAGCCGTTGATGACATTGAGCATGGAGCTTTTCCCGGCGCCGTTGGGGCCGATGATCGCCAGGATTTCATGCTCCTTGATCTCGAAGCTGATGTCGTTGAGCGCCCGCACGCCGCCGAAGGACAGGGAAATGCCTTCGACCCGCAGCAGGGTTTCGCCGATTTTTCGTTTATATTCCGCCATGGCCGAACCGGCTCAGCTCGCCATTTTCAGGGCGCCGCCGGGGGCGAAAGTTTCGGCCTCGATCACTTGCAGGTTGGCCTTGAGCACGCCCTTGCGGCCATCTTCGAAGGTCATCTCGGTCTCGATATAAACCCGGTCCCCGCCGGCATAGAGGGCCTCGACCAGGGTATCGTACTTGTCGGCCACGAAGGCCCGGCGCACCTTGCGGGTGCGGGTCAGTTCGCCGTCGTCGGGATCCAGTTCTTTGTGCAGGACCAGGAAGCGCTTGATTTGCGAAGACGACAGCCGGGGGTCTTGGCTCAAGTCCCGGTTGACCGCCTCGACATGGCTCTTGATGGTGGTCAAAACATCGGGATTGGCGGCCAGTTCCTGATAGCTGGCGTAGGCGACGTTGTTGCGCTCGGCCCAGGATCCGACCGCTTCCAGGTCGATGTTGATGAAGGCGGCGCAGTAATCGCGCTCATGGCCGTAGGCGACCGCCTCCTTGATGTCGGCAAAGAACTTCAACTTATTTTCAATGTACTTGGGCGCGAACATGCCGCCGTCGTTCAGGCGTCCGACGTCCTTGGCCCGGTCGATGATCTTCAAATGGCCGTTGTCGTCCATGAAGCCGGCGTCGCCGGTATGAACCCAGCCGTCCACGGTCTTGGCCGCCGCCGTGGCTTCCGGGTTCTTGTAATATTCCACGAACACGCCGGGCCCGCGGAACATAACCTCGCCGTCCTCGGCCACCTTGATCTCGACCCCGGGCGCCGGGCGGCCCACGGTATCGGGCATGATCTCCCCGTCCGGCTGCATGGTGATGTAGACGCTGGCTTCGGTGCTGCCGTAAAGCTGCTTCAGGTTGACGCCGATGGAGCGGTAGAAGTCGAAGATATCCGGGCCGATCGCCTCGCCGGCGGTGTAGGCCAGGCGGATACGCGAAAAGCCCAGGGTGTTGCGTAAGGGGCCATAGATCAGGACATTGCCCAAGCCATACAACAGGCGGTCGCCAAGGGGCACCGGCTTGCCGTCCAGGATTTGCGTGCCGCAGCGTTTCGCCACGGCCATGAAATACTTGAACATGCTGCGCTTCACCCAGCCCGCGTCCTCCATGCGGATGGTCACCGTGGTCAGGATGTTTTCGAAAATGCGCGGCGGGGCGAAGAAATACGTCGGCCCCAATTCGCGCAGGTCGAGCAGCACCGTGTCACTGGATTCCGGGCACGAGACGCAAAACCCGGCGACGTAGCTCTGCCCGTAAGAGAACAGGTGATCGCCGACCCAGGCCATGGGCAGATAGGCGAGCACCTCGTCGTCCTGGTTCAAACCGTCGAAGGCGATGCCGTTGGCGGCGGTCTTGACCAGATTGTCGAAGCTGAGCACGACCCCCTTGGGCTGACCCGTGGTGCCGGAGGTGTAGAGGATGATCGCCGGGTCGCCGCCTTTGCCTTGCGCCACCGCCTGGTCGTAAAAGCCCGGATGGGCGCTGTCGTGATCGCGGCCCAGTTTCTGGACCTTGTCGAAGGCATGGACGAAATCCTGAGTATAGTGGCGCAAGCCCCGTGGATCGTCGTAGACGATTTGTTCCAGCTTGGGATAGGTCTCGCGGATCGACAGCATCTTGTCGACCTGTTCCTGGTCCTCGGCCATGACGAAGCGCAGCTCGGCATGTTCGGCCACGAAGGTCAGTTCCTTGGCCGCCGAGTCCTGATACAGAGGCACGGGAACCGCGCCCAGAACCTGGGCCGCGGTCATGGTCCAATACAGGCGCGGGCGGTTGTCGCCGATGATGGCGATCTTATCGCCGCGCTTCAGGCCCAGGACCGCCAGGCCGCAGGCCAGAGCGCGGATTTCCTGGGCAACCTCGCCCCAGGTCCAGCTTTGCCAGATGCCGTATTCCTTTTCCCGGATCGCCACGGCGTCGCCGCGCCGCTTGGCCATGTCCAGCAACAGCTTGGGAAAGGTGTCGCCGCCAGGGCTTGGCATACTTTCGCGTGCGCTCACTTTGGGCCGCCGCGCCGCGCCGGACCCGCGGGCCCGGCCGGATCGCTGGGGGCAAAAATACTTTGTGGGATCACCCGCCGATTCCCCCTGTTGACTTGTTATTTTTATTAGTTATTTGAGGCTACACCTAAAGATGCATCCATAAGTTGTCCGTAGATAAGTCTAATACCGGCGCGGGGTCAAGATTCATTGGACGGGCGCCGCTTCACGATTTGCTCAGCCCCCTAGGGTCTGTTCATAATTAGGATGCCGCCGAGGCGGGATCGGATTATCAACAGACCCTAGACAGCGTCCGCGAGAAGGCGGATGTTGCACCGCAACGAACCCGCAAGAACTCTTGTTCCCAATCGACGTGGAGATCAGCACCATGGGCACCGATAGTCTCAAGACCCGCCGCACACTGAAAGTCGGGGATGCCTCCTACGACTATTTCAGCCTCGAAGCCGCCGCCCAGGCCGGGCTCGGCGATCTGGCCCGGCTGCCGTTCTCGCTCAAGGTGCTGCTGGAGAACCTGCTGCGATACGAGGACGGAAACTCGGTCACGGTCACGGATATAGAGGCCATGGGCGCTTGGGTGAAGGACCGGCGCTCCGACCGGGAAATCGCCTTCCGCCCGGCGCGGGTGCTGATGCAGGACTTCACCGGCGTTCCCGCCGTGGTCGATCTGGCCGCCATGCGCGAGGCCATGGAGCAGCTAGGCGGCGACGCGCGCAAGATCAATCCCTTGTCGCCGGTCGATCTGGTCATTGACCATTCGGTCATGGTCGATGAGTTCGGCGGCCCCAAATCCTTCGAACATAATGTCGCGCGGGAGTTCGAGCGTAACGGCGAACGCTACGCCTTTCTGCGTTGGGGGCAGAGCGCCTTCGACAACTTCCGGGTGGTGCCGCCGGGCACCGGCATTTGCCATCAGGTCAATGTCGAATACCTGGCGCAGACCGTCTGGACCAAGACCGAAGACGGCAAGACCCTGGCCTATCCCGACACCCTGGTCGGCACCGACAGCCATACCACCATGGTCAACGGCTTGGCGGTGCTGGGCTGGGGCGTGGGCGGGATCGAGGCCGAGGCGGCCATGCTTGGCCAGCCGGTCTCCATGCTGATCCCTCAGGTTGTCGGCATGAAGCTGACCGGCAGCCTGCCCCAGGGCGTCACCGCGACCGATCTGGTGCTGGAGGTGACGCAAAAACTCCGCGCCCATGGCGTGGTCGGCAAGTTCGTGGAATTCTACGGCGCCGGCTTGTCCAACCTGTCCCTCGCCGACCGGGCGACCCTGGCCAACATGGCGCCGGAATACGGCGCCACCTGCGGATTTTTCCCCATCGACAAGGAAACCCTGCGCTACCTCGCCTTCACCGGCCGCGATCCCGCGCGGGTCGCCCTGGTCGAAGCCTATGCCAAGGCCCAGGGCATTTGGCGCGAGGACACGACCCCCGACCCGGTCTTCACGGACACCCTGGAGCTCGACCTGGGCCAGGTCGAAGCCTCGATCGCGGGACCCAAGCGGCCCCAGGACCGGATCGCGCTTTCCGCCGCCGCCGCCGCCTTCGCCAAGCACCTGAAAGACCAAGGCGCCACAGGCGCCGGAGTGCCGGTCAAGGACGCGGGTCACGAGCTGCGCCACGGCGACGTGGTGATCGCGGCCATCACCTCGTGCACCAATACCTCGAATCCCAGCGTCATGGTCGCCGCCGGTCTGGTGGCGCGCAAGGCGAACGCCCTCGGCCTCCAGGTCAAGCCCTGGGTCAAGACCTCCCTCGCGCCCGGCTCCCAGGTCGTCACCGACTACCTGACCAAGGCCGGCTTGCAGGACGATCTCGATAAGCTGGGCTTCAATCTGGTCGGCTACGGCTGCACCACCTGCATCGGCAATTCGGGGCCCCTGCCCGCGCCCATTGCGGCGGCGGTCGAGGCCGGCGACCTGCTGGTGACCTCGGTCCTTTCCGGCAACCGCAATTTCGAAGGCCGTATCTCGCCTCACTGCAAGGCCAACTTCCTGGCCTCGCCGCCCCTGGTGGTCGCCTATGCCCTGGCCGGCACCATGACCCGCGACTTGATCAAGGAACCCCTGGGCAAGGATTCCCAGGGCAAGCCGGTCTATCTGAAAGACGTTTGGCCCAGCGACAAGGAAATCCGCGACACCGTGGACGCCTGCCTGACCCCGGAGATGTTCGCCAGCCGCTACGCCAATGTCTTCGAGGGGCCCAAGGACTGGCGGGATATCAAATCGACCTCAAGCATGACCTACGGCTGGGAAGGCGGCAGCACCTATGTCCGCTACCCGCCCTACTTCGACGGCATGACGGCGGAGCCGGTTGCGCTCGCCGACATCGCCGGCGCCCGGCCCCTGGCGATCCTGGGGGATTCCGTGACCACCGATCATGTCTCCCCGGCGGGCGCGATCATGAAGGACAGCCCCGGCGGCGCATACCTGCTTGAGCATCAGGTGCGCGCGCCCGACTTCAACTCCTACGGCTCGCGGCGCGGTAATCACGAAGTCATGATGCGCGGCACCTTCGCCAACATCCGCATCAAGAACGAAACGGCGCCGGGGACCGAGGGCGGCGTGACCAAGCACCAGCCGGACGGCGCGGTCATGCCGATCTACGACGCGGCCATGAAGTACCGGGACGAAGGGGTGCCCCTGGTGGTGATCGGCGGCCAGGAATACGGCACCGGCTCCAGCCGCGACTGGGCGGCCAAGGGCACGCTGCTGCTTGGCGTGCGCGCGGTGATCGTCGAAAGCTTCGAACGCATCCACCGCTCCAACCTTGTCGGCATGGGGGTATTGCCCCTGCAGTTCAAGAACGGCCAGACCCGCAAGACCCTGAAGCTAAGCGGCGAAGAGACCTTCGACATCGCCGGCCTCGCCCAGGGCATGGAGCCGCGCATGGATGTGACCTGCACCATCACCCGCGCCGATGGGACCCGCGAAGACATAACCCTCTTGTGCCGCATCGATACCGGCGACGAACTCGCCTACTACCAAAACGGCGGCATCCTGCACTACGTGCTCAGGAACCTCATGAAGGCGGCGTGAGAGGTTCGCCGCCCTTCTACGCCGCGTCGCCGAGTTTTACCCCGGCGCCCTCCAGCAGCATGGTTCTGTTGAGCAACTTGACGCAGGCATAAACCGCTGCGATGGCGGGTGCGGGTATTTCCGTGATGCGGCCGAGTTCCAGCACGGCGCCGATGATGGCTTCTATTTCGAGCGAACGGCCGAGCTCCACGTCCTGGAGCATGGAGGTCTTGTGGGCGCCGACGCCTTCCGCGCCCGCGATGCGCTTTTCTATGGTATGGCGGAATGTGATACCCAGTTTTCCGGCGATATCTTGGGCTTCCTGCATCATGGCCGCGGCCAAGTGCCGGGTTTCGGGAAACTGGCAGATCGCGGCCAGGGTCGCGTGGGTCAAGGCGCTGATCGGATTGAACGACAGATTGCCCCAGGCCTTGAGCCAGATCTCGGCGCGGATGTCGTCGAGGATGCGTGAGCGGAACCCGGCCTTGACCAGCACGTCATGGAGTTGTTGAACCCGTTCGGACTCGCTGCCGTCCAGTTCGCCTATGGGGAAGCGGTCGCCTTCCACATGGTGGATGACTCCTGGCTCCGGCACATCTGCGGCGGGATAGACGACGCAGCCGACGATGCGCGCGGCGTCGATGTTTTTCTCCAGGATGCCGCTGGGGTCGAGGGAGTCCAGGCGCTGGCCGTCGTGGGGTCCGCCGTGGTGCTGAAAATACCACCAGGGAATGCCGTTTTGCACCGTGACGATCATTGTCTCCGGCCCCAGGAGCGACGGCACCTTGGATGCGATGGATTCCAAGTAGTGCGCCTTGAGCGCGAGGATCACCAGGTCCTGCGGACCGGCATCGGCGAAGTCGCCCGTGGCCGCGATGTTTTTGACGACGTGCTCGCTGCCATCTTGCCAGATTAGTTTCAGGCCGTTCTCGCGGATCGCGGCCAGGTGCGCGCCTTGGTCGATAACCGTGACTTCTTCATCCGCCAGGGCGAATTTGGCGGCCATCAAGCCACCGATGGCGCCGGCGCCGACCACGCAAATTTTCATGATGTTCTCCCATCCTTCTTCGCTTGCGCCCAGGACTCCTGTTCGAAGACGTTACTGAGCGTGCCTATGCCCTCGATACTCACCTCGACCGTATTGCGCGCTTCCTTCATGGAACCGACGCCCAGGGAGGTGCCGCAGCAGATCACATCGCCCGGCATCAGCGTCATGTCGTGAGAAAGCTGGCTGACGATCTTGCGCGGCGGAAGGATCATATCGCTGAGCGGGTAATTTTGCCGCTCGACGTCGTTGAGAACCGTACGCACGGTGCAGGCTTCGGGGGTTACCCCGGTTGCAATCACCGGCCCGAACACACCGAAACCATCGAAGCTCTTGGCTCTTGCCCACTGGGGGAAAGTGGCATCCGCAAAAAGGAGTTTGGCGGCGGTCACGTCGTTTATGCAGGTGTATCCAAAGATATAAGCGTCTGCTTCGTCTGGCGAAACTTCCTTGCAGGTTGTGCCGATAACGATACCCAGCTCGCCCTCATAAACCACCGGACCGTCATAGCTTTTTGGCCGCCGGATGGTTTGGTTCGCAGCCAGGAAAGAATTGCCGGCCTTGAGGAAATAAAGCGGGGATTTCGGTTCCGGCATCTCCAGCTTCGTGGCCAAGGCGTGAAAGTTATTCCACAGGGCGATCATCTTGCTGGGCATGCAGGGCGTCAAGAATTGTACATCGCTCACGTTGAGCGTGCGCGGTGTCTTGATCGGCGCATCGAACATATCGCCTTCGTGCACGTGGATTGTCGTTCCAACCAAGGTGCCAAAGCCGTTTTTCTCCCGGTGCGCGTAGCGCAGCCAAGTAGGCATAAGAAAAATCCATTGAAATCAGCGATCCCAGAATTCTGGAACAAATCGGTCAAGCAATCCAGGGGGCAATTTAGGGGGCGGGACCATGGTCAGGTCACAAGGGCGTGACCGAATGCTTGCTAAGCCCTAAGCCGCCTCGTAGATGCCGGCGGATTTTATGTCGTCGCCGACGTAGGGCTCGAACTGCTTGAAGTTGGCTTCGAAGCGGCCGGAGAGGTCGCGGGCGGTTTTGTCGTAGGCGCCCTTGTCGGCCCAGGTGTTGCGCGGGTCGAGAACCTCGGCCGGCACGTCGGGGCAGGATTCGGGAATCGCCACGCCGAAGGTCGGGTGCGCCTTGGCCGGGATTTGCGCCAGGCGTCCGTCGAGGGCCGCGCGCACCAGGGCGCGGGTGTGGCCGATGGCCATGCGTGCGCCGGTGCCATAGGCGCCGCCGCTCCAGCCGGTGTTGACCAGCCAGCACTTGGCGCCGGTCTGTTCCATCTTCTTGCCCAGAAGCGCGGCATAGACCGAAGGGTGCCGGGGCATGAAGGGGGCGCCAAAGCAGGTCGAGAAGGTCGCCTTGGGTTCCTTGCCCAGGCCTTTTTCCGTGCCGGCCACGCGCGCGGTATAGCCGGACAGGAAATGATACATGGCCTGGCTCGGGCTCAAGGCGCTGATCGGCGGCAGGACGCCGAAGGCGTCGGCGGTCAGCATGACGATGTTCTTGGGCTGCCCGCCGCGTCCGCCTTCCGCGATGTTGGGAATGAAATCGATGGGGTAGCTGGCGCGGGTGTTTTCGGTCAGGCGGCCGTCGTCGAGGTCGAGCGCGCCGCTCGCCTCGTCCATGACCACGTTTTCCAGGATGGTGCCGAAGCGCCGGGTGGTGGCGTATATCTCCGGCTCGGCCTCGGGGGACAGGCGGATCACCTTGGCGTAGCAGCCGCCTTCGAAGTTGAACACGCCGCTGTCCGACCAGCCGTGTTCGTCGTCGCCGATCAGGCGCCGGGAGCTATCGGCGGAAAGCGTGGTCTTGCCGGTGCCGGACAAGCCGAAGAAGATCGCCGTATCGCCGCCGGGTCCGATGTTGGCCGAACAGTGCATGGGCAGAACGCCGCGCGGGGGCAGCATGTAGTTGAGGACCGAGAAGATCGACTTCTTGATCTCACCGGCATAGCTGGTGCCGCCGATCAGCACCAGGCGGCGGCCAAAGTGGACGACGATGAATGTTTGGGAGTTGGTGCCGTCGCGTTCCGGGTCCGCGTGCAGGTAGGGGGCATGAAGGACCGTGAAGCCGGGGACGAAGTCCTGCAGCTCGCCGTGTCCGGGTTGTATGAACATGTTGGCCGCGAACATGGCGTGCCAGGCGCTTTCGCTGACCACGCGCACGGGCAGGCGGTAATCGGGATCGGCGCCGGCGTAAAGATCTTGCACGTAAAGATCGCGGTTCTGGAAATAGGCCAGCACCTTGGCGTGGAGGCGTTCGAAGTTTTCTTCGCTGGTGGCGGCATTGACGTCGCCCCACCAGATATCGTCGCTGGCGGTCGGCTCATCGACGATGAATTTATCGAGGGGCGAGCGGCCCGTATGCTCGCCGGTTTCGACGACCAGCGCGCCGCCGGGCGCCAGGCGGCCGTGGCCGCCCCTGATGGTATGCTCGTACAGCGCCGTGGCGTTCAGGTTCCAATGGGCGTTCGCGGGGTTCGCGATGCCATGACGCGCCAGACCATGCCGGCTGATAACCGGTCCTAATTCACCCATTCCACCCTCTCCCTCTCTTCAACGGGGATCCCCGTTTACCCTTTCGTATACTGACATAAATGTCGCGGGTCCACTAGCATGGGCTATAGTTAAGCGAGGTTATTTTTCGTTAAGCAAGAAATTCTTCCGCGCGCAACCAATGGATTTTTCCGAAGCCCGCGACCAGGTGAGCCTTGATCACGCTCATGCGGTAGAGTTTGAAATCTCCAAAACCGGCATAGACCCGCGCGCTTGGGTGGCGGGCCAGAAATAGGCCCTTAAGACGCTCGCCCTCCTCGCCCTCGTCGAGCGGTTTCACATGGCCCAAGAGCGTGACGCGCGGCAGCATGAGCGGGTCTTTCGCACCCTGGCGTATGCCGGCATCCTCGAACAAGATCGCGGCGCGGGAATCGCGGTTCAAGTTCTTAACGTGCTCGGCCAGGTCGGACATGAGCAGGACCGGGCTGTAGTCCTCGTCAATGCAGGTCAGGACTAGGGAGCCATAGGGCCAGCCACCGTTATCGGGCCAGCCACCGCCATCGGGCCAGCCACCGCCATCGGGCGCCAGGGCGGTGGCCAGGGTGGCTTGCCTGGCATCGCGCAACAGGCCGCGGACTTGCTCGGCCATGCTTGCCATAGCCGGTTTATTCCGCCGCCAGGGGGCCGCTAGGCGCCGGGGCCGGGGGGGCGCTGGGCGCCGGGACCGCGGCGCCGGTACGGCGGGTGCTTTTGGGAACCTGTTTGTATTGCTCCCGGTAGCACTTGGCGAAGTGGGACGGCGACACGAAACCGCAGGCCAAGGCGACCTCCATGACCGGCAGCGAGGATTCGTTCAGCAGCCGCCGGGCTTGTTGCAGGCGCAGTTGCAGATAGTAGCGCCGGGGCGTGCGCGCCAGGTACTTGCGGAACAGGCGTTCCATCTGGCGCGACGAGATACCGCTGCCTTGGGCGAGTTCCAGGCAGGATAGCGGCTCCTCCAGGTTTTCCTCCATCAAGGCGATGACCTCCAGAATCTTGGGATGGCCCAGGCCCAGGCGCACCCGCAGGGGCATGCGCTGGTTGTGGTCGTCTTCCCGGATACGCTCGTGCAGCAGCTGCTCGGCGACCGCGATCGCCAACTCGCGGCCATGGCCGGTTTCGATTATGTGCAGCATGAGGTCGAGTGCCGCGGTCCCGCCCGAGGCGGTGAAGCGGTTGCGGTCGACGCGGAATAGCTCGGCCCCAACCTCGATAGCGGGAAAGGTCTCGGCGAAGCCGGGCAGGCATTGCCAGTGGATGGTGCAGCGGTATCCGTCCAGGAGGCCGGCGCGGGCCAGGATAAAGGCGCCGTCCGACAAGGCGCCGATACGCGCCCCCGCCCGGGCCGCCCGGCGCAGCCAGGCGAAGACCGCTTGATCCTTGAAGAGATGCGCGTCGAGACCGCCGCATACGGCGATATCGTCGAGCTTCCCGGCGGTTTCGCTCAAAGCCTCGGCGACCACTTCCAGGCCGTTAGAGGCCGCGACCGGCCGCCCGTCGCGGGAAATCGCGCGCCAGCGGTACAACTCTTGCCCGCTTAAGAGGTTGGCCGCGCGCAAGGGTTCCACCGCCGAGGTGAAGGCCAGCATGGAGAACTTGGGGATCAGAAAGAACCCAAAGGTTCTGGGGGCAAGGCGGTCCATCATGACGTTAGATTATAGCAAGCGCCGCACCTGGCCGGAAAGCGTTCTAGGGCCTGTGGGCAATAAGGATGCCGCCGCGGTTGGGCCAGAATGACGCGAGGTTAGGAACGCGGACGCAGGACATGCAGTGCATATTCAAGGATGAGCGACGCGGCCTCGCGTCATTCTGGCCCAATCCCGCTGGGACGGGTCGTATTATCCCACCCGCCGCGTCGCGAACGGCTTGTGGGGGGCCTGCCACACGGCGCCGTCCGCTCCTAACGGGTGGGATAATCCGATCCCGCC
>JAJFGL010000011.1 GCA_021776135.1 Kiloniellaceae bacterium
CGAGCTCGCGGAGCTGAAGGGGCCGGTGCTGGGCCACTTCGCGACCCGGGACAAGTGGATCCACATGGACATGGTCGGCGGTTTTCAAGCGGGCGTGGCCGAGGCCGGTAGTTGCGTCTCCGCGCTCTGGTACGAGGCCGACCACGCCTTCGCCAATCCGACCTCGGCGCGCTACGACGCCGAGGACGCCAGGCTCGCCTGGGCGCGCACGCTCGCCTTCTTCAAGGCTCATTTGCGGGGGTAGTCTTCTTCTAAGCGTGAACGCGCTGGCGCTTGCGTTGACGCGTTGTGGTCTTGGCGTTGTCTTCGTCGAAGAGACCGGCCAGTTGTTCCGTGACCGCGCCGCCCAGTTGTTCGGCGTCGACGATGGTGACCGCGCGGTGGTAGTAGCGGGTGACGTCGTGGCCGATGCCAATGGCGGTTAGTTCGACCGGGGACCGGGTTTCGATATACTCTATGACCTCGCGCAGATGCCGTTCCAGGTAATTGCCGGGATTGACCGATAGGGTCGAATCGTCAACCGGCGCGCCGTCGGAAATGACCATGAGGATGCGGCGTTGTTCGCTGCGCGCGATCAGGCGGTTGTGGGCCCAGAGCAGGGCCTCGCCGTCGATGTTTTCCTTGAGGATGCCTTCGCGCAGCATCAGGCCCAGGTTCCTGCGCGCCCGCCGCCAGGGCGAATCCGCCGGCTTGTAAACGATATGGCGCAGATCGTTGAGCCGCCCCGGCGACGGCGGCTTGCCGGCCGCGATCCAGGCTTCGCGCGATTGACCGCCCTTCCACATGCGGGTCGTGAAGCCCAGGATTTCGACCTTCACGCCGCAGCGTTCCAGGGTCCGGGCCAGGATATCGGCGCACAAGGCCGCCACGGTGATCGGGCGGCCGCGCATGGAGCCGGAATTGTCGATCAGCAGGGTGACCACGGTATCGCGGAACTCCATGTCCTTTTCCTCCTTGAAGGACAGGGAATGGAGCGGGTTGGTGATCACGCGGGTCAGGCGCGCGGTATCGAGAATGCCTTCTTCCAGGTTGAACTCCCAATCGCGGGTCTGCTTGGCCATGAGCCGGCGTTGAAGCCGGTTGGCCAAGCGGGAGATCACGCTGCTCAGGCCGGACAACTGCTGGTCCAGCATTTCGCGCAGACGGGCCAGCTCATCGGGATCGCAGAGGTCCGCCGCCTCGATAACCTCGTCGAATTCGGTGGTGAAGCTGCGATAGGCGTCCCGGTCGCGAAAATTACGCCCGCCATCCATGTGCGGCTGGTCGCCGGGTTGGCCCGGTTCCTCGTCGCCCGCGCCCGGCATGGTCTCGCTGTCGAGGCCGGCTTGCTGCTCGTCCTCGCCATCGGCGTCGGTGGCTTCGCCGCGCTGGCCTTCCAAGGCGGCCTGGGAATCCTCGGCATCGCGTTCGCCGCCTTCGCCGTCCGCTTCGCCGGATTCGTCCTCGTTGTCGTCGCCTTGATTGTCCGGGTCGTTGTCGTCGGACGCGTCGTCGTCCTGGCCGATTTCGATATCCAGGTGAGTGAGCAGGCGTCGCATGACCTCGGCATAACCCGCCTGGTCTTCGATCCGCTCGCCCAGTTCCTTCAAGTCCGTTAGGGCCTTGGGCTCCAGGCCGGGCCGCCATAGGTCGACCATGGCCTTGGCCGTCGGCGGCGGCGCCATGCCGGTCATGGCCTCGCGCGCCAGGATGCGCAGCACCTCGGCCAGGGGCACGTCGCCGCGTTCGGTTACGCGGCCATAGCCGCGCTCCCGGTAGCGGTCTTCCATGGCCGCGTCCAGATTGGCCGCGACCCCGGCCATGCGCCGCATGCCCAGGGCCTCGCAGCGGGTTTGCTCGACGCTGTCGTAGATCGCCTGGGCTTCTTCGGTGCTGGGCCGGCGCGCGCGGTGAACCGCGGCATCGTGATAACGCAGGCGCAAGGCGGCGGCATCCGCCTCGCCGCGCACCTTGGCCACTTCGCCCCACGGCAGCTCGCGCGCCGGCAGGGGCAGGCGCACCTCATTGCCGACCAGCCCCTGCGGACCGGGCGCGAAGGAGGCATTGACATCGTCGCGCTCGGCAATCGCCCGGATGGTCGAGGCGGTGGTGCGCTTAAAGCGCTCAAGAGGGGATTCGGCGTCGGTCATATGGTTGTATTCCGCGCCCCCTATACCAAGCTCGCCTTGACCCCGCTCTCAGGCAAATCGGTGCCGAAGCAGCGCTGGTAGTATTCGGCGACCACCGGGCGTTCGATCTCGTCGCACTTGTTCAGGAAGGTGACCCGGAAGGCGAAGCCCACGTCGTCGAAAATCTTGGCGTTCTGAGCCCAGGTCATGACCGTGCGCGGGCTCATCACGGTCGAGATATCGCCGTTGATGAAGCCGCTGCGGCTTAGATCCGCCAGGGCGACCATGGCCGACAGGGTTTCGCGCCCTTCCTTGCTTTCGTACTCCGGGCTCTTGGCGAGGACGATTTCGACCTCCTCGTCGTGGGCCAGGTAGTTCAGGGTGGCGACGATGTTCCAGCGGTCCATCTGGCCCTGGTTGAGCTGCTGGGTGCCGTGATAGAGGCCGGAGGTGTCGCCCAGACCGATGGTGTTGGTGGTCGAGAACAGGCGGAACGCCGGGTGCGGCTTGATCACGCGATTCTGGTCGAGCAGGGTCAGGCGGCCCTCGACCTCCAGCACCCGTTGGATCACGAACATCACGTCGGGCCGACCGGCGTCGTATTCGTCGAACACCAGGGCCATGGGCCGTTGCAGACACCAGGGCAGCAAGCCTTCGCGGAATTCCGTGACCTGCTTGCCTTCCTTCAGAACGATCGCGTCCTTGCCGACCAGGTCGATACGGCTGATGTGGCTGTCCAGATTGATACGCAGACAGGGCCAATTCAGGCGCGCGGAAACCTGCTCGATATGGGTCGATTTGCCGGTCCCGTGATAGCCCTGGACCATGACCCGGCGGTTGTAGGCAAAACCAGCCAGGATCGCGAGCGTGGTATCGCGGTCGAAGCGGTAAGCTTCGTCCATGTCCGGGACATGGCCGCTCGCTTGGCTGAAGGCCGGGACCTGCATGTCGCAGTCGATCCCGAAGGTCTGACGGACCGAGACGGTGATGTCCGGCCCTTCCATCGGCGCGTCGCCGCCGGCGGCGGTGGGGTTGGAAGCCATGGTCGATCCTTAGTGTCTAGAGTATCAGGCCGGCGCCGCGCCAAGAATAGGAAAAGCAAGCGCGCGCCGATAAGTCCAGCCGACTTGGTAAATCATGCGAAGCTGATCTTCAAGGCCGCGTAGGCTTGATTGACCGACTTGAGGCGTTCCTCGGCCTCGGTATCGCCGCCATTGGCGTCCGGGTGCAATTTCTTGGCCAGGGCCTTGTAGCGCGCCCTGATATCCTGAAACGTCACCGGTTCCGCCAGGTCAAGGATCGCCAGGGCCTTTTGTTCCGCGGTCATGGGCCGGGGCCGCGCCGGACCATCGTAACCTTCGGAAAAGAAGCCGAAGCTGTCGTGAAATCTATGGCCGCCCGGGTCGTCGTGGGCGCCCCGCGGCGCGCCGAAGCGGCCAAAGGGCCAGCTTGGCCGTTCCCAGACGGTGTCGTGCCGGCGCCGGTGTTCGATCTCGCCTTCGCTCATGCCTGCATAAAAATTCCACGACAGGTTATAGGCGCGCACATGATCGAGGCAGAACCAGTAATATTCGTTCAGGTTATCGCGCGCGACCGGGGCGCGGTAAATGCCGCTTTCCCGGCATCCCGAAAATTGGCACCGCCGCTCTTGGGCAGAGGGGCGCTCAGCCTCGAACGGGATATTGATTTCCTTTTGATTTACGCGGCGCATGGCTGGAAGTATGGATATGGGGCCCGGTGCTGGCAAGCAACCGCGGCCGCGCTAGGCCGTCTTGCCGCCGCCCCGGCAAGCGGGCGAGGCCAAGACCTGACCGGCGCGGCGCGCCCATTCTTCCGGGGTATGTGTCTCCATGGACAAGGCATGGACCCCATTTTGCAGTTCGTCGCCTAAAAGGCCGTTTACGGTCTGATGCCGGCGCAGCAGACCCAGGCCCTCGAAACGCGCCGACACCACGATCACCTTGAAATGCGATTCCGATCCGGGGGGCACGCTATGCATATGGCTTTCGTTGATGACCCGCAGCTCGGCCGGGTCCAGGGCCGCGCGTAGTTTGGCTTCGATGTTGCGTTGCACAATCATAGGTTTCACCAGATTTCGGCGTTTGAGGCTCTTTTCATATAGGCGTTCCGGCCCCGCGCAACAAATATTACGCCGCCAGCGTTGTTCATTTAGGTTGCAGAGATAAGGAAAATACAATTTATAATTGAATTTTAATGAATCAGGCCTACTATGGCAGGCGTTTTAACGAGGGGATTGGCCTTGAGCGACCATTTGCCAGAAAATTCGCAAGACCGGCACGGCGGCGGCCCGGCATCCTCTGGCCGGGGGGCCGGTACGGCCACGGGCCGGGGGCCCAGTACGCTGGTCAACCGGAATGTGTTTATCGGCAGTCATCGCACCAGCATACGCCTAGAGCCGGCCATGTGGGACTCCCTGGCGGAGATTTGCCGCCGCGAGGACATGACTCTGCATGAGGTTTGCGGCCTCATCGATGCGCGCCGTCAGGCGTCCAGCCTGACCGCCGCCATACGGGTTTTCGCGCTGACCTACTATCGCGCCGCCGCGACCGAAGACGGCCACGCGAGCAGCGGCCACGGCCTGCTCTACGCCAAACGCCGCCGCCGCCGGCGCAAGCTGGTGGAACTGGATGGCGAAGCTTTCCGGAGCGCCGATATTTCGTAAGGTTGGGCTAGCTATTGCCGGTCTTTTTTACCTGGCGCGGGTTCCTTGGGGCCGGTGTAGAACTCAGGCCATTGCTTTTTGGCGACCTCGCCCTCGCTGCTGAAGACGTGGCAGGCGTTCAAGAGCGGCGGCCGTCCGGTGCGCGGCCGGTCCCGGTTCCGCTTGACTAGAAACGGATACAAGGTCTGGAACGCGACCGTGCCCATGGCGACGAGCATTTCGTCCAGATGGGTGCAGCCCTCCACACCGCCGAGGTTCTCGCGCACGGCGCGGCGCCACCCGGCGGCCACGCGCTTGCCGATCATGCGCTTGAAATTCGGCGTCACCGCCGGGCACAGTTCGTAGGGCCCCTTGTCGGTAACGGCTTCGATATCGCGGACGATCAAATCCTCGTCCAAGGTCACGCGCAGCCACATGTCGTGGAGGGCCTCGCCGGCCTCGATTTGGCCGCGGTAATCGTTGGCGAAACCATAAGATTTCACGTCCGTCATGTGCCCTTCGATATCGAACAGCCCGTCCGCCCGGTGGAAGCCTTGAAAGTCGATACTCCGGGTGTGCAGGTGTTCGCGCTCGGTCTTAGCTGGGGGCAGGGGCATTCATGACTCGCTGGATTTCATGGGTCGGGTCGTGCCGTCTTTGCTTAACGGCTGGATTTTGATCGAGGTGATTTGATTTTTTTGCCGGTGCACGATCTCGAAACGCAAATTGTGGAAAACGAAGGCTTGACCGGTTTTGGGAATGCGCCGCGCCTCATGCAGGATCAGGCCGGCGACGGTGGCCGCTTCCTCGTCGGGCAGGCGCCATTCGAATTGGCGGTTCAAATCGCGAATCGTCACGCTGCCATCGACCAGCAGGCTGCCGTCTTTCTGCACCAGGACGCCTTCGATCTCGACATCGTGTTCGTCCGCGATCTCGCCGACGATTTCCTCCAGGATATCCTCCAGAGTGACGATACCCAGAACCTCGCCGTACTCGTCGACGACGATGGCGAAGTGTTCGTGGCGCGAGCGGAAAGCCTGTAACTGCAACAAGAGGTCGGTGGATTCGGGAATGAACCAGGGCGGGCTGGCGATCGTAAGCACATCCAGGTCGTCCAGTTCGGCCAAGGTGGCCACGGCGGACAGCGCATGGACCGCGCGCAGAAGCGCCTTGGCGTGCAGCACGCCGACGATGTTGTCGGGACTGTCTTTCCACAGGGGCAGGCGCGTGTGCGGGCTTCGCAAGACCTCCTCGACGATTTGCGCCGGCGGCAAGCCGGCGTCGATGGTGATGACCTTCTTGCGGTGGGTCATGATGTCCGCGACCGCGACATCGGCCAGGTCGAGTATGGAACGCATCATGGCGCGTTCGTGGCGTTCCTCCTCGCCGACGCGGGCATGAAGGTCGATCGCGCCACGCAGTTCTTCTTCCTGATGCGTCATCTCCAGGCGATCCGACATCGCGATCCCGAAAATTTTCAAGGTCGTCCGGACCACGACGTGAATGGCGTGGGTAATTGGGAACAGTAAGGTGACCAAGGGCCCCATGACCGGCGCGACCCGCAAGGCGATTCGGTCGGCATGACGAAGGGCGTAGGTTTTGGGCAAAACCTCGGCGAAGACCAGGATCAACAAGGTCATGGCGATGGTCGCGTAAGCCACGCCGGTATTGCCGTAAATGTTGATGAGCACGCCCGTGGCCAGGGCCGAGGCCATGATATTGACCAGGTTGTTGCCAAGCAGGATGGCGCCGATCAGCCGCTCCTTTTGCCGCCATAACTTGTTGACCAGGGCGGCGCGGCGGTTGCCTTTCCGCTCAAGCGTGTGCATGCGCGGTTGGGAGGCGGCGGTCAGGGACGTCTCCGAACCGGAAAAAAACGCCGAGGCGATGAGCAACGCTATAATCGCGCCGGCGGGTACGAGGATACTCATTTCCATGTCTAATCAGGCTGCAAGCGTCGCGGTCAAGAGCGCCTCGACCTCCGCCGCATCAACCTTGTCGCTCAGGAAGGCTTGACCGATGCCGCGCGCCAGGATGAAGGCCGTGCGCCCCTGGGATACCTTCTTGTCCCTGGCCATGTGGTCCAGCAGGCGTCGCGGGTTCCAGACCCGCCCTTGGACTTGCCCGGCCCCGGTCGCCAGGCCGACGGCCGCCAGGTGACGGCGCAAGCGCGCGGCGTCTTCAACCGGGCACAGCGAGAGCCGCACCGATAAATCGAGGGCCATGACCATGCCGATGGCGACCGCCTCGCCATGGAGAAGTTCGTCGCCAAAACCGGTTTCGGCTTCCAAGGCATGGCCGAAGGTATGGCCGAGGTTCAGGAGCGCGCGCCGCCCTTGCTCGCGCTCGTCCTCGGCGACAATCGCGGCCTTGGCGGCGCAGCTTTCGGCGACCGCGTGCCGGCGGGCGCTGGGATCGCCCTCGATCACGGCCATGCCATGGCTTTCCAGCCAGGTAAAGAACTCGGGCCGGTCTATGATTCCGTATTTGACCACTTCGGCGTATCCGGACAGGACTTGACGGCGCGGCAGGGTGGACAGCACCTCGGTATCGGCCAGGACCAGGCGCGGCTGATGAAAACTGCCGACCAGATTCTTGCCATGGGCGGTATTGATGCCGGTCTTGCCGCCGACCGAGCTATCGACCTGGGCCAGGAGCGTGGTCGGAATCTGCACGAAGCCGATACCGCGCAGCACAATGGCGGCGGCGAAACCGGTCAGGTCGCCGATCACGCCGCCGCCCAAGGCAATCAAGGTGGTGCTGCGCTCTATCTTCAACTCCAGCAGGCGGGCGATCAGTTTTTCCAGGTGCGCGAAATCCTTGGTTTGCTCACCGGGGGGCAGAACCAGCGCCTCATGGTCGATACCGGCATCGGCCAAGGAGCGCTCCAAGGTGGCCAAATGAAAGTCCGCGACCGTGGTATCGGTCACGATCACGGCGCGCGGCTGCGGCAGAACGGGGGCGATATGACTGCCGGCCGCGGCCAGCAGGCCGTCACCGATCAGGATGTCGTAACTCCGCTCGCCCAGGGATACGTTTTGGCGCAGGGGCGCGGTCATGGCGCAACCGCGCCCGGCGTGGCCAAGTAGGCGCCGATGGCGGCGCGGGCGCGCGCGACCGTGACCTCGGGCGGGCCGTCTTGTGAATCGATGGCGATATCCGCCTCGGCATAGACCGGGTAGCGTTCCTCGATCAGGCGGGCCAGAATCTCCTTCGGATCGCCGCGCTTCAGCAGGGGGCGGTGGTTGCGCCGCGATGTGCGCTTGAGCAACAAGTCGAGGTCCGCCTTGAGCCACAGCGAGGTCGCGCGTTCCTTGATCAGCGCCCGGGTGCCGGCATCCATGAAGGCGCCGCCGCCGGTCGCCATGACGTGCACGGGCTGGTTGAGAAGCCGGGCGATCACCCGGCGCTCGCCGTCGCGGAAGGCGGCTTCGCCGTGGCGCTCGAAAATATCCTCGATGGCGCAACCGGCCGCGGCTTCGATCTCGGCGTCCGCGTCGATGAAACTCAAGCCGAATCCGCTTGCCAGCCGGCGCCCGATGCACGACTTCCCGGCCCCCATCAGGCCGACCAGGACGATAGTTTTTTCCGGGGTTTTTTCCGGTGCGATGTTGGGCTTGGGAGGGCTATCCCTGGGATCGGAATCGGGCATGGCGGTCAGGAAATATGCCTGGAATCATCGACGTCTGGCGTTGCCAGACTCGAAGGCCAGTGTATAAGCTGCCGCAAATTCGCCATAGTCGAAACTTATCATTCTTGTTCTTGGTCTTGGCAAGCGCGATATGTTGAGGCGGTGAGTTGGATTCGCCCCATTATTGCCAAAGATTCTTTGGTATCGCCCCCGCCCTTTAACTTTCGTCAATATGCCTCATGAGAAGATTGAGCTTGGTTGTGATTGTTCTCGTTCTCGGTGCCATTGTAGCGGGTGCCGCGTACTTGGTCACCTGGGACATTCCGCCGCCCACCGTAAGCGTTGAAAAAGCCCTTCCAGATGAACGCTTCCCCCGTTGATAGCCGCCGCCTGACGCGAAGCGCCATACTGCTGGGCATCGCGGCCTCGATCTTGGCCGCCGGGCCGGCCTGGGGACAAGAAACGCAAGCCAATCCGCTCGCCCTGGTTCCGCAGGGCACAACCGCCGCGGTGCCCCTGGTGGCGCCCGGTAACGAGACCGGGCAAACTAGCGTCACCAGCGTGAATCCAAGCCCTGGGCGCGCCGGTATCGAGGTCAATCCACTGGCCGATATCGCGCCCGAAGCCCTCGGGGTTCTGGGGGTCGAGGACGGCGGTTTCGGCGTCGACATGTGGCGTGGGACGCCGCGCGCGGCGATCGAGGCTCTCTTGGCGCGCCTGCCGCAGCGCATGCCCTCACGCGGCATGCGGGACTTGACGCGCCGGCTCTTGCTGTCGGTCGCGCCGCCTCCGGCCGCCGCGGCGCGGACCCTGGCCAGCGCCGCCGCGAACGGCGGGGGTTTGCCGGCCATCGCCGGGAACTCGGCTCAACTCTTGATCGCGCGGGCCCAGCGCCTGGCCGATTTGGGCGAAATACCGGCCTTGATCGCCCTTCTTACCGTGGTTCCCAGTCATATCGAACAACAAGGCCTTGACCGGCTTCACGTTGAGGCCTTGTTTTTGAACCATGAACGGGATGAGGCTTGCCGCCGGACCCGTAATTCGATCGCCGTCTATTACACCGTGGCGTTTTGGCAGAAGGCCATGATCTTCTGCAACATGGCGGCGGGCGATCTGGACCGGGGCATGCTCGGTTTGGACCTCCTGCGCGAGTTGGGCTTGGCCGGAGACCCCTTGTTCTTCGCCCTCGCCGACCGGTTCATGGGGGGTGTGGATGAGGCTTTGCCGGCGGCGGAGGCGCTGACCCCCCTGCATGCCGCCATGTTCCTGGCCCTCGAAGCGCCGTTTCCATCCTGGGCGCTCGACAGCCCGGCGCCCGGCGTGCTTTTCGCCCTCGCCACGGCCCCCGGCGAGGCGCGCATCGAGCGCCTGGCCGCCGCCGAAGAGGCTTGCGTTCAGGGTATTATCGACGGCGCCGCTCTCGGGCGCGGCTACGACGCCATGGCCTTCGCGCCCGAACAGCTTGGCAATGCCATCGCCGCCGCCATCGGTTTGCAGGGCGCCGCCGCCCGCGCGTTACTGTATCAAGCCGCGCGGCGCGAGACTTTACCCACGGCCCGCGCCGAGGTTCTGCGCGTCGCCCTGGAAGCGGCCGCCTCGACCAGGCTCCAACTGGCCACGGCGGAGGTTTACGGCCCCTTGGTGGCGGCCATCGACCCAAGCCCGCAAATGGCCTGGTTCGTGGAGGCCGCGGGCCGTGCCTTGTACGGAGCGCGGCGGCTTGAGCGGGCCAACGCCTGGTTGGCGCTCGGCCGGCAACAATCGCTGATCAATCCACAAGCCTCGGCCTCGGCGGCGGCGCTGTGGCCCTATTCGCGGCTGGCGGGGGGCGAGACCCTGGCCGCCGGAGGCGGCCTGGACGCCTGGTCGGCGACGCGCGAAGCCGCCGGCGCCGCCTTGCCACCCGGCGCCCTGGGCATGTTGCGGGCCTCGTTTCAGGCCCTGGGTCAGGCCGATACTTTATCTTGGAGCGAGATCGCCGCCCAAAGCGATCCCGCCCCCAGACCCATGCCGGGGGTGGCCTACCTCCATGCCCTGGAAGACGCGAGCGCGGCGCGCCGCGCCGGCGAGACCGTGCTTCTGTCCCTTATCGTCCTGGGCGAGGCCGGACCCGCCGGGGCCCATTCCCTGGCCCTTGGCGCCGTGATTTCCAGTTTGAGCCGCATCGGCCTGGAACGCGAGGCCCGGGCCCTGGCGATCGAGGCCGCCCTGGGCAACGGCATTTAACGCCATGCTGGATCCGCACAGCGAGGAATTCCTGGAAATGCTCGCGGTGGAACGGGGCGCGGCGAAGAATACTCTTGAGGCTTACCGGCGTGATCTGGGGCATTTCGCGGCCTTTCTGAAACCCCGCGCGGTCACGCTCCTAACCGTTGAGGCCAATGATATCCGGGCCTATCTGGCCAGGCTGTCGCGCGCCCGCATGGCGCCGCGCACCGCCGCACGGCGCCTTTCCGCCTTGCGGCAATTTTACCGCTTCCTGCTTGGCGAGGGCCGGCGCGCGGACGATCCCAGCGCCACCATCGACAGCCCGCGCCAGGGCCGGACGCTGCCGAAGGTTTTGAGCGAGGCCGAGGTCGAGCGCTTGCTGGCCGCTGCCCGGGCGCGCAGCGAGGCCCGCGAAAGCATCGAAAACCTGCGCCTCGCCGCGCTGCTCGAACTGCTTTACGCGACCGGCATGCGCATTTCGGAGGCCGTGTCCCTGCCGGCGGCGGCCCTGGCCCGCGATCCGCGCGTGCTCCTGGTCCGGGGCAAGGGCGGCAAGGAACGCATGGTGCCCTTGAGCGAGCCTGCGCGCGACGCCGTGGCCCGCTATTCGGCCGCTACACGAATTCGGCGCAAAACCCGGACAGCGGCGGTGGCACCTGTCTGGCTGTTCCCCTCCGGCGGGCGCAGCGGCCACTTGACCCGCCAGAGGGCCGGGCAACTGCTCAAGGAATTGGCCGTGGCGGCGGGGGTCGATCCGGCCAAGGTTTCGCCCCATGTCCTGCGCCACGCCTTCGCCAGTCACCTGCTCGACCACGGCGCCGATTTGCGCGCGGTCCAGAAGATGCTCGGCCACGCCGATATCTCGACCACCCAGATCTACACCCACGTTCTCAACGCGCGCTTGAAAAGCCTGGTCCGCGACCACCATCCCCTGGCGCACACCAAAAATACTTGAGCTTCCGGGGCAGCTTGACATAACGCGGCCCGGCGCGCAGTTTCCCGCCAAATTCACCAACGATTCGAGTACAGGAGAAGTCATGAGTTTCACGATTATCGAACCGGCCACCGCGCGCCTGAACCGCAGCGAGCTGGCGGTTCCGGGCAGCAATCCCAAGTTGTTCGAGAAAGCCGCGCAATCCCAGGCCGATGTCGTGTTCCTGGATTTGGAGGATGCGGTGGCGCCCGACGATAAAGTGCAGGCGCGCAAGAACGTCATCGAAGCCATCAACGATATCGATTGGGGCGCCAAGACCCTGTCGGTGCGCATCAATGGCCTGGACACCCACTACATGTACCGCGACGTGGTCGATATTCTGGAGCAGACTTCCGGCCGCCTCGACGTCATCATGATTCCCAAGGTCGGCACCGCCGCCGACGTCTATGCGGTCGATATGCTGGTCACCCAGATCGAAGACGCCATGAAGCTGAGCAAGCGCATCGGCTTCGAACACATCATCGAAACCGCGCTCGGCATGGCCAATGTCGATGAGATCGCGGCCGCGTCGAAGCGCAACGAAAGCCTGCATTTCGGGGTCGCCGACTATGCCGCCTCGACCAAGGCGCGGACCACCGTGATCGGCGGGCCGAACGCGCTCTATGGTGTCCTAACGGATATGGAAGAAGGCCGGGAACGCGACTATCACTGGGGCGATATGTGGCACTACGCGGTCTCGCGCATGGTGGTCGCCGCGCGCGCCAACGGCCTGCGGCCCATCGACGGCCCCTTCGGCGATTTCTCCGATCCCGACGGCTTCAAGGCTCAGGCCAACCGCGCCGCCTGTTTGGGATGCGAAGGCAAGTGGGCGATTCACCCCAGCCAGATCGCCCTCGCCAACGAGGTCAACAGCCCTTCCGAGGCCGAGATCGACCGGGCTCAGCGCATTCTCGTGGCCATGGCTCAGGCGCAGAAGGAAGGCAAGGGCGCGGTCGCCCTCGACGGCCGCCTGATCGACATTGCCTCGATCAAGCAGGCCGAAGTCATGGTCAAGAAGGCCGAACAGATCTTGGCGGCGGGGTAAGTAGCGCGCTCAGTCGTAGGCGGCGTCGAAGAAGGCGGCTTCCAGTTGCACGGTTTCGCGGAACAGCGCCGCGAGATGTGTGCGCTCTTCGGGCGGCAGGGACTGGCCGATGCGGTCGGTCTCGCCGCGCAGCCAGGCGACGAAATTCGCGAACTCCATGTTGGCGTGGATATCGATCCATTCGGCCAGGTAGAACCTGTTCGGCCGCGCCTCTCCCGCCGCGCTGGCCCACGACAGGTAAACCCACTCGACAGGCAAGAGCACCGCGAGAGTTTCGCCATAGCTTTTCCGTGCGGCGTTTAGCATGACATCGCTCAAGCGCCGGGTCGCCGCCGTCTTTTCCGTGGCGCTCCATTGCGTCTTGGAAACGCCCAAGGCATCGAAGGCGCGCAGGAAGTAATCGGTCTCGTCGCCGGTCACGGCTTCTAGAAACTTGGATAGTCTGGCTTTGGACGCCACATCAGGCGCGTGCCCCATGGCGTGTTCCAACACCCGCGCCAGGGTATCTATGAAAGCATAATCCTGGATCAGGTAACGGACGAAGACGCCGTCCGGCAGGGTGCCGCCGATCAGCTCGCGGGTGAAGCGGTGGGTCACGCTTTGACGCCAAAACGGCTCGGCATGATCACGCAAGGTGTCCGAGAACCGTGGCGAGTTTGCCGTTGGTGTCATGTCAGGGCTACCGCAATTCAATGGCATAGCTCTCGACCGGCGGCGCGGTCTTTATGACCTTGGCGGCGCGCAGGAATTCGCCGAACCTGGCATAGCGGCCACGGTCGAGCGCCGCCGGGCGTAGCGCGAAACGCGGCAGGGTGTCGGCCCAGGCGCGCCGGTTCAATTCGTCGTCGAGGCCGGTCTTGTAACCCGCGAAACTGGCCCAAGCCTCTTGCGGGTGATTGACGATGTACTGCACCCCGCGCTCCAGGGCGCGCAGCACCTTGGGCAGGCGCGGATCGCCGAGTTTCGCGGAATTGGCGACCAGGATAAGTTCGTCGTAGGGCGGCACGCCTTCTTCCTCGACAAAAAAGGCGCGGCCCTTGCGGCCTTCGATGGCGAGTTGATTGAGCTCGAAGTTGCGGTAAGCCCCGATCACCGCATCGACCTGGCCGGAGAGCAGGGATGGACTGAGCGAGAAGTTGACGTTGACCAGGGTCACGTCGCTTAAAGCCAGTCCATGCTTGGCCAGCATGGCGCCCAGCACCGCGTCCTCGAAACCGCCGACTGAAAACCCGACCGTCTTGCCCTTCAAATCGGCGATCGATTCGATCGGGCTTTCGTCCAAGACCATGACCGTGCTGAGCGGCGTCGCGATCAGGGTGCCGACGCGGGTCAGGGGCAAGCCGGCGGCGGCCTGGATATGAATTTGCGGCTGATAGGACACGGCCAGGGCCGCTTGGCCGGCGGCGACCAGCTTGGGCGGGTCGTTGGGGTCGGCGGGTTCGATCAAGGTGACCTCCAGGCCCTCCTCGGCGAAGAAACCTTTTTCCTGGGCGATAATAATCGGCCCATGATCGGGATTGACGAACCAATCGAGCAGAATGGTCAGGGGCTCCGCGCGCGCGGGCAGCGCGGTCAATATGAGAACTAAGGCGGCGAAAATTATCTTTGGCATGACGGATCTCCTCGTTGAACGACAGCGGGAGATCCGGGATGGCTTGCGAGGTCACGGCCTCTGGACGCATAGGATCACGCCAAGAGGCAAGTTCCGTTCCCTGCGCCGGCATGACCCGGATCAGGTTCGAAGGGTCACCGCCGGAGCATCTGCATCCAGCGGTATCTCAGCCCACGAGGGCCCCCCTAGGAACGAGGCGGATGATGGGTGCGGCGCGGGGGCGAGTCAAGCCAGTGTGGTAAAGAGCCCTAAACAATACCCTGCTCTCGATAGGGCTGGCCCGCCGCGATGCGGGCGTAGCCGAAGGCCGAAATGTCGAGGGTCCGATAGCCGCCTTCCAGGATCAGTTCCGCCAGGGCCAGGCCGCTCGCCGGGGCGTGCATGATGCCGTGGCCGGAATAGCCGCAGGCCATGTAGACGTTGGCAAGGCCGCCCTCCCAGCGCCCGACGATGGCGGTCAGATCGAGGGTGTTACGGGCGTAATGACCGACCCAGGTGCGCTGCAATTTGAGAGTCTCCAGGGGCGGCAGACGATGGGCGAGGCGCGGCCAGACCGTATCCTCAAAACGGGTCGGGTGCCCGTCGAGGTGAAATCCCGGCGGCTGATCCCAATCGGGCAAGCCCCCGGCGTAGCCCTCGCCTTCCGGGCCGAAGGCAAGATGGGTTTCGGTCTTGATGAAGGGCAGGGGCTCAATCTTGTTACTGGTGACGAAATAATGGCTTTCGCGGCACATGGGCTCGACGGGAAGCGGCAGTCCGATCATGGCGCCAACCTCGCCGGACCAAGCCCCGGCGGCGAGCACGAAGCTATCCGCCGCCAAAGCCGCCCCCGAGGCCAGGGCAACTTCCCGCGCCAGGCCACCCCCGGCCCGCCAGCCGGTAACCCGGTCTTTTACATAGTCCACCCCCAGGGCGCGCGCCTTGCCGCGAAACCCCATGAGCGCCGCATGAGGGTTGATCCAGGCATCGTCCGGCGCGTGAACCGCGAGGGCGACATCGCTCACGTTGAGCGACGGAAAGCGGGCCTTGAGCGCGTCCCGGTCCAACAGCTCGACGCGCGCCCCCAGGGAGTCTTGCAGGCGGTAATTGGCCTCCATCCGGGCGTGATCGCCGTCGTCCGAGATAAATAGATAGCCCCGGCGCTTGAAACCGATATCGGCGGGCGTGCCGTCGATTACCATGGTCTTGTGGAAATCCGCATAAAAATCCAACCCGTACTGGGCCATGAGGATGTTCTCGGGCAGGCTGAATAGCTGGCGGATACCGCCGTTGGCCGCCGGTGTCGCCGAGAACTCGTAACTCGGATCCGGCTCGATGACCGCGACCTTGCCGGCCCGTCCGCTACGCGCCAGAAAATAGGCGGCCGCCGAGCCGACGATACCCCCTCCGATGATGACGATATCCGCGCGCTTCATGGCTTTCTTTACTCGAGGTCTGTCCTCAAGCCCTCGCGACGCGATAGCCGGCGCGCGGGAAGTGGGTGGCCACCTGGCCCACGCGCGGGTCTTCGCGATCGAGCACGATGTTTTGCAGATCGATGTGGTGGACGCGGCCCTCGATTCCGGCCGTGCCCCTGACGCATTCGGATTGCACCACGGCGGTATCGCCGGGGGCGAGACCGCTCGGGTCGTCCGGCGCCGAGGCGGGGGCCGCTTCTGGCTCTGCCGCCTTTGCTATATCTAAGGCTTCGGTACTGCTCATCTCGCTGGGTGTGCCGTGGCCGAGCGCCTCGATTCGTTTTTCCCAGGCGCACAGCTTGGGAAACCGCGCGAGGAATTCGGGCCCCTTGGAATAGCGCTCGCGTAAAAACCAAGCGAGATAATAGCACAGGGCATCCGGCAGCCCGGGCTTATCGCCGAGCATGAAACGCCGGCCGGTGGCCAGGCGTTCCTCGATCCAGCCGAACTGCGCGCGCAGGCTCGCTAGGCGGTCCGGCATCCCGGCCTGTAACTTCGCCATGGTGAAGCCGGGTCCGAAGTACAGCAGGCCCCGGTCGTCTTGGAGTTCCACCGGCATGTTTTCACCCATGTCGGCGAAGACCACGGCGATGGCGGCGGTGAAGAAATCCCCATCGGTCCAGCGGCCGATACCCCAGGCGAGACCGTCCGCGCCGCCGGGAAACAAAGTCGGCTCGGGAAAGCGCCGTTCCAGCTCGCGGATAATGCCTTGGCTGTCGCAGTAAATATCGGCGCCCATCTGCATGACCGGGGTCAGGCGGTAACCGCCGGTCAAGGGCATGAGGTCGGGCTTGGGCGGCAGGCGCGGGATGGTGACCGAGCGCCAGGCCAGGCCCTTGATGCCAAGCACCACCCGGACCTTCTCGGCAACCGGGCTCTGTGGATAGTGATGCAGGATTATTTCGGCCATGAGTTTACTCCGCGTACATTTCCCAGTGGCGGACGTGAGGCTCTTTTTCGATCAGGAAGTCGTCGTCGAAGTCGAAATAGTAGGAAACTTTGTAGTCCTCCCCGGCGAAGCGCTTGATCGCCTCGATATCGTCCCAAAAGGTCAGCATGTCGAAATGGGCGGTATCGCCGTCGATGCGATGCATGACCCATGCGCCGCGATTGCCTTCGACGCCGCGATAACCGGGCAGCGCGATCTCGCGCATTTTCTCAAGGTAGGCATCGCTTTTTTCAAGCGGCACGGTTCCGTGCCAAATACGGGCAATCATCTCGATCCCTCCCTTCCCTGTTATTCGCCGTAATCGCGCGCCGCCGCTTGCGGAGAGACGAAACCGTCGCGGACATCCTTGGCGATCGAGTTTTTCGCGCGCTTCCTGGGCTCGCCCAGGCCGCCGCCGCCCGGCATTTCAAGAATCAGGCGGTCGCCGGCGGGAATAGTTTGGCGGCCTTTGCCCGATAGCTCGGCGCCGGAGCCGAGGCTCAGGCGTCCGCTTGCGCCCGCCGCCCCGCCGCCCCGGCCGCGCGGCGGATGATCGATGCGGTCGAAAAGGGCGGAGACCGCGAAGGGCGCGCCCTGGGCGTGGGCGATCTCCATGACTTGTCCGGCGCCGCCCCGGTGTTCGCCGGCGCCACCCGAATCCTCGCGGTACTCTTTGTGCCAGATTATGAGGGGCGTGATGGTTTCGTTGATTTCGACCGGCGTGTTGCGCACACCCGAGGGAAAGGCGGTGGCGTTCAGGCCGTCCTGACCCGGCCGGCCGCCGGTGCCGCCGTTATGAAACATGGAGATGGTGAAGGGCGGCGCCTCCAAGCCTTCGCCACCGCCTTCGTTGTCGTCGGCCACGCCGTGGCCGCCGAGCAGAGCCGCGATCCAAAGGCAAGAGGTGCCCTCCGCCGGCACCGCTTCGGGTTTGGCTTGATAGAGACAGCCGAGCACCACGTCGGGCAGCATCTGGCCAACCACATGGCGCGCGGTCACGGCGCAAGGTTCCGGCGCGTTGAGGATCGAACCTTTGGGCGCGCTCACGCGCACCGGCGCTAAGGAACCGGCATTGTTAGGCACCGCGCCGCCGATCACGCAGCGCACCCCGAAGGAAGCATAAGCCTGGGTATAGGTAAGCGGCACGTTGATGCCATAGGCGGAGGTCGGCGAGGTGCCGGTGAAATCCACGTCGATGCCGCTTTCGCCGATGGTCATGCTTGCTACCAGATCGATGGGTTTTTCGAAGCCGTCGATGCGCATGGCGTTTTCGTAAACCCCAAAGGGCAGGGCGCGGATTTCATCCAGCATGGCCTGGCGCGAGGTCTCGATAATGCTCTCGGCCAGGTCATCGAGGGTTTCGAGCTTGAACTCGCCCATCATCTCGATCAAACGCCGGCAGCCGGTCTCGTTACACACTGCCAGGGAATAGAGATCGCCCTCGACCTGCACCGGCTCGCGGACATTGGCGCGCACGATTTCAAGCAGCGACTCATTCATGACACCGGCCTTGGCCAGCACCATGATGGGCAGCCGAATGCCTTCCTCGTAAACCTGGCGCGCGTCGGCGCTGAAACCGCGCCCGCCCACATCGACCACATGAGAGGTCGAGGCAAAGAGCGCCACCACGCGCCCCTTCAGGAAGGCCGGCGTGACCACGGTAAAGTCGTGGGTGTGCCCGGTGCCCAGCCAGGGGTCGTTGGTGATGTAAACGTCGCCTTCCGCCATGGACGCCGCCGGAAAGCGGTCCAGAAAAAACCCGACCGAGGCGGCCATGGCATTGACGTGCCCCGGCGTGCCGGTCACCGCCTGGGCCAACATGCGGCCCTGCAAGTCGAAAACCCCGGCGGAAAGATCGCCCGCTTCGCGCACCGAGGTCGAGAACGCCGTGCGGATCAAAACCTGCGCCTGTTCCTCGACCACCGACAGCAAGCGGTTCCACATGATCTGGCGTCGAACTTGTTCCAAGGCGGAAGTTTCAGTCATGAATATTTCTCCGTTCCAGCACGATATAACCGAGCGCGTTCACGCTGGCCTCGAAGCTGGGCGAGACCACAGTTGTGGTTTGATCCTCGGCAATCAGGGCCGGGCCGGGGATCTTGACCCCCGGTTGGAGGTCGGCGCGCCGGTGGATCGGGGTGTCGAGTTCCTTGGCCTGGCCGGGGTCGAAGACGGCGCGCCGGGCGGCGGCTTGGGGCGCGGCGATGTCCGCTGGCGATTCCGCCAGGGCCTCCGGCGCCGGAACTTGAGTCTGTATGCTCAGGGTCCAGCTCAGAATTTCGATATCCAGGTCCGGGATCGTGCGGCTGTAGAGGGCGGTGTAAGCCTTGTCGAAGCTGGTCTTCAGGATCGCCGCGTCCGCCGCGCTCAGGGGCCGGACCGGCACCGCGACGTTGATCTCGTGGCCCTGGCCCAGGTAACGCATGTAGGCGCTACGGGTCTCGGTCAAGTCCTGTCCGGGCGCCGCCGGTTGAACCACGGCCAGGGCCTCTTCGTGCATGTCGCCGAGGACCGCGTTGGCGGCCTCGGGATCGAAATCCGACAGGCGCTCGTAGCGGCTGCGTACCACCTCATAGGCGATGGGCGCGCGCAGGAAACCGATGGCCGAGCCGACCCCGGCGCCGCTCGGTATCAAAATCCGGTCGAGGCCGAGTTTTTCGCCCAAGCGCGCCGCGTGCAGCGGCGCGGCGCCGCCGAAGGCGATTAGGGTTCGGCCGGCGATCTCCTTGCCCCATTCGATGGCATGGACCCGCGCGGCATTGGCCATGTTCTCGTCCACCACCTCGGCGATGGCGAAGGCCGCCGCCGGGCCGTTGAGTTCAAGCGGCGCCAGCACCCTCTCGATAGCCTCGGCCGCCGGGGCGGGTGCGAGGGTGAAGGACCCCCCGGCGAAGCTGTCGGGATCGAGCCGGCCGAGCACCAAGTCCGCGTCGGTCACCGTGGAGTCGCGGCCGCCCCGGCCATAGCAGGCAGGACCGGGTTCCGAGCCGGCGCTTTCGGGCCCGGCGTTGATCCGCTTCAGGGAATCGACCCAGGCGATGGAGCCGCCACCGGCGCCGATCTCGACCATCTCGATGGCCGGGATGCGGATCGGCAGGCCGCTGCCTTTCAGAAAGCGGTACACCCGAGCGACCTCGAAGCTGCGCGAGCTTAAGGGTTTCGCGTCGTCGATCAGGCAAATCTTGGCGGTGGTACCGCCCATGTCGAAGGACAGAACCCGGTCCAGGCCGCATTCCTCGGCGATGCGGCTGGCCAGGATGGCGCCCCCGGCGGGCCCGGATTCGACCAGGCGTATGGGAAAGCGTACCGCGGTCTCGAAGCCGGTCAAACCGCCGCCCGAGGTCATAAGCAGGAAGGGGCAGGTGAAGCCGCCCGCCCGCAGGGCCGCTTCCAGGCCGGTCAGGTAAGAGGCCATGAGCGGCCGCACATAGGCATTGGCGCAGGCGGTGGAAAGGCGCTCGTATTCGCGGATTTCGGGGCAGACCTCGCTGGAGAGGGTCAGGCTGACATCCGGCAGGGCATCGGCGAGGATCGCCGCGACCCGCTGTTCATGCGCCGGCTTGGCGTAGGAATGGATGAGCCCGATGGCGATGCTTTCGATGCCGTGTTCGCGGACCAGGGGTATGAGCGTTTTTACCGAGACCTCATCCAGGGCCAGCAAGGTTTCCCCGGCGGCGTTCAGGCGCTCGCTCACCGGCCAGCGCAGATAGCGCGGCACCAGGGGGTCGGGCCGGTCGATGGCGATATCGTACTGGGCGAAGCGGTTTTCGTAGGCCATCTCCAGGGAATCCCGGTGGCCTTCGGTGACGATCAGCGCGGTCCGGGCGCCCTTGCGTTCGATCAGGGCGTTGGTCGCCAGGGTGGTGCCATGAATAATCAGGCCGACCTCGCCCGGCGCGATTGCCGCCTCGGCCATGACCTTGGCGATGCCCTCCAACACCCCGTCCTGGGGCTGCCGGGGCGTGGTCAGAACCTTGGCGGACAAGGTTCGCGCGCCCATTTCCAGGGCGACATCCGTAAAGGTGCCGCCAATATCGACGGCCAGGCGGGCTTGGCCCTTGGGCTTAGGCATGTAAGACGTTTCCAGCGTGGGTTTTTTCAAACCTAGGAGACTACGGACCAGGGACGCAAGCACGGCGCTTGTCAGACCGGCCCCGTCAGCGCGATATATAGGGCTAAGCGGGCGTGGAGCGTTAGGAAACTCATGGAACAGCCGGAGGCGGCACACTGGTCAAACGAGGTGCACGCGGTGCTTCGTGAGCACCAGGTGCGCCAGGTCGCCTATGTGCCCGATGCCGGGCACCGCGAACTGATCGTCAAATGCGGGCGCGACGCCGCCATGACCGCCGTGACCCTGACCACGGAAGAGGAAGGCATCGCGCTTCTGGGCGGCGCCTGGCTGGGCGGGCAACGCGGCGTGTTGTTGATGCAAAGCAGCGGCGTCGGGAACTGTGTGAACATGCTTTCCCTGGCCAAGACCTGCGGCTTTCCCCTGCTTATTCTGGTGACCATGCGCGGCCAGTGGGGCGAGTTCAATCCTTGGCAGGTGCCCATGGGCCAGGCCACGCCGGAGGTTCTGCGCGCCACCGGCACGATTGTTTTCGAGACGGATAAGGCGGCGGAGATCGGCGAAACCGTCGAGGCCGCCGCGCGCATGGTGTTCAACGGCCCGGCCAGCGCCGCCGTGTTGATTTCTCAGCGTGTCCTCGGCGCCAAGACCTTCGGGAAGTGAGGACCATGACCCGCAGCGAAGCCTATCCCCTGCGCCGTCGCGATGTGGTGCGGCGCCTGCTCGCCGAAGCGGGCGATCTTCTGGTCGTGACCGGCCTGGGCGCGCCCAGCTGGGACGCGACGGCGGCCGGTGACCGCGACCTGACATTCCCCTTGTGGGGCGCCATGGGCGCGGCGGCCATGATGGGCCTGGGCCTGGCCCTGGCGCAGCCGGAGCGGCGGGTTCTGGTCATCACCGGCGACGGGGAAATGCTCATGGGCCTGGGTGCCCTGGCCAGCATCGCGGTGCAGGGGCCCAGGAACCTGGCGATCGCGGTGCTCGACAATGAACGCTATGGCGAAACCGGGATGCAGACGACCCACACCGCCGGCCCCTGCGATTTGGCGGCCATGGCCATAGGCGCCGGGTTTCCGGCCGCCGCCGATATTTTCGACGAGGACGCCTTGGCCGAGGCCCTGCCTCGTATACGCAGCGAGCCCGGCCCCCTGTTTTTCAACATCAAGGTCCGGGCCGAAGAGTTACCCCTGGTCCTGCCGCCCAAGGACGGCGCTTTCCTGAAAACCCGTTTCCGCGCCGCCTTGCTGGATAACTAGGTTTTCACCGCGAAGACCATGTAGTTGACGTCCAGGTCCTGGGTCAGGCGCCAGCGCCCGTCCAGCGGGTTGTAGCCGGCCCCGGTCATGGCTTCGATCTCCAGGCCGGTGCCGCGTAAATGGGCGGCCAGTTCCGAGGGGCGCAGGAACTTATTCCAATCATGGGTGCCGCGCGGCAGCCAGCGCAGGACATATTCCGCGCCCACGATGGCCAGCAGATAGGATTTCGGGGTCCGGTTCAGGGTCGCGATAATGCTCGACCCCCCCGGCGCGGCCAGGGCGGCGCAGGTCTTCAGGAAGGCGCCCGGCGCCGCCACATGTTCGACCACCTCCATGTTGAGAACCACGTCGAAGCTCTCGCCCGCCTGGGCCAGATCCTCTGCCAGGACATGACGGTAATCGATCTCCAAGCCGGCTTCGGCCGCGTGGTGCCCGGCAACGGCGATATTCTCCCCGGCGGCGTCTATTCCGGTGACCCGCGCACCCAGGCGGGTCAGCGGCTCGCACAGAAGCCCGCCGCCGCATCCGATATCCAGGAGTCTAAGGCCCTCCAGCGGACGGGACGCCAGGGGATCGCGGCCCAGGTGCTTGCACACCCGGTCGCGGATAAAGCGCAGGCGAAGCGGGTTTAGCTGGTGCAGGGGCCGGAACTTGCCGTCCGGATCCCACCAGGCTTCGGCCATGGCGGCGAACTTCGCGACCTCCTGGGGATCGACGCTGCTGAGCTGGGCTGGCCGGTTTTGTGATCCGCGCGCCGGGGTCATGGGTACCTTCGGTTAGAATATTATGACTAGTATCCATAGTCGCCCGCCTGGCGGGGGGCAAGCGGACAGCCCGGCCTTGAGCTAACTTGAAACGCCTTGGTATAAGCACGCCATGGACCGCATAGTGATGAAATTCGGCGGCACGTCGCTCGCAGATCTGGATCTGATTCGCGAGACCGCGCGCCGGGTCAAGGCCGAGGCCGAGGCCGGCCACGAGGTCGCGGTGGTGGTTTCCGCCATGTCGGGGGTTACCAACCGCCTGGTTGACTATGTCGACCGGGCGGCGAAGCTGTTCGACCTGCGTGAATACGATGTGGTCGTGTCGGCGGGCGAACAGATTACCAGCGGTCTTCTGGCGGTCATGCTGCAGGACATGGGGGTGCCGGCGCGATCCTGGCTCGGCTGGCAAATTCCCCTGCTGACCGACGAGGCGCACGGCAACGCGCGTATCGAGAACGTCGATACGAGCGAAATCGTGCGCCGCTTTTCCGAGGGCCAGGTCGCGGTGGTCGCCGGTTTCCAGGGTGTCGACGTCCAGGGCCGGGTGACCACCCTGGGCCGGGGCGGTACGGATACCTCGGCGGTCGCCCTTGCCGCCGCCCTGGGGGCGCGCCGCTGCGACATCTATACCGATGTCGATGGGGTTTACACTTCTGACCCCCGGATCGTCGCCAAGGCGCGCAAGCTCGACAAAGTCACATACGAGGAAATGCTCGAAATGGCGTCCCTGGGCGCCAAGGTGCTGCAGACCCGCTCGGTCGAGCTGGCGATGAAACACCGGGTCAGGCTGCGGGTATGTTCCAGCTTCGATGACTCGGCGGGCACCCTAGTCGTGGATGAGGATGAAATCGTGGAAAAGGCAATCGTAAGCGGCATCGCCTATAGCCGGGACGAGGCAAAGGTGACGCTGATCAATGTTCCCGACCAGCCGGGCACCGCGGCAGGCATATTCGGGCCGCTGGCCGACGCCGGGATCAATGTCGACATGATCGTTCAAAACGCCGCCGTGGACGAAAAAACCACCGGCATGACCTTCACGGTGCGCAAAACCGACCTCGACCGCGCGGTTAAGGTGCTCGAGCGGGCGCAGCCGGACCTGGGCTACGGGGAACTCAGCGCCGATCCCAATGTGGTCAAGGTCTCGGTTATCGGGGTCGGTATGCGGTCCCACGCCGGGGTCGCGCAAAGCATGTTCAAGACCCTGTCCGAGAAGGGCATCAATATTCAGGTCATCTCGACCTCGGAAATCAAGGTCAGCGTCCTGGTGGCCGAAGAATACACGGAATTGGCGGTCCGCAGTCTCCATACGGCCTATGGCCTGGACGCGGACTAGCCTCAGCGGGTGGGCCCTGTTAAAAGACTGGTAATACCGGGAATGGTAAAAACTCCGGTAACTTGGCCTGACGGTACCTTTTTCCCCGGCTAGAGGGGCGGCGGGTGCGCTGAATTTACAGGCCAAAAAATGTACTTTTGAGGCCACGCTTGGCCGATGGCGGTGATTTTCCGTGACTTTCATACATAAGAAAGAAGATACCGTTCGCGTCGCGAGTCCGGGCGCGGAACCGGCCTCGGGCCAGCGTGAGAGCGTCGCCAGCGTTTTGAGCCGGGCGCGGGAGCGTCACGGCCAGAACATCCGCGCCGTATCCCAGACCCTGCGAATTCGCCAAGCTTATCTCGAGGCCCTTGAATCCGGCGAGAGCGAAAAGCTGCCGGGTATGGCTTATGCCCTTGGATTCTTACGCACCTACGCCGATTACCTGGGCCTCAATGCCGACAACATCGTCGATCGCTTCAAGGAAGAAGTTCAGGCGACCGACCGGCCGACGGAGCTGATATTTCCCGAACCGGTCATCGAGGGCCGTATCCCGGGCGGGGCGATTATTCTCATTTCGATCGCGCTGCTCATGACCGCCTACGGCGGTTGGTTCTATCTGACCAATCAGGGCCGTTCCCTCGCCGACCTGGTCCCGGCGCTGCCCGAACAAATCCAGGCCCTTATGGATAGCGAAGAGGTCGAATCCGCGCCGGCCGCGCCGGAAACCCCCGTAGCCGAGGCCCAGGCGCCTACGGAACCGGCGGAAGCGGTGGCGGAGGCCGCGCCCCAGCAAGCCGCGGCGGCCCCCGATCCGGCCCCGGTTGAAATCGAACCCCAAACCCGCATCGAAGCGGCGCCTGCCCCGGAGCCCGAGCCGGCCGAGGCGGCCGCCACGGCGGCGACGGAAGCCATAGCGCCGGAGCCCCAAGCGCCGGAGCGGATCGCCGCGCCGGCCGAAACGGCTCGGGACGTGGTTCAAGCCCAGGCTGAAACCGCGCCGGATGCTGTTTCCGCTCCTCCCTCCTCACCGGGCTCAGCGCCGCAACTCGCCGCATTGAACCGGGAAACGGAGCCGGTCCTAAACCAAGTAATCGAAGCCCAGGAATCGAACGATTCGATACACGGGCAGACCGTCGTCATTCCGGCGCCGCCCGCCGCCCCGCAAGATTTCGCGCAAGCCGGAGAAAGAGCCCCGCAGGTTTATGGCGAGGGTAATCGCGGCGCCAGAATCGTCCTTTACGCGCTGCACGATAGCTGGGTCCAGGTCCGGGACAACCGGGACGCCTTGCTGCTGACCCGGGTGCTGCGCAGCGGCGATGTTTACCGGGTTCCCGATCAGGCGGGTCTCACCCTGCTGACCGGCAATGCCGGCGGTATCTTCCTGGAGGTCGATGGTGTCCGGCTCGAGCCCCTGGGACCGATCGGCGCGGTGCGCCGGCAAATCGCGCTCGACCCCTCTCTTTTGCTGTCGGGCAATACCCAGTAGGCTTACAGCGCGCTCAGCGCCCCGGTCTTGAATTTTCACGGCCTAGGGCGCATGTTCACGCGCGCCCCCTCCGCCATTGGATTCGAGAGACCGCCAAAATGAGCGTCCGGCCGTACCGCGATATACACCGCCGCAAAAGCCGCCAAATCCACGTCGGTCCCATCGCCGTGGGCGGCGATGCGCCGATTTCCGTTCAGTCCATGACCAATACCCTGACCACGGACATACAAGCGACGGTCGAACAGATTCAGGCCATGGAGGCGGCCGGCGCCGATATCGTCCGCGTCTCCTGCCCCGACCGGGAATCGACCCAGGCGCTGCGGGAGATCGTCCGCCAGGTCCAGGCGCCGATCGTGGCCGATATTCACTTTCACTATAAGCGCGCCATCGAGGCGGCGGAGGCCGGGGCCGCGTGCCTGCGGATCAATCCCGGCAATATCGGTTCCACCGAACGGGTTCGCGCCGTGGTTCAAGCGGCCAAGGATCACGGCTGTTCCATGCGTATCGGCGTCAATGCCGGGTCCCTGGAAAAGGACCTGCTGGAAAAATACGGCGAGCCCTGCCCAGAGGCCATGGTGGAAAGCGCCCTCAACCACGCCCGGGTTCTGGAGGATCAGGATTTCTTCGAGTTCAAGATCTCCTGCAAGGCCTCGGATGTGTTCCTCGCGGTCGCCGCTTATCAGGGCCTGGCCGAGGCTTGCGACTACCCCCTGCACGTCGGGGTGACCGAGGCCGGGGGCCTGCGCGTCGGCACGGTCAAGTCGTCGATCGGCTTGGGCATGCTGCTGTGGTCCGGGATCGGCGATACCCTGCGGGTTTCGCTTTCCGCCGATCCGGTCGAGGAGGTCAAGGTCGGCTTCGACATGCTCAAGTCCCTCAACCTGCGCCACCGGGGCGTCAACGTGATCTCCTGCCCTTCTTGCGCGCGCCAGCAGTACGATGTCATCGCGACGGTTGAGGTTCTGGAACAGCGCTTGGCCCATATCACCACGCCCATGACCGTTTCCGTCATCGGTTGCGTCGTCAACGGACCGGGCGAAGCGCGCGAGACCGATATCGGCTTCACCGGCGGCGGCAACGGAACCCACCAGGTTTACATCGCCGGCCTGCCCGACCACCGCCTGAAGAACCAGGATATCGTCGATCATCTGGTCGGCCTGGTCGAAAAGAAGGCGGCGGAGATCGAAGCCGATAAGGCCGGGGCCGAAGCGCCGCCACGGCGCGCCGCGTCTTAATACGTTCGGAGATCTAGCTTGCAGGGTTTGCAACCGGTTCGCGGCACAAGAGATATATTGCCGGAAAATATGCGCGCCTTCCGCCAGGTCGTGGAGACGGCGCGCGAGGTATGCGAGCGTTACGGCTACCTCGAGATGGCGACTCCGATCTTCGAGTTCACCGAGGTCTTCGCCCGCCCGCTCGGCGAAACCTCGGACGTGGTTTCCAAGGAGATGTACAGCTTCACCGATCGCGGCGGCGAAAGCCTGACCCTGCGCCCGGAGGCGACGGCGGCGGTGGCCCGCGCCTTTCTGTCGGAAGGCTTGATGCACGAACTGCCGCTCAAGTTCTTTTGCCACGGACCCATGTTTCGTTACGACCGCCCGCAAAAAGGGCGCTGGCGCCAGTTCCATCAGATCAATGTGGAGCTTCTGGGCGTGGCGCAGCCCCAAGGCGATATCGAGATCGCCGCCTTGGGCTGGCATATTCTGGAGGCCCTGGGGGTGCGTGCGCGCACGGCCATGGAATTGAATAGCCTGGGCGATGGGGAAAGCCGGCGCGCCTACCGCGATGTTCTGGCCGCCTACTTCAGCGATCGCCGTGACGAGTTGTCCGCAGATAGCCAAGCGCGTTTAACGCGCAATCCCTTGCGGATTTTGGATTCGAAGAACGAGGGCGACAAGCGCGTCGCCGCCGGGGCGCCGCCCCTGTCCGATTACCTCAATCAGGCCAGCGTCGATTTCTTTGGCACCGTGCGCGCCGGGCTCGATTCCCTGGGTATCGCCTATGTCCTCAATCCAGCTCTGGTGCGCGGCTTGGACTATTACAGCCACACGATCTTCGAGTTCACGACCGAGGATCTGGGCGCCCAGGCCACGGTCATGGGCGGCGGCCGCTACGACGGCCTGATTGAACTTCTGGGCGGGCCCGCCACCCCCGGCGTTGGCTGGGCGGCGGGTATCGAGCGCCTGTCCATGCTCATGGCGCCGCCGCCGCCCGCGCCCCGGCCCTTCGTCGTGGTGCCGATCGGCGCCGAGGCGGAGGCCAAGGCCCTCGCCGTGACGCAACGCCTGCGCCGGGCCGGCCTGCGGGTCGAGCTTGGCTTCAGCGGCAACGTCAAGAAGCGCATGAAGCGGGCCGACAAACTGGGCGCGCGCGCCGCGGTTTTGATGGGCGAGGACGAGTTGGCGCAAAACGCGGCCACGGTTCGAGATCTCGAATCGGGCAAACAGGAACTCGTGCCCCTGGATGCCTTGAGCGAGCGTCTCGCGCAGTTTCGTTAGCGGCCATGACCGGCGCGGATCCGGATCCCATCGCCAATCTCATCTCGGCCGGTTTGACTCTGGACTCGGCGGGGCCCGAACTACGCGATCTGGTTTTCGGCTGTGAGCCGGATTTGACGCGCCTGCTGCACCGCCTGCGGGTTTCGTCTCTCGATGACGCGGTGGCGATTTCGACCTGCGAGCGGATCGAGATTTTCGCGGTTTCCGCGGCCCCCGAAGCAGCCGGGATCATGTTCGATATCCTAGCCGGGGAGACCGGCGCGGCCACCGGTGCGCTTCAGGAACAATCGCGCCGTCTGCACGGCGGCCAAGCCTTGAATCGCTTATTCGCGGTGACCGCCGGCTTGGAAAGCCAGGTTCCCGGCGAGCCTCAAATTCTGGGCCAGGTCAAGGAAAGCCACCGCCAAGCCGCCGCCTTGGGCTTGGTCGGTCCGGGCTTGGAGCCCATGCTTCAAGCGGCCTATCAAACCGCGAAGCGGGTCCGCAACGAAACCGACATCGGCCACTACACGGTTTCCATCGCCGCCTCGGCCTTGATGGTGGCGCGCGATGTGCACGGCGATCTTAGACGCTGCACCGCTGTGGTGATCGGTCTTGGCGAGATGGCTGAATTTCTTGCTAGTGAGCTCAAGGCGGCGGGGGCCGGCGATATCGCGGTGCTGCATCCGACCCTGGCCCGCGCCCGCGCGGCGGCGCACCGTTTGAGCTGCCACTTCCGTCCCTGGGAAGAATTGGATCAGGCCCTGGCCGGCGCCGATATCGTGGTCGGGGCCCTGGGAACCGGGCAATTCAGCGTGACCAGAAACCAAGGCGAAGCGGCGTTGCGGGCGCGCCGCCGCGCGCCCATGTATTTTATCGACTCTGCCGTGCCCCACGATATCGATCCGGCGGTCAACGATCTCGACGGCGCCTTCGTTTACGACCTGGAGGATCTCGAACGCATCGCCTTGCGCGGCCGGGCATCGCGCGAAAACGCGCTTGAGGCGGCCCGGGACATCGTCGCGCAAGAACTCGCGGACTATAGCCGCCAGCACGCCGCGCGCGGGGTGGCGCCCACGGTGGTCGCGCTGCGCCAGCATTTCGAGGCGGTGCGGGCCGAAATACTGGCGGGCGGCAATCTGGACGCGGATGAGGCGACCCGGCGCCTGATCAACCGCCTGCTGCACGACCCCACGGTGGTCCTGAAGGCCTCGGCGGCCGCAAGCCGGCAAACCGGGCCCCATGCCCCCTTCAAGCTGGAAGCCACCTTGAAACGCCTGTTTCATCTCGACGGCGGTGAGCCTGAGCCCACTAAGAAAGAAGACAAGTGAGCCTGCAGGAAAAACTGGATAGCGTGCTGGTGCGCCACCAAGAGCTCAGCAACCTGGTGGCGACCCACGATCAACCGGGCTCGGAAGACTATACCCGTCTGCTCAAGGAATACGCCGAACTGACTCCGGTCGTGGAAGGGGTGACCTCCCTGCGCGAAATACAGAGCGAAATGGCGGACCTGGCCGGCATGATCGCCGATCCGGATTCCGATGCCGAAATGAAAGCCATGGCGGAAGAGGAATTCCTGAACCTGAAGACACGCCTGCCGGACTTGGAACACCAGGTTCAGGTCTTGCTTTTGCCGCGCGACGAGGCCGATGAGCGTAATGCCATTCTGGAGTTGCGCGCCGGGACCGGGGGCGAGGAGGCGGCGCTCTTCGCCGCCGAGTTGTTTCGCATGTACAAGCGTTATGCCGACCTTCACGGCTGGCGTTTCGAGGTTATCGATTACGGCGAAACCGATATTGGCGGCTGCAAGGACGCCAGCGCCCTCATTTCCGGCAAGGGCGTGTTCGCGCGCCTGAAGTTCGAATCCGGTGTGCACCGGGTGCAGCGGGTTCCGGCAACCGAATCGGGGGGGCGCATTCACACCTCGGCGGCGACCGTGGCGGTTTTGCCCGAGGCCGAGGAAGTCGATATAGAGATCGACACCAAGGATCTGCGGATCGATACCTACCGCTCGCAAGGCGCCGGCGGCCAGCACGTCAATACCACCGACAGCGCGGTGCGCATCACCCACATGCCCTCGGGCGTGGTGGTGCAGTGCCAGGACGAGAAATCGCAGCACAAGAACCGGGCCAAGGCCATGAAGGTCTTGCGCGCCCGCCTCTACGATCACAAACGCCAGCAACAGGCGGACGCCCTGGCCGAGAGCCGGCGCAGCCAAGTCGGCAGCGGCGACCGTTCGGAACGTATCCGGACCTATAATTTTCCCCAAGGGCGGGTCACCGATCATCGTATTCAGCTCACCCTCTATAAGCTGGAAAAAGTGCTCCTGGGCGAGGCCCTGGACGAGTTCGTCGATGCCTTGAGCGCCGAAGACCAAGCGGCACGCTTGGCGTCCCTCACTTGACACGGTGTGTAACCAGGCCGGCGCGGACCTGGGGCCAGGTCTTGGACCGGGCGGCGGCCCGCCTACGCGGCGCCGGTATCGAGGGTGCCCGGCGCGATGCCCGTATGCTTCTGGCGGCGGCCCTGGGGGTCGAGGCGGCGCAAGTCATGGCCTACCCGGAGCGCCTGGCCAGCGCGGGACAAGAGGCCGCGTTGGAGCGTGCGCTCGCCCGCCGGGTCCGGCGCGAGCCGGTGTCGCGCATCCTCGGGCGGCGGGAATTCTGGGGTCTGGAATTTCTCATAACCCCCGATACCCTGGACCCGCGCCCCGATAGCGAAACCCTGGTCGCGGCGGTCTTGGAACGGCTCGCCGGGCGGGACGGGCCCTTGTGGATCTTGGATTTGGGCACCGGCAGCGGTTGCCTTCTGCTGGCCTTGCTGTCGGAACTGCGCGCGGCCGAGGGTTTGGGAATCGATGCCGATCCAGGGGCCCTGACGGTGGCGCGCGAAAACGCCGCGCGTCTGGGCCTGGCGGGGCGGGCGCGTTTCGCGGCCGGCGACTGGGCCCAGGGCTTAACCGGCGCTTGGCAAGCAATCGTTAGTAATCCGCCCTATATAATTCACGGTGAGATTGACGAGCTGAGCCCCGAAGTCGCGAAATACGATCCGCGGCTGGCGCTTGACGCCGGGCCCGACGGCTTGGGCAGTTATCGCAAGATCGTACCGCGGGCCGCGGATTTACTGGCGCCCGAGGGCGTTCTGATCTTGGAGATCGGCGCCGGTCAAGGCGATGCCGTAGAACGGCTGCTGAGACAATCGGGTCTTGACGCGATTGAGCGTTTGAGGGATTTGAGCGGAACGGAGCGTTGCTTAGTGGCACGCCCCGCTTGAGCATGGTGAGTTCATAAAGCGGCGGTGGGGTAAAGAAAGTAGTTGGAATGTCGGAAGTTCCCCATTAAATTGGGGTTGTAGAGCAGATGGCTCTCGCGTCCGAAGTGACGCTCCACGACCCCCGATATTGTGTCTGTGGCACCAAGCTCGCGAAATCGCCGGATGGCGTTGTTGTTTCATCGCCGGATAGCGTCATTGTTTCAATAGCATTGTTACAATGCGGGCCTTTTTTGATTAATCACCAGAAGTAAAGCGACGGATGAGACAAGGACCTAGTGGGCGGCGGCCGCGTGGGCGGCCGAATCGGAAGCAGCATGGCGGGCCCTCGCGGCCCAGCTCCTACGACAGCGGTGGCTCCGAAGGACGGATTCGCGGAAACGCCAATCAAGTCTATGAAAAGTACGTTGCCTTGGCGCGCGACGCCGTATCGGCGGGCGACCGAGTCGCGGCCGAGACATATTTCCAATATGCCGAGCACTACTACCGAATCGTGAATTCCAGCACCGATCCGGAGACCGGCGAACGGCCACCGCAGCGCCCCGAAAATAACGGGCGCGACGCGGACACGCGCGACGCCAATGGCGCGGACCGGCAGGACCGGCATGGCCAAGCGCCCCGGGGACAGGACCGGGGACAAGACCGGGGACAAGACCGGGGACAGGATGGACGGCGAAACGAGGCCCGCAGCGCGCCCGGCGACGGCCCGCAACCCGCGCCGGCGCCCGCGCGGCAGCCCGCGCGGCAGCCCGAGGAAGATCGTGCGGGCCTGGACCGCGTGCTAGGCAAGGACGGGGAAGACACGCCTCAGGCTGGTACCGACGGCCCGCCGGACCGCGAAGCCGGGCCAAGCCCCAGGCGGCGGCGTTCCCGACAACGGCCGGCGTCCGAATCGGATAACGGCGAGGCCAAAGCTAGTGCCGCGGAAGAACCCGCCCCTGGTCAGCCAGAGGCCGCGAAAAAATCCGCGACGGAAAAAAACGACCGGGACAGCGAACCCGTCGGCACCTAGCGCGCTCCATCTTTTTTAGCGTCTTTCAGACCTGAGAGGCTGCTTATCCCTATTCGTCACCCTTGGGCTTGACCCGAGGGTCCATGGAAAATCCGGGGCACCGGCCTAAATGGATTACCGGGTCAAGCCCGGTAATGACGTGGGGGTGGGGCGGATTCGGCGAAGCTCGATAAATTTTAATTCCGCGTAGTGAGACTAACCGCGTCCCCTAGGGCGATTTCGCCGCCGGCCGTGACCCGCGCGTAGAGTCCCATGTCGACATGACCGAAGCCGCGCTGCAGGCTGCGCGGAAGGTTCAAATCGCGCGCGGCGGTTTCTGGATCGACGTTGGTCGCGGCGCAGCGTTCGATTCTATCGACGACTTGCAGGCGTGCCGGACCAAGGCCGATCTCCCGCCCGACCCAATCGAACTCCGCCCAGGGCGGGACACCTTGAATATAGATGTTGGCCCGGAAGCGCAGCGGGTCGATCGGCTGGCGCACCACCCGTTCCAGATCCTTGACGCTCGCCAGGTTGATAATGGAGACGACTTTGTCGGGCACGTCGGAGAACATGTGGCCGGGCGCCTCCACCAACCTGGGGGTGCCGCGCGCGGCGGCGCCCATGAAGCCGGCGAAGAACTGCGCGATCAGGGTGCACCCCATGTCCTCGGTCGCCTTGGCGCGCACGACCTGCTTGCCCGCCCTGTTGATGGCCAAGGTGCCGCTATCGGGATCGAAGGAGGCGCGCAGTTGCGCCAGCTTCTCGTCGCGCACGAGGCACAGGAAGTTGGTTTTCGGCATCCATTCCGGGGCGCCCGGATCGAAATGGGTGCTGCCGTGGGCGAGGGCGAAACGCCGGTCATGGGGCAAGCCTTCGCCGGGGGTCAGGACGGCCCGGTCAAGTTTTTCCGCGTTCAGCCCCTTGAGCGGATAGCGGCATATATCGGTGATTTCCATGGCCAAGCGGTTCTCTCTCTTGTGTCATTTCCATCACACCCCATATCCGGTTTAGGCGGGTGATTCAAATCAACGCCGGGGGTGCCACGGGCCAGTATCTTAGGACGTGGTGGGTATTTTAACCTTTGCATCGTCGACTGTATGCCGCAATGCGCGGGTGCGGACGAGGAGGGCGCACGAGCATGGAATTCGAGAAGTTTACCGAACGGTCACGCGGTTTCATTCAGGCCGCTCAGGGGCTGGCCTTACGCTCCAATCACCAACAAATATCGCCTGAGCATCTGCTCAAGGTTCTGCTGGACGATAGCGAGGGCCTGGCCGCCAATCTGATCGGCGCCGCCGGCGGCGACGCGGCGCGGGCCCTGGAAGGGGTCGAGGCGGCGCTCGATAAAATCCCCAAGGTCGAAGGCGGCGGCGCCGGCCAGGCCTATCTGGGCGCCGATCTGGCCAAGGTTCTGGACCAGGCCGAGACCATGGCCAAGAAGGCCGGGGATAGCTTCGTGCCCACCGAACGCCTGCTGATCGCCCTGGCCATGGCCAGCGGGACCGGCGCCGGCAAGGCCTTGTCCGGGGCCGGGGTGGCGCCGCAGAGCCTGAACCGCGCCATCGAGGACCTGCGCAAGGGCCGCACGGCGGACAGCGCGACCGCCGAGCAGTCTTACGACGCCCTCAAGAAATACGCCCAGGATCTGACCGCCGCCGCGCGCGAAGGCAAGCTCGACCCCGTCATCGGCCGCGACGAGGAAATCCGCCGCACGATTCAAGTCTTGTCCCGCCGGACCAAGAACAATCCGGTCCTGATCGGCGAGCCGGGGGTCGGCAAGACCGCGATCATCGAGGGCCTCGCCCTGCGGATCGTCAATGGCGACGTGCCGGAAACCCTCAAAAACCGGCGGCTCCTGTCCCTCGACCTGGGGGCCATGATCGCGGGAGCGAAATTCCGCGGCGAGTTCGAGGAGCGCATGAAGGCGGTGTTGCAGGAAACCTCCGCCGCCGGCGGCGAGGTCATCCTGTTCATCGACGAGCTTCACACCCTGGTCGGCGCCGGCAAGGCGGAAGGCTCCATGGATGCCTCCAACATGCTCAAGCCGGCCCTGGCGCGTGGCGAGCTGCACTGCGTCGGCGCCACGACCCTGGACGAATATCGCAAGAACATCGAAAAGGACGCGGCCCTGGCGCGGCGTTTCCAATCGGTCTTCGTGGCCGAACCCAGTGTCGAGGAAACCGTCTCGATCCTGCGCGGCCTGAAGGAAAAGTACGAACTGCACCACGGTGTGCGTATCACCGACGCCGCAATCGTCGCCGCCGCGACCCTGAGCAACCGCTATATCACCGACCGCTTCCTGCCCGACAAGGCCATTGACCTGATCGACGAGGCGGCCAGCCGCATGCGCATGGAGGTCGATTCCAAACCTGAAGAGATCGACGAACTCGACCGCAAGCTGATTCAGCTCAAGATCGAGCAATCGGCCTTGCAGAAGGAAAGCGACAAGGCCTCCCAGGAACGCCTGGGCAAGCTCAAGGAGGAGATTGCGGTTCTGGAGGCCAAGTCCGGCAAGCTGACCGCCCAGTGGAACCTGGAAAAAGACGTGCTGGCCGGGGCCCAGAAGCTGAAGGAACGCCTGGATCAGGCGCGCGGCGAATTGGAAATCGCCCAACGCGAAGGCCGCTTGGAACGCGCGGGCGAGCTTATGTACGGCGTTATTCCCGAAATCGAACGCACCCTTGCTCAGGCCGAGGACAGCGAAAAAAACAACATGCTCAACGAGGACGTGACCGGTGACGAGATCGCCGCCGTGGTGTCGCGCTGGACCGGCATTCCCGTCGATCGCATGTTGCAGGGCGAGCGCGACAAGCTGATGCGCATGGAAGAATCCTTGGGCGCCTCGGTGATCGGCCAGGAGGAGGCGATTTCCGCCATCTCCAACGCCGTGCGCCGGGCCCGCGCAGGTCTGCAGGACCCCAACCGGCCAATCGGCTCCTTCGTGTTCCTGGGCCCCACCGGCGTCGGCAAGACCGAGCTGACCAAGGCCCTGGCGCGGTTTCTCTTCGACGACGAGACCGCCATGGTGCGTCTCGATATGTCGGAATACATGGAAAAGCACACGGTCGCGCGCATGATCGGCGCGCCCCCCGGCTATGTCGGTTACGAGGAGGGCGGGGCGCTAACCGAGGCGGTGCGCCGCCGGCCCTACCAGGTGATTCTCTTCGACGAGATCGAAAAGGCGCACCCGGATGTGTTCAACGTCCTGTTGCAAGTCCTCGACGACGGCCGCCTGACCGACGGCCAGGGGCGCACGGTCGATTTTCGCAATACCCTCATTATCATGACCTCGAACCTGGGCGGCGACATCCTGGCCGCGCAGCCGGCCGATCAGGACAGCGGCGCGGTGCGCGATCAGGTTATGGACGTGGTCCGCGCCGCCTTCCGGCCCGAGTTCTTGAACCGCCTGGACGAGTTTCTGCTCTTCCACCGCCTGACCCGGCCGCAGATGACGGCCATCGTCGATATCCAACTTGACCGCCTGCAAAGCTTGCTCGAGGACCGCAAGATCGTGCTCGACTTGGACGAGACGGCCAAGACCTGGCTCGCCGATCAGGGCTACGACCCGGTCTATGGCGCCCGGCCCTTGAAGCGGGTGATCCAGCGTGAGCTGCAAAACCCCCTCGCCGGCCTAATCCTGGAAGGCAAGATCGCCGACGGCGACACGGTCCAGGTGAGCGCCGGTCCAGGGGGACTGAGCGTCAATGGCGAGATGGTCCAGGCGGCGTAGGGGCGAGGGCGATAGCGTTAGCGTGTTGCGCCGCATGGGATCGCCCCGAAGACCCGCATAAATTCGGCGGATTACGCTTCGCTAACCCGCCCTACTGAGAGGCGCCGGCGGGGCAGTCGCCATTCGTGCAATCGGCGCTGACCATGAGGTCCGGGCCAAGGGTTTCCGTGAGCGCGGTGTCGATCTCGGCGCGCCGGGCCTGGAAAGCTTTCAGGTGTTTACCTTTCAGCTTTTCGCCGCTCGGCAACTTAACCTTGCGTGGGCTGATCTGGCGGCCGTTGACCAGGACTTCGTAGTGCAGATGCGGGCCGGTCGAGCGGCCGGTGGAGCCGACATAGCCGATCACCTGTCCCTGGCTGACCCGTTTACCCTTGCGGATGCCCTTGCGGATACTCTTCATGTGGGCATAAGCGGTCTTGTAGGTGCCGTTATGGCGGATGCGCACGTACTTGCCATAGCCACCGTTGCGGCCGGCGCTCTCGATAACGCCGTCGCCGGCGGCATAGATGGGCGTGCCTCTGGGGGCGGCGAAATCGACCCCCCGGTGCATCTTGGAATAGCCGAGCACCGGATGCTTGCGCATACCGAAGCGCGACGACAGCCGCGCCCCGTCGATGGGCGTGCGCATCAGGGTCTTGCGTACCGAATCGCCCTTGGTGTCGTAGTAATCGGGGTTCTTACCTTTGGGGGCGAAGCGGTATAACGCGATTCGCTTCCCCGACAGGGTAAGGGCGGCGTAAAGGATATCGTCGGGGACCGCGAGGCTGCCGTCTTCTTCGAAGCGGGCGTCGTAGAGAACCTCGAAACTATCGCCGCGGCGCAGGTCGCGCTGGAAATCGACGTCGAAGCTGTACATGCGGATCAACTCCGCCAAGACCTTCATGGGCAGTCCCGCCTTCTGGCCCGCCAGGGAGAGGCTGGATTCAATCGTGCCGCGTGCGCCGACACGGCGCTGTTCCAGGGGCCGGTCTATGGACAGGGCCAGGAATCCGGCCTCGTCGTCGCGCGATACGCGGACATCGCGTTCGACACTGGGCTGAAGCCCGAAGGCGATCAAACGCGGTTCTTGGCTGTCGTTCTGGGCGGCGCCGTTCACGACGGCGAGACTCAATTCGATATTCTGTCCGATGCGCAGGTCGCGGGGCCGATAGACGTCGCGCAGGGCGGCGATGGCCTCGTGGGCCTCGCGCCGGTCGATGCCGGCCTTGACCAGCAGGCCCATGAGGGTGTCACCGGCCGCGACGGTCAGGGTCCGTTTTTCGACCGCCGGCTGGATTTCGATCTCACTTGCGGCGGCCTCGGTCACGTCCGGGACGGCCGCCATGGGGACTGGGACGATCGCTTCGCTTTTTTGCGCTTGCCCAAGATTCGCGCCGCCGGGCGCTTCCTGGCCGGGCCAGATTGCCACCCCTGCCGCGACCGCCAGGGGTACGGCCAAGACCGTGCCGAAGAGCGCGAGCCGTAAAAAGTGCCTGGGGCGGACCCTTGGCATGCCAGTGGAGAACACTAGGAGAAACCCCCCAAGCCGCGATTGTTCGATCCGATTGTTAACCTAGCGCCCGAACCGGTAAGATTCTCTTAGCAGATTCGTATGGTTTTACGCAAATACGGCGTATTTCTGTTCTTACCCGCGCGCTTGCTTTAACCTGGATGACGCGATTTACCACCTTGGGGAGAAAAACATGCTCTTGCACCATTGTACCTGGCGGGAGGTCGAGGCGCGCCTCGAGCACGGCAAGGGAATCATGATCCCTATCGGATCGACCGAACAGCACGGCCCCAACGGCCTGGTCGGGACCGACGCCCTGTGCGCGGAGGTTGTGGCCAAGGGCGCCGGCGAGGCCGTGGACGCCCTGGTCGCGCCAAGCATCGCCGTGGGCATGGCGCAGCACCACTTGGGCTTCGCGGGCAGTATTACCTTGCGGCCCTCGACCTTGATCGCGGTCGTATGCGATACCGTGCAATCCCTGGCGCGCCATGGCTTCGATAAATTCTACTTCGTCAACGGTCACGGCGGGAATATCGCCACCCTTAGCGCCGCGTTCTCGGAGATTTACGCCGGGCGCAGTCTTCATGGCCAGGGGCTGAATTCGAACGCCGTGCGGTGCAAATTGAAGAACTGGTTCGACGGACCGGCGATCAAGGCTTTATCGGAAGAATTGTACGGCGCGGCCGAAGGCAGCCATGCGACACCGTCGGAGGTTTCCCTAACCCAGTACGCCTTCCCGGAGACGATCAAGCAAGCGGCCATGTCGCCCGCGATCGCACCCCAGGGTCCCATATACGATGCCGAGGATTACCGGAACCGCTTTCCGGACGGGCGCATCGGATCGAACCCGGCCTTGGCCTCGCCCGAAGACGGTAAGCGCATTTACGACACGGCGGTCGGGGAAGTCGCCGAGGGATACCTGGCGTTTTTGAAAGCGGATTGAATTTATACCAAGTCTCGACGATAAAGGCCCATGAGATCGTCCTTGTCACGATGTGCCGGTGCGCTCGCCTTTGCCGGCTTGAGTGTCTTGTCTTTTCCCACCTTGGCGCAATCCTCGGACGAAGAGGCGGTTAGCCTTACCGGCGCGCAGGCGATGGAGCTTGAGACCGCCTTGGCGCGGCTCAATTTCGATCCCGGTAAGATCGACGGCGCCATCGATGAGCGGACCCGCGCCGCGATTCGTCTGTATCAAGATTTCGCCGCGCTGCCCGCCGATGGCAAGGCGACCCCCGCGCTTCTGGCGGAAATCCTCTCCGTCGCCCAGTCTTTCGCCGAGATTCAAGCCACGCGCGCTTCCCAAGCGGCGCCCGCCACGGCCGCCGATACCGCGCCGGAGGCGCCGGAAGAAGCGCCGGAACCGCCCGGACCGGCCGAAGCTGCCGAAGCGCCGGAACCGGCCAAGCTTGCCGAAGCGCCTAAAGAACCCGAAGCCGAGCCTCCTCTTGCCGAACAAACGGCGCCTAAACCCGCGCCGGCGCCCGAAGACCAAAGCCCGCCGGAAGAAAAGACGGCGGCGGGTTATAATATCGGCAGCGTGATAACGCGGCTCGCCAAGGCCGGTAAAAAACCTGCCGAAAGCGCGGACCCGGCGCCAACAGGGGATCGGGCGGATGAGAAACAACTCGCGCGGGTTCCAGCGCCCGCACCCACGCCCGGAAAGCCGCTGGACGGCTATGCCGCGTTTCGCGACGCTTACCTGGCGGCACAGGCCGGCGACCATGAATACGCCGCGCGGCGCTATGGCGACGCGATCCAATCGAAGACGCTGACCCTGGAGCATCTGGGCGATGCCCATTTCAACCGCGCCAACGCTCTCCATAATCTGGGGCGCTACGACAAATCGATCGCGGATTATGGGGCGACTATCGGCGCCAAGCCGCTTTTCGCCGGCGCCTACTACAACCGGGGCTTCGCCTACCGGGCCAAGGGCGAGCAGGCGCTGGCGATCGAAGATTTCCGCCGCGCCCGCGACCTGGGATTGCAACGCCTGGGCGTGCGCGCGCCCGACCGCATGCCGCCCATACGTTAAGCCGTCTAACTAAACAGGTATCCGCCGAAGGACGCCGCCTGCCCATGCCCGAAGCCGACTACTTATTGCAAGTCATCGTCATACTCACGGCCGCGGTCGCCGGGGTCTTGGTTTCGCTTCGCTTGGGTCTCGGTTCCGTGCTCGGTTATCTCGTCGCCGGCATGGCGATCGGCCCAACCGGGCTCGGTTTGATCCACGATCTGGAAACTACCCGCGCCCTGGCGGAATTCGGGGTCGTGTTCTTGTTGTTCGCGGTCGGGCTGGAGTTGCCGCTGGAACGTATCAGGGTGATGTCCGCCAAGGTTTTCGGGCTTGGCATCGCCCAGGTGTTCGTGACCGCGGCGGCGATTGCCGCGCTCGCCGTTGCTTTCGGCGTGACGCTGGCGCCCGCTGTCGTGATCGGCGGCGGCTTGGCCCTGTCCTCGACCGCCATCGTTCTGCAATTATTATCGGAGCGCGGCGAACTGACCACGCGCTTCGGGCGCGCCGCCTTCGCGGTGCTTCTGGTGCAGGATCTGGCCGTCGCGCCCTTCCTGGTGGTCGTGGTCGCGCTTGGGGCGGCCGGCGGGTTCATACCCTCGGTGCTGTGGTTGGCCGGCCTGAAAATGATTGTCGCGGCGATTGCCTTGCTGGGGATCGGGCGGATCGTGCTGCGCCATGTGTTCTGGCCGGTCGCCGAGATGCGCAACCCGGACATCTTCGCCGCCTTGACCATACTGGTGGTGCTGGGCACCGCGTGGATATCGCAACTGGCCGGCATGTCCCTGGCGTTCGGGGCCTTTCTGGCCGGCATGATGCTGGCGGAGACAACCTACCGGCATCAGGTCGGCGCCGTTATTCAGCCCTTTCGCGGACTCCTGCTCGGCCTGTTCTTCATCACCGTCGGGATGAGCATAGATTTCGCGCTAACCCGGCAACATGCCGGGCTCATCGTGGCGCTTCTGGCGGCCTTGCTATTGGGCAAGGCGGGCCTACTGGCGGGCCTGGGTTTGTTATCCGGCTTGACCCGGGCGCAAGCCCTGCGGCTTGGGCTCACCTTGGCCCAGGGCGGCGAGTTTGCCTTCGTGCTGCTGGGCGCCGCCATGGCCGGCGGCACGCTCGCGCCGGAGGTTGGGCAAGTGCTTCTCGTGGTCGTGGGTTTTTCGCTGATCGCCACGCCGTTCATGGCGCAATGGGGCGCGGCCCTGGCGGATCGCATGGAAGCCACCGAAGCGGAGGAAGCCGGCGAAGCGGCGATCGAAACCGAACACAGATCCGGTCATGTGGTCATCGCCGGCTTTGGCCGCGTTGGCGGCGCGGTCGCCGCCCGGCTACAGGCGGCCGGTATTTCGTTCGTGGCCGTCGATCTCAATCCCCATAGGATCGCCGAGGCCCGCGCCAGCGGCTATCCGGTTTATTACGGCGATATCTCCCGGCCCGAGATACTGGCCGCCTTGAATGTCGAAACCGCGCGCGCCCTGGTCCTCACGGTCAACAAACCGGCGACGACGGCGCAATTGGTCGCTATGGTCAGCTATATCTTTCCGGACCTTCAGGTCTATGCCAGGGCGCAAGACGACGCGCACGCGAACGAGTTGCGAAAAATGGGCGCCCATATTGTCGTTCCCGAGTTGGTGGAGACCGGTTTCGCGCTCGCGGGATCCTTGATCGACGCCATGGGCGAAACAATTCCGGAGGTGGCGCCGGGCGAAACGCCGCTGCCGGGGCGGAGCGAATGAGCCTGGGTCACATGGGTGTCCTCTATAGTCTTCTGGTGCTGCTGGGGGTTAGTTTGCTGGCGCCGGGCCTGTCGGGGATGCTGCGCGTGAATATCGGCCGGACCTGGCTGGTCGCGGACACGGCGGACGCCCGCTGCCATTTGCGCGGCCTGAACGCGACCATGGCGGCGGTCGGTATGCTGGCCCTATGGGCCTGTTGGGATCTCGAAAGCTCCCGTATGCTGGTCATGGGCCTTGGCCTGGTGATGGTCATGGCGGTCTTGTCGCGGCTTTACTCGATCCTGGCCGACGGGGCGCCGGACGCCTTGGGCGCGGCCTACATGGGGATCGAAGCCATCCTGGGCGGGGTGTTTCTGTTCTGGCCCCCGCCACCGCCGTATTAGGATTATCGGGGACGAAGCGAATGGATTGCGGAATGCTCGAACACCTAAAGGCCGAGACCGATACCTTGCGCGCCGCCGGGCTCTACAAGGCGGAACGCATCATCGCGTCGCCCCAAGACGCGGCGATCCGCCTAGCCGGCGGGCGCGAGGTGTTGAATTTTTGCGCCAACAATTACCTGGGACTTTCCAACCATCCGGCCTTGATCGCCGCCGCCAAGGCGGCCTTGGATAGCCACGGCTACGGCATGTCCTCGGTGCGCTTTATCTGCGGCACCCAGGATATTCACCGCGAACTGGAAGGCCGGTTATCGGCGTTCCTGGGGATGGAGACTGCGATCCTTTACGGTTCCTGCTTCGACGCCAACACCGGCTTGTTCGAGACCCTGCTGGGTGAGAAGGACGCGATTATCAGCGACGCGCTGAATCACGCCAGCATTATCGACGGCGTGCGCCTGTGCAAGGCGCGGCGCCTGCGCTACGCCAACAACGACATGGCCGAACTGGCGCGCCACTTGGAGGCGGCGCGCGATTGCCGCTTCAAGCTGATCGCCACCGACGGCGTGTTTTCCATGGATGGGATCGTCGCCAACTTACCCGCGATCTGCGACTTGGCGGAACAGCATGGCGCCATGGTCATGGTTGACGATTCCCATGCCGTCGGCTTCCTGGGCGAAGGCGGGCGCGGCACCCCTGAATTATGTGGCGTCGAAGGCCGCATCGATATCCTCACGGGCACCCTGGGCAAGGCCTTGGGCGGCGCTTCGGGGGGCTACACCGCGGCCGCCTCGCCCATAGTCGACTGGCTGCGCCAACGCTCGCGGCCCTATCTTTTTTCCAACAGCATCGCCCCGGTCATCGCGGAGACCACGCTCAAGGTACTCGATCTCTTGGAAGACGGCGGCGAGTTGCGCCGCCGCCTGGCCGAAAACAGCGAGCGTTTCCGCACTGGCATGAGCGCGCTGGGATTCACGCTTGCCGGCGGCGGCCACCCGATTATTCCGGTCATGCTGGGCGAGGCCAAGCTCGCGGCGGCCATGGCGGAGGCCTTGTTGGACGACGGCATCTATGTGGTCGGGTTTTCGTTTCCGGTGGTGCCCAAGGGACAGGCCCGCATCCGCACCCAGATGTCGGCGGCACACACGCCGGAGCAAATCGACCGCGCCCTGGCGGCTTTCGCCAAGGCCGGGCGCGCGCTCGGCGTGATTTCCTAGGGGGGGCATAGCCATGAAAGCGCTGGTCAAGGCGAAACCGGAACCCGGTATCTGGATGGAGGACGTGCCGGTTCCGCGCATCGGCCACAACGATGTCCTGGTGAAGATCCACAAGACCGCCATCTGCGGCACCGATATTCACATCTATAACTGGGACGACTGGTCGCGTAAGACGATCCCCGTGCCCATGACCGTGGGTCACGAATTCGCCGGCGTCGTGGCCGAGATCGGCAGCGAGGTTAAAGGCTTCACGGTCGGCGAGAGAGTTTCCGGCGAAGGCCATATCACCTGCGGCCATTGCCGGAACTGCCGCGCCGGCCGGCGCCATCTGTGCCGCAATACGGTCGGGGTCGGCGTTAACCGGCCGGGCTGCTTCGCCGAATATTTATCTATTCCGGCGGTCAACGCCTTTCCCTTGCCGGACGATATAAGCGACGAAACCGCCGCGATCCTCGATCCCCTGGGCAACGCGACCCACACGGCCTTGTCGTTCGATCTGGTCGGCGAGGACGTTCTGATTACCGGCGCCGGGCCCATCGGCATCATGGCCAGCGCCATCGCCCGCCATGTCGGCGCGCGCCATATCGTGGTCACCGACGTGAACGACTACCGCTTGAGCCTGGCAGCCAAGATGGGGGCGACGCGCGCCATCAACGTGACTGAGGCCAGTCTCGAAGAGACCATGGAAGACCTGGGCATGCGCGAGGGTTTCGACGTCGGCATGGAAATGTCCGGCAATCCTCAAGCCTTCCGCGATATGCTGGCGGCCATGAACCACGGCGGCCGGGTCGCGATCCTCGGCATCCCGCCCGAATCGGCGGCGATCGATTGGACCCAGGTGATCTTCAAGGGTTTGACCCTCAAGGGCGTCTATGGGCGTGAGATGTTCGAGACCTGGTACAAGATGACCACCATGCTGCAAAGCGGCCTGGATATCGCGCCGATCCTGACCCACCGCATGACGGTGGATGCCTTCCAGGACGGCTTCGACATCATGCGGTCCGGCCAGTCCGGCAAGGTGGTCTTGGACTGGGGATAGCTACTTACCGTTGGAGACCGCGATGTCGCTCCCGAACAGACTGTAGGCGGCGCGCAGGTCGGGCAGGGCGCGCTCGACCGCGGCCTCGCCTTCGGCGATGACCTCGTCCGCCCGGTCGAATTCAAGCAGGCCGATGTGGCCCAGGCGCGGGGTGATGTGAACGTCCGGCGGCTCCCCCGCCAGGCGCGAGCGCGTGATGCGGTCCTGCACGATATTCAGGGACGAGACCATGACTCCGAAGAGGCTGGGGCTGCTGGGCTGGCGCTTGAACAGGCGGCGGCCGAGACCGTTCAGCTTTGACCCTGGCGCCTTCGTGGGATTGTTCCGCAGTTCCTCCAAGAGATCGAAGCCGGCGGCGGTTTGGAAATCCGTGCCCGGCTGGCGGGCCTTGCCGATCAGGTCGCCGTTGAGGTTGACGCCGATGGTCATCTGCGCGCCCATGGCCCGGCAGGCCGAGACCGGCACCGGATTGACCAAGGCCCCATCGACCAGCCAGCGGCCCTCCAAGCGGACCGGTTCGAAGATGCCGGGCAGGGAGAACGAGGTGCGGATTGCCTGCACCAGATCGCCCTTGCGCAGCCAAACTTCGTGTCCGGTCAAGAGGTCGGTGGCCATGGCCGCGTAGGGCCGGCCCAGGTTCTCTATTTTGAGCCCGCCCATGTGCTTTTCCATGGCGTCGACCAGGGCCTGACCGCGGATCATGCCGCCGCGCACGCGAAAATCGAGATAGGAAACGATCCGGACCTTGTTGAGCCCGCGCGCCCAATCCTCAAGGGCGTCCAGGTGCCCGGCCAGGTAAGACCCGCCGACCAGGGCGCCGATCGAGGTGCCGGCCACGACCTGGGGTATGAAGCCATAGCGCTCCAAGGCGCGCAGGACGCCCAAGTGCGCCCAACCGCGCGCCACGCCGCTGCCAAGGGCGAGGCCTATTTTGGGTTGCGCCGGCCTATCCAGGGAATCGGGCATGTTCAAGTCTGTGCCATGGCCATTTAAGAATTCGTAAGCATGTGTTCTAGGGTGGCAAATCAGTCTAGAGTGGCGTTTCACCGCCCTAGAAGGAGATTTCATGCGCAATTTAGAGCTTGCCGGCCGCTCGCCCGTCCATGGGGCCAAGGGCATGGCCGCGACCTCGCACCCCTTGGCGACCCTGGCGGCGGTCCAGATGCTTCAAAGCGGCGGCAACGCCATGGACGCCGCCGTCGCCGCCTGCGCCGTGCAATGCGTGGTCGAGCCCGAATCGACCGGTATCGGCGGCGATTGCTTCGTTCTTTATGCGCCGGGGGGCGGTGGCGAGGTTTTGGCCTTCAACGGCTCCGGCCGGGCGCCCGCCGCCGCCACGGCGGCGCGGCTGCGCGGTCTTGGGGTCGAAAAGATCGAACGCCAGACGCCCCATGCGGTCACGGTCCCCGGCGCGATCGATGCTTGGTTTCAACTTCTCCGCGATCACGGGACCAGGGATTTGGGCGGTGTCCTGGGCCCGGCGATCGGCTATGCGAAAGACGGTTATCCGATCCATTCCAGGGTTCACACGGATTGGCGGGATTCAGCCGAAGTTCTAGGCGCGGATCCCACGGCCAGCCGGATATTCCTGCCCGGCGGCCAAGTGCCGGCGGTCGGCGCCCTGCACCGCCAGCCGGAGCTGGCCGCGACCTTGGAGCGCATAGCCCGCGAGGGACGGGACGGCTTCTACGCCGGCCCGGTGGCCCAAGACATCGTGAGCTATCTTAATGGCCTCGGCGGTTTGCACAGCCTGGAGGATTTCGCGGCGGCGGCTGGCGAGTATACGGCCCCGATCAAGACCGCGTATCGCGGCACCGATATCTACGAATGTCCACCCAACGGTCAGGGTCTTCTGGCCCTGGAAATGCTCAACATCCTATCCGACTTGCTGCCCGGCGTGCCTGGGCCTCTGGCGCCCGAGCGCCTGCATTTCGCCATCGAAGCGGCGCGCCTGGCCTACAGCGACCGCGACAGCCTCCTGGCCGATCCGGCGCAGAGCGACGTACCGGTCGCCCGGCTGCTGTCCGCCGCTTACGCCGACAAGCAGCGCGCCCGCATCGATCCGGCGCGGGCCATGACGGACTTGCCGCCGGCGGTTTTGCCCGCCCATGGGGATACGGTTTATATCAGCGTCGTCGATAAGGACCGCAACGCGGTCAGCTTTATCAACTCCCTATTCAATTCCTTCGGCTCCGGTCTGGTCAGCCCCAAGTCCGGGGTAACGCTGCAAAATCGCGGCGAAAGTTTTGTCTTGGATCCGGACCATCCCAACTGCATCGCGCCCGGCAAGCGGCCCATGCACACCATTATTCCCGGCATGGCGGTCAAGGACGGCCGTGCGGTCATGCCCTTCGGGGTCATGGGCGGGCACTATCAGGCCATGGGCCACGCTTGGTTCCTGGCTAACATGCTCGATTTCGGTTTGGACGTGCAGGAAGCCATCGATCTGCCGCGGCTATACGCCGGTGCCGAGGGGCCGGTGGAAGTGGAAAGCGGCGTTCCGGCGGCGGCGGTCGCGGCCTTGCAGGCTCTGGGCCATGAAACTATCGCACCGGACAAGCCCATCGGCGGCGCCCAGGCGATCTGGATCGACCACGGCGAGGGCGTCCTTACCGGCGGCTCCGATCCGCGCAAGGACGGCTGCGCGCTCGGGTACTGATCGGCCACCCCGGCATGAAAGAACAACCCCGCTGGTGCGGTTTCCGACGGGCCTTGTGGCATAAGCGCGAAAACGGGGTGGATCGGCGCCAGGACAAAGAGACCGCCCAGCAAGAGCAACAGGACCGCCAAGCCCAGGGTCGTTAGAACCGCCGCACCTGCGGACCGGCAAAAAGCGACTGTGCGCGGTGGGAAGATGCCGGTAAAGGCGAGGCCGTTGCGTTTCCGTGACATGAAATATGGATCCCCAAGATACTATTGAGTATGTAGCCCTTTCTTGTTTGATGCCGTGGCAAGGCGCGGGTGCGCTGCAAATGCGGCGATACCGGGAACAATTGCGGCAGTATCGCGGCGCAAACCGGCCTATCCTTGCGGCGCGCGATGGTCATTCTTGCTAGGAAGAGCAAGGATGTAACTTTAGGGTTCGGGCAAGATGTTTAGATGTGGAACCACGTTTGGTTGGATTGCAGTATTGGGGTTGATCCTGGTGTCGTCGCAACCCTGGGCCGCGCCGAGCCTGGAGCGGCGCTCTTCCGCCCCCAGTTTTGCGGAGCCGCGCCACGGCTTGTTCCGCGAAAAATGTGGAGCCTGTCACGAGACAGCGCGTTCTCTCTTGCCCGCGCACTTGTCCGTGGCAGAGGGGGTATTGATTACGGCGAGCGACAACACCGACCTGCGAGAATTTTTACCTGGCCACTTCGGCGAGCCGGACCAGGAGGAAATTGACGCGATTTACGCTTCCTTGCTGAGGGTCGCCCAAGGTGGGGGCCGCTTCAAGGATCGTTGTGGCATTTGCCATGAGAGTGCTCGCGATGTCGCGCGTACATTCTTGATCCTGCGCGACGGGCGGCTCGTCGGGCGTTATTCTGGCCGCGACATCGAGGACTTCCTGCATCGCCATGGAACTGAGAGCCCGCAAGAGGTGGATTTTTTTAGATCCGTATTGGAGCGGCACTCGGCCGGTCGTCCCTAAAGTTTTTCAGGCCTTGCCGGCGGGCCAAAGCCGTGTTGCCAGGACGGGTGTGCTTGACTACCGTGCACCCATCTCCGGCCGTGCCCTTTAGGAGCTTAGAACCATGTCCCAAATCGCCGACCGCCTGTCGCGAATTAAGCCTTCCGCCACCATCGCCGTCTCTCAAAAGGCGCGTGAATTAAAAGCCGCCGGCCGCGACGTGATCGGCCTGGGCGCGGGCGAGCCCGATTTCGAAACGCCGGACAATATAAAGAAGGCGGGGATCGCCGCGATCGAAGGGGGCGACACCCGCTACACTGCCGTCGATGGCACCCCGGCCCTGAAACAGGCGATCTGCGATAAGTTCAAGCGCGACAACGGCCTGACCTACACGCCCGATCAGGTCATCGTCGGAACCGGCGGCAAGCAGGTTCTCTACAACGCTTTCATGGCGACCCTCAATCCCGGCGACGAGGTTATTATTCCCGCGCCCTTCTGGGTTTCCTATCCTGACATGGTTTTGCTGGCCGAGGGCGAGCCGGTCATTGTGCCTTGCTCCCAAAACAACAACTTCAAGCTGCGCGCCGAGGATTTGGAGGCGGCGATCACGCCCAAGACCAAGTGGATCATCCTCAACAGCCCCTCGAACCCGACCGGCGCCGCCTACAGCCACGACGACATGAAGGCCATCACCGAGGTGCTGAAAAAGCACGAACATGTCTGGGTTCTGACCGACGACATGTACGAGCATCTGGTCTACGACGATTTTAAGTTCGTCACCCCGGCCCAGGTCGAGCCGGCCTTGTTCGATCGCACCCTGACCATGAACGGCGTGTCCAAGGCTTACTGCATGACCGGCTGGCGCATCGGTTACGCCGGCGGGCCCAAGGACTTGATCAAGGCTATGACCAAGATCCAGTCGCAAAGCACGTCGAATCCGTCATCTATCAGCCAGGCGGCCGCGGTCGAAGCGCTGAACGGCCCGCAAGGCTTCATCGCCGAACACAACGAGGCTTTCAAGGTGCGCCGCGACCTGGTGGTCGAGATGCTCAACAAATGTCCGGGCCTTGCCTGCCACCGGCCCGAGGGCGCGTTTTACGTCTATCCCTCCTGCGCCGGAACCATCGGCAAGAAAACACCGGAGGGCAAGACCATCGCCTCCGACGGCGATTTCGTGACCTATATTCTGGAGGCCGAGGGCGTGGCCGCGGTCCAGGGCGAGGCTTTCGGCCTCTCGCCCTATTTCCGTATTTCCTACGCGACCTCGAACGAGGCTTTGACGGAAGCCTGCACGCGCATCAAGCGCGCGTGCGAAGCCTTGACCTAAGCCGGTCATGGCCCATCGAATGGGTTCCCATGGCCGGAAAGCGCTCTAGAAAATACCTCTTACGGGCGCCGGGGGATGCCGCCGAATGGGCGGCCTATCACCGGATTCGCCGCACGGCCCTGTTCGAGCCCTACATACCGGAAGTCGTTTACGACCCCGATCATCCCGATGAGCGCAAGGCGGGGAACCATCCTCTTGTTCTGATCGAGGGGGACACCGTTATCGGGACGATTCGTATCGACTTGTTCGATGCCGTGCGCGCGGCGTTTCGTCTCGTTACCATCGACCGCGACTATCAGGGGCAGGGCCACGGCGCCGTACTCTTGAAAATGGCGGAAGACTTCGCGCGCGCCCAAGGACGAAGAAAAGTCGTCCTGCACGGCAATCCCGAGGCGGTCGAGTTTTACCTGAGCAACGGTTACCTCAAGGCCCGCTGGGAAGACGACGCGCCCTTCGACGGTGCGATCGACATGGCGAAGGATATAGCTGATTTTTGAAAAGAAAACTTACTGCAACAATCCTTCGACAAGCTCAGGATGAGGACATTCGATAACAAAACCCTCATCCTGAGCTTGTCGAAGGATTGGCGTTGCAAGGTCCGGTTTATCAGCAGCCTGTTGTCACTGCTCTAGGGCCAGACCTGTGGCCAGAGGTCGGAATCGAGTGGCCCGCCGGACGGGATAGCGGGCAGGGCCGGCATTTCCTGGAGACCGGGACGCGGGGCGTAGAGCGCGTCGTCGCCGGCCCAACGGCTGACGTGGGCGCGCCGGCGCCGGTCCAGGCGGCTATTCCCCGGCGCGCCGTGCACGGTCAGGCCGTGATGCAAGGTACAGTCGCCCGGTTCCAACTCAAAGCGCGCGATATCCAGCTCATCGCGCATGGCCTCGATATCCGGCACCGGGTCCAGGTCTTCGGTGTATTGGTTGGAGCCGCTGAAACTGGCGGGCAGGTAATGCCGGCCCCAGGTGTGCGAGCCCTTGATGTACTCGACACTGCCGCTGGCGGCATCCACCGGGTCGAGGGCCAGCCAGAGGGTGCAAATCTGCGTGCCCTTCACCGGCCAATAAGTCAGATCGTGGTGCCAGGGCGTCGCCGTCGGGGTGCCGGGTTCCTTGATCAGCCATTGGTCGAAGAAAATATTGACCCGGCGGCTGTCCATGACCCGCGCCGCGATCTGGGCCGCCGGCGACTCGAACACAAAGGCCCGGCAGTCGGCATTGTGGCGCCAGATAAAGGTGTCGTGAAAAAAGCGGCCCTTTTCCTTACGCGCGGCCGCCAATTCGGCGCTCATATCGCTGGGCGCCGCAAGGCCGGCCTCGGCGGCCTCGCGCAGGCGTTCCACCCAGTCCGGCGCGAAGAGGCCGCGCAGGCAGACGATACCGTCTTCGCGGAAGGTTTCGGTCTCCCTGGGGGTTATGGGGCGTGCCGGTTCCTGGCTCATGCATTAATATCGCCGAAAATCTGGTCCAAACCAAATAACGCTCGCGTGTGGGGCCGCAATTTAGGAGACGACGATGAAATACGCGGTCATGGGGGTTGGCGGTATCGGCGGCTATTTCGGCGCCCGCTTGGCGGCCGACGGAAACGAGGTCGCCTTCATCGCCCGGGGCGCCCAGGCCGAGGCCCTGCGCCGCGATGGCTTGAGAGTCGTGTCGCCTCTCGGCGATGTGCATATCGCCGATCCGGATGTACCGGCGGACCTGGCCGATATCGGCCGGGCCGACTTTATCCTCTTCTGCGTCAAGCTGTGGGATTTGGACGCGGCGGCCGCGCAGATCAAGCCGCTGCTGGCCCAAGACACGGCGGTGATCCCGTTTCAGAACGGCGTATCCGCTTGCGATCGCTTGAGCGAAATCCTTGGCCCCCGGCATGTCCTGGGCGGCGTGGCCAAGGTCAGCGCGGCGATAGAGCGCCCCGGCCTTATCCGCCACAACAACAAATACGCGAGCTTGGTTTTCGGCGAGCTTGGCGGCGCCAAGACCTGGCGTCTGGAGTGCTTGGCCGCGGCCTGCACGGGCGCCGGCATCGACCACAAGGTGGCGGACCATATCGAGCGGGATATCTGGGAGAAGTTCGTGCTCCTGGCGCCCTTCGCCGGGGCCTGCTGTTTCCACCGCGCGCCCATCGGTGAGATCGCCGGTAAGCCCGAACGGCGCGCTCAACTGGCGGCCATGATGGCCGAGGCCGCCGAAGTCGGCCGGGCCAAGGGCATCGCCCTCGACGAGGGCTTGGCGCAACGCGCCCTGAGCCAAGCCACCGCCATGGGCGCGGGCGTCAAACCCTCCATGCTGGTCGATCTCGAAGCCGGCCGGCGCCTCGAGCTCGACTGGCTCAACGGCGAAGTCGTGCGCCTGGGTAAGGAGCTAGGCGTCCCGACGCCCGTGAATGCCGAGGTTTACGAGGCCCTGAAGCCCTTCGCCATGGGGGGCGGCGCGAACTAACGGCGAAAAAAAAGGCCCCGGTGGATGTGCCGGGGCCTGGGAGTCGCTAGTTCACAGGGATAGATGAAGCCGAAGCTCCGGGTCGTCGCTCAGATGTTGCCCTTGGTCATTTGCTCGGCCATGTAGTCGGCCTGACGGATGGCCAGGGTCACGATGGTCAGGGTCGGGTTCTCCGCCCCGCCGGTGGTGAACTGGCTGCCGTCGGAGATGAAGAGATTGCCGATGTCGTGGGTCTGGCCGAAGCCGTTGCACACGCCATCGCCGGCCTTGGCGCTCATGCGGCAGGTGCCCAGATTATGGGTCGAGGGATAGGGCGGCGTCTCGATGGTTCTGCGCGCCCCCGCCGCCTCGTACACCGCCGAACCCTGCTTGAAGGCATGGCTGCGCATGGCGATGTCGTTGGGGTGGTCGTCGAAGTGGACGTTGGGCACCGGCAGGCCGTACTGGTCCTTTTCGCTGCCATGCAAACTGATGGCGTTGTTTTCCTGGGGCATGTCCTCGCCCACCAGCCACATGCCGGCCATGTTTTCGTACATGTCCATGGCGGAAGTGAAGTTGCGGCCCCAGGCGCCGGGGTCCAGGAACGCGGCCATGAAGGGCAGGCCGAGCGCCAGGGTCTCCATCTCGTAGCCGCCGACGAAACCGCGCCGCGGATCGTTGCGCGATTCGTCGGTGATAATGCCGGCCATGGTGGTGCCCCGGTACATGTTCACGGGCCGGTCGAAGGTCGCATAGACCGATCCGGTCATGTGGCGCATGTAGTTCCTGCCGACCTGGCCCGAGGAATTGGCCAGACCGTCCGGCGATTTCGCGGTGGCCGAATTGAGCAGCAGGCGCGGGGTTTCGATCGAGTTGCCGGCCACGCACACGGCGCGCGCCTTTTGAACCTGCTGGGCGCCGTCCTTATCGGCATACAACACGCCCGTGGCCTTGCCGTCGGCGCCGGTCTGTATTTGCAGGACATGGGCCTTGGTGCGCAGGTCAAGATTGCCGGTTTTCTCCGCCGCCGGAATCTCGGTAACGAGAGTCGACCACTTGGCGCCCGATTTGCACCCTTGGAAGCAAAAACCGATCTGCCAGCAGGCATCGCGGCCATGGCGCGGGCGGGAGTTGATGGACATGCGCCCGGTGTGAACGTGCTTGTAGCCCAAGCGTTTGGCCCCGGCGTACATGACCTTGAAGTTATTGTTGCCGGGCAGGCCGGGAATGCCGTTGGTCCGGGTCGTGCCCATCTTGTCCTCGGCCTTGGCGTAGTAGGGCTCAAGGTCCTTCAGGGTCAGCGGCCAATCGAGCAGATTGGCGCCCGCCAGATCGCCATAGGTGCTCTTGACCTTGAACTCATGCTCTTGCAGGCGCAGGGAAGCCCCGGCCCAATGCGTGGTCGAGCCGCCGACGGTCTTGCAAATCCAGGCCGGCAGGCCGGCGAAGTCCTTGGCGACCCGCCAGGAGCCCGAGGTCGTGCGCTTGTCGAGCCAGGAAATCTGACCGAAGGAGCCCCATTCGTTGTTCTGGAAAGTCTCCTCCGTCTCGCGGCCGCCCGCTTCCAGCAGGATGACCTTGATGCCCTTTTGGCAGAGCTCATTGGCCAGGGTGCCGCCCCCGGCGCCGGAGCCGATAACGACAACGGCCGAGGAATCGCTCATGTCTATTTTTGCCATGGTGTTTTCTCCTTCCCTCAACCGGCCTTGGGGCTGGCGTCTTCGGACGGCTGTTCCAGCCATGTGAGATCGTCGAAGCCGCGGTTTATATAACCGCCGTATTCATAGGAGGAACCTTCGTAGCCGAAGTGGCGCCAAACCAGCGGATTGTTGTAAAGCGCGACCACGATGGTGCCGCGCACCTTCTGGAAGAAACCGCCGTCTTGCATCGCGGTCAGGACTTCCAGTTGGTAGCCCGCGGACAAATCCAGCCACTTCACGCCCTTGGCCTTGTCCAGTTCCGCGACGCCGGTGCGCAACAGCTTGGCCAGATCCTTGTCGCCCGCCGCCGCGCCGTCCAGGTTCTCGACCACGCCGGCGTAATACATGTCGGCCAGGGTGTCGTGCGGATAAATTGTGCGCGCCATGCCCAGAAGGGTCTTGGCCGTGTGTTCGTCCAAGGTTTTAAGCTGCAGAGCCCAGGCGCCGTCGGGGGCGGTCAAGACCGCGCCGGAAGCGACGGCGGCGACGCCTACGGCCGCCACGCTGCCGGTGTGCAGGAATTGGCGGCGGTTCATGCCGGTTTTATTTTTCTTCATGTGGTTTCCTCCTCTGATTTTCTCATGCGCTTCACCGGTAGCGGCCGTGCCGCTCCAGAACCTCGATCTTGTAGCCATCCGGGTCTTGAACGAAGAAGAAGCGCGCCATCAGCGCCCCCTCGCGGTGGAACTCCTTCACGTCGTTCGGGTTCAGGCCCTCTTTCTCGAAACGCGCGTGCTCGGCCTTGGCATCCTCGACGCAGACCGCGACATGGCCGTAGCCGTCGCCGTGGGTGTAGGGCGCGCGCTGTTCCTTGTTGAGGGTCAGCTCGATTTCGAAATCGCTTTCTTGGTTGCGCAGATAGACCAGCGCGAAACCATCGAAATCGAAATGGTCGGCGACCTCGAGGCCGAAGGCCTTGCCGTAGAACTCGATCGAGCGGTCCAGGTCCAGGACCCGGATCATGGTATGGATGGCCTTGGCCATGCCTTTTCTCCCAAACGCGGCGTCTCTCAAACGCGCGGTGTCCAGGGGACAAGCCTAGCCCCTCGGCATCCTTGGGTGGTGGTAGCGGGCTACTACATTGGCGGCCGTGAGAGGAAGTCTTGACCGATCGTTCCAAACTCGTAAAATGGGAGTCGAACGAAGCGGAGGCCGTTACTCTTGCCCTGGGAGAAAAATTTCAATACCGGCGAGGCGCTGAGCGAAGCCATGCATGCCTTCTGGGCGCGGGGGTACGAGGCGACATCGATTAGCGATCTCGTCGATTGTATGGGCGTCAACCGCGGCAGTCTGTACGCGACATTCGGCGACAAGCGTAGCCTCTTCATACGGGTGCTGCGTCACTACGGCGCGCTTCACCTGCATGATTGGGTCGCGGCCCTGACTCACGCCCATGGGCCTCGCGGCGGGATCCTCGCGGCTTTCGAGGAAGCTATCGCCACCGCCATCGAAGGCGGCTCCCGCAAGGGCTGTCTGCTTGTCAACACGGCCCTGGAACTCTCACCCCATGACCAGGAGATTTCCGAAATCGTCAAAGAATGCCTGATCGAAATGGAAACATTTTTCCATGACATGATCCGGCAAGGACAGGCCCAGGGTGAAATCCCGGCTCATGTCGACGCGCTCGATACCGCCCGTTCGCTTCTGAGTCTGTTCGTCGCCATACGTGTTTTTTCACGAAGCCGGCCGGAGGAATCCCTAATGCGTTCCGTCGCCAAGCAGGCGCGGACACTCTTGGGATAATTTTTTTACGTCGTTTGGAACGATTGATCAAATAGAGGAGGACTTTATGACTGTCTCATACGTGGAACGCGAACAAGCATCGCCGGAAACTCTTGCCTTCTATGACAAGGCCGAAGACCGATTTGAAATGTTGCTGAATATCTTCAAGGTATTCGGCCACACGCCGGAACTTGGGGCGCTTTTTACCGACATCGTGATGGCGATCCTGAAGGACGGTGAGCTCGATTGGGTGACCAAGGAATTGCTGATTCTGAAAGCGACGCACCGGAACGATTGCCAATACTGCGTCGTTCAGCATGAAACGCTGTCGAAGCGGCTTGGTATTTCCGAAGAAAAAATCGCCGACATCGGCGGTGACCGCTACAAAACGAGTCCTCTTTTCACGGCCGCCGAAAAAGCTCTGATGGACTTGACGGTTCAGATCGGCGTCGATGCCAACCATGTTTCCAAGGAGCTATGGGACCGCCTTCACGAGCACTTTAGCGAGCCCCAAATCGTCGAGGCGGTTTTCACGATCACGACTTATATCGGGGTCAGCAAATTCGGCGATGCCCTCGGCGTTGCCCTCGAGCCGGTCTTCGACGGCATTCAACCGCTTCTAAAGGTGTCTCATTGACAGCGGTTTAGAGCACATTCCGGCGCTTACTCGGCAGGCATTCATGAGTCGTCAAAGCAAAGCCGTTTTTGGCCCTATTTGCCGACGATAACCTCGAGAACCTGTGCCTTCAATTCCGAACCGGCGTCTGTGAGATCCGAACCCTCATATAAGCCAAATTCGATGCTCGGGAGTTTAGGAAGGCCAATCGATTTTGGCAGGGCTTTTACGCCGGATGATATCAAGAGCATTGTTCTCGCCGTAACACCGAGCCCGGCTTGGACAGCTGCCCGGAGCCCCGAAAGGCTCGGGCTTGTATAGACGATGTCCCACTCCTTTCCGGCTAGGTTCAGGGCATCGATGGCGGCGTCGCGAAAGCTGCATGGCGGCTCGAAGAGAACGAGTGGGACAGGTGAGTTTGGCTCCAAGCGCATTGCATCGCCGCCAATCCAGATCATCTGTTCGAGCTGAATTGCGTGATCTTTTCGGCGCGACCAGCCATGCACGCCAATTGCCAGATCAAGGTCACCTTTCTCAACGGCCGCGGCCAGGAATTTGGTGCGGTCGACCTTCACGGATATGTGGACCTTGGGATAAATACGATCGAACCGGGCCAGAATTTCAGGGAGAACCGTGTCGGCTAAATCCTGGATTACCCCTAGCGAGACTTCACCTGAAAGGCGTGGGAACGTGAATTCGCCAACAATCGAATCATTCAGTCGAAGAATTTGTCGTGCGGTTATGAGAAGCCGTTCGCCTTCCGGGCTTGGAATCATCCGGCGACCCGTCCTTTGGAAGAGCGTCACGCCGGCCTGTTCTTCGAGCCGTCTGATTTGAAGGCTAACGGCAGAGGGCGTGCGCCCGACGAATCGAGACGCTTCCGCGTAACTGCCGAGTTCGATAATCGCCACGAATGTCCGCAGGCAATCCATGTCCAGGTTGGTTGGCATGGATTGTTTAATAACATAAATGTCAAACATTAAAACAATTAACTTTTTTAATGTCACCGAAAGTCACATCTTCTCGGCATCGCTATATTTCCACTGATAAGAGGAGCAAAAAAAATGCCGTTCATCAACATCGCGGTTGCAGGCAGCCAAGTTACGTTGGCGCAGAAACAACAGCTTTTTGACGAGACAACCCGCCTCATGAATGAGGTGATGAGAAAGGATCCGAGTTTAACGGCCGTCAGGATTGATCAGTTCAGTGCTGACGATTGGGCTGTGGGCCGGAAATCTGCTGCTATCCTAGGAAAGACCGCTGTACATATGGACATTAAGGTGACCGCGGGCACTAATTCGGACGAAGAGAAAGCGGAGATGCTCCGCCAAGCGATGGAGATGCTCCAGGAGGTTGTCGGGGCGACTCCGGAAGCGAGCTACATTGTAATCCACGAACTCGATGCTACGGCTTGGGGGTACGATGGGCGCAGCCAACACTCGCGTGCATCGGCAAAAGCAGCCTAAGGGGATGTGCCGATAGCGGACATTTTTCCTAGATGCCGCGATCGGCCGCTCTTGTAACCGGCCTACTCCCCGGAGAGCTTACTCGGCGGGCTCCAGCACCACTTGCGGCAGATGCGCCATTAACTCTGGGCGGCGCAGATAAAGCACGCAGGCGACCCGCAGCAGCGAGGAAAAGTTGGCGATTCCGCCCCGCAGTTCCATCACCTCGTCGTAGAGGGTGGAGAGGAAGCGCGGCGTCGTAAGTCCTTGACGGCGCGCGATCTCGTCCAGGATATCCCAGAAAGCCGCCTCCAGGCGGATGGAGGTCGCATGGCCCGCCAGGCGGACCGAACGGGCAACGTAGGCATATCTGGCCGGATCCTGCCCGGCGAATATCTCGCACATGCTTTATTCTCCCTGTGAGGAACCCGTTTCCAGTACTCGAGGTTCCTTATTTTCACACATGTTAACACAAATATCGGCGCGATGTGGGCTCTGGCGGGGCAAGAGACGTTTTTTGTTGCCGGGTCCGCCGCAGTTTGAAACCATACAGGGAACCGCTTGAGGCGGATTCAATCGCCTGAGCTGGATAGGTGCATATTCACAGGGAGATTGATATGTCTGGACAGGAGACCACTGCGGCGCGTTGCGCCGTGCTCGTAGGGCCGTACACCAGCGGCAAGACGACTTTGATGGAAGCGCTGTTACTCGCCGCCGAGGCGATTCACCGCAAGGGCTCCGTGCCGCAGGGCAATACCCTGGGCGATTTTTCGCCCGAGGCGCGCCACCGGCAAATGACGGTCGAACCCAATGTCGCCCACTGCGATTATCTTGGCGATAGCTGGTCGTTCATCGACTGTCCCGGATCGGTCGAGCTTAGCCAGGACCGCAATGCCGCCCTCATGGCCGCCGATATCGCCATCGTGGTGGCCGAACCCGACCCCGCCCGGGCCCTGACCCTGGCCCCGATATTCAAGATACTCGACGACTTCAATATCCCGCATATCTTGTTCGTCAATAAGATGGATAAGACCGAGGTCCGGGTCCGCGATCTCCTGGAGGCCCTGCAGGCGGTTTCCTCGAAACCCCTGGTCCTGCGGCAAGTGCCGATCCGCGACGGCGAAGATATCAGCGGCTTCGTGGATCTGGTGAGCGAGCGGGCCTACCGCTACAAGGAAGGCGCCGCCTCCGACCTCATTAAAATGCCGGAAGCGATCAAGGAGCGGGAAGACGAAGCCCGGCAGGTCATGCTGGAATCCCTGGCCGATTTCGACGACGCCTTGCTTGAACAGTTGCTCGAAGACCAGGTTCCGGCGACCGGCGAGGTTTACGAGCAACTGACCAAGGACTTGCGGGAAGACCTGATCGTGCCGGTGCTGTTCGGTTCGGCCGAGGCCGACAACGGTATCACGCGCTTGTGGAAGGCCTTGCGCCACGAAACGCCTGGGCACGAAAAAACCGCCGAACGCTTGGGCATTCCCCTGGGCGAAGAATTCACCGCATCGGTCGTCCGCGTCTATCACCAGTCCCACACCGGTAAGATGACCCTGGCGCGGATTTGGAACGGCGCCGCCCAGGACGGCATGACCCTCGGCGGCGAGCGGGTTTCGGGGTTGTTCCACATGATGGGCCACGACAACTTGAAACTTAGCGAAGCGGGTCCCGGCGAATTGGTCGCCTTAGGGCGCATGGAAAACCCGCAGACCGGAAACCTCTTGCGCGACGGCGAGCGGATCGAATCCCCGGACATGGTTTTGCCCGAGGTTCTCAAGCCGGTTTACGGCCTGGCCATTACGCCCAAGAACCGGCAGGACGAAGTCAAGCTGACCGGCAGTATCGCCAAGCTGATCGAGGAAGACCCTTCGCTGGAGCTGGAACACAACGCCGACACCCATCAGATGCTGATTTGGGGACAGGGTGAAATTCACCTGAAGCTCGCGGTCGAACATCTGAACAGCAAATACCATGTGGAGGTCGAGGCCGCCCGGCCGCAAACCGCCTACAAGGAAACCATCAAGCGCGGCACCAAGCAGCACTCGCGTTTCAAACGCCAGAGCGGCGGTCACGGGCAGTTCGGCGACGTGCAGATCGAAATCGCGCCGCAGCCGCGCGGCAAGGGCTTTGAGTTCGTCGACAAGATCGTGGGCGGTTCCGTGCCCCGGCAATTCATTCCCTCGGTCGAACATGGCGCGCGGGAGTATTTGCAACGCGGACCCCTGGGCTTTCCGGTCGTCGATGTCGCGGTCACCCTGTTCGACGGCCAGTATCACTCGGTGGACAGCTCCGACATGGCGTTCAAGACCGCCGGGCGCTTGGCCATGAGCGAAGGCATGCCCAATTGCCAGCCGGTGCTGCTGGAGCCCATCTACGATGTGACGATCTCGGTGCCCAATGAGTTCACGTCCAAGATCCACGGTCTGGTCAGTGGCCGGCGCGGACAAATTCTGGGTTTCGAAACCAAGCCCGGTTGGGACGGTTGGGATAACCTGAAATGCCATCTGCCCCAGGCGGAGCTACAAGATCTGATCGTCGAGTTACGGTCCCTGACCTTCGGGGTCGGCAGTTTCGAGCGCAGTTTCGATCACCTGCAGGAACTGACCGGCCGCTTGGCCGACAAGGTTATCGAGGCACAGCAGTCCGAGGACGCGCATTAGCCCATGACCGGCGATGCCGCCACACGCGCCGCCGCCGCGTTGCTTGCGGCCCGGCGCGGCCGGCGGCCGATCCAGGGGCTTCCCCAAGATTGCGCGCCCGAAACGATTTCGGCGGCCTACGAAATCCAAGCGGCGCTTGTGGAGACCTTATGCCGGGGCGGCGAACCCACCGCAATCGCCGGCTTCAAGATCGGCGCGACCAGCCGTGCGGCGCAAGAATTTCTGGGCCTGGACGGCCCCTTTTACGGGTGCCTCCTGACAGATCGGATTTTGGCCGCGCCGGCGAGAATTTCCCGCGCGGATTTCAATTTTTGCCTTATCGAGCCGGAATTCGCGGTGCGTCTCGGACGCGATTTACCCCCGCGCGATGAACCCTTCTCACGCGCCGAGGCCGCTGCGGCGGTGGCCAGTCTTCATCCCGCCTTCGAGGTCGTCACCAGCGCCTATGGCGAAGCCTGGAAAGATGCGGGCGCGCCCGGCTTGATCGCCGATAACGGCGTGCATGGATGCTTGATTTTAGGCCCCGGCACGGAAGATTGGCGTAAGCTCGACCTGGCCGAACATGAGGCGGTGTTCCACCGCAACGGCCGCGAGGAAGGCCGGGGCCGGGGCGCCAATGCCTATGGCCATCCTCTCGATGCCTTGGCCTGGCTGGCCGGGCAAGCGCCGGCCGGCGGACGCGGCCTGAAGGCCGGCGATATCGTGACCACCGGGGTCGTGACCCCCTTTCTTCAGGCCGGGGCCGGGGACATCCTGGCCGCGGATTTCGGGACCTTGGGGGCGATCCGGCTCGATGTCACGGTTTAGAGCTTAACCGAAGGAGGGAATTTATATGTCCAGCGAAGGTCTGCACGCGCCGCGTAAGCGGCTGAGCAAGGGTACCTTGAATCTGCACCACGCCATCGCCTCCCTGATGGAGGAGTTGGAGGCCGTCGACTGGTACCGCCAGCGCGCCGACGACTGCGATGACGAAGCTTTGAAGGGCATCCTGCTCCATAACATGCGCGAGGAAATGGAACACGCCTGCATGGTCCTGGAATGGATACGGCGCAATAACAAGGATTTCGAGGCCATGATGGACGAATTCCTTTACCGTAAGGGAGAGATCGCGGGCCACGACGACTAATACCTGCATTTATCCGTGATGATCTCGTGATATTTGTCCCCTAGCCTAGCGCGGTGCTTGTCCTGGGCTCGCGGAAGCTTGATTGGCCGCCGGGTGCTGGGCGGACCATCTCGGCACCAAGCTTATTTACAAAGGACATTGACGCATGTTACTCAAGATCAAACGCGGCTGGGAACTCAAGGAATCGCAGGCGACCCCCGAAGGCGTCTATTTGGACCGCCGGCGCCTGCTGAAAATGGCGGTGGCGGGACCGGCAATACTGGCCGGCGGCGGCATACTGACCGCCTGCGACGATGCGCCGGCGCAAGCGACCCAGCTTGCCGCGGGCGATGAGGCGGTCATACCCGATCCCAGCGCCAAGCTATACCCGGTTAAGCGCAACGAGCGCTATGTCCTCGACCGCGATTTGACCGAGGAGAGCGACGCGACGACCTATAACAATTATTACGAATTCGGCTCGTCGAAGAACATCTGGCAAAAGGCGCAAGCCCTGCCGATCCGCCCCTGGACGGTCAGCATCGCCGGCATGGTCGAAAAGCCCATGGAGATCGACATCGACGATCTTCTGGCCAAGATGCCCCTGGAGGAACGCCTGTACCGGCATCGCTGCGTCGAGGCCTGGTCCATGGCGGTGCCCTGGAGCGGCTTCGCCCTCAAGGCCTTGGTCGAGATGGCGCGCCCCTTGGGCTCGGCCAAGTACGTCAAGATGGTGACCTTCCAGAACCCGGAAGTGGCGGGCGGGCAAAAAGCGTCCTGGTATCCCTGGCCCTATGTGGAGGGCTTGACCCTGGCGGAAGCAACCAACGACCTCGCCTTCATCGCCACCGGCATCTACGGCAAGGCCATGCCGAAACAAAACGGCACCCCCTTACGCCTGGCGGTGCCGTGGAAATACGGCTTCAAGTCGATCAAGGGGATCGTCCGCTTCGAGTTTACCGATAAGCGCCCGGTTTCCTTCTGGGAGGAAATTCAGGCCCGCGAATACGGCTTCTGGGCCAATGTGAACCCGAAGGTACCCCATCCGCGTTGGAGCCAGGCCAGCGAGCGCGTGCTGGGCAAGGTCAAGCGCGTGCCCACGCTGCTCTACAACGGCTACGGCGAATTCGTCGCCGATCTCTATAGCGGCATGGAGAACGAAAACCTGTTCATGTAGGGCCGGGCAAAGAAAAAGCCGGGAAATCTATGATTTCCCGGCAAGTTTAACAGGGAGGCTTCACGTCTGGGAGACGTGAGGTCCGAAACTTGAGGTCAGACCCCAAGCGGGACCGCGTGCTGCAATGCAGCACAAGCTATAGATAATGCTAATACGCCAAATCTCTAGGTGTGAATTCGGCAGGGAAGCTATGCAATAAACGCATGACTCTTTGTCCCAGCCTTGGCATTTTAGTCACACCTGTGCATATATCCGTTAAATAACAATATCTTACGTGGGCGTTAAAATTGAGATTCAGCGACTTTGCGGAGTAGAAAGTCCCGGAATACCTGGAGACGCTTGGAGGATCTCAATTCCTCGGGATAAACGAAATAGGCGTCGAAGTGCGGCCCTTGCAGGTCCGGAAGGACTTGCACCAGATCGCTCAAGCCCTCGCCCATGAATTCAGGCAGGCTGCCGATGCCGGCGCCCGATTTCAGCGCCAGCATGATACCGTAGACGTTGTTAACGGTCATGGCCGGGCGGCGTAGATGGCCCGGCTTGGCGCCTTCGCGCAGCAGCCAGTTCACGTCGGGGACCGGGGGCCGTATCGCCTCGCCGTAAACCACGACCCGGTGGTTATCCAGATCGGCGGCGGAATTCGGCATGCCGTGCTTTTTCAAGTAGCTGGGCGCGGCGTAGGCGTTCATGTGCACGGTCAGCAGATGGCGCTGGATAAGATCGCCCTGGCGCGGCGGCGCCAGGCGCACGGCGACGTCGGCCTCGCGCATGGAAAGGTCGAGCTCGGCGTCGGTGAGCAGTAGCTGGACCTCGATTTCCGGATAAACCTCGATGAACTCGCGCATACGCGGTGCCAGCCAGGTCGAGCCCAGGGCCACGGTCGCGGTGATTTTCAGCAGGCCTTTGGGCCGGTCCTTGCTTTCGGTCAGGCGCGCGGCGGTCATGGCCAGCTTGCCGAAGACCTCGTGGGCGGTGCGGTACAAAAGCTCGCCCTGTTCGGTCAGGATCAGGCCCCGGGCGTGGCGATGGAACAGGGGCACCTTGAGGCTCGCTTCCAGGGTGCTGATCTGGCGGCTGACCGCCGACTGGCTGAGGTTCAGCATCTCGCCGGCATGGGTGAAGCTGCCGGCCTCGGCCACGGCATGAAACACCCGCAACTTGTCCCAGTCCATGATGTTGGTAACCGTGTTGGTGGGCGTCGGCGGTATCATCATCCTAAAATCCGAACATGTGGTCGAGGCTGAAGGCGGTCTCGCCCCGCATCAGGCCATGATATCCGAACAGGCGGCAGGTGGTATCGCGGATTAGGACATAGCTTCCGGCACCGGCCTGTTTCAGTTCCCGGTCCTCGAACATCTCCGAGGCGCGCCACAGCAGCGAGCCGCCGCAGGGTATTTCGATATCGCGCGCGGCCACCTCCCGGCCCGTGGCGTCGTGCAGGGCCAGTTGCGTTTGGCTGGCCGCGCGCCAAGGCGTGGAGGCCGGATAGATCAAGTGGCACATGGTCTCCAAGGGCGCCGGACCCAGGCGCAGGAACAACCGGGTGCTGAGGCCCGGCGCGCGGCCGGCGTAGGACTGCGGTTCGCTTTTGTAGGTCAACACCGTATTGAAAACATGGGCGCCGAAGCTGGTCTCGGCCACATGGCCGGAGGCTTTGTCCCGGTAGCGGAACAGGCCGTGCAGCCAGCCGTCGGCCTCGCCGCCCTCGGAAAAATCGTAGGTCAGCTCCATGTGTCCCCAGGCGCCGTTCGCCTGGCCGGGGCCTTGCGCGAGCAGCGCGCCGGTCTCCAGGGCCGCCGTATGATCGCGCGGCAGGCAGCCGAAGGAATGCACCGCGACCTCGCTGCCCTTGGCGTCGTAGACCGCGACCCGGACCGGCAGGTTGTCCTGGCAGGTCGACATGGGCGTCGGCAGGACCAGGGAGCTGTAGCGCCCCGGCGGCAGGACCGGCGCGGGCAGGATAAAGCCCTTGCCCATGAGGTTGGCGAGCTCGCGGATGCCCGGATCGGGTTTCAGGTCGCTGCGCTCGACATTGGCGTGGGCGATGCGGCCGCGGCCGTCGCGGTCGAAAACCTCGTAGCGGGGGCGCACGAAATGCTTGCCGGCCCGGACCTCGATCTGCGCCGGCCAGCGCGCGTCGGGCAGGAGGTCGCGGGTGTCCAAATCCAGCACCCCGAAACCGGGTATCTCCCGGTCCAGATAGAAAATCGCGCCGCTGCCCATGACGTTGAGGCCCAGGGCGCCGGCGGGGATCGGCGCCGGGTGGCTGTTCTGGACCCAGAGGATGACGCGCTCGCCGTCTTGGGGCGCGGGCAGGCCGGCGTAGCGCTCGGCCGGCCAGGAATTGGCGTCGTGGGTGCACGACAACTCGGTCTCGTCGTCGCCGTAGGTATCCAGGGCGTATTTCACGATGTCGTGGCCGGCGCCGCGCAGGACATGGATAAACAAGCTGCCGCAAAAGGCCGGCAGGCCGAAGCGGGCCCGCACCTCGGCGCTATCGATGGTAATCGTGCCATAGGCAGCCGGCAGGGGCTCGCGCCACTCGGCCAGGGCGCCGCCGTCCCGGTCAAAGAGGCAGCACCAAATCTCGGGATCCTTGGCCCCGTAGCCGGACCAGTAGTTGGCGGTGACCAGGCGCGTGTGGCGGCCGTCTTGGTCGCGGAACAGAACCAGGTTGGTGGCGAAGTTGAGGCCGTTCAAGTAATCGCGCGGCACGGCCAGCATCTCCGCCGGCAGGCGCAGGGATTCCAGGCCCATAACCTCGGCCCCGGCCGGCACAAGGTGGCGGATATGATCGATCAGGCGCGCCGGTTCGAAGGCGACCACCAGGACCGCGCGCGCCCCGGCGCCTTTAAGATCGGTGACCGGCTGGGCGGCGTGGCCGAGCAGGCGGCGGCCGATATGGTCCAAGTCTTGAACGAAAACGCCGGCGATATCGAGGCCGCTTAGGTCGTACATCTCGGCCAGGGTTTGCCCCAGACCCAGAGGGTCGTAAATGGCCACGGGACCGGCGCCCAGACGCTCCAGCAGCGCCGGAAACGCCCGCGCCGCCAGGGGATGGCCGGCGGCCTTGAAGAAGGCGTTCCCACCCTTGAGGTTGGAAAAAGTTTCGATCCGCAGCGCCATGTATCTTAGGTCCTAACCTGCCGCATTTGAGTGTGGGCACGGGCCTTTTTTAAACCACAGAGGCACAGAGACACAGAGCAATTCTCTAGATGACCCTGCGAAGTATTCCGATTTCTCTGTGCCTCTGTGTCTCTGTGGTTCAATACTGTTTATTCGGCCATGTCGCTTAGGTTTTAACCTGCCGCGTTTGGGTGTAGGGACGAGGCCTTTTTTAAACCACAGAGGCACAGAGACACAGAGCAATTCTCTAGATGACCCTGCGATGTATACCGTCCTTCAAGACCGGGACGTTGAAATTGAGTAAAAGGCCGGTATGGATGCCGCTCAGTTTCAAATAAGTCAATAATTGTGCGTCGTGGATGGGCAGTATTTTCTCGACCGTCTTGAGTTCTACGACGACCGATCCATCAACGACGATGTCCATCCTTTATCCGCAATCCAACTTGACCGATTTATAAACCACCGGCAAAGGAACTTGCCGGCGAAACGGAATGCCGTGATTTTTCAATTCGAAACTCAAGCATTCCTCGTAGGCCGATTCCAGTAGCCCGGGTCCGAGCGCACGGTGAACCTCGATGGCCAAACCGATTATTGTATCGGTTCGGGGATCCCGAATATCAGAATCTAGATGGTTCACCATGGGTCCGACCAAGTATCCAAACGTCTCGCACCTAACTCTTTTCTCTGTGCCTCTGTGGTTCGATAAGGTCTAGGTTTGGCGAAAAAGCCGCTTGGTCCAGGCCGAGAGGCCGTGGCGCGCCGATTCACGCTTTAACACCGCCGCGCTGGTAAGCCAATTCAACTGTATCGAGCGCCGCTGGCCGACGAAGGGCTTGTGTCCGTGAAAGGCATGGGGGCTGCAACGGAAGATCAGCATCGTGCCGCGCGCGGGCGGCACCTCGGCGGCGTAGTTCTCGATATCCTCGCCATCGCGCAACAGCCGTAAACGCCCGCCGCCGGCTTCCCATGCCGGGTTCATATAGATCAGGGCGGTCATCAGCTTGGCCGCCGAATCGGTGTGAATGCGGCCGTCCTTGGCGCGCGATTGGCCGCGCAGGGTGACCATGGTCGGGCGCCCGCTCAGGTCGATACCGAACTTGGCCTCGACCGCCGCACGCATGGCCGGGCTTTCCAGGTCCTTGATAAGATCGTTGAAGACGGGACCGCCGGACTGGGACGCCACCGGGTGGCTGCCGCCGGTTTCGATCGCCGGAAAATCGGCCTCGAGCCCGGCGCAGGCCGCCGCGCGCACGAAGCCCGGCACGATCACATGATCGAAGGGGTCGGGGTCGAGCGGCGTGGCCGTGAAAAGCTCTAGATCGAGGCTTGAACTGGCGGGCATGATTTCAGTTTGCTTGTGGGGTTGCTTGGCCTTTTTTATCGCCTGGCAGCCGAAAGCGCAAAGGGCGCTAACCCAAGCGGTCCGCGAAACGGCGCCGGATTTCCGCGGCCGCGCGCGCCGTTTCTTGCAGGGGCGTATAAGACCAGGTTTCCAAACGGCCTTCGAACGGCCGGGTAATTCCCTTGTCCCGCATGTCCGTGTGGAAGCGGCTGAATTTGCGCGAGCCGCCCTCCAGCTCGACAATAAAGACAGGTTTGCCTGTCGTCGCCGCTTCCGAAACCATGTTGACCGAATCGGCGGTGACGATCATGGCGTCGGCCAAGGCTAGGTATCCCATGTAGGGGTTGCCGCCGCCGCCGTCCCAAATCCGCGCCGGCAGGCCGTCGAGCGCCCGGCGGATCGCTTGCAGCACCTCCGGCGCGGTGCGCCGCGATGGCGTGACCAGCAGCCCCGCGCCTTCGCGCCGGGCCATGTCCGCGAGCTGCCGGCCGAGGATTTCGCCGCGCTTTTCGGACATGCGGTACACCTTGTTGCCGCCGCCCAGCATCACCGCCACCAGGGGACGCGGCAGATCGGACCAGAGGGGCGCGAAATGGGCCGCCGCCTCATGGAGGCGCGCGGCGGTCACGCGGTTCATGCCGCCAAGGGTTTCGATTATATTGGGTCCGTTCAGCCGGTCGTGACTAGGCGCCACGATTATGTCGAACAAGGCCGGATCGACCGCCGGATTCTGTATTTGTATGGTGAAAGTAGCACCTTTCGAGGCCGCGCGTATGGCGGTCGACACGGCCACCGACTGCCGGCCGCTGGCGATCAGGAGGTCCGGCCAGGGCGGTGTCAGGCGGTCTTTCTTTGGCCCCAGGCTGGCGAGGGGATTGGGCACCCAGAGGGACGGCATCCAGCGCCAGGGCCGGCGGACTTGAACCCGCTTCACCACGGGCGCGGCGCCCAGGGCCTCGGCGAGCCCGATACACTGGGATTCCATACCGATCTTGCCATCGCTGACAACCCAGCAGACCGGCGATGGAGGAAGGGGAGGGGCATTCATGGGCCGGGACTATCGCTTTCTGGTTCGAGCCGGGCAAGACATGGCCGCCCGCGGCGCTTGGCTAAACACGAGACGTTGGGTAATATAGTTGCGTGAATGCGGGGCCGTATTACGGCGAAGTTTCAAAGAGGCAGCCTATGCGCCGGGTCAAGCTGGACCGGATCGATCTGCACATCCTGAAGGATCTGCAGGATGATGGACGCATCACCAATGTCGAACTCGCGCGCCGCGCGGGCATCTCGGCGCCGCCCTGCCTGCGCCGGGTTCGGGCGCTGGAGGAAGCCGGTTACATCAAGGGCTATCACGCGCAGTTAAGCAGCGAATTGCTGAGCTTCGATGTGACTTTTTTCGCCCTGGTCGGTCTCGACAGCCAATCGGAAACCGTGCTGAGCGCCTTCGAGCGCGCCATGGCCGAATGGCCGGAGGTTCGCCAGTGCCACATGGCGCGCGGCCCCCACGATTTTGTCCTCAAGATAGTGGCCCGCAACACCGCCCATGAAAATCAACTGACGTCCATGCTGACCGCCGCGCCCCATGTGGTGACGGTGCAAACGATCCAGGTGATCCAGACCTCCAAGGCGCTGCCCGGGGTTCCGATCGAACCGAACCGGCCACTTGGCGATAGCGAAACCTGAAATCAGGCGAATTTTACCCGCGCGATCTCATAGCCCTTTTCGCCCTTGGGGGTATGCACCTCAACCGAATCGCCGACTTTCTTGCCGATGATGGCGCGCGACAGGGGCGCGGTGATCGCCAAGCGGCCTTGCTTAACATCCGCTTCGTCCTCGCCGACGATCTGATAGGTCATTTTTTTATCGGAATCCTCGTCGATCAGCGTGACGGTGGCGCCGAACATCACGGTCTTGCCGGACAGTTTCGAGACATCGATCACCTCGGCGCGGGAGATTTTTTCCTCCAATTCGCCGACCCGGCCCTCGATGAAGCTCTGGCGGTCCCGCGCGGCGTGATACTCCGCGTTTTCCGACAGGTCGCCGTGCTCGCGCGCTTCCGCGATGGCGCGGATGACCTCGTGCCGGGCCGTGCCCTTCAAATGACGCAACTCTTCTTCTAGCCGGGCCAAGCCTTCGGCTGTCATGGGTATCTTTTCGCTCATACGTGCTTAATCCGTCACAGAGGTTTCGATGTCTAAAACGACCCTTTAAAATAGGACTGAAGTGGGGCTACTTCAAGCTGTCCGGCTTTCCAGGCGGCAATGGCCTGGGTTGCCGCGTCCGCACCCGAGGTCGTCGTATAGTAGGGGATTGATCTAATCAACGCCGTTCGGCGCAGTGTATAGCTGTCTTCGACCGATTTGCCACTCTCGGTCGTGTTTATCACAAGTTTGATATGCCCGGATATCATGGCGTCCACGATGTGCGGGCGGCCTTCGCGCACCTTGTTGACGGCCTCGACAGTCAGGCCATGGCCTTCGAGGTATTTGGCGGTTCCGCGCGTGGCGACCAGGGAAAAACCCAGCTCGGCGAGGCGCCGGCATATGGGCGGGACAAGATGTTTATCGGCATCGCGAACCGAGACGAAAACGCCTCCCTCCAAGGGTAAATCGACGCCGGCGCCAATCTGCGACTTCAGGAACGCGCGGGCAAAGCTCGTATCAATGCCCATGACTTCGCCGGTCGAGCGCATCTCGGGGCCCAGTATGATATCCACGCCGGGGAAGCGGGCGAAGGGAAAAACCGTTTCCTTGACGGCGACATGGCCGTTTTTCGCGGCCTCCAGATTGAAATCGCTCAACTTTTGGCCGGCCATGACACAGGCGGCGATCTTGGCGATCGCCACGCCGGTGGCCTTGGCGACGAAGGGCACGGTGCGGCTGGCCCTTGGGTTGACCTCCAGGACATAGATGTCGTCGTCGCGGACCGCGAACTGAACGTTCATCAAGCCAACGACGTTAAGCCCCTTCGCCAGGCATACTGTCTGGCGCTTGATTTCCGCGATGATGTCCTCGCTTAGGGAGTGCGGCGGCAGGGAACAGGCCGAATCCCCGGAGTGGATGCCGGCTTCCTCGATATGCTCCATGATGCCCGCCACGTACACGCTGTCGCCGTCGCAGACCGCGTCGACGTCAACCTCGATCGCCTGGCTCAGATAGCGGTCGATCAGGACCGGGTTAGCGCCGGAGGCCCGAACGGCGTTGCGCATGTAGCGCTCCAGATCGGCGAATTCATGGACGATTTCCATGGCCCGCCCGCCCAGCACATAGGACGGCCGGATCAGGACCGGCAGGCCGAGGCCTTCGGCGACGGCGCGGGCTTCCTCGGTGGTGGTCGCGGTCCCGCTCTCGGGCTGCTTGAGGCCCAAGCCGGTCAGGAGTTTTTGGAACCGGCCGCGATCCTCGGCCAGGTCGATGGCGTCGGGCGAGGTTCCCAGGATCGGGATTTTCGCCTGCTCCAGGGCCAGGGCGAGCTTGAGCGGCGTTTGCCCGCCGAACTGAACGATCGCGCCCAGCAAGTTGCCATGGCTTTGTTCGACGCGGGCGATCTCGATGACGTCCTCGGCGGTCAAGGGTTCGAAGTACAGCCGGTCGGAGGTATCGTAATCGGTGGAGACCGTTTCCGGGTTGCAGTTGACCATGATGGTCTCGATCCCGGCGTCCTTCAGGGCATAGGCCGCGTGGACGCAGCAGTAATCGAATTCTATGCCCTGGCCGATCCGGTTCGGGCCGCCGCCCAGGATCATGACCTTGTCGCGGCCGCTTGGCACCGCTTCGCACTCCGCCGGCTGGGTCTCGTTGCCTTCGTAGGTCGAATACATATAGGGCGTGTCGGAAGGGAACTCGCCGGCGCAGGTATCGACGCGCTTGAACACCGGCGCGGCGCCTAGCTTGTGGCGCAGGGCGGTGACCTTGGCCTCGTCCTGGCCGCTCAAGACTCCCAGGCGGGCGTCGGAGAAACCTAGTTTTTTCAGGCGCAGCATCCCACCCAGGTCTTGGGGCAGGCCCTGTTCGCGCAGGTTTTCCTCCGCCTTCACCAACGCCGCGATTTGGCGCAGATACCAGGGATCGTAATGGGTCGCCGCCTGGATCGTCTCCAGGTCGAGGCCGTGACGTATTGCCTGGGCTATGGTGAGGATACGGTCCGGTCTGGGCTTGGCCAATTCACTGCGGACGGCGTCCACATCGACTTTACCGTCTTCGTCCAGGGCGCCGGGGATCTCGACCTCGTCGAGACCGCTGAGGCCGGTTTCCATGGAACGCAGGGCCTTTTGCAGGGATTCGGCGAAGCTTCGCCCCATGGCCATGGCTTCGCCGACCGACTTCATGGAGGTTGTCAGCAAAGGCTCGGTGCCCGGGAATTTCTCGAAGGTGAAGCGCGGTATCTTGGTCACGACGTAGTCGATGGCCGGCTCGAAAGCCGCCGGCGTGACCTTGGTAATGTCGTTGTCCAACTCGTCCAGGGTATAGCCGACCGCCAGCTTGGCGGCGATTTTCGCGATCGGAAATCCGGTCGCCTTGGAGGCCAGGGCGGAGGAGCGAGAGACCCGCGGGTTCATCTCGATCACGACCATCTGCCCGTCGGCCGGATTGACCGCGAACTGTACGTTTGACCCGCCGGTATCGACGCCGATCTCGCGCAAGACCGCGATCGAGGCGTCGCGCATGATCTGGTATTCCTTGTCGGTCAAGGTCAGCGCCGGAGCGACCGTGACCGAATCGCCGGTATGTATGCCCATGGGATCGATGTTCTCGATCGAGCAGATAATGATGCAGTTGTCGGCGCGGTCGCGCACGACCTCCATCTCGTATTCTTTCCAGCCGAGAACCGACTGCTCGATCAGCACCTCGGTGGTCGGTGAGGCGCGCAGGCCGCCGCGCACGATCTCCTCGTATTCGTCGCGGTTGTAGGCGATGCCGCCGCCGGTGCCGCCCAGGGTGTAGGAGGGGCGGATGATCGCCGGCAGACCGATATCGTCAATGGCTTCAAGCGCCTGTTCGTAGGTCGTAACCGTGTGCGCGCGCGGCGTGGTGAGGCCGATCCGCCCCATGGCCTCGCGGAATTCATCGCGCGCCTCGGCCTTTTGAATCGAAGCCGCCTTGGCGCCGATCATCTCCACACCGTACTCGGCCAGGACGCCCATGCGCTCCAAGGCCAGGCCGGTGTTGAGGGCGGTTTGTCCGCCCATGGTCGGCAGCAGGGCGTCGGGGCGCTCGCGCGCGATCACCTTGGCCACCACCTCGGGCGTGACCGGCTCAACGTAGGTCGCGTCCGCCAGTCCCGGATCGGTCATGATGGTGGCCGGATTGGAATTGACCAAAATAACCCGGTAGCCGTCCTCGCGCAGGGCCTTGCACGCCTGGGTCCCCGAATAATCGAACTCGCAAGCCTGCCCGATCACAATCGGCCCGGCGCCGATAATCAGGATCGATTTTATGTCTGTGCGTTTAGGCATGGGGTCAGGCCGCGCTCTTGTGGGATTCGATCATGGCCACGAACCTCTCGAAGAGGTAGTGGCTGTCGCGGGGGCCGGGGGAGGCTTCGGGGTGGTATTGGACCGAGAAGATGGGGCGGTTCTTGACCCGCAAGCCCTCGTTGGTGCCGTCGAACAGGGAGACGTGGCTGACCTCGACGTTATCCGGCAGGCTTTCCGGCACCACCTGGAAGCCGTGATTTTGCGAGGTGATCTCGACCTTGCCCGTCGCCAGATCCTTGACCGGGTGATTGGCGCCCCGGTGGCCCAGGTGCATTTTTTGCGTACGCGCGCCCAGGGCTAGGGCCAGAATCTGGTGGCCCAGGCAAATGCCGAATATGGGCAGGCCGCTGTCGATCAGCGCCCGCACGATGGGGATCGCGTAGCGGCCGGTCGCCGCCGGGTCGCCCGGCCCATTGGCCAGGAAAATGCCGTCGGGGCCGCGGGCCAGGATGTCGGCGGCCGAGGTGTCCGCCGGCACCACGGTCAGGCGGCAGCCCAGGGCGGCGAGGCAGCGCAGGATATTGCGCTTGGCGCCGTAGTCGATGGCCACGACATGATATTTCGGCGCTTCCAGCTTGCCGTAACCCCGGCCCAGCTCCCAGCTTGTTTCGTCCCAGTTGTAGCTCTGCCGGCAGGTGACCTCCTTGGCCAAATCCGCGCCCTCCAGGCCCGGCCAGGCCGTGGCCCGCTCTTGCAGCGCCGGGACATCGAAAGCGCCCTCCGGTGCGTGAACCAGGCAGGCCTTGGGGGCGCCAAGGTCGCGGATTCGCCGGGTCAGCGCCCGGGTGTCGATGCCGGCGACAGCGGCCAAACCCTGCGCCTTCAGCCAGGCGTCCAGGCCCTGCGCGGCGCGCCAGTTGGAGGGTTCCGTGATATCGCAGCGCAGGACCGCGCCCCTTACCGCCGGGGTTTGGGTCTCGATGTCTTCCGGGTTGGCGCCGACGTTGCCAATGTGGGGAAAGGTGAAGGTGACGATCTCTCCGGCGTAGGAGGGATCGGTGAGGATTTCCTGGTAGCCGGTCATGGCGGTATTGAAGCAAACCTCGCCCGTGGCCGTGCCGGCCGCGCCCAGGCCCCGGCCCCAAAAAACCGTCCCATCGGCCAGCACCAGAGCGCCTGTCGCGCCTTCGGGCCGCGCAAGAATCTTTGTTCCCATGGCACCGTTCGAGGCTGCGGCATGGGGCGCTAGGGTCATGTTTTGGCGGTTCCTCGGCGGAAGGCCATGGGCAACAATGGCGGCCACGGCGGTCGGGCAAGGGAGCGGCAGGTATTCTCGCGGGCCCTGCGGCGCTCCTCCGGTGCGGCGGCCCATCTTTTACGGGAATACAGCTAAGCGGTCAAGTCTCGTTGGGGATAATTAATTAAATAATATCAATAAGTTACCGCAAGCGCGAAACGTTGCCATTTGACTCTTTTTCGATTACCCTTCGTGCCCTTCGAGGCCACGCGGAGTCCCCCATGTTTCGATCTCGTCTGAACGAATCGCTGAAAGAGGCGATGAAGGCCAAGGAGGCGAGCCGGGTTTCGACCCTGCGGCTGATCCTCGCGGCCCTTAAGGACCGCGATATCGCCGCCCGTACAAAGGGTGAATCCGACGGCATTGGCGAGGACGAGATCCTTGAAATGCTTCAGAAAATGGTCAAGCAGCGCCAAGATTCGATCGAGATGTACACCAGGGGCGAGCGCCCGGATCTGGTCGATAAGGAAACCGCCGAGATCGGGATTATCGAGCAGTTCCTGCCCAAGCAGCTTAACGAAGACGAAATCGGCGCCGCGGTCGGCGAGGTTATCGGCGACCTGGAGGCCGGGTCCATCAAGGACATGGGCCGGGTCATGGGCGAATTGAAACAGCGTTTCGCCGGGCGCATGGATTTCGGCCGGGCCAGCGCCCTGGTAAAGAGCAGGCTGGCCTGAACCAGCCGCGCCGCGATAAGGTATTCGTTCGTCCGCCGCGCCGAAGATGCTTTAACTTCCGGGCGCGCGCGTCCGTCGATGGCATTCCCGGCTTGGCGAAACCATGAATCATATGTTCCGATGAGCTTTCCGCCCGGATTTCTGGATGAAATACGCGCCCGGGTTCCCCTGGCCGGGATCGTCGGACGCCGGGTCAAGCTGGCGCGGCGCGGGCGCGAATACACCGGCCTGTGCCCTTTCCATAACGAGAAGACGCCGTCCTTCACCCTCAACGAGGATAAGGGCTTCTATCATTGCTTCGGCTGCGGCGCCCATGGCGACGTCATGGGTTTCGTCATGCAGACCGAGGGGCTTTCCTTTCCCGAGGCGGTGGAGCGCCTGGCCGGCGAGGCCGGTCTCGAAGTGCCGCGCCCAACCCCCGAGGCCCGCGCGGCGGCGGCGCGCCAAGCGACGCTCCTTGAGGCCCTGGAAGCGGCGGCCTTGTGGTTCGAGCAGCAATTGACCACGTCAGCCGGCGCCGCGGCGCGGTCTTATCTGGAGGGCCGTGGCCTGGCGGCCGAGACCGTCTCCGCTTTTCGCCTGGGGTTCGCGCCGGATCGGCGTGGCGCATTACGGGCGGATCTCAAGTTGAAGGGTATTGACGATGAGCGCCTGGCCGAGGCCGGGCTTATCAAGATACCGGAGGACGGCGGCGCGCCCCGCGACTATTTCTTCAACCGGATTATTTTCCCCATCACCGACCGGCGCGGGCGGACGATCGCCTTCGGCGGGCGGGCGCTTGGCGACTCCAAGGCCAAGTATCTGAACTCGCCCGATACGCCCCTGTTTCATAAGGGCCGGGTTCTTTATAACCTGGCCCGCGCCCGCCAGGCGGCGCGCGACGCCGGCGAGCTGATTGTCGCCGAGGGCTATATGGACGTCATCGCCCTGACGGCGGCCGGGTTCCCGGCGGCGGTGGCGCCCCTGGGCACCGCCGTGACTGCGGAACAACTAGGCGAGCTGTGGCGTCTGTGCGACGAGCCGGCGATGTGCCTGGATGGCGACGCGGCCGGCCAAAGGGCGGGCCAAAAAGTGGCGGAACGGGCTTTGCCCCTGCTGCAGCCCGGCAAAAGCCTGCGCTTCGCGGTGCTGCCCAAGGGCGAGGATCCGGACAGCCTGGTCCGCGGCGCCGGGCCGGCGGCCATGCGCCGGGTGTTAAAAGCCGCCCGCCCCTTGGTCGGCCTGGTTTGGTCCATGGAAACCCAATCCGGCCGCTTCGACACCCCGGAGCGTCAGGCGGGCCTCATCAAGGCCCTGGACGGGCGCTTGCGCGAGATTGCCGATGGGGATGTTCAAAAAGCCTATCGCGAAGCCTTGAACCGGCGGTTTTACGAGGTTTTCGGCTTCGGCGCCTGGGGCCGGCCGGCGCGCGCCGCCGCCGGGCGGGGCGGCTATAACCCGGGCCGGGGCTCCTTTGGCCTGAAAGGGCGGCGCCCGGGGGCGGGGAATCGGCTTTCGGGCCGCCGGGAGCCTGGCCGGACGCCTTGGATGGGCGGCACGGGCGCGGCGGCGCATCAAGCGCCGGATTTGCTGATCCGGCGCCAGGAACAGGTGCTTTTGGCCACCCTCGTTAACCACCCGGAACTAATTGTCGAGTATGCTGAAGACTTGGCCGAGCTCAATTTCGATTCCGATGCGTTGGAGCGGCTGTTTAAAGCCGCCTTGGACCTTGGCGCGCGGCAACCGGATCTTGACAGCGCGGCCATGAACTGCCACCTGACAGAGCAGGGCTTTGAGGAGATTTTTAGCGAGATACTGCACGCAAGGGTATACCTTCACGCCCGCTTCGCCCGGCCCGACGGCTCCCTGGAAGAAGCGCGCACGGGATTGTTGCACATCCTGGAAGGATATCACCGGCGGCGGGCGGAAGTAGAAAGCGACTTGGCGGGCCGCGATCTGGCGGCGGCCATGACGGAAGGTGTGGAGCCGGAAGGCGCCTTGGCCAACTTGGAAGCCAAGCAAAGGCAACTCAAGGAAAGCGACGAACGCTGGTTCGAACTTGACCGCCCGGATGGGGGGGATACGTAACATTTTGCCGCCCATGGCGGCCCGCGCGGAGGCCAAAGACCTCAAAAGGCCACGGTCATGCACAGGAAATTTAAGGGTGAAGAGCTAAATGGCAACTAAAGCGAACCAAGCGGTGCCCGCAACCACGGAAGCCCGCGAAGATGCACCCGACAGCCCGCTCATGGACAGCATGAGCGCGGCGGTCAAAAAAATGCTGGCCAAGGCCAAGGAACGCGGCTTTGTCACCTACGATGAACTGAACGCGGTTTTGCCGCCCGATCAGATGTCGTCGGAGCAGATCGAGGACACCATGTCCATGCTCTCCGAAATCGGCATCACCGTGGTCGAGAGCGAAGAACAGGAAGAAACGCCCGAGGACGGAAAAGCCTCGGCCGCGGGCAATTTGAACGACGACGATATCGGCCGCACCGACGATCCGGTACGCATGTATCTGCGCGAGATGGGCTCGGTCGAGTTGCTGTCGCGCGAAGGCGAAATCGCCATCGCCAAACGGATCGAGGCCGGTCGCGAAAAGCTGATCGGCGGGATTTGCGAAAGCCCCTTGACCATCAAGGCCCTGCTGTTCTGGCGCGAATCCTTGATCGAGGGGCGTATTCTTCTGCGCGACATTATCGACCTCGACGCGACCTACGGCACCGGACCGACCGCGAGCGATATCGACGACGAGGAATCGGGCAAGGCGGATGAGAAGGCCGAAGCCGAACAAGCCCGCGCGGTCGAGAGCGGCAAAACCGGCGAGAATAGCGGCGGCAAGGCCGCCGTTAACGGCGCTGACGAGGCGCCAGCCCCCAAGACCGCCGAAGAAGGCGCGAAGACCGCCGAAGAAGGCGCGAAGAAGACCGAGGGGTCGAGCGACGACGACGATGAGGAGGAGGCGAGCATCTCCCTGGCGGCCATGGAAGAGGCCCTGCTGCCCATCGTCTTGGCGACCTTCGAAGAGATCTCGGCGACCTACAAGAAACTCTCGAAATCTCAAGACAAGCGGCTGGCCAAGCTGCATCGCGGCGAAAAGGTGACGCCCCAGGGCGAACGTCACTATGAGAAGACCAAGGCGCGGCTGATCGAGCTGATGGACGGCGTGCACTTTAACAACGCCCGCATCGAACAACTGGTCGAGCAGCTCTACGAACTCAATAAGCGCCTGATCGGTCTTGAGGGCAAACTGCTGCGCCTGGCCGAAAAGCAGGGCGTCGACCGCAAGGAATTCCTGGACCACTACTTCGGGCGCGAGCTCGATCCGCGCTGGTTGTCGCGGGTCAAACGCCTGAAGGGCAAGGGCTGGGCCAAATTCGGCGAAAATCAAGCCGACGCGGTAAAAGAAATACGCGGCCACATCGGCGAGGTTTCCGAGGAGGCGGCGTTGCCGATCGGCGAGTTCCGCCGCATCGTGAAAACGGTTCAGACCGGCGAGAAAGAGGCGAGTAAGGCCAAGACGGAAATGGTCGAGGCCAATCTGCGCCTGGTCATTTCCATCGCCAAGAAATACACCAACCGCGGCCTGCAGTTCCTGGACCTGATTCAGGAAGGCAACATCGGCCTGATGAAAGCGGTCGATAAGTTCGAATACCGGCGCGGCTATAAATTCTCGACCTATGCGACCTGGTGGATTCGCCAGGCCATCACCCGCTCGATCGCCGATCAGGCGCGCACCATCCGCATCCCCGTGCACATGATCGAAACCATCAACAAGCTGGTGCGCACCAGCCGTCAGATGCTGCACGAAATCGGCCGCGAGCCGACCCCGGAGGAACTGGCCGTGCGTCTGGTCATGCCTCTGGAAAAAGTCCGCAAGGTGCTCAAGATCGCCAAGGAGCCGATCAGCCTGGAGACGCCTATCGGCGACGAGGAGGACAGCCACCTCGGCGATTTCATCGAGGACAAGAACGCGGTCATCCCCATCGACGCCGCCATCCAATCCAACCTGCGCGAGACCACGACCCGGGTTCTGGCCAGCCTGACCCCGCGCGAGGAACGGGTCCTGCGTATGCGCTTCGGCATCGGCATGAACACCGATCACACCCTGGAAGAAGTCGGCCAGCAATTCTCGGTCACCCGCGAACGTATCCGCCAGATCGAAGCCAAGGCCCTGCGCAAACTCAAACACCCCAGCCGCAGCCGCAAGCTCCGGAGTTTCCTGGATACTTGAGCCAGAGAACAGGCATCAGGTATCGGGTATCGGAAAAGCAAGCGATCCCTGATCCCTGAAGCCTGACTTCTGATCCCTGGCCCTTCCTAAGCCGATGAAGCCTTGATCGGCGGGGCCACTACGGGCAAAACAGACCCGGGCCCGTAGTTCAGCGGTCAGAACCCACCGCTCATAACGGTGTTGTCGCAGGTTCGAATCCTGCCGGGCCCACCACGCAGCCTAGTCTCGATGCTGGCGTTCAATGGGCTGTCCCGGTTTGCAACGTAGTTTGGGAGAAAACCCATGACACCCAAGGGCGGCAAGCTGAAGGCCTCCGATTTATTCGTGAAGTGCCTGGAGGCCGAAGGCGTTACCCATATATTCGGGGTTCCGGGCGAGGAAAACGCCGATGTCATGATCTCGCTGCTCGACAGCAAGATCGAGTTCGTTTTGTGCCGCCACGAACAGGCGGCGGCTTTCATGGCCGACGTTTACGGCCGGCTGACCGGCAAGGCGGGGGTCTGTCTCGGCACCCTTGGCCCGGGGGCGACCAACCTGGTGACCGGCGTGGCCGACGCCAACATGGACCGGGCGCCCCTGGTCTGCATCATCGGTCAGGCCAGCACGGACCGGCTTCATAAGGAAAGCCATCAGAACATGGACTCGATCGCCATGTACCGGCCGATCACCAAATGGGGCACGTCAATCATCAAAGCCGGCAACATTCCCGAGGTCGTGCGCAAGGCCTTTAAGGTGGCGGAGGCGGAAAAGCCCGGCGCTTGCCTGATCGAGCTGCCCGAGGATGTCGCCGAGGAACACCTCGACGCCGCGCCCATGACGGTGACCAAGACCCGCCGCGCCGCCGCCGACCACAAGGCCATCGCCCAGGCTGTCGAGCTGATCGCCGGAGCGAAAAACCCCATCATCCTGGCCGGCAACGGGGCGGTGCGTAAACGGGCGGCCACCCAGTTGCGCCGCCTGGCCCGCAAGACCGGCATTGGCGTCGTGAACACCTTCATGGGCAAGGGCGCGCTCGCCATGTCCGACCGGCACTGTCTCTTTACCATGGGCCTGCAGGGGCGCGACCACATCAACATGGCCATGGATAAGGCCGATCTGGTGATCGCCGTGGGCTACGATCTGGTGGAGTACAGCCCATCGTTCTGGAATCACGGCGACAAGAAGATCGTGCACATCGACTTCGAACCCGCCGAGATCGACGAGGATTATCACGTCACCGTCGATGTGGTCTCCGACGTCGCAGATGCCCTATGGCAGATCAACGAGGAGATGAACAACCGTTACGAAGGCAAGCTGCCGCTTTTCGATATCGGGGACAGGGCCAAGCTGCGCCAGACGATACTCGACGATTTCGCTACCGAGAAGGACGATCGAAGCTTCCCGGTGAAGCCGCAGCGCGTGCTCTGGGATGTGCGCAAAGTCATGGGGCCGTCGGATATCCTGCTGTCGGACGTGGGCGCCCATAAGATGTGGATCGCCCGCTACTATCAATGCGAGGATCCCAACACCTGTTTGATCTCCAATGGCTTCTGCACCATGGGATTCGCTCTGCCCGGCGCGATCGGGGCCAAGATCGCCCATCCCGACCGCAACGTCTTGGCGATCTGCGGCGATGCGGGCTTCCTGATGAATGTCCAGGATCTCGAGACCGCGGCGCGGCTGAAAATCCCGGTCACGATCATGGTCTGGTGCGACAACGAATACGGTCTGATCAAATGGAAGCAGCAGAACGCCTTCGACGGCCGGCATTCGGACCTGGCGTTCAACAACCCGGACTTCGACTACCTGGCCAAGGCCTTCGGCATCTGGGGCCGAACCCTCGACGGGCCGGATCAAATCGAGGACGCACTGCAAGAGGCCTTCCGTCAGGATGGCCCGGCGCTCATCGCTGTGCCGGTTGACTACGGCGAGAACGTGAAATTATCCCAACGGCTCGGCAATCTCATCGCGCCGATTTAGAGCGATTTCACGGCAGAATAACGGCATATTGCCCGAATCCGCCGTTCCCCGTAATGTTATCGGGGGAATAGGGCTTTATGGGGCGGGGGCGATATGGGTAACGGAGCCGGAGGCGAGCACGTCACCGTCGCCATAGTGGGGTCCGGGCCCGGCGGTTTGAGCGCGGCCGGACGCGCCGCGCAAAGCGGCGTTTCCCATATCCTGCTGGAAAAGACCGATCACGCCTCCGACACCATCTTCAAGTACCAGAAGGGCAAGCTGGTCATGTCCGCGCCGGACGTCCTGCCCTTACGCAGCGACATGTCTTTCGCCTTGGGCATACGCGAGGACATCCTCGGCACCTGGGACCGGCAGATCGAGGACCTGGGCGTCAATATCCGTTACAACGCCGAAGTCACCGGAATTGAGCGGCGCGAGGACGGATTCCACCTCGCCCTGAACGACGGCTCCGCCGTTAGCGCCGAGAAGGTCATCCTCGCCATAGGCTTGCAGGGTAATCTGCGCCAGCTTCAAGTGCCAGGGGCCGAACAGGCCAACCATGTCCAGTATCAGCTCGACGACCCGGATGAATACGAGGCCGAGACCATCGTCGTGGTCGGGGCGGGCGACGCGGCGATCGAAAACGTGGTGGCGCTGGCCAAGCAGAACGACGCCATTATCGTCAACCGCAAGGACGAATTCGCCCGGGTCAAAGACGGCAACCGCTCACTCATACTGGATGCAATCGACAAGGGCGTCCTGTCGTGCATGTACAGTGCCGAAACTCTACGCCTGGATCCCGGTTCGATCACCGTCGAGACGCCCGATGGCGAGGTCACGGTCAAGTGCGACCGCGTCATTGCCCGCCTGGGCGCCATCGCGCCCCGCAAGTTCGTCGAATCATGCGGCATAGAATTCCCCTCCGCCGACCGGACCTCGCTGCCGGAGGTGAGCGCTACTTACGAGTCCAACGTACCCGGGCTTTACATCATCGGCGCCCTGGCCGGCTATCCCCTGATTAAGCAGGCCATGAATCAGGGCTACGAAGTGATCGAGTTCATTCTCGGCAACGACATCAAACCGGCCGACGAGCCGCTGCTAGAGGAACGCTTCGCCGTTTTGGGCGATGTCCCGGTCGAGCGGGTCTTCGACATGATTTTGAGCAACGTGCCGATTTTTTCGGACCTGCCGCACTTGGTGGTGCGCGAGATGATGCTCGAAGCGACGATCCATCGCCCGGCGCCCGGCGCGACGATCTTCGAGCGCGACGATTATTCGAACAGCTTCTATGCCATCGTGGAAGGCGAGGTGGCAATCGAAGTGGAGCCTGGAAACATCGCGCGGAACGTCACTCTCGCCCAGGGCGATTTCTTCGGTGAGATCGGTTTGATCGCCGGGCGGCGGCGCACGGCCACGGTGAAAGCGGGCGCCGGCTGCACCCTGCTCGAGGTTCCGCGGCGGACCATGATCAAGATGGTCTCTTCCTTCGACGAAGTGCGCCGGCGCTTCGACCTGGCCGCCATCGCACGGCAGATCAGCACCCACATCGCGCCGGGAATATCCGCCGAGGATTTGGCCGAGGTCGTGAAATCGGCCAGCGTCCGGACCTTCAAGCGTGGCGAATTGCTGTTCGAGGAGGGGGGGGAGGCCAATGCGGTGCATTTGATTCGCCGCGGTTCGGTCATGGTCTCGCGCCGCATCGGCGGTAAGGAGACGGTCTTGTCCTACGTGCCCGTGGGGCACTACGTGGGCGAGATGGCCTTGCTTTCCGACGCGCCGCGCACGGCCAGCGTGCGCGCGGCGGTCGCGACCGAGACCGTGAGAATCGAAAACCAAGCCTTCAGCCGCTTGCTGGACCGGGCGCCGGACCTGCGCGCCCAGATCGAGGCGCAGTACCGCGAGCGCCTGGTCCAGAACGAACGCATGGAACAGGCGGGCGGCGCCGGCAACCTCATCCAGTTCCTGGTCGAGCAGGGCCTGGGGGAGGCCACGGACGTGCTACTGATCGACGAGAGCCTGTGCACCCGCTGTGACAACTGCGAGACCGCTTGCGCGGAAACCCATGGCGGCGTTTCGCGCCTGAACCGGGAGGCCGGACCGACTTTCGCGAATGTTCATGTGCCGACCTCTTGCCGCCATTGCGAACACCCGCACTGCATGGCCGATTGTCCTCCCGACGCCATACACCGGGCGCCCAACGGCGAGGTCTTCATCGACGATTCCTGCATCGGGTGCGGTAATTGCGAGCGCAACTGTCCCTATGGGGTCATACAAATGGCGGCCATGCCGCCGCCGGGGCCCGGACTTCTGTCTTGGCTGTTGTTCGGTTTCGGCGCCGGGCCCGGCGGGAATTCCGCCGCCAAGGGCGAGGGCGCTAAGCTCGCCGTCAAATGCGATATGTGCAAGGACATCGCCGGCGGCGCGGCCTGCGTGCGCGCCTGTCCGACAGGCGCCGCCATCCGCGTCCATCCGGAAGAGTTCATGTCGATCGCCAAGCTGGCCGAGAGGCGCGTGTGATGGCGAACGGGCAGGGCGGCGCGATGCATGAATCGATTCTGATTTACCGCCGGTTCCGGTATTTGAAACTGGCGCTATTTGGGATAGCGGTGGCGGCGGTGGCCTATGGTTTTCATAGCCCCCTGGGAGAACCGAATGGCGGTACTTGGCTCGGCTACACCCTCGGGGGGGTCAGCGCCTTTCTGATTCTTTGGCTTATGTGGTTCGGTATCCGCAAGCGCCGTTACGGGCCGGGCAAGGTAAGGTTGGAATCCTGGCTTTCCGCCCATGTCTATCTGGGCTTGGCGCTGATTATCGTAGCTACCCTGCACACTGGCTTTCAGCTTGGGTACAACGTTCATAGCCTGGCCTACGTTCTGATGATGCTGGTAATCCTATCGGGCGCATTCGGCGTTTACGCCTACATTCGATATCCCAGGGCCATGACCGCGAACCGGCGCGGCGATTCTCTGCGCGAGATGATGCTGCAAATCGCCGATCTTGACCGGCAGTGCCGCGACATGGCCATGAACCTTGCCGACGAGATCAATAAGGCGGTGTTCGAGGCCGGCCGGAGCACGCGCATCGGCGGTGGGATCCTGCGCCAGCTTTCGGGCAGCGACCCGGCCTGCGCCTCGGCGGCGGCGCTGGAAAAGGTGCAGGGACTGGCGGCCGCCGCCGGCGGCGAAGACGCCGCGCGCTGCCGCCGCTTGGTCGCCTTGTTGAGCCGCAAGTGCGAACTGTTACGCCGGGCGAGAAAGGACGTGCAGTTGCAGACGCTCATGCAGTTTTGGCTATATCTTCATGTGCCTTTGTCGTTCGCGCTTCTCGCCGCGCTCAGCGCGCATGTCTTCGCCGTGTTCTACTACTGGTAGGGGCGCATCCTTGGCTGTCGAAGTCCTCATATCCTATCTGACCCGGAAGCGCCGGGGCGACGTGGCGCGGCGCGAGGAAAGGGCCGAAGGTGAGATCATACGCCTGGGCCGCGGCGCCGATTGCCAGATCTATCTGCCCGATCCCCGCGTGCCGCTGCTTCATTCGGAAATCCACGAACGCGATGGCCGCCTTCATATGGAGACCGTAGGGCCATCCCACGATCTCAAACTCAACGGGGCCTCGGTGACCTCGGCCCGCCTCGATCCCGGAAGCAAGATCGGCCTCGGCCCCTACGAACTCGTCGCCGGCACGCAAGAAGATGGGACCGTGACCCTGTCGGTGGAGCTAATCCGTCCGCTCGGCGACGACTTCGCGGATCTCGACGCCCGTAGCCGGACCCGCGTGCAAAGGGTCGCGCTGAGCAAGCGGGGCTGGTCTTGGCTCATGTTTATAGTGGTCATGGCGGTGGCGCTCGCGGCCCCGCTTCTCGCGTCTTTGGATAGAGCGCAAGAAAAACCCCTGGCCCGGCCCGGCGGCGAGGCTGCTTTCTTGGCGAAACAGATCGGTTGGTCCGGGACCGCCGACAGCTTCTGGGAATCCGGCGCCATGTCCCGGCCGCACCAGAACTTCGCCGCCGATTGCGGGTCGTGTCACCAAAAGCCGTTTATTCAGGTGCGCGACGGCGCCTGTCTGACCTGCCATGCCAAGATCGAACACCATGCGGACGCGGTTTCCTTTCAGAGCGCCAGCTTCAAAGGCGAGGACTGCGCGTCTTGTCACAAGGAGCATACCGGGACCGCCCCCATGGTTATGGACTCTCAGGCGTTCTGCGTTTCCTGCCACGCCGGTCTGAGCCAGCGCGAGGCCAAGACAAACCTCCAGGACGCGAGCGATTTCGGCACCGGCCATCCCGAATTCCGGCCCAGCGTTGTCGTTAATGCCATGGGCCCGGTCTTGGCGCGTATGGAAATCGGGGGCGATCCGAAACCGGTGGAAAAATCCGGCCTCAAGTTCCCGCACGCGAAACACCTGGACAAGCGCGGGGTGAAGCATCCCATTCAAGGGACTGTCCGCCTGGAATGCGCCGATTGCCACCGGGAGGAGCCCGGCGGACAAGGGATGCTGCCGATCGCCATGGAGGCTCATTGTCACGACTGTCACGGGCTGCAATTCGACCCTGCGGCGCCCACACGGCTGCTGCCCCACGGTAAACCGCGCGAGTCCGTGGAACAGATGCGGGAGTTTTATTCCAAGTCCGCGCTCCATGGCGGTGTCGAAGACCCCAAGGCGCCGGCGAGCGTGCGTCTCCGGCGCCGTCCGGGTATCGGGCTTTCGCCGCAGGACAGCGCGGTTTCCTTGAACTGGGCGTTGCAAAAGGCGGCCGATGTCGCGACCGAGACCATCGGCAAGCGGGCTTGCGGAACCTGCCATGTCGTCACCCCGCCGGGGCCTGGCGATGCCGGCATCTGGGATGTGGTCAAACCCAGGCTGGCCGCGCGTTGGATGCCAAAAGGGCGCTTCGATCACGCCCAGCACAGGCAGACGGCCTGCGTCGAGTGCCACGACGCCGCCAAGTCCAAAACCGCGATGGACGTTCTCTTACCGGGGATCGAGACATGCCGGGACTGCCATGGCGGCGAGCAGGCGGTGGCCAAGGTGGCGACCACCTGCGTTTCGTGCCATGACTTTCATCGCCACGGGCTGCCGCCCCTGAAGGCCACCGCGAATAAGGCGTTGCCTTAGCCGGAAGATGCGTTCCTTGCGCGCTTTAAGGGCCTTGAGGTACGCTACTTGAGATAAGGTCCGAGCTTAATGGATCGCTGGGGGGTAAGGATGGCGCGTTCCGATCTGACCGCCACGCCAGGGAATTCGGCGAAAACATTCGCGCGCCGGTTTTGCCGGGTTGCTTATCGGATAGCGCCGCTGATCGCGGTCCTGGCCGTTTTCGCGGCCCCACCGGCGGGTGCCGGCGAAGGCTCGTTCAAATTGGAGCCGCCCCTCGAGCCTGGCAAGTTGGAAACCGGCCGTTCCGATAGCTATCCCGCCGGTCTCATGGCGGCCGCGGGCGAGTCTGGCGCCCGGCGCCGCCCCGGCGAGCCGCCGCCGGTCCCGGAAGAGGAATTTCCAACCATCGACCCCTCGGCTGTGGCGCCGCCGCGCGCCAACATGCCGCGCGAGAGCATCCCGGTGCCGGATCGTTGGCGCCTGATCGATTCATTCGGGGTCACGGAAAAGTGGTGGGATCCTTATAACCAGAATACCTTGAAGGCAGACCGGCCGTTGTTCGACGACTGGTTCATCAATATCGCGCTCATATCAGATACCATTTACGAACCGCGCCGCTTGCCTACGCCGGTCGGCATACAGACAACCGACCGGGCCGGCTCCGTCGATGTCTTTGGCGACGTCAATCAGTTCCTGTTCAACCAGAACCTGATTACCTCGGTTTCCTTGATCAAGGGCGACACCGTTTACCGGCCGCCGGATATCGAACTGCGGCTGACCCCAGTCTTCAACTTCAACTATACGGAAGTCGAAGAAAGGCGGGTTCTGAACATCGATCCGAACCGGGGCACGACCCGCACCGACGGGCATGTCGCCTTGCAGGAAGCCTTCCTGGACTATCATATTCGCAATGTTTCGGACCGCTTCGACTTCGATTCCATCCGCGTCGGCATACAACCTATCCAGGCCGACTTTCGCGGTTTCCTGTTTCAGGATCAGCAACTCGGCGTGCGCCTGTTCGGAACCCGCGCCAACAACATCTTTCAATATAACCTGGCTTATTTCCGGCGCATCGAGAAGGACACCAACTCCGGCTTGAACGACTTAAACCACCAACTGCGCGAGGACGATGTTTATCTGGCCAACCTTTTTTGGCAGGACTTTCCGGTTCGCGGTTTCGTCTCCCAGGTCACCGCGGTTCACAACCGGAACCGGGAGAACGACGAGTTTTTCTTCAACAACAACGGTTTCCTGGAACGGCCGGCCTCGCTCGGGGACGAACGGCCGCGCAAGTACCATGTGACCTATCTGGGCTATAATGGCGACGGGCATTTCGGCAGGCTGAACCTTAGCGGTTCCTTCTATTACGCCTTCGGTAAAGACAGTCCCAATCAGTTCCGGGGCGACGGAAAAACCTCCGACATCAAAGCTTTCTTCGCCGCCTTGGAACCCTCGATTGATTTTTCCTGGTTTCGCCTGCGGGGGTCGTTGCTTTACGCCAGCGGCGATTCGAACCCCTTCGATAACACCGAGGGCGGTTTCGACGCGATCTTCGAGAACCCGCAATTCGCAGGCGCCGATACCAGCTTCTTTATCCGCCAGGCGGTGCCCTTGATCGGCGGCGGCGGCGTCGCGCTTTCGGGCCGCAACGCCATACTGCCCTCCCTGCGCTCGTCGAAGGAACAAGGCCAGTCGAACTTCAACAATCCGGGACTTCGCTTGATCGGCGCCGGCGCCGATATCGACGTGACGCCGGAGTTGCGCCTTTCGGCCAACGCGAATTACCTGGAGTTTGACGATACGTCCTCGCTGGAATTCCTTCGCAATCAAGGCAGTATCGACCGCTCGATCGGCTGGGACCTTTCCGCCGCGGTCATATATCGTCCGTTCTTCACCCAGAACGTTATCCTGCGCGCTTCGGGCGCGGTCCTGGTTCCAGGCGATGGTTTCGATGAGTTATTCCGGACCGGCCGGGATCAAGACCTGTTTTATTCGGTCTTGGTAAACCTGATCATGACCTTCTGAGCACGGCGTGAAACAAGCATCCTATATCCTGGCGGCGGTTTTATTTTTGGCGCTGGCCACGGTAAATGCTTGGGCCGCCAGCGGCGAATCGCCGCGCGGCATAACCTATGGCAAGACGCCGCCGGCGCCGGCCTTCCAGTCGCTCATGCAGAGTTACGCCAAGAGCCGCGGTTGCCAATCCTGTCATACCAAGACCGACCAGGCCTCGATGCACGTCACCCCGGCGGTGGTGCTGGGCTGCGCCGATTGCCACGGCGGCGACGCGGCGGTGACCCGGCCGGAGGGCAGCGAACCGGAGGATACGGCCTACCGGGCGGCGCTCGACCGAGCCCACGTGCAACCGCGTTATCCCAAAACCTGGAACTATCCGTCGAGCGCCAATCCGAGGAACAGCTATACGCTCTTGAACCGGGAGGCGGCCGAGTACGTCCGTTTCGTCAATCCGAGCGATTACCGGGTGGCGCGGGAGGCTTGCGGCGCCTGTCACTTGCCGATCATTCAAGCCGCCGAGCGCAGCCTCATGTCGACCAGCGCCATGCTTTGGGGCGGAGCCGCGTACAACAACGGCATCCTGCCGTTCAAGAACTACAACGTCGGCGAAGCCTATACCCGGGACGGCGAAGCGGCGACGCTGATGAGCCCGCTGCCCCCCAACGAGAAAATGAAAAAACGCGGCATCCTGCCGTATCTGTTTCCTCTACCGGCCTGGGAGGTCATTCCGGCTGGCGATATCTTCCGGGTATTCGAACGCGGCGGCCGCAACATCGCCAACCTGTTTCCCGAAATCGGCCTGCCCAACCTTACCGGCAGCATTCAACGGCTCGAGGAGCCGGGACGTCCGGACCTGCGCCAATCGAACCGGGGCCCCGGTACCGGGCTCAGGATCTCGGTTCCGGTCATCAACATCACCAAGACCCGCCTGAACGATCCGCACATGTGGTTCCTGGGCACCAACGATCAACCGGGCGATTTTCGTTCCTCGGGTTGCGCGGGCTGTCATGTGGTCTATGCCAACGACCGGGATCCCCGCCATTCCGGGCCCTATGCCCGCTTCGGCCATGTCGGAGAGAGTCAGACCAGCGATCCCACCATACCCAAGGGCGAACAGGGTCATCCGCTGAAGCATAAATTTTCGCGGGCTATCCCGACCAGCCAGTGCATGAGCTGCCACATGCACCAGCCGAACTCCTTCGTGAATACCTTCCTAGGCTATACCATGTGGGACTACGAATCCGACGCCCCCACCATGTGGCCGGAAGAACAGCGCTACCCGACTTCGGCGGAGATACGCGCCATCAACGAACGCAACCCGGAAGAAGCGGCGATACGAGGAAAGTGGTCGGATGTGGACTTCCTAAGGGGGGTATCGGAACTCAATCCCAAGCTCAAGAACACCCAGTTCGCCGATTACCACGGTCACGGCTGGAACTTCCGGGCCGTCTTCAAGAAAGACCGCAAGGGCGATCTTCTCGACGCCGAGGGCAAGGTGATCGGCCCGGACGATCCCGACAAGTTCAAGAAGGCCGTGCACATGTCGTCCATTCACCTGGATGTCGGGATGAATTGCGTCGATTGTCATTTCTCTCAAGACTCCCACGGCAACGGTTGGATCCACGGCGAGGTGGCGAACGCCATTGAGATTCGCTGCGCGGATTGTCACGGCACGGCGGAATCCTATCCCAGCCTTGTCACCTCGGGTCCGGCCGCGAAACCCGGCGGTTTCGATCTATCCTTGCTGCGCAACGAGGACGGCCGCAGGCGTTTTGTCTGGCGCGGCCCTGATTGCGGTAAGCCGGCGGGCGGAACCCGCGACTGCAAGCTGTTCCAGCGGCCTATCCTATGGAAAAAGGGCGACACGCCGCCGGAGGATATCGCCAAGGCGATCGGCCCGAACCTGGAATGGGAACTTTCCCTGGTTAAGGATACGGTGAACCCGGCCCATGCCGACTACAACCAGAAGGCGGCGCGGGCCAAGCTCATGGCCATGGGCACGGGCATGGGCTGGGGGCCGGGGGTGGCCGAAACCGGGCGCGCGCACCGCGACGAACGCATGGAATGCTATTCGTGCCATCTGTCCTGGACCACCTCCTGCGCCGGCTGTCACTTGCCGATCCAGGCCAACTGGAAGACCGAGCGGAAACATTACGAGGGCGGCGAATCGCGCAACTACGCCACCTATAATCCCCAGGTTGTCCGCGACCAGATGTTCCAGCTTGGCATCCATTCCACGGTCAAGGGCAACACCATCGCGCCGATCCGCTCGTCCTCCGCGTTGATCCTGTCCTCCACCAACATCAACCGCGAAAAGATTTACATACAGCAACCGCCGATCGCGGCCTCCGGCTATTCCAGTCAGGCCTTCGCGCCCCACTTCCCGCACACGGTGCGCAAGACGGAAACCAAGCAGTGCACCGATTGCCACTTGTCCGAGGCCAAAGACAACAACGCCATCATGGCGCAGCTTCTGTTGCTCGGGACCAATTTCGTTAATTTCGTGGGCTACAACGCCTGGGTCGGCGCCAGCGGCGGCTTCGAAGCGGTGCGGGTCACGGAGTGGGACGAGCCCCAGGCGGTGATCGGCAGTTACCTGCACAAATACGCCTATCCCGATTGGTACCGGGACCACCTCGGCAAAGAAAAAAAGTTGAGTGAAAGTTATGCCCAATCCGGCGGCCGGGCGGGCTGTCTGCAGCTTCGCGGCGAGTACCTATACGTTGCCCAGGGCGCGGACGGCATGGAGGCCTACGATGTCGCCTCGATCGCCAACAAGGGCTTTTCCGACCGCATCATATCGGCGCCTTTCAGTCCGCTCGGGCACGACACGCGGGTCGGATCGGCGAACGCAACCTGCGTGGCCTTGGCGACCACTCAGCCGGTACATCCGGACCGCATGGACAAAGACGCGGCGACCGAGACTCTCATGCTGGAAACCAACCAGGAGCAGCCCTTCCATCCAATTTACGATTATGCCTTCATCACCGATGCGCAAGAGGGCCTGATCCTGACCGACATCAACACCATGGCCGACGGCGAACCGCGTAATAATTTCCTGGAGCGCACCCTGACTTGGAACGAGGGGGGAATCTTGAAGGGCGCCCGCCACATAACCATCGCCGGCCATTATCTCTACATCGCGGCGGATGCCGGCATCGTCGTTTTGAACGTGGACCGGCCCCTGCGGCCGAAGCTGGTTAGCGTACTTCCCTTCGCGGACGCGCGCGCCAGTGCGATCCAGTTCCGCTACCTCTTCGTGACCGACGCTTTGGGTCTGCATGTTCTCGACGCCACCGATCCGGCGCGTCCGCGTAAGGTGGAGGGCGCCTTCGTGCCCTTGGCGGACGCGCGGCGTATTTACCTGGCGCGGACCTTTGCCTATGTGGCCGCCAAAAAAGAGGGGCTGGTCATTGTCGACGTGGAGCGCCCGGAAACGCCACGTGTGTATATGAAATTCACCGCCGGCGGGCGGATCGCGGATGCCGAGGACGTGGTGGTCGGCTCCACCAATGCCTCGCTCATGGCCTATGTGGCCGACGGCCGTGGCGGCCTCAAGGTGGTGCAGCTCACCTCACCGGAGCGGCAGCCGCGTTTTTACGGCTTCAGCCCGGACCCCAAACCGGAGCTTATCGCCTGGAAGCCGACTAAGTGGCCGGCGCTTTCCTTGTCCAAGGGTCTCGACCGTGACCGGGCGGTGGACGAGACCGGGGGCCAGATGGCGGTCTTCGGCCGCCTCGGCAGCCGCCCCTTCACGCGCCAGGAGATGCAAAAGCTCTATTTGGACAGGACCGGCGCCCCCTGGTTCGTATCCGATACCGGCAAACCGGCGGATTTCGTACCGGCGCCCTGAAACCGGGCCTCCTCCTCGTCATACACGGATCAACGCTCCTTGGTATAATCGCCTGGCGGCGGCATGGACTCTTTATGCCACACACGGTCTTTCTCATCCTGGAGACCTTTGCACGAAGGGATAGATAGTGATTCGATGATTTTGTTAGTTCATTGATTGGAGCGAAGCATGACAGAGCGTCGAATTGGTCAGTTAGGCTGGTCTGATGGGGTTGTTATGAAGCGGGGTGCTGACCGGGG
>JAJFGL010000012.1 GCA_021776135.1 Kiloniellaceae bacterium
CTCCGAAGACTTGGGGATCAAGCTGGAATCGGTGACCCTGGACATGCTGGGCCGGGCCAAGAAGGTGACGATCACCAAAGAAGAGACCACGGTGATCGACGGCGCCGGCAAGAAGAAGGATATCGAGGGCCGCTGCGCGCAGATCAAGGCGCAGATCGAGGACACGAGCTCCGAATACGACAGAGAGAAGCTGCAGGAGCGCTTGGCCAAGCTGGCCGGCGGGGTCGCGGTGATCCGGGTCGGCGGCGCCACCGAGGTTGAGGTCAAGGAGCGCAAGGACCGGGTCGAGGATGCCATGAACGCAACCCGCGCCGCGGTTCAGGAAGGTGTCGTCCCAGGTGGCGGCCTTGCCTTGCTGATGGCCGGTAAGGTGCTCGACAAGGTGAGGCCGTCAGACAACGACCGGAAGGTCGGCGTCGATATCGTGCGCCGCGCCCTTCAGGCCCCGCTTCGCCAGATCGCCGAAAACGCCGGGGCCGAAAGCTCGGTCGTCGTCGGCAAGCTGCTCGAAGCGAAAGAGGGTATCGGCTACGACGCCCAAACCGACAAGTACGTCGACATGGTCAAGGCGGGTATCATCGACCCGACCAAGGTCGTGCGCACGGCGCTGCAGGACGCAGCCTCGGTCGCCGGCCTGCTGATCACCACCGAGGCGATGGTGGCGGAAAAGGTGGAAAAGAAGGCGGCCCCGGCCGGCGCGCCGGACATGGGCGGCATGGACTACTAAGTCCAGCCTAGCCAGTAACTACGGCTATGGGAGCGAGGCCTGGCCTCGCTCCCATTTTTTTTGCCTCAATGTTTTCAACGCTATGGCGCGACGCCCAGGGCGTTCAACCGCTCCCGCACCATGGTGTGTTCGGCGCCGCCCGGCGTCAGCCGTGCCAGAAGCCGGGTCCAAAACTTCGCCGCGCCCTTCTTATCGCCTTTGGCGGAGGCCGCTTCGCCCAAGAAAAACAGCGCGTCCGTGTTCGTGGAGTCCAAGGTCAAAACATGCCGATAGGCTTCGGCCGCTTGGTCCCTCTCGCCGAGGACGCCATAGGAACGGGCCAGCATTTGCCAGCCTTGCAAATCGTCCGGCGCGGTTTCCAGGCGTTCCGCCAAACCGCCGACCATGGAGCGGATCATGGCCTGCTGCTGATCAGGGGTCATTTCCGAAGCGGCTTCCATATCCGCGCGGCTCGGCCCGCGCGCACTTCCTTGATCGGCGGCCCCGGTCAGCCCCAGTTCCGTGGCCGCTTGACGGAATTGCTGCTGTACGAAGGGGGCGCCCTCGTAAACCTCGGCGCCGCGATCCAGCGCGCCGCGCGCGCCTTCGGAATCGCCCTGCCCGGCCCGGATACGGGCCAGGTCAATCCAGCCGCGAAAATCCTTCGGGTCTTGCTCCAGGCGCGCCGCCAGGCGCGCCGCCGCCGCCCGGGGATCGGCCTCATCAAGACGCGCCTTGGGCAGAATCGCTTCAGGATCCAGGCCCAGGTCCGTGGCAAGGCCGGCCGCTTGCCGATGGACCGCGTCGTACCAGGAAGCATCGCCGGGGGCTTCGGCAAGCAAGCCACGCAGATCGTCCAGCGCGGCTTGCGTATCGCCGGCCTGCTGCTTGGCGGCGGCCAGATAGAAACGCGTGCGCGCATCCTTCGGATCGAGGCTCAGGGCCTGCTCCAGGACCGCGCGCGCTTCGGGCGTGACCGAGCCTTGCGCCGCCGCGATCATGGTCTCGGCCTTGGCGCCGTATAGCCCGGCGTCGGCATCGGATAGACGAATCGCCTGATCGAAGGCCTCAATGGCCTCGGGGTAGCGGCCAAGAGAGGCCAAGCTGCGGCCGAGAAGCGTCCAGCCAGTCAAGTCGCCGGGGTCCTCCGTCAGGCGCGCACGCACCCGCGCGATCATGGTTTCGACATCGGGCAAGGCGTCCCGCGCTTGCGGCATAGCGGCGCTCTGGGGCGGGCGATCAGCGAAGGGAACGCTGGGAACCCCCGGATTTCCGAGGAAAAAATAGAGACCGAAAGCGGCCAGAGGGACCAATACCACGACAGCGGCCTGGATACCGGCGCCCAGCCGGGACCCGGGGGCCAGGCTTGTTGCCTTTGGCGCCTGGCCGGCCGCCAAGATACGGCGCTGGATTTCTATTTTCGCCGCCTCGGCCTCACTGCTGGAGATGAGATTGGACTCGCGTTCGCGATCGAGTTCCTTGAGCTGCGACCGGTAAACTTCCAGGTCGTGCTCGGCACGAGCCGCGCGGGCCCCCGGCCGGCGCAGGAAGCCAAAAAGAAGAAACCCCGCCGCGAACGAGGCAAGACCGCCAAGTATCAACCAAAGCATGTATCAGAAGTCTTTCGGTGCCCAATATCGCGCCGGAAAGCTGGCATCTGAACGCCGCGATGACAAGGGCCGCGGTCTCTTACCCCCGGTTATTCGCGCCCCTGGGGCAAGGTCTGCGCATAGGCCAGGATATCGAGGACAACCTGACGGTCGAAGGCCCGCATGGCCGGCATGTCGGCATAGGTTTGGCCGTTCATGATCTTATGCAGGCCGCGCCAGGGATTGGCATTCGCGATCGCGCCCAGGGTCTGCAAATCGCCATCCGGTTCCTCGCCGGTGATCCAGGCCATGCCGTCGTAGTCGTGGCAGATCGCGCAGACATTCTGGAAAAACTTCCTGCCCCGTTCGGCATCCCCGAACACCCGGCCGCTTGAAGGGTCGATCACGCGGCCGGCATCGAATTGCCCCTTGCTGACGAATTGAGTCAGGGCGGCCATGGCCTTGTCGGGGATCAGTTCCGACGTATAGAGGTGCGAGGGGCCGCGTAAAATTTCGGCGATCCGCGCCGGGTCCTTACCCGTCATGCCCTCGATGCCCTTGATGCCGCTGTAGTGCGGCCCGGCGCCATAAGCCCCCTCTACGCCGCGATAGTCCCAGCCATGGCATTCAACGCAGCGCCATGTTTCAGCGCCCGATTGCCGGCCCGACTTAGGATATAACGGATGGGTTTCTTGCGGCGGGTCGATAAAGAGTACGGCCCACCACATGTCATAAATCCGCCCGCCGTAGGCCAAGAGCCATTCCTCGGTGGGCCGGTCAGGCGTCCCGAAAACGTAGCTTTGGTAGAAACCCTTGTCCTGGGTGCTCTGCGCCGACACCGGCGCGGCAAGCGCCGCCAGGATAGGGAGCGCCACAATCGCCCGTGCCCAGTGGACAAGACGCCGCGAAATAGACTTTCGGCGCGGATTAAGCATCACGGTCTCCGTTTTTTCCAGTGAGCGGCACGCACGTCAATGGCGTGCCTTCTTTGGCGTACAATCGCGCGATCGGGCCTTAGCGGTCATTGAGATGCGTCAATTGTAGGCCGCGATCTATCTTGGTTAATTTTCGTCAATACATGCCACGCGAGAGCCGCGTTCAACCAAAACTTCATGTTTTGCGTTAACAATCCGGCAAGAACTTAGCCTCGGCGCGGCGGAGCGCCGGCCGGACTTTCAGGCGGAAAACGGAACCTCTTGGCGTGAGCACCGACAGCGAAAAAGATCGAGCGATACCGCTACCGATCGCGCGCGAACTGGACGCGCGCGGCGTTGGCGGCGACGTTACGATCAAGGTCGAGGGCCTTCCCCTGGGCGGCAGCCTATCCGCCGGCCGGAACAACCGGGACGGCACCTGGTCCCTGACCTCGGTGGAACTGGATGGGCTCAAGTTCCTGCCGCCGGAGGGAAACGATAAAAAACGAACCCTTTCCATCCGCGCCCTGCGCTATGACCGGGACGGTTTCAACGTCGCCTCGACGGTGGCCCTTATCGATATGGAGGTCGAGGCCCCCAAACCTAGTGGCGGCAAAAGTAAAAAGAAAACGGGCAAGACGGAAAAATCGCCCGAACATCTGGCGGCGGAAACCAAGTGGCGAGAAGACACCGCGCGCACGATCGCGGATGCCAAGGCCGAGTGGGAGAAGGACCTCGGCGAACACTTGGTTCAAGCCAAGTCGGCGTGGATTCAGGCGGAAACGGAACGCCTCCAGAAAGCCAAATCAAGCTGGGCCGCCGAGGCTGAGAACGCCGCCCGGGCCACCCACGAGGACATCGAAGTACGTCATCACGAAGCCTTGGCTAAGGCGAAGGAAACCTGGCAGGCGCAAGCGGAGGTTCACATGGCGGAGGCGGAGGCGCGCTGGCGGGCTGATGAGGAACGCCATCTGGCGGCCGCGCAGCGGACCTCCGAACGCGAAGAGCAAGACCGCCTCGCCACCGCCAAGGCCGACTGGGCCGCCTCCGAGAAACAACGCCAAACTGAAACCGAGCAAGCCTGGCAGGGCCGGGAAGAGGACCGCCAGGTTCAGGCGCGGGCCAAGTCGAAGACGGAGGAGGAGAAGCGCCTGGCGGCCGCGCAATCCCTATGGGACACCGAAGCGAAACAACGCCTGGCCGCCGCGCAGATACAATGGAAGACGCAAGAAGAAGACCGCTTGGCCGAAGCCAAGGCGGCTTGGGAAGCTCAACAGCCAAGCCAACCGGAGACGGGCGCCGCAAGCGATACGCAAGATCCGGAGGTCTTGGCGAAGCTGAAGCAGGCCTGGCAGGACGAAGCGCAACAACGCCTGGAGGCGGCCAAGCAAGACTGGCAACGCGAACAGGCCGAAATCGTGGCGGAGAGCAAGGCGGCATGGCGCGCGGAAGAGGAAAACCGCCTCTCCGCGATCAAGGAAACCCTGGCACAGGAAGAAGAAAGACGTGTATCCCGGCTCCGCGCCGAGGCCGAGGCCGAAGAAAGCCAACGTCTGAAAGACTCCCAGGCCGTCTGGAAGGCACAGGAAGAAGAGCGCCTTGCCCAAGCCCGGGCGGAATGGACGGCGAGTACCGAGCAACGCCTGACAAGCGTCCATCAAGCCTACGAAGCCGCGGACCAGGAAGCGCAGACTGTTAACCCCGTGGCACCGGCGCCAAGCCCGGCCCCGCCAGAGCCTAAGCCCGAACCCGAACCCCGTAAGGCGCCGGCGACCCGCGAAGAAATGGAACGGCGCAAGAAGGAGTGGGCCCTGCGCCATGCCGCGGCGGAAAGAGCGCGCGAGGCGATCGAGCAAGCCAAGCAAGAAGCGGAAGAAGCCCAACAAGAGGTGGAGAAACGCCGCCACCAAGCCAAGATCGAGCTAACCCGCAAGGCGGAGCAACGCGGCCGGGAAACCACGATCAAAGCCAAGTCGCAGGTAAAACGTGGGTTTGGAACTCCGCGCTGGCGCTTCGCCGCCGGTATCGGCTTGCTTGCCGCCGCTCTCGCCTATCTTGCCTATTCCGGAACCCTCGATCTGTCCAATCTCCTGGCCAGCCTCGAAGATCTTGGCCGGCAGATCGTTGGCGGGACGCCGGAAACCTAGACCTCTCTTCGGCAGTCTTACCCATTTGACCGCTAGGGTCTTGTGGCGCATCCTGGTTCCCGCTCCATGAAACGACACTAAGCGGGAAGATCTCATGTCTTTGCACGATTGCCGCGGCGTACCGGTTTCTTGCGCCGACCAAAGCCTGGTCGATTCACTGGATCGCCTGCATGTGGACTGCATGGCGTTTCAAGGCGATCCCCTGGCGGAAATCGACGAGATCCTGCGCGCCCATCCAGATTTCATCATGGGCCATTGCTTCAAGGCCGGAATGCTGACGCAATCCATGGAGGTGCGGATCTACGATTCCATGCTCGTCAGCGTCGAGGCGGCGGAGGCTCTAGCCTCGGGCGCGAACGAACGCGAACGCGGGCACATCGCCGCCCTTCGGGCTTGGGTCGACGGCGATTTCTCCGTTGCCGTGCAACATTGGGAAGATGTGGTCACCCATAACCCCTTCGATCTTTTCGCCTTGATGCTGGTCCATTTGACCGATGTTCTTCTCGGCGACACACCGGGTCAGCGCGATAGCGTGGCCAGGGTTTTCTCCATGTGGGACGAATCGATCCCGGGCTACGAGTTCATCCTCGGGTTCTATTCCTTTGGCTTGGAGGAGAACCGCGATTTCATGTATGCGGAAGAATTGGGCCGCCAAGCCGTGGCCATACGCCCCAAACATCCCTACGCAATTCATGCGGTCGCTCACGTTATGGAAATGAGGGGCCGTCAGGCCGGCGGTATATGGTGGATGCGCAGCCGCACCGAGGATTGGGCCCGGGGTGATTTCGCCAATCATCTGTGGTGGCATTTGTCGCTCTTCCACCTCGACCTCAAACAAGACGACCGGGTTCTGGAAATATTCGACAATCATCTGCGATCCAGCGAACCGAGTGGCGACAAGTACGAAGAACTGGACGCGGCGGCCTTGCTTTGGCGCCTCAAGCTGCTCGGCGTCGACGTCGGTAACCGCTGGACCGCCCTGGCCGACAAGTGGGAAACCAGCGCCACCGACACGCTATACGCCTTCAATGACGTGCACGCGATGATGGCCTTTGTCGCCGACGGGCGCGAGTCGGCCGCCGCGCGCCTGCTGAACGCCAACGAGCGCTATGTCGATCACGCGAGCGACGCCAATGTCGCCATGAGCCGGATCATCGGCATTCCGTTTTGCCGCGCGCTACAAGCCTTCGCGAAGGAGGATTACGCCGCCTGTGTCGATTTATTGGTGCCGGTGCGCTATCGCACGCACCGTTTGGGTGGCAGCTACGCACAACGCGATATCATCGGTTGGACCTTGTTGGAATCGGCCCTGCGCGCGGGCCAATTCGATCTGGCCTTGGCCCTGGCCAACGAACGCTGCGCCATGAAGCCGACCAGCCCGCGCAACTGGCATCTCGTGGCGCGCGCTCACGAGGGCCTGGGCCAGGTGGAGCGGGCACAACGCGCCGACGCCCGCGCCGCTTCACTTCTGGCTGCCTAGGGGTTTTAGTCAAACATCGATAGGCTGCCAGGGCGGCCGCCCATTTGCGGCACTTGGAAAAGATATATTGCGCTGCAGCATTTCTAATGATTCACTTCGGCTATGACGATCCGCAACCTCGACTATCTGTTTAAACCAAGATCGATCGCCTTGATTGGGGCCAGTCGCAGGCCCAATTCTGTCGGCGCGGTTCTAGCCCGAAACCTCCTCCAAGGCGGTTTCGACGGTCCCGTTATGCCGGTCCATCCAAAGCACGACCATATACAAAGCGTGCCGAGCTATCCGAACGTGAAGTCCCTGCCGCGCCCACCGGATCTGGCGGTTATCGCGACCCCGCCGGAGACTGTTCCGGGCTTGATCGCGGAGTTGGGCGCGCTGGGAACCAAGGCGGCGGTTGTGATCACGGCTGGATTCGGTGAGGGCGCCGATGAGGACGGTCAGCGTCTAAAGCAAGCCATGTTGGATGCCGCGCGACCGCACCTGTTGCGCCTCGTGGGCCCCAATTGCCTGGGTATCCTGGTACCCAAGATTGGCCTGAACGCAAGCTTCGCCGAAACTGCGGCGCGGCCCGGGCGGCTCGCGTTCGTCGCGCAATCGGGCGCGGTGGTAACCTCGGTTATCGATTGGGCCAGCAGCCGCAAGATCGGCTTCTCTCATCTGGTTTCCCTGGGGGCCATGAGCGATGTCGATCTGGGCGACATGCTGGATTACTTGGCCAGTGACCGCGACTCGCGGGCCATCTTGCTATACATCGAAGCAGTCACAAGTGCCCGCAAGTTCATGTCTGCGGCACGAGCGGCGGCGCGTTCCAAGCCGGTTATCGTGGTCAAGGCAGGACGTCACGCCGAAGGCGCCCGCGCGGTCGCCTCGCACACCGGCGCCCTGGCCGGGTCGGACGAAGTCTATGACACCGCGTTCCGGCGCGCCGGCATGCTGCGCGTCTTCAGCTTGGAGGAGTTGTTTGACGCGGTCGGCACCCTGGGCGCGATCGACCCACCGCCCGGCGACCGTCTGACTATTCTGACCAACGGCGGCGGCATGGGTGTCCTGGCCACCGACTCCCTGATCGACGAGGGCGGCCGGCTGGCCGAACTAACCCCGGAAACCTTGGCCGTGCTCGATAAGGTTCTGCCGCCAACCTGGTCGCGGGCCAATCCGATCGACATTATCGGCGACGCCGACGGCGCGCGCTACGCAGCGGCCCTGACACCGTTGCTGGAAGATCGCACGGTCGATGCGGTCCTGGTCCTGCATTGCCCGACCGCGATCGCCTCTAGCACCGAGGCCGCGCGGGCCGTGGTCGATTCCTTGGGCGGGAAAAAATCACCCAGTGTTCTGACCAGTTGGGTCGGTGGCGAGGAAGCCCGTAAAGCGCGGCGCCTCTTCGCGGACCACAAAATACCGACCTATGAAACGCCTGGTCAGGCGGCGCGCGCCTTCATGCACATGGTGACCTACCGGCGCAACCAGGCCACACTGATCGAGACACCAGCCTCGGTACCCGAGGATTTTACCCCCGACACCGCCAAGGCGCGGGATATCATCGCTGAAGCCCTGCGCGCCGGGCAGGTCTGGCTGAGCGACCCGCAGGCCAAAGCGGTTATCGAGGCCTACGCAATTCCGGTGGCGGGGACAGAAATCGCCGGCGACCCCAAAGCGGCGGCCGAGGCGGCGGTAAGCCTGGGCGGCGCGGTCGCGTTGAAAATCCTGTCGCCGGATATCACTCACAAGACCGATGTCGGTGGCGTGGTGCTGAACCTCGAGGGACCGCGCGCGGTCGAGGCCGCGGCCACCGCCATGCTGGAACACGTTTCCCGAGAAAAGCCCGGCACCCGTATAGAGGGTTTCACGGTCGAGCCCATGGTGCGGCGCCCAGGTGCTTACGAGTTGATCGTGGGCATGTCGGAAGACCTTCAATTCGGCCCAACAATCTTGTTCGGTCAAGGCGGGACCGCGGTCGAGGTCATCTCCGACAAAGCACTCGCGCTCCCCCCGCTCAACATGCGCCTGGCTCACGAGGCCATGTCGCGGACCCGGATCCATCGCCTTTTGCAAGGATATAGAGGCTTGGCGCCGGTCAATCTGGATGCCGTCGCGCTGACCCTGATCAAGGTGTCGCAGCTTGTCATCGACTTCGCCGAGATCGCTGAAATGGACATCAACCCGCTGCTTGCAGATGAGTACGGCGTCATCGCGCTGGATGCGCGGATCAGGCTCGCCAGGGCAACCCGCCCGGGCGCGGCACGCTTGGCGATCCGGCCGTATCCCAAAGAGCTGGAGGAGATAATTCCGCTGGATGAGGGCGGCAAGCTGCTGTTGCGCCCGGTTCTGCCGGAAGACGAACCGTCCTTGCGCGCCGCCTTTGCTAAGTTAACGCCGGAGGAAATCCGCCTGCGCTTTTTCGCGCCCATCAAGACGCTGTCGCATATCCAGGCGGCGCGTTTCACGCAAATCGACTACGACCGCGAGATGGCGCTGATCCTGACCGAGGAGGGGACCCCGGGCCGGACCGATATTTTCGGCGTTGTACGTATTGCCGCCGATCCGGACAATGAGCGCGCCGAGTACGCCATCATCGTGCGGCACGACATGACCGGCAAAGGCCTGGGCCGTCTCTTGATGCAGCGCATTATTGACTACGCCAGCCGGCGTGGCATCGGCGAGATCCATGGCGACGTGCTGCGCGAAAACTCAGCGATGCTGAAGCTGTGCAAGACGCTCGGCTTCACCCAGACATCCAATCTGGACGAGATGGACGTCGTGCTGGTCAGCTTAAAGTTGACGTGATATCCGACCGGGACCCGCGATTGCCGTCATCACATTGCGGTGAGACCTTCCGCTAGACACTGTCGTCAGCTTGCTTCCTTGGGCCTGGACGCAGCATACTTTCTCAAACTACGGGCGAATGCCCAGTAAGTAAGTAAGAAACTTATCTCCCGAATACAGAGAGGGTTTTGCCATGACCCGGATGACATTATCGTGCCTTGCTCTCGCCCTAGCAGGACTCATGTCTCTAGTCGGACAAGCCGGCGCGCAAGCGGCGGATTTGCTCTGGTACGGTCAAGCAGCTGTCCGCATCACCAGCCTCAAGGGCAAGGTGATCGTGATCGATCCCTTCATTTTGAAGAATCCCAAAACACCGGCGGCGCTTAAGGATCTGTCGAAGGTCGGCAAGGTCGATCTGATCCTTGTCACCCATGGCCATTTCGATCACACCGCCGATGTGGTCGCGCTGGCAAAGCTGACCGGCGCCAATTTCGGCCTCAACGCGGACATGGCCGGATAATCGGCATGCCCTTCTGCCGCGCGCTGCAAGCCTTCGCCAAAGAGGATTATGGGACATGCGTCGAGTTGCTAGTGCCGGTACGCTATCGCACCCACCGCTTGGGCGGCAGCGCCGCGCAGCGCGACATCATCGGCTGGACGCTGCTAGAGGCGGCCCTGCGCGCGAGCCAGTTCGATTTAGCCCTAGCCTTGGCCAACGAACGCACCGCCTTAAAACCGACCAGCCCACAAAACTGGCGCATGGTGGCGCGCGCCCACGAAGGCCTCGGCCAAACCGACCGGGCCAAGCGCGCCGACGCCAGGGCCGCTTCGCTTCTAGCGGCCTAATACCAAGCCGAACCTAGCGGCGAATCGCTATTTCTTTATGGCCGAGGGCAGTGCGTCATCATCTCGCCATAATGATCTGGCACCGTTTATAGCGTGTCATAAGGCTGGCGCCCTGGGCAAAGCCCCGGGCGCACCGGGAGGGAGCTGTGAAGATATTTCAGTCACGAGAAACTCGTCGTGATGCCTGGGCCGAAACCAAAATGGCCGTTCGGGCGTATTCCAAAGATCCCACGGATCTAAAGGCGGCACAGGTGCGGACAGCTTGTACATATCTACGCGCCGTATGCGGCCCGTGCACACCCGCGCCGCGCAATAGCCAAACAGACAAACCAAGGCTAGATCGCAACTAAGTCAAGAAGCGGGTCTGTCTTCCAGAATGATTACGTTCTGGAAGGTTATCATTTTCCGGGATACAAGAATCGACTTCATAACTTGGTCGCCGTTGATAATTCTCCTCTTGGCAAGCTCCAAAAGGGAATCATTTATTTCCCGCTTATATTTTACAATTTCGGCACACTTAGTTTTCTCCGTTTTACGGCGATTGTTTTTGGCACGTTCAATCATATGTTCCCTTTGGCTAACACGCTGCTGTAAATCGCAGTCTGGATTTGCAGACAATCTATTTTCACGCTTCCGAGTTTCATCGCTAATTATTTTTCTCTCTTCCCACCGAATTTGAGCTTCGCGAAACATCCTCGAGAAACTGTTCTCGTTTTCCATGGTTCATTCCTTTACACATATTTCACACTATTATAGTGTGAAATATGTGTTTGTCAACTGCCTTCTTAATCCATGCTAAAGAAAATTTAGGTCACGAAGGAACTTCGGAGTCAGTCCAACCACATCCTATCCGACGAGTCGAGGCTAGGAACGGCGATAGGAAACGGTCGCCATAGCTCCAAATCAGAAGCAGAGCAAGAACGAACCCAGGGCGCCGGCTCCCCCTTAATTCTTCGCCTTATCGACCAGCTTGCCTTCGCTCAGCCAGGGCATCATGGCGCGCAACTTGCCGCCGACTTCTTCGATGCCGTGGTCGGCGCGGCGGCGGCGGGTGGCCTTGAAGCTGGGCTGTCCGGCCTGACATTCGGCGACCCAATCGCGGGCGAAGCGGCCGGACTGGATATCTTCCAGCACCCGCTTCATCTCGGCCCGGGTTTCCTCGGTGATAACACGCTTGCCACGGGTATAGTCGCCGTATTCCGCCGTGTTCGAGATTGAGTAGCGCATATTGGCTAAGCCGCCCTCGTAAATAAGATCGACGATCAGTTTGACCTCGTGCACGCATTCGAAATAGGCCATCTCCGGCGCGTAACCGGCATCGACCAGGGTTTCGAAACCGGCCGTGATCAATTCGCAAAGACCACCGCACAACACCACCTGCTCGCCGAAGAGGTCGGTCTCGCACTCCTCTTGGAATGTGGTCTCTATGGTGCCGGCCCGGCCACCGCCAATGGCGCTTGAGTAGCTCAGGCCAATCTCGTTGGCATTGCCGCTTGGGTTCTGATGAACCGCCAGAAGGCACGGCACGCCGGCGCCGCTCAGGTATTCGGAGCGCACCAAATGACCGGGCCCCTTGGGCGCGATCATAAAGATATCCAGATCGGCGCGCGGCTCAATCAGGTTGAAATGGATGTTGAGGCCGTGGGCGAAGGCCATGGCCGTGCCCGCGCGCATATTGGGCGCCAGGTGATCGCGGTACAACTCGGCCTGAAGCTCATCGGGGACCAGGACCATGACCACGTCGGCCCACTCGGCGGCCGCGCTGGGCTCCATGACCGTGAAGCCCGCGGCTTCGGCCTTCTTGATGCTGGAGGATCCCGGACGAAGCGCGACGCGCACGTCCTTGACCCCGCTTTCCTTCATGTTGTTGGCATGGGCGTGACCTTGGCTGCCGTAGCCGACCACGACAACCTTCTTACCCTTGATCAAATTAACGTCCGCGTCGCGGTCGTAATAGACACGCATGATTATAATCCTCCAGATATCTCTCGTTACGTTGGTTCGGTAGCGGCGCCCGTCCTTGCACCCAGTTTCAGTTCAGCAGTCCGGTAGAGCCGCGCGAAATCGCGACCACGCCGGTGCGGCTGACGTCGATCAGTCCAAGGGGACGCATGAGTTCGATGAAGACATTGAGCTTGTCGCTGCGGCCAGTCATCTCAAAAATAAAGTGATCCAGGCCCGAATCGACCACGCGGGCGCGAAAGATGTCGGCGATACGCAGGGATTCAACCCGTTTATTACCCTTTCCCGAGACTTTCACCAGCGCCAGTTCGCGTTCCACGCTGGGCCCTTTTTTGGTCAGATCGCTGACCGCGTGGACTGGGACCAAGCGGTCCAACTGAGCCTTGATCTGTTCCAGGATCTGCGGGGTTCCGGACGTTATGATCGTGATTCGCGATTGATGCCGTGTCGTATCGACTTCGGAGACCGTCAGGCTCTCGATGTTGTAGCCGCGCCCGGAGAACAAGCCGATGACCCGGGCCAGAACCCCCGGTTCGTTATCGACCAGCACCGCGATGGTGCGTCGTTCTATGCTCATGTCTTTAGGCGCCATAATGGGATTTTCCTAACTCAGGATCGATTCTTCAAACAATGCGCGCTGCAGGTCCGGCGCTTTAGCGCGGCGTTATACCAGCACCATGCCTTCCTCGGAAACCGGCTTCGCCGCTTGATCCTCGGGGCCCAGTAGCATGTCGTAGTGCGCGGCGCCGGAGGGAATCATGGGGAAGCAGTTTTCCTTTTGATCGACCAGGCAGTCGAAGATCACCGGACCGGGATGGTCGATCATCTCCTTAATCAGGCCGTCCAATTCCGCCGGCTTCTCGGCCCGCAAGCCTCGCGCGCCATAGGCTTCGGCCAGCTTCACGAAGTCCGGTAGGGATTCGCTATAGGTCTGCGAATACCGCTCGCCGTGCAATAACTCCTGCCATTGGCGGACCATGCCCATCCATTGATTGTTGATGATGAACACTTTAACCGGCAAGCGGTATTGCATCAGCGTACCAAGTTCTTGGATGTTCATCTGGATCGAAGCTTCGCCGGCGATATCGATGACCAGCGCATCCGGGTGCGCGACCTGCACGCCATAGGCAGCCGGCAGACCGTAGCCCATGGTTCCCAAGCCGCCTGAGGTCATCCAATGCCGCGGTTTTTCGAACTTGTAGTACTGCGCGGCCCACATCTGGTGCTGGCCGACTTCGGTGGTGATGAAGGTTTCGCGGTCCTTGGTCAATTCATACAGCCGCTGAATGGCATACTGCGGCTTGATGACTGAATCGGTGCTTTCAAAATTCAAGCACTCGCGCCCGCGCCAGCCCTCGATCGATTTCCACCACTGCTTGAGCGCGCGTTGAGAGAGGCTGTGCCCGCCCTTGGCCCAGGCTTTGAGCAAGGCATCCAAAACCGCCGCGACATCGCCGATAACCGGCAATTCGACGACCACGTTCTTATTGATCGAACTGGGGTCGATATCGATGTGGATTTTCTTGGAGTTGGGTGAGAATTCGTCCAAACGCCCGGTCACCCGGTCGTCGAAACGGGCGCCGACATTAATCATGACGTCGCAATTGTACATGGCCAGATTGGCCTCATAGGTTCCGTGCATACCCAACATGCCCAGAAACTGCGGGTCGCTGGCCGGATAGGCGCCCAGCCCCATCAAGGTACTCGTGCAGGGCGCACCCAGGATGCGCACGAAACGGGTCAGCAGACGGCTGGCCTTGTCGCCTGAATTGATGACCCCGCCGCCGGAATAGACGATCGGCCGCTTGGCCTTGGCGATGATTTCGATGGCTTGCCCGATCGCCTTGGGGTCGGGCTTTATCCGCGGTTTGTAGCTTTTGTGCTGAATCTCTTCGCCGCCCTCGGTGACGTTTGCCTTGGCTTGAAGCACATCCTTGGGCAAGTCGATCACGACCGGACCCGGGCGCCCGGATCGGGCCACGTAAAAGGCCTCGTGGACTATCCGCGATACATCCTCCGCCGATTTGACCAAGTAATTGTGCTTGGTGCAGGGCCGGGTGATGCCGGTCGTGTCCGCTTCTTGAAACGCATCGTTGCCGATAAGGTGGGTCGGGACCTGCCCGGTCAGGCAAACCACGGGAATGGAATCCATCAAGGCGTCGGTCAGTCCGGTCACCGCATTGGTCGCACCCGGGCCCGAGGTGACCAGCACGACCCCGACCTTACCGGTCGAGCGGGCATAGCCTTCGGCGGCATGTACGGCCGCTTGCTCATGCCGGACCAGGATGTGGCGCAGGGAGTTTTGCTGGTGCAAGGCATCGTAGATTGGCAGGACGGCGCCGCCCGGATAGCCGAAGATGACTTCGACACCCTGATCGCACAGCGCTTGCAGCACCAATTGCGATCCAGTCATCTTCCTAGCCGCCATGGTCTCGTTCCTTTTTGTTACCGGCCCGCTCCCAAAGGCCCTAATTCAGCTCGAAACAGCCGGAAACCGCCTGAAATCCGGCCTCACCCTTTTTCGCGGAGGGCGTAACCTAGTCGCTGGGTTTTACCCGGTCAATACAAACCGACGAATTTCTGAAAAGATTTTTAGCCGCAAACTTTCCGAATATTGCTCAAAGCTCATGACAGGCTCGCGCGCCAGGCTTGGCAACTGGGTCCGCATCCAGGTCATCTGGCGCTTGGCATAGTTGCGCGTCGCTTGGCGCGCCTTGGCGGACGCTTCTTCGAAGCTCATCTCCCCCGCGAGGTGCGCAGCAAGCTCGCGCACGCCCAGGGCCTTCATGACCGGCAAGGCGGGGTCGAGGCCAAGGGCCTGAAGCGCCCGGACCTCATCCAGGGCCCCGGCTTGGATCATGGCCAGGAATCGCTTGTCGCAGGCGTCGTAGAGATCCCGGCGCTCCGGTTGGAAAATCAGCCAAAAGGGGCGAAACGATATGGATTCAGCCGTATTGGAACCGCCGTCCTTCGCCTGCCATTCGGCCAGAGACCGCCCGCTGGCCGTCAGAACCTCCCAGGCGCGCAGCAGACGTTGACTATCCTTGGGGTGCAGCCGTGCCGCCATTACGGGATCGCGCGCGGCCAGAGCGGTATGGAACTTCTCAGCCCCAAGATCCCGGTGCAGCGCCTTGGCCTGGTCCCGGATCGCCGCCGGCACCTCCGGCACCGGGCTCAAGCCCTCGACCAAGGCGCGCAGGTACAAACCGGTACCCCCGGTCACGATGGGAAGCTTGCCCTCGGCGTGGGCGGCCGCGATCTCGGCCAGGGCCATGACCCGCCAACGCCCGGCCGAGCATCGCTCGCCGCCCGGCAAAACGCCGTACAAACGGTGCGGAACGCGGCGCATGGCCGCCAGGCCGGGCCGGGCCGTCAGGATCGCGAGCTCGCGATAGACCTGCATGGAATCGGCGTTGATCACGACCCCATCGAAGGCCCCCGCCAGGTCCAGGGCCAAGTCGGATTTCCCACTCGCCGTCGGCCCGGTGACAATAACCACCGGACCGGCCCCGGCGGAGGTATCCGGGTTTGCCTTTCGCGCCATAAAGCAACCTTGTCCTATTCATTCGCGGCGGGATAAATGCACCCATGCACTTCGTGCTTACCCTTATTGCCGCCCCCGGCTCAAGCCCGCTCGACGCCAGCCTGCTCGATGGGGCCATGGCGGCGCTGGGCGAGGCCGGCGCCGCCCACGCCGCGGTGGATTGGCTCGATCCGGGAATTGCCTGCGATATCGCGATCGAAAGCGCGATGCCGAAATCGGCAAAGGCCGCGGTTCGCGAACGCCTGGCCGGGGCGGTCGTGGACTTGGCCGTCCTGCCGGCCGGGAACCGGCGTAAGGCCTTGCTGGTCGCCGATATGGAATCCACCGTCATCGCCGAGGAACTGCTGGACGAACTGGCGGACACCCTCGGTATTCGCCCGCAAATCGCCGGGATTACGGCCCGCGCCATGGCCGGGGAAATCGATTTCGACGCTGCCCTCAAGCAGCGCGTGCACCTGCTGGCAGGCCTGCCCGTGGCGGCCCTGGACCGGATCGGCGCCGGAGCAACCTTAAACCCGGGCGCCCGCACCCTGATCCTCACCATGCGCGCCCAGGGTGCCTACACGGCGCTTGTCTCCGGTGGATTTACCCATTTCACCGAGGACATCCGATCCCGCTGCGGCTTCGACGAAGCGCACGGAAATCGCCTTGAAATCGCCCAAGAGACCCTGACTGGGGAGATAGCCGAGCCGATACTCGGACCCTCCACGAAGCGGGATATCCTAGAGCGCCTCTGCGATGAGCGCGGCCTCGATCTGGATGACGCCTGTGCCGTGGGCGACGGCGCCAACGATGTGGAGATGGTCGAGGCCGCCAGCCTCGGCGTGGCCTTCAGGGGCAAACCGGTACTACGCGAGGCGGCAAGCGTTTGCATCGATCACGGCGACCTGACCACGCTTTTGTACCTGCAAGGTTACCGGCGCAACGAATTTAAGAACGGCTAACTCTTGTCGATACGCACCGCGACCCATTGGAAATCGCCGTTGCGGTAAACCAGAAGGGTCACGACGCGAAAGCCTTCGGTCTTGGCTTTTTCAACCCGCTCGGCGACCTGAGATGGATTGGACACCTCTTCCTGGTCGACCTCAACAATGACATCGCCAGGACGCAGGCCTTTTTCCGAGCCGGAGCCGCCTTCTTCAACCTCGGTAATAACGACGCCCTTGGTTTTCTCCTCTAGCTTGAAGCGTTGCCGCAGTTCCGGTGTGATTTGGCCCAATGCAAGGCCCAAGTCGCCGATCTTACCGCTTTCCTTCTCGGTTTCGCCGGTCTTGAGGGAAGCCTTGGCAATTCTTTCCTCGTCCAGCTCACCGAGTTTTATCTGGAAGGTTTTTTCCTTACCCTTACGCCAGACCACGACCGAAACCGCCTTGCCGATAGGCGTCTCGGCGACCATGCGCGGCAATTTGCGCATATCGGTAACCTCGCCCTCGTCGAAACGCAGCACCACGTCGCCCTGGACGAGGCCTGCCATTTCAGCGGGTCCGCCCGGCGTGACGGAGGCGACCAAGGCGCCGGTCGCTTTGTCGAGCCGTAAACCCTCGGCCAATTCGTCGGTCACCGTCTGAATGCGCACGCCAAGCCAGCCGCGGCGCACTTCACCCTGGTCACGCAATTGCAAAATCACGTTTTTGGCCAGAGCGGAGGGTATGGCGAAGCCAATCCCGACCGAGCCGCCGGAGGGCGAGAAGATTGCCGTGTTCACGCCGATGACCTCGCCGTCGAGGTTGAACATCGGACCGCCGGAGTTGCCCCGGTTGATGGCCGCGTCGGTTTGAATGAAATCGTCGTAGGGGCCCGAATTGATATCGCGCTGGCGGGCCGAGACGATACCAGCCGTGACCGTGCCGCCCAGGCCGAAGGGATTGCCAATGGCGACCACCCAGTCACCGATCCGGGTCACATTGGAATCGCCCCAGGGCACCGAGGGAAGCGGTTTCGTCGTTTCGACCTTGAGCAAGGCCAGGTCGGTTTTCTCGTCGCGTCCAACGACCTTGGCGTCGAGCAAGGTGTCGTCGGACAGGCGCACGGAAATCTCGTCGGCTTCCGCGATCACATGGTTGTTGGTGACAATGTAGCCGCTGGAATCGACGATAAAGCCGGACCCGAGCGAGGTCGAACGGCGTTGTTCGCGCTGCGGCGGCTTATTCCCGCGCCGTTCGAAAAACTCCTGAAAGAACTCTTCGAATTCCTCGTTGCGCTTGGTTTCGACCATCTGGGTGGTGGCGATATTGACCACGGTCGGCAGCAGCCGCTCGGCCAGATCGGCGAAGCTATCGGGCGCCGAACGCGCTTGCGCGGCCAGGGGCGCTGCCATGAGGCCGAGAGCCAAACCGAGGCCAAAGAATTTCCGTATGGCCGGAAAGGGCCTTAGGTCTGCGATATACTTCTGAATCACGCTCGCATTCTCCGTATTTGCGCCCAAGCGGCGCCTGGATCCTTGTCGGGATTGGAATTCCACATTTCAGCGATGTGGTGGGCCCCCGTTAGAAGTCAAGCACCGGGACAAGGGGTAAATATAGCGCCGATCTAGGCGGAATTATGACCAAACGGCGAAACTTCCCGCGATAACCGCCATAACATGCCACGAGAGTGTGACCAGGTCGTTAGCTAATTACCTGGCTCTATCCTCGTAACCACCAGACTAACAGCACGCCCACGGCGGCGGCACTCAGCCCCCCAACGCGCAAGACCTCGGGCCGAACCGCGTCCAACATCTCCAAAACTTGCCGCAAGCGGTGCGGAAACAGCGCCATGAAGACGCCCTCGATGACCAGAACCAGGGCCAGCGCGGTCAGAAAGTCGGCCATCGGGCCCTATGGCGCCCAAGCGTCCTATTTTTTCTTAGGCAATTCGGTCGCCGAGAAGAAATCGAAGAATTCGCTGTCCGGCGACAACACCATGTAGGTGCCTTTCCCCCCAAGCGCCCTCTCGTAAGCCTGCATGGAGCGGTAAAAGTTGAAGAAATCGGTGTCGCGGCCGTAGGCCTTGTTGAGGATCTCGGTACGTAGGCCTTCGCCGCGGCCGCGTTCGATCTCGGCCTCTTTCTCGGCCTCGGCCCGGATGACGGTCGCCTCGCGATCCGCGGCGGCGCGAACCCGTTGCGCTTGCTCGAAACCTTGGGCCCGGAACTCGGCGGCCTCGCGCTTACGTTCGGAATTCATGCGCCCATACACGGCCTGACTGATTTCATCGGGGAAATCCGCCCGACCGATACGCACATCGACTAGTTCGATACCGAATCGTCGAGCATCGATATTCACCCGGTCGCGAATTAGGAGCATTAAATCGGCGCGTTCTTCCGACAGCACGCTGGCCAGGGTCACGTTACCCATGATCGCGCGCAGGGACGCATTGATGATCGGCCCCAGACGCTGGCGCACGCCACCTTCCGTACGAACCGACTTGAAGAATTCCAGGGCGTCACTGATCCTATAACGCGCGAAAGCATCGACCAGAACACGCTTTTGATCGGACAGCAGAATACTCTCCACCGCCGGGTCCAGGTTCAGAACCCGCTTCTCGTAATACAGAACGTTCTGCACCATCGGCAGTTTCCAGTGCAGTCCTGGTTCCGTCACCACGCGCTTCGGCTCACCAAGCTGCAAGACAATGGCTTGCGTCGTTTGATGCACTGTGAAGGCCGCGCTCGACACGCCAATGCCGATCGCGATAACCAGGATTCCCAAGACCAGGAAGGATTTACGACCCATGTTTCTGCCTTCCTATTCTATTGGTTGCCGGTCGCGGAAGATCCGCTACGGAGCCGATCGAGCGGCAAGTAGGGGACCACGCCCCCGGCGCCCCGGTCCAAAATGACCTTATCGATATCGGAAAGTACATTCTGCATGGTTTCCAAATACATGCGCCGCCTCGCGACCTCGGGGTTCTGGCGATAGGCGTCGTAAACCTGAATGAAACGCGAGGCCTCGCCTTCGGCCTCGTTTTTCAAGCGTTCCCGGTAACCTTGCGCCTGTTGAATCATGCGCTGTGCCTCGCCGCGCGCACGCGGCAAGATATCGTTGCGGTAAGCGTCGGCCTCGTTTCGCAGGCGGTCGAGATCTTGGCGCGCCCGTTGCACGTCATCGAAGGCATCGATAACCGGCGCCGGGGGGGAGACGTTCTGAAGCTGAACCTGGGTTATCTCGATTCCCGCGTCGTACTCGTTCAGGACCGATTGCAGCAATACCCGCGTTTTGATTTCGATTTCCTGGCGCGCTTCTGTCAGGGCCGGCTGAATATCCGTGCGGCCGATAATTTCGCGCATGGCGCTCTCGGCGACGATCTTCACGGTCGCCTCCGGATCACGAATTTCGAATAGGAACTTACCGGCGTCGGCGATTTTCCACTGCACCGTGAAATCGATATCGACGATGTTCTGGTCGCCGGTCACCATCAGGCTTTCTTGGGGCACGTCCCGGTCCTGCGCCCGGCCGCGATCGGAGCCAACCGAGCGAAACCCGACGTCGATGGCGTTGATTCGCTCGACACTGGGGGTATCCACCGACTGAATGGGATAGGGCCAATGCCAGTTCAAGCCCGGCTGGGTTGTTTCAACCCATCTCCCAAATTGCAGGACCACACCCTGCTGGTCCGGCTGGACCCGGTAAAATCCCGTGGCGAACCAAATAACCAGCAGAACCGCCAGGATGAGCCCGAAGGCCATACCGCTCACGCCGCCGCCGGGGAACATGCCCTTGAAGCGGTCTTGGCCGCGCCGGATGATCTCCTCCAGATCGGGTGCCTGGGGGCCTTGACCACCGCCGCCGCCGCGGCCCCAAGGGCCGCCGCCGCCCGATCCGCCACCGCCGCCGGAGCCACTGCCCCATGGACCACCGCCACCGCCTTTATTTTCCCAGGGCATCTAAGCTTTTCCTAACGCCGTTGCTGTGTTCGTCTCAGGATACAGTTTCCAAACCCCTCCGGACGCCTTATATCACCCTTGCCGTCCGCTATGAACGCGAGATTTCAAAGGCGGGAAGAATCCGGCTGGAGCCGTTGCGCACCATATTGTCACGAGGGTGGAGTTTGCAAGGATGGAAGGGATCACGGAAAAACAGGTCATGGCGGCCCTCGGCCAAGTCATGGAACCGGGCGCCGGGCGCGACATCGTCGCTTTGGGCATGATTTCCGGGGTCGTGGTCCGGGACGGCAACGTTGGGTTCTCGATCGAAGTCGATCCGCGCCAGGGCGCGCGAATGGAACCCTTGCGCAAGGAAGCCGAAAGCAAGGTCCAGTCCTTGCCCGGCGTCGTCTCCGTAACCGCGGTTCTGACCGCCCATAAGGACGCGCCGGCGGAATCCCGTCCAGCCGGACCGGCCCCGGCCCCTGGACAAGCCGCGCGCGCCCTGGTGCCGGGGGTGCGCACCATCGTCGCGGTGGCCAGCGGCAAGGGCGGGGTCGGCAAATCGACGACCGCGACCAATCTGGCCGTGGCCATGGCGCGGCAAGGGCTCAAGGTCGGGGTTCTGGACGCCGACATCTACGGGCCGTCGCAGCCGCGCATGCTGGGGATCTCCGGACGGCCGAGTTCGCCGGACGGCAAGATCTTGCGCCCCATGGAGAATTACGGCCTGAAATGCATGTCCATGGGCTTTCTGGTGGCCGAGGATACGCCCATGATCTGGCGTGGCCCCATGGTCCAAAGCGCCCTGCAGCAAATGCTGCGCGACGTCGCCTGGGGCGAGTTGGATATCCTGGTGGTCGATATGCCGCCGGGCACCGGCGATGCGCAATTGAGCATGTCGCAGCAAGTGCCCCTGTCCGGCGCGGTTATTGTCTCGACGCCCCAGGACATCGCCCTCCTGGATGCCCGCAAGGGTCTGAACATGTTCCGCAAGGTCGACGTCCCGGTCCTGGGCATCATCGAGAACATGTCCATGTTCGTGTGCCCGAACTGCGGCCACGAATCGCATATTTTCAGCCACGGCGGCGCCGAGCGCGAGGCGGAAAGGCTCGGCGTCGAATTCCTGGGCGGCATTCCCCTGGACATCGAAATCCGGGAGACCTCGGACAGCGGCCGCCCGATCGTGGTGTCGAACCCCGACAGTCCCCAGGCCCAGGCCTATGCGGCCATGGCCAAGCGGATTTGGGACAAGGTCGCCGCCGGCCTGGAAGACGGCGGGCGCCAGGCGCCGAAGATCGTCATGCAATAAGCGCGCTTTAGCGCCTTATTCACTCCGGCCCAGTGCGGCCATGAGTTCGCCCCATTCGCGTTTGGACAGGCCTGACTCGGCCTGATCCAAGGTTTCCCCCGCAAGCAGGCGGCGGACCACGGCGAGGGCGCCGCCGGATAGCTGCACCCCTTGCATGACATGATTGGTAAAGGACGCCGTGGCGGCCGGAACCCAGCGCTTCATGGTATCCAGAATCGCGTCCGCGTAGGCCCGGATTTCGTATTGCGCGTGGGGATCGGCGCGCAAGGATACGAAGTGCAGAAGATTATGCAGATCGCATTTCCAGTACCACTGAGTATAGGTATTCAGCGGCAGGTTCATGCGCGCCAACTCGCGGGCCAAACCGGCGTGGGATTCGTCGATAGTGCCGCCGTCCTGGCGTTCGTTCAGCATGATCTCGTAGTTGCCGTAGCAGCGTTCGGCATCGTCCCGGAGAAGCTCCAGGACCCGCGCCGCATCCGCGCCCTGCAGGATTTCGCCCCGCCCTTGGCGATTGGAGACCGATTGCGCCGCCAAATGCTCGGGCGCCGGAATGTAGAATTCCTTGTCGAGAACCGAATAGCGCGCCGAGTACTCGTTCACATTGGCGGTGCGGTGGCGAATCCACTGGCGGGCCACGAAGATCGGCAGCTTGACGTGGAACTTGATCTCGCACATCTCGAAGGGCGTGGTGTGCCTATGGCGCATGAGATAGTCTATGAGGCCCGCATCGCCGCGTGTGTGCTTGGTGCCCTTGCCGTAGGAGACCCGCGCCGACTGTACGATCGCGGCATCGTCGCCCATGTAGTCGATGACCCGGATGAAACCGTGATCGAGGACCTGTATCGGCTCGTAGAGGATGTCCTCCAGAGCCGGCACGGTGCAACGGCGGGTCCGGTTTTCCGCCTCCCGCTGCTCGCGGATTTCGGCTTCCTGGGCTTCGGTCAAGAGTCCGCGGGTGCTGGCTTGGACGGTCATGGGCGGACCATAGCGGCCCGGCGGCGCGCGGACGAGGCCCTAGATTGGGGATAAGCCCGATTCCTGGGGAAAAACCTTCGAATAAACATCGAATCCAAGGCCGCGGGCCTGTCCGGAAAGGTTCCATCCGGGCCCGAAAGGCCCTATATTAGGAGTGCTGGGCAACCGGCTATGGCGTTACACGGGCGTGTGGAATAAGCGCTGCGGACCCGGGGGCAGTACCCGGCGCCTCCACCAATATTTCCTTCTCGGCCGCCGGGCAGAAAAGGAACCTCTTGGGGGCGAAATAGGATCGACGCGCGTGGTAAAGATGCGTTCGGCGCCCGGCATGGTACCGCCGTTATCGGGCCGTATTATAGTTGCAAACGACAACTATGGTGAGGCTCGCCTCGCCGCTTAATTGCGGCTGGTAAGCCAAATTAAGTCCTCGGCCTTCACACGCCGGGGCGGGGTTCGGGGCGCACCTGGCAACAGAAGCGCCCCACTTACCCTCCTGAAACCCAGCGGCGGCCGGAGCGCGGGGGAATAAAACGAATCGGGGATGGAACATGCCGGAAGACGGCCTGAAATACGACCGCATGGTGGAGCAAGCGCTACGCAGCGTTGTTCGGCGTTCCTTGAGCTATGCCGCCGAAAACGGCCTGCCGGGCGAGCATCATTTCTATATTACCTTCCGGACCGACGACCCCGGAACTCAGATCCCGCCAAGCCTGCGCGAGCAATTCCCCGAGGAAATGACCATCGTCCTGCAGTATCAATTCTGGGATCTGGAGGTCACGGAGGAGGGGTTTTCAGTCACCTTATCGTTCGGCGAGGCGCCGCGAAAGCTGATCGTCCCCTTCCCGGCCGTGGTTGCCTTCGCCGATCCTTCGGTACAGTTCGGACTGCAGTTCGAGACCGCAAATGGCGCGCCCGCCACGCCACAATCCGGCAGCGAAGCAGAGGATGCCGGCCCGGAAAACCCCGCCAAGGCCGCGCCGGCCGAGCCGCGCGCGGAGCAGCCGGCGGGCGAAGAGGCCACAGCGCCGACCGAAAACGTGGTGTCTTTCGATAGCTTCCGTAAAAAATCGACCTGACGGCCCGCGCGGTAGCGCTCCTTGGTATTAGTGGCGGCGCGCGATAGTGGCCGGATCCCAGCGTGCGATCCGCTTAGGCTTGGCTTTTTCACGGTCTTTCCCGGGCCGGCGCAAATCCATGCGCTCAACGAAAGCATCTAGGCGCCGGTTGAGTTCCTGACGCTCCTCGGGAGTCAGGTCTTCATCGGCCACATGGGAAAGGTCGCGGTCGCTCAAATCGTCCATTAGCCTGGCCTCTAATCCTCGTGAAGACGCCAAGGGTCGCAAAGCGGAGTTAAGGAAACCTTAGGGATAGCCCGCGGCCCGCCGCAGGTATTAGGATACCTCCATGAACGCGAAACGCGGCCTCGCGAACCGGACGGTAAGCCTACTGATGCCCCTGGGGCCGGTTCGGGCGCGGGCCATGTTCGGCGGCTTTGGGATATTTCACGAGGATCTGATGTTCGGCCTGATTGCTTTTGAACGGCTTTATTTCAAGGTCGATGCGGACACGAAGCCGCGTTTCGAGGCGGCGGGCTGCAAAGCCTTCGTCTATGACGGCAAGACCAAACCGACCGAAATGTCCTATTGGACCGTGCCCGAAGACGCACTGGAAGACCCCGAGGTCCTGCTGCCCTGGGCCGAGTTGGGCCTGGCGGCGGCCCGGCGCGCGCGGGCCAAGAAGCCGCCCAGGAAACGGCGAGGGAGACCATGATGAGCGAGACGGCGGAGACCCGAATCGAATCCGATTCCATGGGCGAGATCGCGGTTCCGGCGGCGGCCTATTGGGGGGCGCAGACACAGCGGTCCCTGCAAAATTTCAAGATCGGGACCGAGACCATGCCCCCGGCCCTGATACGCGCCCTGGGTATTCAAAAGCTGGCGGCGGCGCGCGCGAACATGGCCCACGGGCGGCTCGACCCCAAGCTGGGCGCGGCTATGAGTTCCGCCGCCGGGGAAATCGCCGCCGGAGACCTGGACGCCGAGTTCCCGCTGGTGGTCTGGCAGACCGGATCGGGCACCCAGACCAACATGAACGCCAACGAGGTCATCGCCGGGCGCGCCAACGAAATCCTGAGCGGCCACCGCGGCGGCAAGTCGCCGGTCCATCCCAACGACCACTGCAACCTATCGCAGTCCTCGAACGATACCTTCCCGACCGCCATGCACATCGCGGCGGTCGAGGCCATCGCCGGCCAAGCCGTTCCGGCGTTGCAAAACCTGCACGCGGCCCTGGACGCCAAGGCCCGCGCCTTCGCCAAGATCGTCAAAAACGGCCGCACCCACCTGATGGACGCGACGCCCCTGACCTTGGGCCAGGAATTTTCCGGCTATGCCGCTCAAGCGGCCTATGGGGCCGAACGCCTGCAATCGGCCCTGCCGCGCCTGTACGCACTGGCCCAGGGCGGCACGGCGGTCGGCACCGGCCTCAACGCGCCCCAGGGCTTCGCCGAGGACTTCGCCCAAGAGGCCGCGAACATAACCGGCCATCCCTTCGTGACCGCGCCCAACAAGTTCGAGGCCCTGGCCGCCCACGATGCCCTGGTCGAGGCCTCGGGCGCCCTCAATACCGTCGCCGCCTCGCTTATGAAGATCGCCAACGATATCCGCCTCATGGGCAGCGGCCCGCGTGGCGGCTTGGGCGAATTGATGCTGCCCGCCAACGAGCCCGGCTCCTCCATCATGCCCGGCAAGGTCAATCCGACCCAGGCGGAGGCCCTGACCATGGTCTGCGCCCAGGTCATGGGCAATCACGTCGCCATCACCGTCGCCGGATCGAACGGCCATTTCGAGCTCAATGTCTTCAAGCCGGTGATGATCTACAACCTGCTTCAGTCGGCCCGCCTGATCGGCGACGCCTGCGACAGCTTCCGCGCCAATTGCATCGAGGGGCTCGCGGCCAACGAGGCCCACATCCGGGCGCTGATGGAACGCTCGCTCATGCTGGTCACGGCGCTCAACCCACACATCGGCTACGACAAGGCGGCCCAGGTCGCCAAGAAGGCTCACGCCGAAGGCACGACCTTGAAGGAGGCCGCCGTGGCCCTAGGCCTGCTCACCGCCGCGCAGTTCGACGACTGGGTGAAACCCGAAGACATGCTGGGCCCGAAACCGAAACCGTGATCGTCAAGCGCTCCATTAAAATCGCCGGGCACAAGACCAGCGTCAGCCTGGAAGCGGAATTCTGGGACGCGCTCAAGGTCATCGCTGCGGCGGATGGCGTCTCCCTGAACGCCCTCATCGAGGCCATCGACGCCAAGCGCGCCGGCAATCTTTCCAGCGCCCTCAGGCTCCACGTACTCGAAAATCTTCAGGCGCGCGGGACTTTGCCGGTGAGAACGCTCTAATCTTCGACCCGGTGAACCACGCCCGCCGCCAGTAAGGCCTCATGGCTCGGGAACCATATCTCCGTGTGGGCGGCGTCGAACACACGTTCCAGGAAATCCTCCGCGACATCCCGGCTCCGATAGAAACGGCGGTCCGTTTCCTGCTCCTTGGCCAGATCGAGGTAGGGGAGCGGAAGGTTCGCCGAAAGCCCGTATTGGTGGAATCCCAAACGGCCGTCCGCCCCCAGAACTCTTTCAACGCCGCCCATGAAGGCGATGGCGCAGGCCGAAGAGCAGGAGCCGGCGACATAGGTATTCAATCCGTATCGCCATATGAGTTTCGCCACCCCCCTGCTTTCATAAATGTGCCCGCCATGGCTTTCCAGAACCATGACGGTGACCGCCGGATTCTGGTTCAGGATCGCTTCTAGCTTCCTGGTAACGCCTAATTCCAGGCTCCCGTTCAGGCGAACGCGCGTATCGCCGTCGCTCAGGGTCAGCGCGTATTTCGCCGCCCGCTCGCGTTCCAAGACCTCGGCCGCGAGTTCCATGTCTCGCGCCATGAATGTCTGTTGGTATGCCCCGAAGACACCGATCAGGGTGGCGACGATGCTGACGGCAATGCCCATATAGACGCCCCAGACCCACCCGGCGGAACCGAAACCGGACAGGTAACGGTCGCACGACCGCAACACGCCGACAATCTGCCAGGGATAAATGACCAAATGGCCGATAACCAAGAACGAAACCGTCGCGGCGGCGGCGGCGGGGGACGCTTCGAGAAACGGCGGGTGGGTAAAGCGGTCGAGATAGAAGACGATCAGGCGCCCAAGCACCAGATTCACCAGGAACGCGCGAAGCAGCGAATGGCGGCCGCGCCAGTGATCGCGAATATAGCCCATGGCGTCCTAGTGCGGTGGTTACTTAACCAAACCCTTCAGCAAGCCCTTGAGGCCTTGTTTGAGTATGTCGTCGGGTTTGATCTGTTGAGGCTGCGCCGGGGCGGGTTGCGCGCCGGTGCCTTCCGCCGGCGCCGGGGCGCGGCGGAAGGCCTGTCCCGATATCTTCGGGTTCGGCTTGTCGAGCGGCCCGGTGAGCTTGGCGGTCAGATAAGGCGTGTTCGGATCGCCCTCGCGGAAAACATCCGTTTGGGTATTGATTTTCCAAGCCGCCAGATCGGCGGCGCCCTTGGTCAAAGCCGCGGCCTGGCGGCCGTCCAGGCGCAGATCCTCGGTCACGGCCACACCCTTGTCGATCTTGAACGTCCCTTTGAGCTGGGCGGGCGCATCGGCGAAGGCATTGAACAGGACGTTGGTCGTATCGGCCACGCCCCGGATTTCCTTGGCCTTCGCCCCCAGGATGCCGAGCAGGATGGACCCCACCTTCTCCTCCGCCTTGGCGATCAGGTTCAAGGCGCCGCTCACATCGCCGGTGCCGGCGAGGCCGGAAACGAGTTCCGCCTCGCTGCGGCCCTTGGCCGCGATCGAGGCGTTGAAGTTCAGCGGTCCCGATATCCGCTCGCTATCGGCCAGGTCTTTCGCGAGCTTGGCCAGGTTGAGTTCGATCGCGGTTATGGCGAGGCCGGTTTCGATACCCGCGCGGGTGTCGATCTTGCCCGATAACTGGACGGCGCCGCCGTAGAGGGTGCCGCCGAACTTGCGCAGATCGATAACGCCCTCGTTCAAGGCGGCATCGATGACCGCGTTGTCCAGGCGGGTCCGGTCATTAACCAAGGCGGCGGCCCGTAATTTAAGATCGGCGTCGAATCCGTGCAGCGCGGTGGTATCGATAACCGCCCGGGACCAGCGGGCCGAGACATCGGACCTGGCGTCGGTGGGGGTGGTGGTGGGTGCGCCGCCAGGGGCCGGTTTCGCTTTTCCGCCCTTTGACGCCGGGGCGGCGAAAGCGGCCAGCGGCAGAACGCCGGTTACGAGATCGGCTGAAATCCTGGGACGAGGGCCGTTTAAATCCAGCCCGAGCGATCCCTTCACCTCGCTCGGCCCGATCTTTCCGGCGATTCCGCTCAGGTTGATAAGCCGATGGGTGCCCTGAACCCGCGCCGCGAGATCAAACCCCAGTCCCGGCGCCAATCCGGCCCCGGGGGCGAAAGAGCGGATCAAGGCGGCCAAGTCCGGGTGCTTGACCGCGACTGTCATGTCCAGGGCGTTGATCGCCGGTTCGGTTCCGCCAAGGTCCGCCGTCAGCCCGCCATCGAGGCTAAGCGGGCCAAGTTGGCCCTTCACCGCGCTCAGTGTAATTATTTGCGCCGTTCCCGCCGCCTTCGCACTCAAGTCCAGGGCCCCGAATCCGGGCTCGAGGCCGATACCGGGCGACAGGTCGGCAAGCAGCTTCGCCAGATCGCCGTGCCGCCCGCTCAAATCGAGATCGAACGCCAGGGGTTTGGTCAAGGGGCTAACCCGGCCCTTCGCCGTGAAACGCCCGCCGAGCGCCGTTAAATCGCCGCTCACGCTCAGTTGGTCCTGCATACCCTTCACGGTGCCGGAGACAGTCAGACTTTTCGTCCGCGCCAAGGGCCCCGGCGCCGATCCGAGGGCCTTCGCGATCCCGGCCGGATTGGCGGTAGCGAGATCGTAGGCCGCGTCCACGGCCGGGGCCGTCGTCAGATCCGTGAAAGTACCGGCCACGCGCAGCTTGGCGCCGTCCGCGATGTCGCCGGCGGAAAACTCGCGCAGATCGAGAGACGCCTGCTGCAAGGTCGCATCGAAATACAGATCGGCGGCGGCGATCTTTCCCAGGGTCAGGCGGCCAAGGCGAAGGTCGAAATTGGCGTCGAATTCCCCCAGGAAGGCGGGCGCGGCAAAGCGGGGCGGTTCCGCGGCGCTTTCCTGGGTTTCCCCTGTACCGGATTCCACCGCCGTGGCCAAACCATCGGCCGGGCGTTGCGCCGGCAAGTAGGCATCGAGGTCGATCTTGTCGAGCGTCAGTCCAATGCCGACCCCAAGCCGGTCGCGAAGCGCGACCGCGACCCCGCCGGTTATCCGGCTGAGATCCAAACGAAGGTCGATATCGCCGAGCACGATATCCGATGGAGTCGCGCCGATGTTCATGGCCAAGCTCATCTTGCGCAGGCGCGACGCCGGAACCTGGCCTACATCGACACCCAGCCAATCGAGAACGCCGCGCAGGTTGTCCGACCCGGCATCCAAACGGCCGTCGAAGCGCAAACCGGGCGCCGCCCCACCGGCCGGCGCGGCCATGCCGGTCAAGGAAACGTCGGAGCCTCCGGGCAGCAAGGCCAGCGCCTGATTGAATCTCAAGACACCTTCTTCAAGAGCCAGCGCGAATAAAAATTGCCGGACCACTTGGCCCCGGTACACCACGGCGTCGACCGACACCTCCAGCGACCCAGTCATATCAGCCGGTAAAGCCAGCGCCGCGGTTTTTTCCTCTGCCGGTTTTGGCGCCGGCGTGGGCGGGGAAGTATCTACTCTGTCCTGCCCCGCCGGCGCATCCCCAGACGGCGGTGCCAGCAAGGCGTCGAGATCGATACGCGACGCGGAGAGGCGAAGTTGTAAATCCCGGTGCGGCTCCAGCGTGAACTGAATCTCGCCATCCGCTTCGGTTCCGGCTATCCGAACGGTGAGTTCACTGAACGAGACCTGCTCCGGGTTCGCCGCGACCTCGGACTCGATTGCGAAGGGCTTGGCTAGAATGGCTGGCAGGGACGCATCCAAGGGCAGCACGGCGGCCAAGGCGGCAAAATCGCTGCCCGTGCCTTTCACGCGGCCGCGCAGGGATAGGCGCTCTTCGTGGCGTGAGAGGGTGCCGGAAAAGCGCAGCGAGGCCTCCACTTCCGGCACGCCCAGCACCAGGCGAAGAGAAGTGGCGCCGCCATTCACTAGGCTGCCCAGGCTCAATTCGAAATCGGTCGCGACACCGCGAACTCGCGCCTTGCCGGAGATGCCAAAGGGGCCCTTCAAGGAGTCCGCGGCGATCTCCGCCGTGAGGGAATCGAGCTTTTCCTCGGTACCGGAAACGGCGTCGCGGTAGATCAAGGACCCCTCGGTCACGCTCACCCGATCGAAGCGCAGCGCGGCGGCGAGGCCCCCGTCTTGCGGCTCAATATCTTGGCCAAGACCCGCCGCATCGGACTCCGGGGCCGAGAACTCCCAGTTCTTACGGCCGTCGGGCAGGACCTCGGCCAGGATACGCGGTCTGACCAGATCGACGCTTTCAACCCTGATCTCACCCTGCAGAAGCGGTAAAAACGCGATGCGAACCTTCAACGCCTCCAACTTGGCCATGGAAGGGGCGCTGCCGCCTTCGATATTGGCGAGGCGAACCCGGGCGGCTGTCAGGGTCGGCGTTGGCAGAAGCACCAAGCCGATATCGCCGTCAATTGAGACGTCGCGGCCGGTCAGATCGAAAACCTCTTGGGAAATTCGAACCTTATGGGCATTCCAATCGACGAATCCCGGCGCCACCAGAAGGCCCGCGACAAGAATCGCCGCGAGTCCAAGCAGGCCCAAGCCAAGTTTTTTCAAGTCGATTTCCTTTGTCCCGGCCGGAAAATCCGAAAATCACCGGCGCGACCAACTCGTCATTGCGCCCGGCCCGGTTTCGGCTAAGCTAATGAAACAGTGTTGTGCGGGCAAACACTACCCGATGGCCCGCTGCGAGCGTGGTGGATAGAATCTAACTCATGGGCGAGGTCGTCGATCTCGAAATTTACCGCAAGCGGTTGAAGCGCGGTGCGGCGTGTGGGCCGGGCCCAGGCGGCCGCCGATCCCCGAACACGGAATCGCGGGACGCCAAGCCGTCCGGCAAGACCGGCAAACCCAAGCGGCGCGGCACAGTGGACAAATCCAAGATCGAATCGAAGGATTCGACATCGGATTGACGGTGCTTCAAGCTTTCCAAACTCTTCTCAAGCCGCGGCAATAGCGGAACATTGAACCATGTTCTATGAAACCAGCGACAACCGGCACGGGCTGCCGCACGATCCCTATAAAAGCTGTATCGTGCCCAGGCCGATCGGTTGGATTTCGACCCTCAGCGCCAAGTCCGTGGTGAATTTGGCGCCCTATAGTTTTTTCAACGGGGTCGCCTCCGATCCGCCCATGGTTATGTTTTCGGCCAACGGCCCGGCCCAGCGTCCAACCAAGGATACCCTGGCGAACTGCGCCGACACGGGGGAATTCGTCTTTAACTTGGCGACCTGGGATTTGCGCGAGGAAATGAACCGCACCAGCGCCCCGGCCAATCCCGGTGCGGATGAATTCGAACTGGCGGGCCTGGAGAAAGCCCCTAGCGTTCTGGTCAAGCCGCCGCGGGTCAAGGCATCGCCCATCCATATGGAATGCCTAGTCGAGCGGATCCTGGACCTGCCCTGCGCCGACCCCAAGGGGCGCAACGCCATGGTCTTGGGGCGGGTCGCTGGCATCCATATCGACGATCGTGTCCTGACCGGCGGCCTGATCGACATGGCCAAGCTGCGCCCGATCGCCCGCCTCGGTTACATGGACTACGCGCGGGTCGATTTCGTGTTTTCCATGGACCGGCCGGGTCCGGGTTAAACCTCGACGATCTTGCCGGGGTTCATGATGTTATCGGGGTCGAGGGCGATCTTGAGCTGACGCATCGCCCCGACGCCTTCGCCGTGTTCGGCTTTCAGGTATTTCATCTTGCCGATGCCGATGCCGTGTTCGCCGGTGCAGGTTCCGCCCATGTCCAGGGCGCGCATGACCATGCGCTCGTTCAGCGCCTCGGTGCGCGCCATTTCCTCCGTATCGTCCGGGTCGATAATGAAACAGACATGGAAATTCCCGTCGCCGGCATGGCCGACGATGGGCGCCAGCAGGCCGGAACTCTCGATATCCGCCTTGGTCGCCAGGATACAGTCGGCCAAGCGTGAGATCGGCACGCAGACATCCGTCGCCCAGCCCTTGGAGCCGGGACGAAGCGCCAGCGCCGCATAGTAGGAATCGTGACGCGCTTGCCACAGTTTATTCCGGTCCTCCTGCTCGCGCGCCCAGCGGAAATCGCCGCCGCCGAACTCACCGGCAATCTCGCCCACCATCTCGACCTGTTCGCGCACCCCGGCCTCGGTGCCGTGAAACTCGAAGAAAAGCGTGGGCTGGACCGGGTAATCGAACTTCGAGTAGCGGTTGACCGCGTCCATTTGAACCTCGTCCAGTAGTTCAATGCGCGCGATCGGGATACCGGATTGTATGGTGGTCATGACCGTATTCACGGCGCCCTGAAGATCGGCGAAGGGACAAACGGCTGCGGAAATCGCCTCGGGAATGCCGTTAAGGCGAAGCTGGACCTCGGTAATGACCCCAAGCGTCCCTTCCGAGCCGACGAACAGCCGGGTCAAATCGTAACCGGCCGCCGACTTGCGCGCCCGGCCGCCGGTGCGCACGATCCGGCCGTCGGCCATGACCACCGTCAGGCCCAGGACATTTTCGCGCATGGTCCCATAGCGGACCGCGTTGGTGCCCGACGCCCGGGTCGCGGCCATGCCGCCCAGGGAGGCGTCGGCCCCCGGATCGATGGGAAAGAAAAGGCCCGTACCGCGTAGGTATTCGTTCAATTGCTTGCGCGTGACCCCGGCTTGAACCCGGCAATCCAGGTCTTCGGCATTGACCTCCAGCACTTGGTTCATGGCTGACAGGTCGATACAGACCCCGCCTTTCAAGGCCGCCACCTGGCCTTCCAGGGAGGTGCCGGTGCCAAAGGGGATCACGGGAAGCCGGTGCCGGGCGCCAATCTCGACGATCCGCGCCACTTCCTCGGTGGATTCAGCGAAGGCGACCGCATCCGGCGGTTGGCTGGGGTAGTAGGATTCGCCCCGGCCATGTTGTTCGCACACGGATGAAGAAGTGGATAGCCGCTTGCCTAAAAGCGCGCGCAATTCCTCAAGCGCGGTGTCTTGTGTCTGCTCTTCCATTATAGACATATGTGCTTCCTACGCATAATTCCGCACGCCACTATAGCATTAAACGTCTGCCGTGGGCAGACTGGACGCCATGGTCCGCGACCCAAGATACGACGTCCTGTTCGAACCGGTCCGGATCGGCCCGGTCACCGCCCGTAACCGCTTTTATCAGGTTCCTCATTGCAACGGCATGGGCCACCGGCGGCCCCAGGCCGAGGCCGCCTCGCGCGCGGTTCGGGCGGAGGGCGGCTGGGCCGTCATCTGCACCCAGGAATGCGAAATCCACCCCAGCGGCGAGGTAACCCCCTCTATCGAAGCGCGGCTGTGGGACGATAAGGACATCCCGGCCCTGGCCCTCATGACCGAGGCGGTTCACCGGCACGGATCCCTGGCGGCCATCGAACTGGTCCACAACGGTCCTTCCGGGGCCAACCGCTACAGCCGGGAGGTGCCTCTGGGTCCCTCCCACCAACCCGCCGGGCGCTGGGATCCGGTTCAGGCGCGGGCCATGGATCTGGCCGACATCCGCGCCTACCGGCAATGGCACCGCGACGCGGCCCGGCGCGCCAAGACCGCCGGTTTCGATATCGTCTATGTCTATGCCGGGCACGACCTCTCCCTGCCCATGCATTTCCTGCAACGCCGGCGCAACGACCGGAGCGACGAGTACGGCGGCAGCCTGGAAAACCGCGCGCGCCTGCTGCGCGAGGTGATCGAGGACACCAAGGCCGAGGTCGGCGCCAGTTGCGCCGTCGCCGTGCGTATCGCGGTCGACGAATTGCTCGGCGCGGATGGCATCGCCAGCGCGGACGAAGGCCGCGACGTCATAGAAATGCTGGCCGAATTACCCGACCTTTGGGATGTGAACGTCAGCGATTGGGATAACGATTCCCTGACCTCGCGCTTCGGCCAGGAAGGCGGGCAGGAACCCTTCACCGCCTTCGTCAAACAAGTCACCAGCAAGCCGGTGGTCGGAGTCGGGCGTTTCACCTCACCCGACACCATGGTCTCGCAGATCAAACGCGGGGTTCTGGATTTTATCGGCGCGGCGCGGCCCGCCATCGCCGATCCCTTCCTGCCCAAAAAGATCGAGGAAGGCCGCCTCGATGATATCCGCGAGTGCATCGGCTGCAATATCTGCGTCACCGGCGACCGCTTCGCCGCCATCAGCCGCTGCACCCAAAACCCGACCATGGGCGAGGAATGGCGCAAGGGCTGGCACCCCGAGCAAGTGCCGGCGAAAACCAGCGAGGAGTCGATCCTGATTGCCGGCGCCGGTCCCGCCGGCCTGGAATGCGCCCTGGCCCTGGGTCAAAGAGGATACCAAGTGCATTTGGCCGAGGCCGGCACGGTCTTGGGCGGCCGGGTGGTGCTGGAATCCCGGCTTCCCGGCCTGGCCGCCTGGATCCGGGTGCGCGACTACCGCCTTCAACAACTGGACAAGATGACCAACGTCGAGATCTATCGCGACAGCCGTCTGACGCCCGAGCATGTCTTGGAATTCGGCGCCGCCCGGGTCGTCGCCGCCACCGGCGGCACTTGGCGGCGCGACGGTGTTGGGCGGGCTAATTGGCAGGCGGTTCCGGGCCTGGAGACTTCCCAGGTTTACACGCCCGACGACATCATGGCCGGCGCCATGCCGCGGGGGCCGGTTTTGATCTACGACGACGATCATTACTACATGGGCGGCGTCCTGGCTGAAAAACTGCGGGCCGGGGGTCTGGAAGTGACCTTGGCGACGCCGGCTCCTTCCGCCTCGGCCTGGTGCGACTACACCCTCGAACTCGCGCACATCCAAAAGCGGCTTCTGGAGGCGGGAGTGACGATTCTGCCCAACCGCCGCCTTGTAGCTTTGCATGAAGACCGCGCGGACTTGGCTTGCGTTTATACCGGGGCGCTCAGCCAGCTGGCCTGCGCCGCGCTCGTTACCGTGACCGCCCGCCTGCCAAACGACGATCTTTACCGGGCGCTAATCGCCCAGGACGAGGGTCTGAAAGAGGCGGGCATAGAAAGCGTCACCGCCATCGGCGACGCCTTGGCGCCCTCGACCATCGCCGCCGCGGTCTATGCCGGGCACAAGTACGCGCGGAGCCTGGGAACCGAGCCTGACGGTAAGATCGCCTTTAAACGCGAGTTTCCAGGCTAAAGGGCGTCATCCCGGAAAGCGCCGCCAGGCGCTTATCCACGGGTGTCAGGTTTAAAATTGTGGGCACGTTCCATCGTGTTTATTTTAACTGCGTTCAAGCATTCTTCGGGTATTTGGACAGGGAAACCGCGCGGCCTCGCAAACCCTGAAAACTTGGCGAAGCTGTCACCCCCACCCCAACCCTCCCCCGTCGAAGGGGGAGGGGGTAAGAGGAATAGCACTGTCTTTTTCTCCCTCCCCCCTTGAGGGGGAGGGTTGGGGGTGGGGGGACTTGCGGTGCCGGGAACCCTTTCAGGCGGCTATCGCAAAATTATACCGGACAACAGTGGGCGCTTATCCAGGATTTTGGGTGCCTGGGGATGATGATTCACCGCTTCTCTAAGCGGCACAGACTTTCGAGGCCGTGGCCGGCTGGCGCACCAGGGCGCTATAGGCGTCCGAGAGGCTTCGCGTGATCGCCCCCGGCGTGAAGCGGTAGTCATCGATGGCTCCCACCGGGGTTACCTCGGCGGCGGTGCCGGTCAGGAAGACCTCGCTGGTCTTGGCGAAGTCCTCGGGCATGATGACCCGCTCTATCACCTCGAACCCCCGCTCGCGCGCCAGCTCGATGACCGTGCGCCGGGTGATCCCGTCCAGGAAGCAATCGGGGACCGGGGTATGCAGCCTGCCGTCCTGGACCAGGAAGATGTTGGCGCCGGTCGCCTCGGACACCTGGCCGCGATGGTCGAGCATCAGGCAGTCGTGATAGCCCTGATCCTCCGCCAGGTGCTTGGACATGGTGCAGATCATATAGAGGCCGGCGGCCTTGGCATGAACCGGCGCTGAATTCGCCGGCGGGCGGCGCCAGGGCGAGGTCATCAGGCGGATGCCCTTGGCGCGCAACTCCGGGTCGAAATAGCTGGGCCATTCCCAGGCCGCGACGACCACATTGATCCGGGTCGCCTGGGCGGAAATTCCCATCATCTCGCTGCCGCGCCAGGCAACCGGGCGGACATAGGCGTCGGTCAGATTATTCACCCGCAGCACCTCTTCGGCGGCGGCATCGATTTCAGGCACCGTATAGGGCAGCTCGAAGCCCAGAATCTCGCCCGAACGGCGCAAGCGCTCGTGATGTTCGCTCATCTTGAAGATGGCGCCATTGTAGGCGCGCTCACCCTCGAATACGCTGCTGCCGTAGTGCAAGGCATGGCTTAGGATGTGCAGCTTGGCCTCGCGCCAGGGCACCAACGCTCCGTTGTACCAAATGAGTCCATCGCGGTCGTCGAAGGGAATTAGGGACATGGCTGCCTCGCCTCGTTCGTTCAGCCCGCTCGATTTGAGCCTGGGGCCGGTTAGCAGTCTAAAGTTCTCGTCCAGGCCCCCCGGCTATCGCGGAGTCAAACGCCTGAACTGGACAAATCGTGCCGGAAAACGCTTGTTTGGATCATATTCGGCATGATCTCAATGATCCAAGCTAACACTATTACGCAATATAAGTCAACAGTACTGTCATAAAAAACGGAAGCCGCCATGTCTGACCTGAAATCGGGCCCTAACCCCTTGTTCCTGCGCGAGGAGGAACTGCGCCAAGCGATCGAGCTGCTCTATTTCGCCTATCGCGGTTTTACCGCCGAGCCGGATCAAATCCTATCCGACTACGGCTTTGGCCGGGCCCACCACCGGGTAATCTATTTCGTCGGCCGCCACCCGGGGATTACGGTCAGCGAGCTTTTGCGAATTCTGGGAATCACCAAGCAAAGCCTGTCCCGGGTTCTGGGGCAACTGGTCCAGGAGGGTTTCATCCGGCAGACCATGGGCACACGCGACCGGCGCCAACGCTTGCTGGAATTGGCCGAAAAAGGGCGGGCCCTGGAAAAAGCCCTGACCGATACCCAAAGGGTCCGCTTGGCCCAGGCCTTCCGCGAATCGGGGGCCGAAGCGGTCGAAGGCTTTCGTGCCGTCCTCTATAACCTGACCGACGAAGTTTATCGCCGGCGTTTCGATGCCCATGGAACATCCTAGAGCGGGTGCTCTATACTCCACGGCCATGGCCCTAGACGCCCCCCATATCCTCGTTGTTGACGACGACACGCGCCTGCGGGCCTTGCTGCGGAAATTCCTGGCCGAGCAGGGGTTTTGCGTGACCGATGCGACCGACACGGCGGATGCCCGAAACAAGATGGTGTCCTTGGCCTTCGACCTCATGGTGCTCGACGTCATGATGCCGGGGGAGAACGGCTTGGATTTGATCCGCTCGCTGCGCCCTGGCAACAATGTTCCGGTGCTGTTGCTAACGGCGCGCGGCGAATCTGAAGACCGGATAGCGGGCCTGGAAAGCGGCGCCGACGATTACCTCGCCAAGCCCTTCGAGCCGCGCGAGCTGGTCCTGCGTATCAACGCCATCCTGCGCCGCACCCAGGAACCGGAAGCAGACCTGGAAGGGCCCCCGGACGGCATCGTACGCTTTGGCGATTTCAGTTTCGATCTGGTCCGCGAGGAATTGCACAAGGCCGGGTGCTACGTACGTCTCACCGCCGCCGAATCCTCGCTTCTCAAGACGCTCGCCCGGCGCCCGGGAAAAGCCATGGACCGCGACGCCTTGAGCGCCGAAAGCCCGGTGATAGGCTGCGGCCGGGCCATAGACGTGCAGGTGACGCGGCTTCGCCGTAAGATCGAGGAGAATCCGAAGTTTCCACGCTATCTTCGCGCCGTGCGCGGGGTGGGTTACTCCTTTGTACCCGATTAAACCAGGGCCTGTTGACACTTAGGATGCCGCCGCGGTTGAGCCAGAATGACGCGAGGTTAGGAGCGAGGACGCAGGACATGCTGAGCATATTCAAGGACGAGCGACGCGGCCTCGCGTCATTCTGGCCCAATCCCGCTGGGACGGGTCGTCTTATCCCACCCGCCTCGGCGGCATCCTAAGTGTCAACAGGCCCTAGCACCAGTTTCACGCCGCCGGGAATGAACGCATCCGCCATGGCGACCTTAACCGCGCCGAGTCAACCGGCCTCGTTTCTCAAGCGGATCCTGCCGCGCACCTTGCTTGGGCGGGCGCTGCTGATCATCTTGTCTCCCTTGGTTCTGCTACAGGTTATTTCGACCTGGGTCTTTTACGACCGGCACTACGACACCACGACCAAGCGTCTAAGCCAGGCCTTGGCCGGGGAAATCGCCACCGTGATACAAATGATGGTGCGCGATCCTGGATCGGTCGAGCGCCTGCAGATTTTCCGCATGGCGCAGCAATCCATGTTTCTGAACCTCAAGCTCGAGGAAGGCGAGCGTTTGGCCGTTATCTCAAGCGGCGAATCGCTTAATCCCTTCACCAGCGTCCTCGAACGTAAACTGACCACAGCCTTAACGACCTACGTGGCCCGGCCGTTTCTGATCGACACGCAGTTCGCTCGGAAACAGGTAAGTATTCAGGTTCAATTGGCGGATGGCGTGCTTCATATCGTGGTCCCCCGGGACCGGCTGTTTAGCTCCACGACCTATATTTTCATTATGTGGATGGTCGGCAGCTCGATCGTTCTATTCGGGGTCGCGGTCGTGTTCATGCGCAACCAGGTAAAACCCATACGCCGCTTGGCCCAGGCGGCGGAACGCTTCGGAAAGGGCCGCGATGTCGCCAACTTCAAACCCGAAGGCGCGACCGAGGTCCGCCAAGCCGCCGCCGCCTTCTTGCAGATGCGCCACCGGATCAAGCGCCAGATCGAACAGCGCACGGAATTTCTGGCCGGCGTCAGTCACGATCTGCGAACCCCGCTAACGCGTATGAAGCTGCAACTGGCCATGCTTCCAGGTAGCGCTGAATCGGAAAGTCTTCAGGCCGACGTGAGCGAGATGGAAGCCATGGTCGAGGGTTATCTGGCCTTCGCGCGCGGCGAGGGCGCCGAAAAGCCGGTACAGACGGAAGTATCACATCTCTTGAGCGAGGTGGTCGGACGCATGCGCGGTCAAACGGTGGCGATCGACTTGCATATCGAAGAGGATCTGAAGGTTCCCTTGCGGCGCGAGGGCATGCGGCGTTGCCTAACCAACCTGATCGCCAACGCGCAGCGGTACGCGACCCAAGTGACCGTCAGCGCGGGACGGCGAGGCCATACGCTCGAGGTGCTGATCGACGACGACGGCCCTGGGATTCCGCCGGACAAGCGCGAGGAAGTATTCCGGCCGTTTTACCGCCTCGACCCATCGCGCAATCCGGAAACCGGCGGCGTCGGGCTGGGCCTGACCATCGCGCGCGACGTGGTGCACAATCATGGTGGCGAGTTGACCCTGGAAGACGCGCCCGGCGGGGGCTTACGCGCCCGTATTTGGCTACCCGTCTAAACCGGCTGGCCCGCCTAAAACAGACGGCCGCCGTTCGGGACGCTCTTGTCCGGGGTGAGCAGCACGACCGACCCTTGCGCATCGGGGAAACCGAGCACGAGAATCTCGGACATGAACTTGCCGATTTGCTTGGCCGGGAAATTGACCACCGCGGCGACCTGACGGCCAGGCAGGCTTTCGGGCGTATAGTGCGCCGTTAGCTGCGCCGAGGTCTTGCGCACACCGAGATCATCGCCGAAATCGACCCAAATCTTGATCGCCGGCTTGCGCGCTTGAGGATAAGGCTCGGCGCGCACCACCGTTCCCGCGCGTACGTCGAGCTTCAAAAAATCGTCGAATCCGATCGTTTCGCCCGGCCCGCTCATCGCCGCCCCCCGAATTTCCGGGGCAAGGCTATCACCGGCTAAAAATGCGGACAAGAAAAAGGGGCCGCCCTGGAAGGCGGCCCCCTGTAACCATAACTTAGGTATCAAAGTTACTTGGTGGCGGTGGCCGGAACCACGGCGCTGTTGGCTTTCGTCATGGCGCCCGTCAGCTCATCCAAGCTGGCAGTGAAACGATCGGCAAGAACCTCGGTCGCCTTGGCGTTCGACTTGCTGCTCATCTCGGCCAGCTCGCGCGCGCTGTTCAGAGACAGCTCATAGGCTTCCTTGACCAGGGCGGTCTGGGTGGCGAGCTTCTCGGCCGGCTGACCGGGCTTGGACATTTCGCTCACGACCTTGGTGGTCTCTTCCATCACCTTGCGCATGATTTCGCTCTGACGCTGGAAGATGGCTTGGAAGCCCTCCAGAGCGAGCTTGTTGGCGGCGGTCACCGCCTCGACGTTCTTGCGCTGGCTCTCCATCAGAGCCTTCGAGTCGACGCCGGGCATCTTGAACTGCTCCGCCATCTTGCTGAAATCCATCAACTCACCGAAGTTCCCGTCGAGAAAGGGGTTTCCGGTCTTTACCTGTGCTTTGGCCATCGATCTTCTCCTGTTGGGTGGCTGCACTCACGATTGCTGCAGCGCACAAATTTGATATGACACTTATATGCGCTTCCGATCTCGAAGGTCAAGAGTTTTTTTGTGCACTGCACCATAAATTAACCATAACCCGGAATTTAGGCTTTTCAGGCGCGCCGAAAAACCCTGGCAGCCACCATTCGCATCCAGGTTTTAGTTATTGTTGAATAAATCCAATGAGTTATTTTTTGCCGCCGAAAGGGCGCCGCAAGAAAATCCAGGCGGCGGCACTTCGGGCATATGTCCCTAGGCTGCCGCCGGGGCCTCTTTATCGTGTTTATGCCGCAACTGCGAACACCTCGCGGCCAGCCATTCCGCCCGGCGCAGATGCCGGTCCAGGCTGGCCATGGTCCGGCTCAGGTCGGGGCTCTCGTCGCGCAACCACACGCGCAGGGTGGCTAGGTATATGGCGCTCAAGGCCTTGATCCGCACGATCCCACGCAAACCGCTGGCCGACAGCTCCGCCGCTTCCAGCATACAAGCCATGGACCGCGCCAGGGAGACCAGGCCACAGAGGCCCATGACCGGATCGCGGGCCTGGCCGCAAACGATGCTCCCGACCCCCGCCTTGGCCGGCGCCAGGGCGTCGAAGCGGCGCATAATGACGTTGAACAGGCGGTCGCGGGCGCTGCCGCCCCGATCTTCCTGTTCCTGCCCGGCCAGAACCGCCCGGTCGATTCGCCGCGCGAAACCGGTCAGAACCGCGCCCTTCGAGGGGTAAATGTCATAGGCATCCGCTAGGGACAGGCCCGCCGCCTCGGCGATCTCGGCCAGGGAGATATCGCGCCATGCCTTGTCCGCGGCCAGCACCAAGGCCGCATCGACAATCCGCTCGGCGGCATCGCCCTTGGGCGCCGCCTTACTGGTCTTCATTTTCGCCGTCTTACCCGCCATGGCCGCCTCCCATGTAAACCCTTAGTATAGATGTGGGGCGCGTGGAACGCTATTGAAGCCCCCCGAACGCCTTTCGCTCAAGAGGCCAGTTCGCGGGCCCGCCGGGTGGCGGCGGCTATGGCCCGGTCCATGAGCGCTTGCAAGCCATCCGGCGCCATGAGCACCCGGAGCGCCTCCTGGGTCGTGCCGGCTGGGCTGGTCACGTTCTCGCGCAGCTTGGCGGCCGGAAGATCGCTCAGGCGGACCAATTCGCCCGCCCCGGCCACGGTCGCGCGCGCGATCCGCATGGACAAGTCTTCGGGCAAGCCGGCCTCGGCCCCGGCCCGGGCCAGGCATTCAATCAAGAGGAAAACATAAGCCGGGCCGCCGCCGGAGACAGCGGTCACCGCGTCGAGCAAGGCTTCGTCCCCGACCCAGGCGACCTCGCCCACCGCCGCCATCAAGGTCTCGGCCAAGGCCTTCTGGCGCGAAGAGGCGGCGGCATTCGCGCACAGCACGGACATGCCCCGGCCCACCGCGGCGGGGGTGTTGGGCATGGCCCGGACAATCGCCGCATCGCCGCCGAAGACGGCCTCGAAAGCGCCCATGGTCCGGCCGGCGGCGATGGAAAGAATCAGCGTTCCCGGCCCGGCCGCCGCCGCGCCGGCGCCAATAGCCGCGTCCATTTGTTGCGGCTTGACCGCCAGCACCATGACCGCCGCCGGTCGCCCGGCGGGAAGCTCATCCAGGCGCGCGGCGTGAACCAGGCCCCGGGCGGCGAAGGGGGCGGCGCTTTCGGCATGGGGTTCGACCACCGCGATATCGCGCGGCGCAGCGCCGCGGCGCAGCCAGCCTTCCAGCAAGGCGGCGCCCATCTTGCCGCAACCGACCAGGATCAGCGGGCCGCCTAGATCGAGTTTTTCATCCGATCCCGCGCCCGGCATCGCGCCCTAGGCCTCGCCGAGTGTATCCATGCGCGCGACCGTCAGGGCGTCGGCGATACTGCGCCCGCCCCACACGACTAGCTGCAAGGCCGGATAGAAGCGCTCGCATTCAAGGATCGCGGCGTCCAGGAGATCCTCCAACTGCTCGGCGCTGAGCCCGGCCGCGCCGCGCATGGGGATGGCGTGCCGGAACATTGTCGTCGAGTCTTCGCGCACGAAATCGAAGTGGCCGAGCCAAAGATCCTCGTTGACGCTGGCCAATAACTCATAGACCGCGCCGCGTTTCGTTTCGGGTATGCGCTGATCCAACTGGCACGACACGAACATGGCGTTCATGTGGCGGTCCCAAACCACGAACAGGCGATAATCGCACCAGCGGCCGCCGACCTGCACCATCAACTCGCACTCGCTATGCCGGTCGAAGGTCCAGTCGTTGGCGCTCACCAACTCCTCCAAGGTATCGAGAGGATTGGATAGAACTTCAAGGTATCGATCCGCCAGGCCCGCCATGTCGACTTCGAACGCCCCCTCATAAAGCCGGTGCCGCATCGATCTAAAGAAACGCACGCGGCAACCAAATATGGAGTGGCCAATCCGGACACCCACTAAATATAGCGTGCCATCTTCGCAGCGGGCACGCAATAGCGGTGTCCTGTGGGTAAAATCCGAACTTCGAAAGAGTCTTGGGGTTTCGGCGCCAAGACGCGCCGGCTAGCCGCTTGGCTTGGCCGCGCGTTTGCGGGGGGATGATTTTTTGCCCCCGGCGCCGGACTGCGCCTTGAGGCGCCGTTCAAGCTCGGCCACTTTCTTGGCGAGATCCTCTTGTTCGGCGCGCGCCTTGGCGGCCATGGTCTTGACGGCATCGAATTCCTCGCGGCCGACCAAATCCATTTGCAGCAGGATTTTTTCGAATTGCTCGCGCAGGCGCGCTTCGATCTCGCCGCGCATCCCCGCCGCGATCCCGACGGCCCCGCTGGCCACCCGCGCCAAGTCGTCCAACAGCCGGTTTTGGGTTTGCATAATTTTCGCCCCTTCTACATTGATCGGCGGGAACCCCTATATAGACTATGGCAAGCACCCCCGGCCCTTCAAGCTACCCTTTCGCGGCGCGCGAAGAGAGTTTAGGTGACGATCCCATGATAGCGGCGATATCCTTTCCTCAGATCGATCCGATCGCGATCTCGCTCGGCCCCCTGGCGATCCGCTGGTATGCGCTCGCCTACATCACCGGACTCTTGCTGGGGTGGCGGTACTGCCGCTGGTTGGCCAAGCGGCCCCCGGCGTTGTTGAGTGAGAGCGCCGTCGACGATTTTCTTTTGTGGGCCACCCTCGGCGTCATTCTGGGCGGGCGTCTGGGCTATATCCTGTTTTATCAATTCGATTATTACCTCGCCAATCCGTTTCAAGTCCTGTTCATTTGGCGCGGCGGGATGAGTTTCCACGGCGGCATGCTGGGGGTCGCGGCGGCCATTGTCCTATTCGCGCGCAAGGTCAAGGTGCCGGTTTTCGTTCTGGGCGATATCGTCGCCACCGTGGCGCCCATCGGGTTGTTCTTCGGCCGCATCGCAAATTTTGTGAACGCCGAGTTGTTTGGCCGCCCGACCGAGCTTCCTTGGGGCGTTATTTTCCCCGGCCAGACCGTGCCCCGTCACCCCAGCCAGCTCTACGAGGCCGGACTGGAGGGCCTCTTGATGCTCACGGTGCTGTTCATTCTGGTGCGCGCCGGGGGCTTGGCGCGCCAGGGGCAAGCGAGTGGCGTTTTCCTGATCGGTTACGCCCTAGCGCGCACCCTGGTCGAACTGGTTCGCCAGCCCGATCCGCAACTGGGATTCATATTTAGCGGCGTCACCATGGGTCAGATCCTTTCCGGCCCCATGCTGGTGGCCGGGATAGCACTCCTGTTCTGGTCGCGCCGCCGCGTAATCTCCGCGTAAGTCGTGGCCGGTCAATCCAAGCCGCTCGCCGAGCGGATCGCCAGGCGGATCGAGCGCCTGGGGCCCATGACCCTGGCCGAGTACATGACCGCGGCGCTCAGCGATAGGGCGCACGGCTATTACATGACCGGCGACCCGCTTGGCGCTCAAGGCGACTTCGTGACCGCCCCCGAGATCAGCCAGATGTTCGGCGAGATGATCGGCCTGTGGTGCGCCGAAACCTGGAATCGCATGGGTGCGCCCAAGGTTTTCAACCTGATCGAACTCGGCCCGGGGCGCGGCACCTTGATGGCCGATGCCCTGCGCGCCGCCCGCGCCGTACCCGGCTTCCTGGAAGCGGCCCGGCTCCATTTAGTGGAGACCGGCCCGGCCCTGCGGGCGCGCCAGGAAGAAACCTTGAAATCGGCCGGCGCCGGGCTGGGCGCCCCGCCAAGCTGGCATGGCGCCCTGTCGGGCGTGCCCCAGGGCCCCCTGCTTCTGATCGCCAATGAATTCTTCGATGCCTTGCCGGTGCGTCAATTCGTGCGCGGAGACGAAGCCGGCGGCCTAGGCTGGCGCGAACGGCTGGTCGCCCTCTCCGATGACGGCCAATCCCTGGTCTTCGTCTTGGGCCCGGCGACACGGAAAGCCGATGCCCTGCTGCCGCCCGAAGCCGCCGAGGCACCGCCCGGCGGCACCTTCGAGATTTCGCCCGCTTCCAGCGCCATCGCCGGCGAAATCGGGGCCCGGATCGCCCAAGACGGCGGCGGCGCCTTGATTATCGATTATGGCGCGGCGCGCCCGCCCGGCGAAGCCACTTTGCAAGGCGTGCGGCGCCACGCCCGTCACGACGTCCTGGAAACCCCAGGGCAGGCGGACCTGACGGCCCATGTCGATTTCACGGCCCTGAGCCGGGCCGCCGCCACGGCGGGCGCCAAGGCCTGGGGACCGGTGCCCCAGGGTCGCTTCCTGTCCCGTCTTGGAATCGCCGCCCGCGCGGAAAGCTTGAGCGCCACCGCCAGTCCCGCCCAGGATCGCGGCATCGCCGCCGCCTTGGCGCGCCTCACGGACCCGGAACACATGGGCGCGCTGTTCAAGGCCCTGGCCTTGGCCCATCCCAGCCTCGATGCGCCGGCCGGATTTGCGTGAAGCGGCCGCGAAAGCCTAGGCTAGGGCTTGTTGACAATTAGGATGCCGCCGCGGCGGGATTGGGCCAAAATGACGCGAGGCCGCATCCTAATTGTCAACAGGCCCTAGAGAATGTCCGATACCAAGCAGCCCGATAAACTCACGACCGCCGTCCTCGACCAAGCGAGCGGCGTGCGCCACGCATTTTTCGGCCGTGGCGGCGGGGTCAGCGGCGGCCTCTACAGCTCGCTCAATTGCGGTTTCGGTTCCGGCGACGACCCGGTCAAGGTCGCGGAAAACCGGGCGCGGGCCATGGGCGGGATCGGGGTTCAGGCCGAGCGCCTGGTCACCGCCTATCAGGTTCATTCCAGCGAGGTCGCCAGGGTTGTGCGTCCATGGAATCGTGAGGCGGCGCCACGGGCCGATGCCATGGTCACCAAGGAACCTGGACTGGCCCTGGGAATCCTGACCGCCGACTGCGTGCCTATACTACTGGCCGACCGGAAAGCCGGAGTCATCGGCGCCGCTCACGCGGGTTGGCGCGGGGCCTTGAACGGCATTGCCGAAGCCGTGATCGCGGCCATGGTCGAGCTGGGCGCGCGCCGCGATGCCATCGTGGCCGGTATCGGCCCGGCGATCGGGCCGCGTTCCTACGAGGTCGGACCGGAATTCCCGGCGCCGTTCCTCGAACAAGCGGCCGGCAACGCCGACTTTTTCCGCGATGCACCGCGCGGCGGCCACGCTTACTTCGATATCAAGGCCTATGTCGCGCGCCGCTTAGGCGACGCCGGTCTAGGCCATGTCGAAACCCGGCCCGAGGATACCTGTGCCGAGGAAAACCGGTATTTCAGTTACCGCCGGTCCTGTCATCGCGACGAAGCCGACTACGGCCGCTGTCTCTCGGCCATTGTCCTCGCGCCATGACCCTGCACTTCACCAAAGAAGAGCTGGCTACACGCCGGAACCGGGTGTGCGCGGCCATGGCGCGCGCCGGCCTGGACGGCATGCTCCTGTTCCGCCAAGAGAGTATGTACTACCTGACCGGATACGACACCTTCGGCTACGTCTTTTTTCAGTGCCTCTTTCTGGGCGGCGATGGGCGCATGACCCTCTTGACCCGGGCGCCCGACCTGCGCCAGGCGCGCGAGACCTCGGTAATCGAGGATATCCGCATCTGGACCGACGGACCCGACGCCGAGCCGGCGCGGGAACTACGGGCAATTCTCGAGGAACACGGCTGCCGGGGTAAAACCCTCGGCGTCGAATACGAAGCCTATGGCCTGACCGCGCGCAACGGTAAGCGTCTGGATGCCGCCCTCGACGGCTTTGCCGGCTTACGTGACGAATCCGAATTGATCTCCCGCCAGCGCGTCGTGAAAAGCGCGGCCGAGATCGGCTATGTACGCCGCGCCGCCCACCTGGCCGACGATGCCTTGGAGGCCGCCCTGCCCCTGGTCCGGCCGGGCGCCTTCGAAGGCGATATCCTGGCCGCCATGCAGGGCGCGGTATTTCGCGGCGGCGGCGACTATCCCGGTAACGAATTCATTATCGGCTCGGGCCCGGCGTCCTTGCTGTGCCGCTATCGAAGCGGCCGCCGCCATCTGGACGCGGACGATCAATTGACCCTGGAATGGGCGGGCGTGGAGCGGCACTACCACGCAGCCATGATGCGCACCCTGCGCCTGGGGCCGCCGCCGGCCGCGCAAAGCGAGATGTTCAAGGCCGCGCGCGACGCGCTGCTCGCGGTCGAAGGCGCCTTGCGTCCGGGCCAGTGCTTTGGCGCCGCCTTCGACGCCCATGCTCGCACCCTGGACGCCGCCGGCTACGCGGAACACCGCATGAATGCCTGCGGCTATTCCCTGGGCACGACCTTTGCGCCGAACTGGATGGACTGGCCGATGCTTTACCGCGGCAACCCGGTCGAGATCGTGCCCGGCATGACCGTATTCGTGCATATCATTATTTTCGACAGCGGCCGGGGCCTCGCCATGGCCCTGGGGCGGACCAGCCATATCGGAAACGGCGGCGGCGAGGTTTTGTCGCGCATGCCGTTGGAATTCGCGGTTAGCTAAAGCCGCCATGCCGCACCTTTTCATCTTCGCCTGCCTGTTCCTGACCGCCATGGCCGCAAGCTGTGTTTTGCTTTGAGAGGAACCCTTAGTCCGTGACGCGGCTCCTGATACTCGTCGTTTGCCTCGCCGGATTGGGTTCCTGCGGCCAGGTGCCCCGGCCTTTCGAGCATCGCGCGGCGCATGAGAGCGACCTGCTCGTGCTCAAGGACCGCGCCGGAATCGTTGTCGCCCCCCTGGCCGGCGACTTGCCGGCCGACCCCATGCGCCTGGCCTCGGCCATGGCGAAACGTCTGCGGGATTTGAATATCCCGGCCACCACCCACGCGGTGAATGACGAAAGCCGCTATCTGCACGGCTGGGTGGTGCGAAAGCCCTTGGCGGCGGCGCCGGACCGTCTGATCCTGGAATGGGAGCTGTGGGATCTGGATGGGCGTCTTATCGGCGGCTATACCCAGCGCCGGCCGCTTGAGCCCAGCGGCGGCGCCGCCCTGATAAACGCCGTGGCCAGGGAGGCGGCGCCTAAAATCGCCGCCTTGGTGCAGGAAGCACCGGTGACCGAGACCAGAATACCCGGTTTCCCAGGCGCCAGCGTGTTCGTGGCGCCGCTTGACGCCGGACCGGGAGATTCGGCGCGCAGCCTGATTCCGGCCCTACGGGCCGAACTGGCCGCCGCCGGGCTTCCGGTGTCCAAGCAACAAGGCCCCGGCGACCTGCTGGTCCAAGGGAATATCGATCTGGAGCCGGCCCCGAACGGCCAGGAGGAAATCGCCATAGCCTGGACCGTTGCGGCAAGCCAGGACGGCAAGGAACTGGGCCGGATCGACCAGCGGAACCAGATCCCGGCCGGCAGCTTGGACGGCCCCTGGGGCGCCCTTGCCGTTGAAATAGCCCGCGGCGCGGCGGCGGGTATTATGAAGCTCCTAAACCAGGCTGCGGCCCCCTGAAGATTCTCTCCCCCGGACCTGTTTACACACCGGCGCCGCGTTGATAATGTCCGCCCGCTCGGGGCAAGGCGGTCCCGGATATCCTTGGCACCGATAGCACGGCGCGCGGCCCAGCAGGCTCCTAGTCATGAAAATTATGACCGGCAACAGCAATCGGCCCCTGGCCGAGGCTATATCGGCATTTCTCAACCTCCCCCTCACCAAGGCCAGGGTCCGGCGGTTTTCGGACATGGAGGTTTTTGTCGAGATCGACGAAAACGTGCGCGGCGAAGACGTTTTTCTGATCCAGTCCACCTCCTATCCGACGAACGATAATCTGATGGAGCTTCTGGTCGCACTCGATGCCCTTAAACGGGGCTCGGCGCGGCGGATCACGGCGGTCATCCCCTATTACGGCTATGCCAGGCAAGACCGCAAATCCGGCCCCCGCACGCCGATCTCGGCCAAGCTGGTGGCCAACTTGATAACCTCCGCCGGCGCCGACAAGGTTCTGACCTTGGATCTCCATGCGGCGCAAATTCAGGGTTTTTTCGACATACCCACCGACAACCTCTTCGCCGCCCCGGTCTTTACCAAGGACATCGTGGAGCGCGTCAACGGCGAAGGCTTGTCCATCGTATCGCCTGACGTGGGCGGCGTCCTGCGGGCTCGGGCCATCGCCAAGCGCCTTGACGCCGATCTGGCGATCATCGACAAGCGGCGCGAGCGCGCGGGCGATTCCGAGGTCATGCATATCATCGGCGACATCAAGGACCAGCGCTGCATCCTGGTTGACGATATCGTCGATTCCGCCGGCACCCTGTGTAACGCGGCCGAGGCGCTGATGAACGCCGGCGCCAAGTCGGTCAGCGCCTATGTAACCCACGGGGTTCTGTCCGGCGGCGCCGTGGCGCGGGTGAGCGCCTCGCCCCTGCAGGAGCTGGTCATGACCGATTCCATTCAGGCAACGGAGGCCGTGCGCGTGGCGCAGAACACCCGGCAGATTACCATCGCCCCGCTTCTTGGCGAGGCCATGCGGCGGATCAGCGAAGAACGATCCGTTTCCAGCCTGTTCCACGTCGCGAGCGGGTAACCGAAAACCGGGACCGGCACCCCTGGAGGCCGGCCCGGACACGATCCCGGCGGATGTTCGCGCCGGATAGCTTTTTTTAATTAGGAGTGAGACCATGAGCGATATCGTTAGCATGCCCGCGAAAACGCGGGAGCGGGCCGGGAAGGGGCCAGCCCGCGCGGCCCGGCGAGCCGGGCTGGTACCCGGCGTCATCTATGGCGCCAAGAAAGATCCCCTGATGATTACCTTGGACCCGCGCGATGTGTTCAAGGGCCTGAAGACCGGCTCCTTCCTCGCCACGATTTACGAACTCGAAATCGGCGGTAAAAAGGAACAGGTTCTGCCCCGCGACGTGCAATTCCACCCGGTCACCGACAATGCGATGCATGTCGACTTCCTGCGCGTTTCGGCGGCCACCTCGGTCACGATCGAGGTTCCAGTCCATTTCCTGAACGAGGAAGAATCCCCGGGCGTGAAACGCGGCGGTTTGCTGAATATCGTCCGCCACGAGATCGAGATGACGTGCCGCGCCGACGCGATACCGGACCAGATCGTTGTCGACCTGACCGGACTCGAGATTGGCGATAGCGTCCACATCAGCTCGATCTCCCTGCCCGATGGCGTAGAGCTGACGATCACCGACCGCGACTTCACGATTGCGACCATCGCCGCGCCGACCCTGGCCGTCGAAGAGGAAGAAGAAGCCGAAGCCGCGGAAGGCGCGGAAGAAGACGCGGAAGGCGAGGAAGGCGAGGAAAAGACCGAGGAGGAAGGCGAGAGCGAGGGCTAAGCCCCCGCTTCTCACTGACCCTGACCCATGGAACTCTTGGTTGGGCTCGGCAATCCCGGCCCACGCCACGCCAACAACCGGCACAATATCGGATTCATGGCGTTGGACGAAATCGTCCGGCGCCATGGCTTCGGCCCTTGGCGCGTGCGCTATCAGGGCCGCGTGGCCGAAGGGCGTATCGGCGCCAAGCGGGTTCTGGCCTTGAAGCCGGAAACCTATATGAACGAATCCGGCCGCGCGGTCGGCGAAGCGGCGCGCTTCTTTAAGCTGGACCCCGGCCAAGTCACCGTGATCTACGACGAGATCGACCTCAAGCCCGGCAAGATCAAGGTCAAGACCGGCGGCGGCGCCGGCGGCCATAACGGCATCCGCAGCATCGATTCGCACATCGGCCGCGATTACCGGCGGGTCCGCCTGGGTATCGGCCACCCAGGGCAAAAAGACCTGGTCCATGGCTATGTGCTGCGCGATTTCGCCAAGCCTGAGATGCCCGGTGTCGAAAAGCTGATCGCCGCCGTGGCCGGGGAACTGCCGCTTTTGATGGACGGCGACGAGGGCGCCTTCATGTCGCGTGTCGCCCACTTGACCGCGCCGCCCAAGCAATCCAAGCCTGATACAGGCGCTACCAAGGGCGAAGCGGATGGGATTTAACTGCGGCATTGTCGGCCTGCCCAACGTCGGCAAATCGACCCTGTTCAACGCCTTGACCGAAACGGCGGCGGCGGAATCGGCCAATTACCCCTTCACCACCATCGAACCCAATATCGGCCGGGTGCCGGTGCCCGATGGACGCCTGGAAACGATCGCGCGCATCGGCAAGTCGGCCAAGGTCATCCCGACCGTTCTGGAGTTCGTGGACATCGCCGGCCTGGTGCGCGGGGCCTCCAAGGGCGAAGGTCTGGGCAATAAATTCCTGGCCAATATTCGCGAAGTCGACGCCATCGTGCATGTCCTGCGCTGTTTCGAGGGGGAAACCACCCACGTCGAAGGCTCCGTCGATCCGGTCCGCGACGCGGAAACCGTCGAGACCGAATTACTCCTGGCCGATCTGGACAGCGTCGAGCGGCAAGCGGACGCGGCGGTCAAGCGTGCGCGGGGGGGCGAGAAGGAGGCCAAGGCGCGCCTGGCCATTCTGGAGCCGGTCGCGGCGGCCTTGGGCGCGGGTAAGCCGGCGAGCAGCGTCGAGATCGCCAAGGATCTCATGCCTCTGTTCCGGCAACTCAATCTCCTGACCGCCAAACCCATCCTCTATATCGCCAATGTCGAGGAGGACTCGGCGGCGGCGGGGAACGGCCATTCGGCGAGGGTCGCCGCCATGGCGGAGGCGAAGGGGGCCGCGTGCGTGGTCATCTCGGCCGCGATCGAAGCCGAGGTCGCGGGCCTGAGCAACGCCGAGGAGCGCCTGGATTTCCTGGACTCCCTCGGTCTTAAAGAACCCGGCCTGGCCCGGATCGTGCGTGCCGGTCACAACTTGCTGAACCTTATCGCCTTTTTCACCGTCGGCCCCAAGGAAGCGCGCGCCTGGACCTTGGAGCGCGGCGGCAAGGCCCCCCAGGCCGCCGGAGTCATCCATACCGATTTCGAACGCGGGTTCATCCGGGCGGAAACCATCGCCTATGACGACTTCGTCGCCTGCGGCGGCGAACAGGGGGCCAAGGAAATGGGCAAGATGCGCGCCGAGGGCCGCGACTACACCGTCAAGGACGGCGACATCTTTCATTTCCGCTTTAATGTTTGAGCATCGGGGCCGATATAAAGAGCTGGCAATACGGAGGACCGGAATTATGAACGGCACGGCAAACCCCCACAAGATCGGCGAGCGGATAACCATCAAGGCCCCTGGCACCCGGGCGCGCGCCCGTTTCAAGGGCGAAACCCTCGCCGAGAGCGACAGCGCGCTGGTTCTCCTGGAGACCGGCTATCCGCCGCGGTTTTATTTTCCGCAAGAAGACGTGCGTATGGACCTGCTCAGCCGCAGCGGCGCTAAGACGCACTGCCCCTTCAAAGGAGACGCCGCCTACTGGAGCCTTACGGCCGGCGGCGAGACGCTTGAGAATGCGGCCTGGGCCTATTTGGACCCGCTACCCGAAATCGCGATCATCGCCGGTCACCTGAGTTTCGCCGATCAGGTCGAGATCGAGACCTAGAGCAAGGTGCCTTCCCCCGCTATGCCTAGCCTATGGCATTTCGCGGCCGCCGACGGCACCCCGCGCAACGCGCTGAAGGTCGCCTTGGTGGTCGGCGCCATCCTGACGCTGATTAATCAGGGCGATGTCATCTTGGCCGGCGGGATGCCGGACATGGTCAAGGCCGGGCTGACCTTCGTGGTGCCCTATCTGGTCGCGACCTATGGCGCGGTCACGGCCAAGCGCACGGGATGGCGCGCGCGCCAAAAGGCCGATGCTGGGAAAGAGATCCCCTACTTATAGGGATCCGCCGCGTCGCGCAGGCCATCGCCGAAAAAGTTGAAGGCCAAGATCAGCACAATGACCGGCACCACCGGCAGCATGAGCCAGGGATAAAGCGCGACCACGTTGATGTTCTGCGCCTCGTTCAAAAGCACGCCCCAGGACGTGATCGGCGGACGCAAGCCGAGACCGAGGAAGCTGAGCGCGGTCTCGCCCAGGATCATGGTCGGAATGGTCAAGGTCGCCGAAGCGATCAGATGGCTCATGAAACCGGGCATCAGATGGCGGGCGATAATCCGGGTTGGGCTGGCGCCGATTAGTTGGGCCGCGACGCAGAAATCCTCCTCGCGCAAGGCCAGCAGTTTCGAGCGCACGGCGCGCGCCAAGCCGGTCCAGTCGATTAAACCCAGTATGGCGCTGATACCGAAGTAAATCAGAATCGGGCTCCAGGTCACCGGCAGAATCGCCGAAAGCGCCATCCACAACGGGATTTCCGGAAACGAGCGAACGACCTCGATAACCCGCTGTATGATGGTGTCGGCCAAGCCGCCGTAATAGCCGGCGATACCGCCAATGATGAGCCCAAGGGTGAAGCTGATGACAATGCCGATCAGCCCCACGGTCAGGGATATACGCGCGCCGTAAATAATCCGCGACAGCATATCGCGGCCCAGGCGATCGGTGCCGAGCAGGAAGAGCGTGCCGTCTTCCGGCGGACAGACGAAGTGGAAAGACCCCGGCACAAGACCCCAAAATTCATAGGAATCGCCAAGGCAGAAAAAGCGAACCGGCTGAACCTTGGATGTGTCCGGCGTATATTCGCGTTTCAGGTTCTCCATATTCAGCCGGTAGTTCCAGGGGTAAACGAAAGGACCGATAAATTCACCCTCGTGGACAAGATGCACGGATTGCGGCGGTGTATAGATGAAGTTCGTATTTTGACGGTGCAGATCGTAGGGCGCGAGAAATTCGCTAAACAAGACCGACCCGTACAAAAGCAGAAGAATAACGCCGCTGAACATGGCGACCTTGTGGCGTTTCAGCTTCCACCACATCAATTGCCACTGGGAGGCCAGGTAGTATTTCTCCTGCTCCGGCGTCAGCTTTTCGACCGAATAGGGATCGAAGGGCGCATCGGAAACGTAATGACCGTGCCGGCCGCCCGCGCCTGGTTCGTCGGCCGAACTCATCTTGTTGTGCCTCCTTGCAGACGGATGCGCGGGTCGAGCACCGCGAGCGCCAGGTCGGAGACCAGCACGCCAACGACAGTCAAGGAAGCCAGGAACATCAGGAACGATCCAGCCAGGTACATATCCTGGCTACGCAGCGCACCGAGCAACATGGGGCCGGTGGTAGGCAAGGATAGTATGATCTCGACCACCGCCGCGCCGGATATGATGCTGGGCAAAAGGCTGCCGATGTCGGCGATGAAAAAGTTGAGCGATAGCCGGAAGGGATATTTCAGCAGCAGCTTCAAGGGCGGCAGACCCTTGGCCCGCCCGGTCACGACGTATTGCTTCTCCAACTCGTCGAGAAGATTCGCGCGTAAGCGGCGAATCATGCCGGCGGTACCGGATGTCCCAATAACGATGACCGGTATCCAAATATGCTCCAGCACAGAAACGATCTTCGGCCAGGTCCAGGGCTGGTCGATATATTGCGCATCCATAAGGCCGCCGACCGAAGTTCCGAAAAACACATTGGCTATATAAAGCAGGACTAGAGCGAGCAAAAAATTCGGCGTCGCGAGCCCGATGAACCCCAAGAATGTGAGCGTATAATCGCCCCAGCTATACTGCCTGACGGCGGAATAAAGACCGATGGGAAACGAAATAATCCAGGTGAAGACAATCGTCATAAGGGAAACCAGCGCGGTCAAATAGAGCCTGTCGCCCACAACCTCCGTCACCGGCAGGCGGAACTCGAAGGAATATCCGAAATCGCCGTGCAACATGCCCCAGACCCAGTATACGTACTGCTCCATGACCGGCCGGTCGAAACCGTACTGGCGGCGCAAGGCCTCGATCTTTTCGAGATCGACGGATTCGCCCTGGGACTGAAGCTCGGCGATATAGCTTTCGAAATAGTCGCCGGGCGGAAGCTGAATAATGACGAATATGATCAGACTGATCGCGAGCAGGGTCGGGATCATGATAAAGAAGCGATGTACGATATAAGTGAGCATGGCGGCTTATACAGAAGGTCCTAGAGCGCTTTCCGACCTTACGGACCCATTCGATGGGCCAGATCCGTTCACTCGGCTAAGCTGCGGCGCGCCGCGCGATGCGGGACATCGGGCTAGCGGCGGAGCGACGCCGATGAGCGGATATGGCCCACCGCAGGCCGGTATTTCGCGCCCGCTGGACGTCGTTGCGGCCCGCTTGCGGTCATCAAGACCGCGGTGCGGACCGCGCCTAGCCAGCAGACGCGAAATACCGGTCGAATGGGTCCGTAAGGTCGGAAAGCGCTCTAGATATCCAGCCTTACGATGCAGCCCGCTCATCTCTGGGCCGCCCGGCGTTCGTCCGACAACCAGAATGTATCCATCTTGTAGATGCCGAAATACGCGCTCGGGCTCCAAGAATAGATGCCCTTCGCGGGCACGTTATTCAGGCCCTTGGCGACCACGACCGGTTGCGGCACACCGCTGATCGTGCCAATGGAAAATACCTGGTCCGCGCGTAGTTTCAATATCTTATGCCAAGCCTGCGCGCGTGCCTCCTTGGTTTTGGCGCGGCGCCAATCCTTGTAGAAACCGAGCAATTCCTCCGCCGCGGGCAGATCGGGTTTCTGCCCGGATTTCGCGGAAGACTCGAAATACTCCCCCCACTTCGACCATTGCAGTTGAATCTGTTCCGAGGGCACGAATTCCGACGGCGCCGTATCGGCCGTCGGCAAGGCGTTATCGAGGCCGGACCAGACCGACATGACCGCCTGGCCGGCGAAAACCCGGTTGCGGAACACTTCGCGTTGCGAGGGTTTGGTGAACAGCTCGACGCCGATCTTTTTCCAATCCGTCTTGATCAGTTCAAGCATGTCCGTTTCTTCGGTGCTTTCGCCCGAGGAGTCTATGATAATCTGCATGGGCCGGCCGTCGGGCAACAGCCGGACGCCGGAATTGTCGCGCTCGGATAAGCCGATTTGGTCCAGCAAGGCATTGGCCATCTTGATATCGGTTTGGGCCCAGGCATTCCGGTAGGCGGGATCGTATAAGGGACTCTCCGGCAGAACCGTGTCCGCGCCGGGCTTGGCCAGTCCGAAGTAAAGAACCTGATTGATCGCGTTACGGTCTATGGCGATTGAAAGCGCGCGCCGGAATCGCACGTCGTGCATAAGCGTGCGCCAAGCGGGATCTTCCGCCGTCAAATTTGGGTATAAAGCTACCTTTGAACCTAAAGCGGTGGTCCAAAGACGAAGCTGATATCCCTTATCCTTCTCGCCCTGCTTCAGAAATGTGTAGTGGTCGAATCTGATTGAGCGGGCTTGCAGGTCGGTCTCGCCAAAACCGGTCTTGGCCGGAATCAAATTTTGATCCGAGATATTGACGATGACCCGGTCCAGGTAAGGAAGTTGCCGCCCGGCGCTGTCGACCCGGTGATAATACGGGTTGCGCGAGAATACGAAACGTTCGGCGGGCCGGGGGGTGGTGTTTATCCAGGGCTGCAGAACCGGCAGGTCGATGTTATCGAAGCGGTACTGTTCGTCCGTGCGATTAAAGAGGCTGACCCAGTTTAGCGCCGAGGCTTCCTCAACCCTCGCCGCCAAGGCTTTCGGCGCGGCGTAAGCGGCATGAAACTGCTTTAGGTAGTGGGCCGGCCGGTAAATATACAGCGGCCGCGCGCCGGCGATGGCGGGCAGGAAAAAGGGGTTCGGTTTCGACCAGCTATAGCGAATGGTCCGGTCATCGACGATCGCGACTTGCGGCGCCTCGCCGTCGACCCTGAGCACCTTCGGCGGGCCGAAGGGTGAAATTTCCTCGTTATTGACCACGTCTTCCCAGTAGAAGCGGAAATCTTCCGCGGTGAAGGCTTGCCCATCCGACCAGCGGTGATTCTTTCGTAATTTGAAGGTGAATATCCTTTGCTCCTCGACATCGACTGTTTCGATAATGTCGGGAACAAGGTCCAGGTTAACGTCATAACCGACCAGGCGGGCGTACCCGAAAACGGTCATCAAACGGATGTCTTTTTGGCGCCCCATCAGGGTGATGATCTCTCCGCCGTGACGGCCCAGGACTTGATCCTTGGGGATCAGCGCGGCGACGGCGGGCGGGTCCGGAAGGCGTTCCCTGGCCGCCGGCAAGGCGCCGCTGGCGATCAAGGGTTCAAGCATGGGCGGCTCGATAATTTTACCGGCGCGTGCCGTCTGCGCGAAAGCGCAAAGCAACACGGCCAATGAGCTTGTAAGAAAGTATTTTGAAATTCTCATGACGCGAGGGCCTCTGGCCGGGTTTCGGCGGCCGCGCGCACGAAATGCTCTTCTCCCAAATCGAAAAGCTTCGACGGCGCCGCTTCGTTCAAGGTGAATGGTGCCGGAAAATCGGCGGACCCCGCCAGCTTCATGGCGGATATATGCCCAAAATCCAACTTACGGTCAGGATCGGGATGCGGCACGGCCGACAACAATGTCTTGGTATAGGGATGCACCGGATTGGAAAACAAGACATCGCGCGGCGCGACCTCGACCAAGCGGCCGTCGTACATGACCGCGATGCGATCCGCCATGTAATCGACAACCGCGAGATTATGCGAAATGAAAAGGTAGGTCAGCCCAAGCTCGCCTTGTAAATCTTTCAACAGATTCAAAATTTGCGCCTGGATGGACACGTCCAGGGACGACACGGGTTCATCGCATATCAAGAGTTCGGGCTGCAGCGCCAGGGCGCGGGCGATACCCAAGCGCTGGCGTTGGCCGCCCGAAAAACTATGCGGATAGCGGCGCAGAAAACGTATGTCCAGGCCAACCAGGCGCATGAGTTCCTTGACCAACTCGATGCGCTCCTCCGGGGTGCCTACTTTGTGAACCACCAAGGGCTCGCTGATGATATCGAGCGCGGTCATGCGCGGGTTCAGCGACCCGAAGGGATCCTGGAAAATGAATTGGACCCGGCGCCGGAAGCTAAGCAGGGCATCGCCTTCCAAGGACAGAACATCGATTTCCTCGCCGGGGGTCAGGTAGGTCACCGTACCCGCGTCCGGCAGAAGGGCGCGCATGATGACCTTGCTGGCGGTCGTCTTTCCGCAGCCGGATTCGCCGACCAGGCCCAGGCATTCCCCGCGCCGGACCGTGAAGCTGACATCGTCGACCGCCGTCATCTTCACCTTGGCGCCCAGGCCCAGGATACCTTGTTGACGCAAGGTGAAGGACTTAGTCAGCCCCTTCACCTCCAGCAGGGCGTCGCCGGTCTTGACCCGGCCCCGGTTGTCCGTGCCGTCCGGCGCGGCCTTGCGCAGCAAACTGGCCTTACCCGGCGCGATCTCACGGATGGGGATCAATCTTTCGCCGCGGGTCATGTTAGTGCGCGGCACGGCGGTGAAGAGCGCCTTGAGATAGGGGTGTTCCGGCCGGGCGAAAATCTCGCCGCAGGGGCCGCTTTCCACAACCTTGCCGTGATACATCACCACAACCTCTTCGGCGATATTGGCGACCACCCCAAGGTCGTGGGTGATGATCAGGACCGCCATGCCAAGCTCGCGCTGCAGATCGATCAATAGCTTGAGTATCTGGGCCTGAATGGTCACGTCCAGGGCCGTCGTCGGCTCATCGGCGATGAGCAGCGATGGGCGGCAAATCAAGGCCATGGCGATCATGGCGCGCTGGCGCAACCCGCCCGACAATTCGAAAGGATAGGCATTGAGGGCGGCGGCGGGATTGGGGAAACCGACCAGGCGAAGCATTTCCTGGGTCAGGCCGCGCCCGGTCTCACTGTCGACGTCGCGGTGCAGGAACAAAGCCTCGCCAACCTGATCGCCGATCGTATGGACCGGCGACAAGGAAGTCATGGGCTCCTGAAAAATGATCGATATATGGCCGCCGCGTATGGCGCGCATGGGTGCGCCGTCCCGGTTCAGCGCGGCGATATCGATCTCGGCGCCCGTCTTGGCCGGATCCCGGTACAGAATCTGGCCGCCGTCTATCCGCCCGACCTTGGGCAATATCCCCATGATCGCCTGAGCGACTGTGGACTTACCCGATCCGGATTCGCCAACCAAGGCAACGGTAGAGCCTTTCCGGATATCGAAGGAAACGCCATCGACCGCGGGCACAATCGACCCATGGATACGAAACCCGACCTCCAGGTTACGAACCGAAAGGACGTCATTCATACAGCGCGGGCCCCTACCTACGGCCAATCAGCATGAAGCGGGTATAGCGCCGCCGCTTTAACATGCCTTCGTAATACAGCTCGCTCATGGGCAGCTGCACTTTAAGCGCCGCCAGATCGGCGACGCAGTTGACGTGCTCGTCGCAATCGAAATAGTCGTTCGATTGGACGGCCATCGGCATGCCCGCGGGAATCCGGCCGTACCAATCGGCCTCGGGGGGCATGTGTTCGCAGCTCGTGTTGATCACCAGATTCGGCGCTTGCCCGGCGCCAAGCCTATAATCCAGGGTTACCGCATCGGCGGTAATCGCCTTGAAGCGGCCTTGGGCGCTGGCTGTCGCGTTAACACGCTCCGCCACCGGTGCGCAGACCGGATCGATATCGTAGCTCAGAACCCGCGCCACCCGAAACCGTGCATCGCCTAGCAAAAGGGCGCCAAGGGCGCCGTACCAGCCGCCTAGGACATGGACGGTCCCGAAGTCTCCGCCCAGGGTCTCGTAGGTACGGTCGAGCAACCAGGTCTTGCTGGCGATCTGATTGGCATTGAAGGCATGTTCAAGCCCCTCGGGCGGCGCGGTGAAGCGCCCGCGCACGCCTTCGCTGAAATCCGCCGGGCCGCTAAAAGCCGCCAAGTCGGTTAGGGTTTCGGACTTCAGGCCGTCGTGGTCAAACATCGAAATAACTGCTCCCCCGCCCCTCCCCTGCCCGCGAGCAAGGGAAAAGCCCGATCGTCGTACCCATGCCGTGCGCGGCCCGGCCCAGGCCGGAGCCAATTCGCCGGGCAAGCCGGCCCGCCATGGCTTTTGCCTTGTCTTGCTCTTCCGGCGGCTGGCCTATGGTGTTTTGTGCGGCCACCCAGGTCAAGCTCTTGTTCTACGAGGTTATCTTGAACTTCGGGCTGGCCTGGGCTGTAATCGGCGGCACAACGTGAATTATGGGACATTTGGGGCCCAGGATGCGCCAGGAACGTCACCTCATCAAACTGCGGGCCGCCGCCCAGGGCATGGTCGAATTCACGCCCGAGGTGGCGGATTGGGTTGCCGGCGAGGGTTTTCGCGAGGGCCTCCTGACCCTTTTCATCCGCCACACCTCGGCCTCGCTTCTGATCCAGGAAAACGCCGATCCCGACGTTCTATACGATCTGCAGGCCTGGATGGACGCGGCGGCGCCCCAGGACGCGCGGCTATACCGTCACGGCGCCGAAGGCCCCGACGACATGCCGGCCCACATAAAAAGCGCGCTGACTCAAAGCCATCTGAGCATTCCCCTTGGCGATGGGAAAATGATGCTTGGCGCCTGGCAGGGGATTTACCTTTTCGAGCACCGCCGCCAGCCACGCGAGCGGCAGGTCGTTCTGCATTACATAGGCGAATAGATAATCGCACCCAAGGCGGCGGGCCACGGAAGGTGCCCAAGAGAACCTTCCGCGCCCGGTCGTTGGTATTTTCGAAAAACCTGGTCGGGGAGAGAGGATTCGAACCTCCGGCCCCCGCCTCCCGAAGACGGTGCTCTACCAGGCTGAGCTACTCCCCGGAGCGGCCGGTTTATAGCGGCTTGCCAGCGCCTTGGCAACGGCCGAGCGCCGGCCGGGAAGTACGGAAAAAATGCCCTAAGCGGCGACCTGCTCGAGCTTGTCCATGAGAAAATCGATATCTTCCTTGGCAAAGGTCGATGCCGGATCCTCGAATTGCGTCAACATACGTTCCAGCATCTTGCTAATAAACCGGGCTCTATCGTTGGGTCCGCCGTCATAGTCGGTTTCCGACGTCAGATCGATGCCCGCGCGAAAAACCGGGTACCAGCGCTTCGGCAGATTGGTCTTCAGGTAGATGGACTGCAATCCCAGCCCGCCGTCATCGTGAATTAAAATTCGGGCGTTCGGCAAGGCGACATTCGCGAGGCAGGCCAAGCCGCGCTCGAAGAAACTCAAGTCGCCTACGCTGATGGCCCGAAGCAAGAGCGAAGGCGTCAAGCGCCGCTTGCCGTGAAGCTGAAATACCAGGTCTTTCAAGTCCGCATCGGACGAACCGAATTGTACCAGGTTCATGGTCGCGCGTTCGCGCGCTTGAAGGATCAGGCTCGACGCGACATCGACCGTCAGTTCCTGTTTCTCCGAAAGATAATCCTGCAATTTCTGGGACACGGCCTCGATAAGCTGTTCGGAAATCGCGGCTGGCAAACTAGCCCGGCGGGACAGGGAATCGGAGACCCGGGTGCTGTTATCGTACTCGTCAATCACACGCTCCAGCGCGCTTTCATTCAGGTCCGCGCCTTCGTTGGAAACCAGGCGCGCGACCGCGGTTTCGTTTCCGGTATCGATCAGGGCGTCCGCCACGGTCGCGGAAACAAGGGGCCGTTGCGCCACCGCGACTTGCTTGACTTCGGACTGCCCGCGCACGATCCCAACTAAGTCCGCGTCGGACAGAACCTCGGAGAACTTAATCATCGGCAGCGCCACCGAATCGACATCGTTCGCGAGCGACAGGGCGACATCGCGCGGCAAGTCAGGAGAGGATTTCAGGTGTGCGGCAAGCGTTTCCCGGACCATGACCTCTGTATCCTTGACCAGAGTCCGAAAGATATCTTCCGCGATCAGGCGTTCTTTTTCGGTCAGGCCGCCGGTCGAAAACTTCTCCGCGATTTTCCCCGACGTGGTAGCCCGGTTATCGGCCGAAGGGTTGACCAGGAGGTTTTGGACATCCGCGGCGCTAAGCCGCTGTCGAACGATTTCTTCTGTCATCGCGCGCTAATTCCGCAGTCCGTGATTCCACATCCGCCACATATAACCCTCGGGCCGGCGTAGTGCGATCCAAAGAGCCTGGGCGTCTATAGTATGCTGATAGGTCGGTTAATCTAGGATTAACACGTTATAATTCAAATGCTTAGATGATGTTGAATGGTGTAGAGCGCACCCTGCTCCACACATGGCGGCTGTTGCTCAGGCCGCGATTTGGCGAAGCTTGGTAATTAAAAACTCGATATCGGAAGAACTGATATTCATCGTGGGGTCTGGGAAACGGGTCAAGACGCGCTCCAGCATTTTCTCGACATAGCGCTCCCGGTCATTGCTGCCGCCGTCGTAGTCGGTTTCAACCGCGAGGACTATCGCGGCACGAAACGCCGGATACAGCGTCTTCGGCAACTTGGCCCGTAAGTACAGGGATTCGAGCCCAAGCATTCCCGCATCGTGGATCAGCAGTTGTACATTTTGTAACGGCAGACCCGTTAACGTCGCGACGGAACGTTCGAAGAACGCCAAGTCGCCCGTGCACAAGGCGCGCAAGAGCAACGAAGGCGTTAAGCCGTTCTTGCGATGAAGCTGAGCGATCAAGGTATCGAGTTCGTCATCGCTGGAGCCATTGTCCAGAAGGCTCATGATGGCCCGTTCGCGAACCTGGAGGATGAGATTGCTTGCGATATCGGGCGACACGTCATGCTTATCGATCAGGTATTCATGCAAGCGGTCGGACATCGCGGCGACCACACGCTCTGAAATGGCGGGGGGAAGATCGAGCCGCCGGGTCAAGGAATCCGTCACCGCGGTGCTGCTTGAATAATTCTCCACGACCCGGTCGTAGGCCGTTTCGCTTATCCGCGCTCCTTCATTGCGCACCAGGCGCGCCACCGCTTCTTCGTTGCCGGTATCCACCAAGGCGTCGGAAACCTGCTCTGAGACCTGGGGCCGTTGCGCGACAGCCGACTGTTTCGCGGCGCTCTCGCCGCGAACAATGGCGATCAGATCTTCATCGGTCAGAACATCGGAGACCTTGAGTAGCGGCAAGGCGACCGACTCCACATCCCGAGCCAAGGTAAGGGCGACATCGCGTGGCAAATCCGGGTTGGTCTTGAGGTGCGCGGACAAGGCTTGGCGCACGCGAATCTCGGCATCCGCCGAAAGGAGCCGGAAGATATCTTCCGCGATGCGCCGTTCCTTGTCGTTGAAGGCCGAGACATCGAAAGACTTAGCTATAGTGGTCGTGGTGGCGGCGCGCGCCTCGGGGGATGGATCGGAAAGCAGACGGGCAACATCGTCTTTGCTCAGCCATTGCGTGTTTTTTTCCGTCATATCGAACTGGCACCGTTTGTTTGGTTGCCCTGCGGCATCCGGAATGGCTCCGGTCATGGACCGGAAAAATACTCGCCTACCTCAAGGAATAGTATGACTTATGCCTGGTTAAGCTTAGTTTAACGGCTGTCTTCTAAAGAGATCAGGGCCCTTTCCATGGGCCCGTAGGGCAGGAAAAAGGGGGCCCGTAGGGCAGGAAAAAGGGGCCTAATTTCGCGCCAGCAAGGCGGCGGCGACGGCGCGCACCTGATCCTCGGCCGACACATCCATGTACGAGGTCACCTCCAGATCGCGATCCTCGTAAATGTCGCGATCCGGGTGCTTTTCGGCCCAGTCGGAGGTCGCGGCGTCGCGCGCGTCCAACAAGGTCGTGATCTGCGGCTTAAACAGGCAAATCATGGCCGTAATCCAGCGATTGACCGGCCAGGACGGCTGTGTGTGGTCTATTTTGAAGTAATCCAACAGGGTCTTGACGTCCTGGGCCGTGTACCAGACTTCGCCCGTTACCCAGCGGTTTACCGTAAACAGGCGAAATGGCAGGCCCTTGTTATCCATGGCAATGGCGATCAGGTGGCTCAGCGCGTCGTCCGGGTCTTCCGGGGCCTTGTATCCCGCCACGGGCGCCGGCTTGACGCCCGGCGGCATGCCGCGCGGCCGAATGAAGGTGTGGAAATGGCCGTGCTCGTCGTCGAATCGCTCTTCGACCGGGTGCGCGTGGAAATAGTATTGACCGTGAGTTTCGCGGTCGTACACGTCGCCCGGCGGGTAATGATCCCATTCGTAAAAAGTTTCGTGGCTCTTAATCAACTCGCCAACGAGATTGTCGCTGGTTTTGGCCAGGGCACGGTAAATCTCCACGACCTCCCGTCCCGCCTCGGCCATGGATTCCAGGTCATCCCGATCCAAGCCATCGAGGTTCAGGTCGAAATCGGTTCTATACCCGTGAAGAAAGCTATCGTTGCGCATGATTTGAATGTAGCCGCCGCCGCGGCGATGTGCGAGCCCTAAAGACCAGGAATTCTATATGGATAAGGATTTTTACGGTCCCAAGTATTACTCCGCGACGAGCCGAAATCCGATCAGGATGTGTTTGAGTTTGGCGGGCCGGCCATGGCGCGCCGCGGGCCGGCAAACCCCGCATCCGGAATCGTCCCAGGAACCGCCCTTGACGATAAAACGCGCCCCGCCGGTGGCCGTCGCCGTCCACTCGAAGACCTGACCGGCGGCGTCCAGCAGTCCATAGGGGCTGGCCCCGCCAGGAAAGCTGTTCACGGGCAAGGTATCGAAGGGCCCCCGGTCGTGGCTATTCAAGAGTTCTGGCCGCCAGTCATCGCCCCAGGGGAAGCGGGCGCCCGCCGGCCCGCGCGCGGCCTTTTCCCATTCCCTCTCCTCCGGTAGCCGCCAAGTCCGCCCGGTCGTCTCCGATAGCCAGCGGGCATAGGCCCGCGCGTCCCCATGGGACACCAGAACCACGGGATGCGCCGCCCGTCCCGCTGGAAATCCGTCTTGAACCCAGGCATGGCGGCGCGTCCGCTCGTAAGGGTGGATAAGACCGTAACCGCGCCAGGTCTTGGCATCGACGCCGGGCGCCGGATGCCCGGTGGCGGCGATGAAAGCCGCGTATTGCGTGTTGGTAATCGGCGTTCGGGTAATCTTAAACGCGCTAAGCTCGCGCTTGGTTCGCTTGGCTTCGTTTTCGTACCACTTCGATTTGCGCGTAACGCTATGACCGTAAGCGGCTTCGTCGAGCAGATAGGCGGCCTCCCGCTCCGCGCGGTCCGACCCGGCGATGTAGGGCCCGGCCGGAACCGCGATCAGGCCGGGAGCCTTCACCGGCGGCGGCGCGCCGTTCAAAGGCGAACAGGACACGGCAAGCAGCAAGACGGCAGGGACTATCCAATTCATGAAAGTCATTCTCTAGTCCCAGCCATAGCTGGCCAATAACTCGCGGGCGGCCGCCGGGCCGGCGAGCGGGCGGCCGACCGCCTTGGCAGTGGCGGCGGCGGCGGCCACCAAGGCGGCGTTATCGGGCGCGCGCGACCCATCCGCCAATAACATATTATTCTCAAAGCCGACGCGAACGTGGCCGCCGAATGCGGTGGCGGTGGCGGCGCAGGCCGCTTCCCGGGCGCCGAAGGCGCACACCGCCCAAGGATGCGCGGACTCGTTCGCGTTCAGGAAAGGCATGAGATCGCCCGGTTCAGAGACTTGTCCCGGCGTATAGCGGCCAAGAACGAAGAGCGCGAAGTGACGCCCCGGCGGCACGATCCCGCGCGCGATAAGATCGTCAAGGCGGTGCAGATCGTCGCTCGAATAGAGGATAAACTGGGGGAGTACGGCCTCGTCCCGCATCCAGGCAAAGAAGCCGGCCGCTTCGGTCTCGCGTTCGGCGCTGGGCACGATTTCGCGCACCGACAGGCTGACAGCCTCGGGACGCAGTTCCCGCACCATGGCCATCTGCTGTTCCGGTTGGTAGATCCCGACGGCCTCCGAGGTAACCTGGATAATAATATCCTGGCCCAGCTCACGGCGCACCGCCGCCATGGCCGCGCGGTAGGTTTCGGCGTCCAGGGTGTGCCCGCCCCGGCGGTCGCGCACATGGAGATGTATCATGGCGGCGCCGGCTTCGGCGCAGGCGGCGGCGCAGGCGGCGATGTCGTCCGGGGTCATGGGCAGGGCCGGGTGATCCGCCTTGGTCTTGCGCGCCCCATTGGGCGCGACCGTCAGGATCAAGGGATCCCAGGGTTTGGTTTCCGGCGCCGGCGCGCCCGCGGTTTCGCTCATGCCGGCACGGCCGCATCCGGCAGTTCCGCGATCGCCGCATCCACCGCCGCGGCCAGTGTCTTGGCGATGCGTTCCACATGCTCGTCTTGCACAATGAAGGGCGGCGCCAGGAGAACATGATCGCCTTTGGCGCCGTCCAAGGTGCCGCCGCCCGGATAACACATGAGGCCGCGCGCCATGGCCTGGGACTTGATCCGGGTGTGAAGATGCAATTCGGGGGCGAAAGGCGTCATGGCGGCGCGCTCGGCCACCAGCTCGATACCGATGAACAGGCCGCGCCCGCGAATGTCGGCCACATGAGGATGATCGGCGAAGCCCGCGCGCAAAAACTCCCGCAGCCGGGCGCCCTGGACCCGCACGTTTTCAAGCAGGTCTTCGCGCTCGATCGCTTGTTGCACCGCGAGGCCGGCGGCGCAGGAGGTGGGGTGCCCGATATAGGTGAAACCGTGCTGAAAGAATCCCGTGCCCGTGGCGATGGCATCGTAAATCTTGCCCGACACCAAACAGGCCCCGATAGCCTGATAGCCGGCGCCCAAGCCCTTGGCGCAAGTCAGAAGGTCCGGGGCGATACCCTCTTGCTCGCAGGCATAGAGAGTGCCGGTGCGGCCCATGCCGCACATCACCTCGTCCAAAATCAACAAGATCCCATACTTGTCGCAGATCTCGCGTATACGCTTGAAATAGCCCGGAACCGGGGCGACGGCGCCGGCGGTCGCGCCGACCACGGTCTCGGCTATGAAGCCGATCACGCTATCCGGCCCCTGGACCAGAAGTTCTTTCTCCAGTTCGTCGGCCATGCGCCGGCCATAGTCTTCCTCGCTTTCCTGCGAGGGTTTGCCGCGGAAGGCGAAACAAGGCGGAATGTGGCTGACGTCGATCAGAAGCGGCTCGAACAACGCACGCCGCGCCCGGTTGCCGCCGGCGGCGAGCGCGCCCAGGGTGTTGCCGTGATAACTTTGCCAGCGGGCGATGAACTTGCGCCGTTGCGGCTGGCCGATTTCCACGACGTATTGGCGCGCCAGCTTCATGGCGGATTCGTTCGCCTCGGACCCGCCGGAGACGAAAAGGACACGGTCAAGCCCAGCTGGCGCGCGCTCTATCAGATGCCTGGCCAAGTCTTCCGAGGGCGCATTGGTGAAAAACGAGGTATGGGCATAGGGCAGCCGGTCGAGCTGATCCTTGATCGCCTGGATGACAGCGGGGTGACTGTGGCCCAGGCAAGAGACTGCGGCTCCGCCCGAGGCATCGAGATACCGCTTGCCGTCGCTGTCCACCACATAGACGCCGTCGCCCTTGACCGCGAGCGGATAGCTGTGACGGGTGTGCCTATGGAAAACATGCGGCATGATCGGGGTCTCCTAACATGGGCTGTAATCGTGCGCGATCGTCCAATCCAGCAGGTTACACCGCATCGCCCCCCGGCGCGCAAGCCGGCGTTGTCGGAGAAGAAACCTCTTTGTAGTATCGTCGCCGCGGACGCTCGCCGATTCTTATTTGGACTGGGGAAAACACAACCATGGATATTAGGGATCATATCCGAACGGTGCCGAATTTCCCCAAGCCGGGAATACTGTTTTACGACATCTCAACCCTGCTGATGCATGGACCTGCCTGGCAAGAGACCATGGTGCAGCTTGAAGCGGCCGTGGCGCCCTATCGCCCCGATATTCTCGCCGGGATAGAATCCCGAGGGTTCCTGGTCGCGGCCCCCTTGGCGCTAAAGCTGGGTCTCGGCTTCATCATGGTGCGAAAGCAGGGCAAACTGCCCGGCGCCACCGTGCCCTATACCTACGATCTGGAATACGGCACCGACACCATTGAAATCCAGGCGGACGCGGTGCATCGCGGACAGAGGGTGGTAGTCCTCGACGATCTTCTGGCGACCGGCGGCACCATGGGCGCGGCGGTCGAACTGCTGCGTCAATGCGGCGCCGAGGTAAGCAGCGCCGCCTGCTTGATCGAGTTGGCATTTCTTAAAGGGCGGGAAAAGCTCGATATTCCGGTCACGACCCTGGTCAGCTACGATGAGTAGGGCAGGACCGAATTAGTCCCCGCCGCTGGTGCGCACGACCAGGCAATCTTGCCTGCCGGTACGAATTCGGGCGCAGAATTTCACCGCCTCGCTAAACCCGGGAAAAGGGCCGGTGCGCACCCGGATGACCGTGCCCTGCCGCGTCAGCTTGGTCTCGTGCAATTTAAGATCCATACCCGATAAAGCCTCGGGAAACCGGGTTTGAAGCTTCCGCCATTCCCGCCGCGCGCCGTCGTGTGTCTTGACCGACGCCAACTGCACGACAAAATCCGAGCTTGGCGCGCCGGCCGAGGATACCGGGGACGAGGGCCCGGCGGCATCACCCGGCTTGCGCACGGGGACCGGCGCGGTAATGGCGTTCTCGCTCTGGGTCGCTGCCGGTTTACGCACCGGCAGCGGCGCCAGGAGGCTACTATCGTTCTTCGGCGCCTTCGCCCCATCGCCGGCCGCCGGTGCTGTTTCGCTTGGCGCTAGCCCGGCTGGGGCCGTGTTTAAGTCTTCGGCTGCGGGTAGCTTCTTCGTTTCGGCGGTAATTTTGACCTTGCCCTGAACCGCCTTAAGAACCAGACCGAACTCGTGAGCCCCTTGCGGCAGGGGCCGGTCGGGAACGAAAACCCACTCGCCGGCAGCATCCGTTTTTACGGTGCCGATAGGCGTCCCATTGTCCAAAAGGATAAGCTCCGCGTTCGGCGCCGCGCGGCCCGCGATCACCGCGTCGCCATTCGGCTCGATCCGCACCAAATCGACGGAGGGCGCCGCCGATTCGGTATCGGCGGCGGCGCTTGAGGTTTCACTGGAAATCTCAGGCTCTGATTCCGTGCCGGACGTTGGCGCCACCGCGCTGGTTTCTTCCTGAATGGCGGCGGGTTCCATCCTCTCCTGGCCCGCGCTGCCGGACGCGACGCGCGGTGCGGGCGTCTCGGCAACGAAGGACCACCAGGCGACGACGCCTATCAAGAAAACCGCGGCGGCGCCCCAGGCCATCCAATTCCGTTCCGCCGCTGGCGCGGCGGCCAGGGGCGTTGGCGAAGCTTCGCTGGAGACTTTGGCCCTGTCCAACGCCTCTAGCGGATCGGAATCCGATTCGGCGCCGGGGCTCCCAAGGCGCGGCGGCTTAACCTTATCCGGCTTTCCGGATGCGGCGGAGATATCTTGGGGCTCTGGCCCGGCGGCCGTCTCCTCGCCTCGATCCCCTCCGTTCGCCTTGCTTATCCGTTCCAGCAAGTGGGGCGAGACCAGTTCCCAGGTTTCGCTCCGTTCAGGCCGGCTCCGATGAAGAGCGAAGGGCAGTAAACTGGCCGGTGGCGGGGGATCGTTCACGGGAAGGGTCGCTGTCCCGTCTTCAAGATCCGGCACCAGGGTAAGTTGCGCCGGCGGCGCCGGCACGGCGCCGGATTCCGGCGTTTCGGTTTCGGTTTCGGCCTCGTCAAGCGCCGCCTTACGCAAGCCAAGCGGCATGGCGGCGCCCTTATTGGCCAGAAGTCCGCGCGAAGAGGATTGCCGTTGCAGGGTCATAGAAAACCCGACCGCGCGGGGCCGCCGCTAGCCGCGAGTCTGCCGACCGGCGGCAGGGGCGGCAGAGAGGGCAGGGCCACCGGCCGGGCAAAGCCCGATAAACGGCCGCTTAGATACCGCCACAATGCCAAAACTTCTTCCGCCGAGCGGGACTTGCCGGGCAGTTCCATCACCGTCCGTCCATCGATCATGCTGGCCGCGAAATCGACCCGCTGGTGGACGATCACCGGCGCCAGCATCCCGTACTGCGACAATATGGTTATCGCCTCGTTGGTGATGCGCGCCCGTGGCGCGGCGCCGTTCAAGACAAAAACCAGGGGCCGGCCCAGATGCTCGACCAGTTCAACCGTGGCCCCGAGCGAGAGTAAGTCATGGGGGCTAGGCCGGCTCGGTATGACAACGAGATCCGATAAGCGAATGACATCGGCTATAGCCGAGCTCAAAGCCGGCGGCGTATCGATCACCAGCAATTGTATGCCCAGATCGCGTAACCGCGCTATGTCGTCCGGCAGGTCCGGAACCGAGGTTTGGACAAAGACCGGGGTCTCGGCCACCCGCTTATTCCACCAATCGGCAAGGCTTCCCTGGGGGTCGGCATCAACCATGGCTACCGGGCCCGCGCCCGCAAGTTCTGCTTGAACCGCCAAGTGGCCAGCCAGAGTCGTCTTACCTGAGCCCCCCTTGCGTGAGGCGACCACAATCACTTTCATTCGACCACAACCCGCTGAAATAGGCCAAGAACCAGCCACAAGCGCCAGAATTTCCCCGCGCCTGCATTTGCAGCTTCTTCCAGCCAACACAATATATGTCACGCCGACCAGGAGACACTACAAGATATTGTTTCACTAGGGAAGCCTCGAACCGCGGAAATGAGTTGTTTTTCTACTTATAATCAAACCGCGGCGGCTAGGGCCTGTTGACACTTAAGCGCCCCGGCGGCGCGAGAAAAAATTCTTGAGCATGGCCGCGCTTCTGGTTTCCTCAAGGCCGCCGAAAACCTCCGGCCGATGGTGGCAGGTCGGCTGCTCGAATATACGCGCGCCATGATCCACGCCGCCGCCCTTGGGATCGTAGGCGCCGAAATAGACCCGCCTTATCCGCGCCAGGGACATCGCCGCCGCGCACATGGCGCAGGGTTCGAGAGTCACATAGATATCCGCGTTCACAAGCCGTTTCCGGCCCAGCCGCCGCGCCGCCTCCCGAAGCACGAGCATCTCCGCGTGCGCGGTCGGATCGTGCTGGCTTTCGACCCGGTTGTGGTCGCGCGCCAAAACCTCGCCCGTAAGCCCGTCGATCAAGACCGCGCCAACCGGCACCTCGCCCAGTTCCACGGCCGCCCGCGCCTCTTGCAAAGCCATAGCCATGGGTGAAAGAACGCTCGAAGACGGGTGCGTGGACATGGCCGCAGGGTACGCCCGGTCTTGTCTTAGATCAAAGCCCCGGTCTTGTCTTAGATCAAAGCCAAGGTCTGCCCGGTACCGTAAATTCGTGGAAATTCGGATCGCGCAAGCAAGGATGGGGCAAGAACCATGCTCGAGATGGAACCGGAGACGGTCTACTTATTGATTCTCAAGTCACGCGAATTCGATGAAAAGGACGCGCCTGGGGAAACCCCAGGCCAGGATGACAGCCCGGCCGAACGGCAAATCGATAGCGGCATGGACTACTTCGATGGCGACCCGCTCGCGCAAGAAATCAAGGACGCGATCGACGGTCTGAACGAGGATCATCAGGCGGAATTGGTGGCGCTCACCTGGCTCGGACGCGGCGACTTCACGGCCGGGGAGTGGCGCGACGCCCTGGGCATGGCCCGCGAAAGGCGCAGCAATCCAACCTCCGAATACCTCTTGGGGACGCCCATGTTGGGCGACTACCTTGAAGAGGGCCTCACGGCCCTGGGATATACCATCGAAGACCTGGAGCCGGACACGGTTTAGAGCATGTTCCATTCATATTGACCCATTTGATGGTGCCAAATCAGCCCAGCGGTTAGGCGCGGAACGCCGCGCGATGTGGGGCATCGGGCAAGTTCCGCAACGACGCCGATGGGCTGACTTGGCCCACCGGAGGCCGGTATTTCGCGCCCGCTGGACGTCGTTGCGGCCCACTTGCGGTCATGAAGACCGCGGCGCGAACCGCGCCTAGCCAGCAGACGCGAAATACCAGTCAAATGGCTCAATATGAATGGAACATGCTCTAGCGCCGCCGTTGCCTCGCCCCGGCCGGCGACCTATAAGTCGGCCATGCTCTCCAGGCGCCACTTAAAACCAAGTTTTAGCGCGAAAAACCGATCTCGCGGCGGTGAAGGGTGACCGCCAAGGGCGAGCGCATCGCCAAGGTGATCGCCCGCGCCGGCGTCTGTTCCCGGCGCGAGGCGGAGCGCCTGATCGCCGATGGCCGGGTGCGTCTCGACGGCGCCGTCTTGTCCAGCCCGGCGGTTACGGTGACCGCCGAGTCCAACATCATGATCGACGGCAAGGCCCTGCCGGCGCCCGAAGCAGCCCGCCTGTGGCGCTACCACAAGCCGCGCGGCACGGTAACCAGCGCCCGCGATCCCGGCGGCCGCCCCACCGTCTTCGATAACCTGCCCGCCGGGCTGCCGCGCGTGGTCAGTATCGGACGCCTGGATATCGCCTCCGAGGGCCTGCTTCTGCTGACCAACGACGGGACGCTTAAACGCAAACTGGAGCTGCCGGCGACCGGCTGGACCCGCCGCTACCGGGTGCGAGTTCACGGCAAGGCCGATCCCGCGGCCTTGGCCAAGTTAAGCCAGGGCGTGCGCGTCGCGGGAATCCAATACGGCCCGATCCAGGCAAGCCTGGAACGCCAAACCGGCGCCAATGCCTGGATCAAGATCGCCCTTAAGGAAGGCAAGAACCGGGAGGTCCGGCGGGTCATGGAACACCTGGGGCTGGACGTGAACCGCCTGATCCGCGTCGCCTTCGGGTCGTTCCAGCTTAGCGAGCTTAAACCCGGCGCGGTCGAGGAGATACCCGGCAAGGTGGTGCGCGAACAGCTTGGCGAAGGCCAGGGCGCGACAAAGAAAGCCGGCGCCGCCTGGGCCAAGCCACGCCCCAAGAAGCCCGTCAAGTCCCGCCAGCGCGAAGCCCCCGCCAGTGGAAGGCCAGGAAAGAAAGATGCGAATCGTCGGCGGCCGGCATAGGGGCCGGCGCCTGGAGGCGCCCGATGGTCTGGCTGTGCGCCCGACCGCGGACCGCACCCGCGAATCCATTTTCAATATCCTGACCCAGGGCAAGCTCGATTGGCGCCGGTCCGGCGCGGCGGCGAATAACCCCCTGCAAGACGCGCGGGTGCTGGACGCCTTCGCCGGCACCGGGGCCCTGGGGCTCGAAGCGCTGTCGCGCGGTGCCGGCGCGGTTATTTTCATGGAGGAACACGCCACCGCCCTGGCCGCGTGCAAGCGCAACATCGCCGCCCTCGGTGAAGCCGCCCGTGCCCAAGCGCTCCAGTGCGATGTCCTGCGCCCGCCGCGCGCCGGAGCGCCGTGCGAGCTGGTGCTGATGGACCCGCCCTACAATCAAGGTCTGGCGCCGCCCGCCTTGCGCGCACTCCTGGCTGCGGGCTGGCTGGCGCCGGGGGCGCTGACCGCGGTCGAACTCATGGCCGTCGAAGACTTCGATGCGCCGGCGGAATTCGAAATCCTGGACGAGCGCAAATACGGCAAGGCGCGGGTCGTGTTCCTGCGCGCGCCGGTTTAGCGGTTTCGGTTAACCCCCCGGCGCTTCGTGGGTCTTGACCTGGCCGCGCGCCTTGCGGGCGTGGTCTTCCAGTTGCCGGGCGGCGGCGTTAAAGGAATCGCGTACCGCCACATACACGTCCTCGTGGGCGTGGTTGCTGGCGCCGCTCCGGTTCACGACGATCTCCTTGCCGGGTACGGAGATATCGATCCGCACCTCATAGACGATACCCTTGTGGCTATGCTTGTGGGGGGCCTCGACCACCACCCGGCAGCCGATTATCCGATCGAAATAGCGCTCCAGTTTTGACGCCCGCTCCCGGACAGTGGCCTCGACGGCGTCGGAACGGTCCATATTGTGGAAAGTCACTTCCAAGGGAATCTGCATATCCGGTATCCTTCTGGGTTAACCCAAGCGGCGCTTCGTCCCGTGAGTATAGCGCGCGGACCGGCCTAGGGTTCCTTGATTTCCCTCAAGACATCTAGCGGCGCCCGAACAGGCGTTCGATATCGGCCAGTTTCAACTCGACATAGGTCGGGCGGCCATGATTGCACTGGCCGGAATGGGGAGTGGCCTCCATCTGGCGCAGCAGGGCGTTCATCTCGTCCACATTGAGGCGGCGTCCGGCCCGCACCGAACCGTGGCAGGCCAAGGTGCCGCAGACCTCTTGCAAGCGTTCCTTGAGGGCCAGGGATTGACCGATTTCCGCCAGTTCGTCGGCCAAATCGCGGACCAGGCCCTGCACGTCGAGATCGCCCAGCAGGGCCGGCACCTCGCGGACCACCACGGCGCCGGGGCCGAAGGCCTCGAGCACCAGTCCCAGGGCGGCCAATTCTTCGCTACGCTCGCTCAAGCGCGCCGCCGCCTCGGGCTCCAATTCCACCACCTCCGGCATCAAAAGCGCCTGGCGGGTCACGCCTTGGGCGGCCATTTGCTGCTTCATGTCTTCGTAAACCAGGCGCTCGTGGGCGGCGTGCTGATCGACGATGACAATGCCGTCGGCGGTTTGCGCGACCACATAGGTTTCATGGACCTGCGCCCTGGCGGCGCCCAAGGGGTAGTCCGCGTCCAGGTTTTCCGGCGCCTGGTCCGCGGCCGCGCCGGGCGCCGCCGCCAGCGCCGGCAAGGGCGCTTGGCCCGCCAGGGATGTTTCGGCCAAGCCTCGTGGCGCTACGCCGCCGGCGCGGGCGCGCCAGGTCTGGGCCACGCCTGGATTATGGCCGGGGCGAAAGGCGCCCAGGGCCGCCTGGGCCACGCTGCTTGATGCCCGGTGTCCCGCTTCGGCCAGGGCATGGCGGCAGGCGCCGACGATCAGGCCGCGTATCAGGCCGGGATCGCGAAAGCGGACCTCGGCCTTGGCCGGGTGGACGTTCACGTCGACCGCCTCGGCGGGCAGGTCCAAAAACAGAGCCAGAAGGGCGTGGCGGTCGTGGGCCAGGAAGTCGTGATAGGCGCCGCGAACCGCGCCGTGGAGCAGCTTATCGCGCACCGGGCGCCCGTTCACGAAGAGGTACTGATGGCGCGCGTTGCCCCGGTTCAGGGTCGGCAGGCCGATATATCCGCTGAGTTTGACGCCCTCGCGTTCGGCCTCGATGGGCAGGGCGTTGGCGGCGAAATCCCGGGCCATGACCGCGCCCAAGCGTGCTAGCCGCGTATAATTAAGTGCGCCTTGCGTAGAGGGTAAGTGCAGTAATTTGCGCGTTCCGTCGAATAAAGTGAAGCCGACCCGGGGGTGCGCCATGGCCAAGCGCTGCATGGCGTCGAGGACATAGCCCTGCTCCGTGCGCGTGGTCTTGAGGAACTTCAGACGCGCCGGGGTGGCGAAAAAAAGATCCCGCACCTCGATCCGGGTGCCGGGGGCTTGCGCGGCCGGGGTCAGCGCGCCGCGCCGTCCGCCCTCGACGCTCAGGGACCAGGCCTGGGCGCCGTCTTGCCCGCCGCGGACCCGGCTGGCGAGGCTGAGGCGCGAGACCGCGCCGATGGAGGGCAGGGCCTCGCCGCGGAAGCCCAGGGTCGCGATGTTGACCAGATCGTCGCCGGGCAGCTTGGAGGTCGCGTGGCGCTCCAGGGCCAGTTCGATCTCGGGCCCGCTCATGCCCTGGCCGTCGTCGGCGACCGAAATAAATGTGCGGCCGCCGTCGCGCAAGACCACGTCGATCTGCTTGGCGCCGGCGTCCAGGGCGTTTTCGACCAGTTCCTTGACCGCCGCCGCCGGGCGCTCGATCACCTCGCCGGCGGCGATGCGGTTGACCAGGGTTTCCGGCAGGCGGCGCAGGGTCATGTCTTGGCCCCGTCCAGATAGTTCCGGGTCAGAACCTTGCTCTCCTCGACCGCCGGCTGATCGAAGGGGTTCACCCCCAGAAGATCGGCGGCGAGGATGGTCTCGAGCATGAAATGCATCATGAGCCCGCCCAGTGCCGCCTCGTCCACCCGTTCCACCGACAGCAGCCGCACCGGGCGGCCATTCTTCGCCAGGGTCTCGGCGGTCGCCCGGGCCGAGGCGGCGATCAGGTCGCCCAGGGGCCGCCCGGCCAGGTAAGCGGCCCCGGCGGCCTTGGCGAAGGCCGCGTCCATGACCGGCCCTTCGCCGCCGCAGGCGGGCATGACCAGGGTGAACATCTTGTCGCGCGGCCCGGCCAGGTAGAGCTGCAGCTGAGAATGATGATCCGCCGTGCCCAGGGCCCGCAGGGGCGTGGTGCCGGTGCCGTCCTTGCCCAGGCTCTCGGCCCAAAGCTGCCGGTACCAGAGGCCCAGGTTGGCCCAGCGGTCCTCGTAGGTCATGAGAACGCTTTGCGTAATGCCCCGTTCCTGCAGCAGCCCCATGGCGATGGCGGCGCCCAGGGCCGGGGCCACGTCCTCGACCCGCTTCGCCTCCAGGGCGGCGCGCAGAACTTCGTTCGCGCCACGCCGCAAGGCCGCCACATCGAGCCCGGCGAGCAGCCCCGGCAAGGCGCCGACAACGGAAAACACGGAAAACCGCCCGCCGATCCCCGGGTGGTGCGCGATGACCCGTAGGCCGTGACTGGCGGCGATGCGCGACACAGGGCTCTCCCCCGCCTCGGTGATGACGACCGCATGATCGCCAAGCGCCGCCCGCCCCACCGCCGCCGCCAAGGCCGGCAGCAGGACCGCGCACTGAGCCAGGGTTTCCGCCGTCCCGCCCGATTTGGAGATAATGACCAGGCCGGTGCGCGCCAAGTCCAGCGCCCCCAGGAGCGCCGCCATGGTGTCGGGATCGACGTTATCGAGGAAGTGCAGACGCGGCCCGCCCAGGGCCGGCCCGAACCCCCGGTCCGAAAGGGCATACAAGGTCTTGCCGCCCAGGGACGAGCCCCCGGTGCCGAGGATAACCGCGTCGTCCAAACGCCCGCGCCAATCCTCGGCCAGGGCGCTCAGGTCTTCCAGGTCGCCGCTGTCCCGGACAACGCCCAAGGCCGGCAAACCGCCCGCGCCGAAAACCTGGCACAGCCGGTCATGGGCCGGCGCGGCGGCCATGAGCCCGCGCGTCAGGGCCCCATCGCTCAAGCCCCCTTCGCCGATATGATCGGCCAGGCAGGTATCCGTCAGGTGTTTGAAGGTCATGATGGCGGCAAGCTATCAGAGTCGCGGGACGCCGGGAAGCGGGCGGTGGGAGGAAAATGCGACGGAATGCGATTTGAGGTGCCGAGAGCGCAAGGTCGAATCGAATGTCGGTTCAGCGGATGAAAGCGGTCGTTGTTCTTATGCGATGAGAGAGTCCGGGGTTAGCCATTTTCAAAAGTTCGCCGGATTCGGAATACCGTCAGCTCAAGGGCTGGAATCGACCCAACGCGGACGTTCATGGGCAAGCCCGTTTACTTCCGCTTTGGGGGCAGAAGGAAACATTAGACAATGATTACTATATTCTAGTATTGGTTGTGATCCAACTTGGTTTTCTTTTAGACTGCCTTAAATGGACCGTTTTGAATTCACCCGGCTTTTTTGTGAACGTCCCCAATCGTATGCATGGTTTTTGGGTGCTGGTGCGTCCCGGAATGCGAATCTTCCAACTGCGGAAGACATCCTTACAGATTTAAAGCGGCGTTATTACTGCTCGGAAGAAAATCAAGAATATTCCACCAAAGATATGCAGAACGAGGCAGTGAGGTCGACCGTTGAGGCATATGTCAAGACGCGCGGTTTTCCTGAACGTTGGGCTCCCGAAGAATACACAACATATTTTCAGACAATCTTCGGTGAAGACCGTGAGCGGCAACGTCGATACATAATTGGCATGTTAGCGGAAGACCGCGTTCGACTAGCCGTCGGTAATCGTGTGTTCGGCGCGCTCTTGGCAAGCGGTCTCGCGCGAGTCGCGTACACAACGAATTTCGACACCGTCGTGGAAAAATCGATCGCGGAAATCGCCGGAAAGTCACTTTCTGCGTTTCACCTCGAAGGCGCGCATGGTGCAATTGCTGCCATCAACAACGAAGCGTATCCATTTTACTGCAAACTACATGGTGACTTTCGCTATGACAGCATCAAAAACCTCCAAGCCGATCTTGCCTCACAGAATGAAGACTTGTCGCGCAGTCTTGTAAATGCCGCCAATCGTTTCGGTCTGATTGTTGTTGGCTACTCCGGACGCGATGCCAGCGTCATGGGTTTACTGCGCGAAGCTCTCGACAACTCAAATCCGTTTCCCCATGGCGTATTCTGGATGATCACCAAAGGGTCAGCGGCACCCAAACCAGTTACTGAATTTATAGAAGCCGCGCGTGTACGCGGTGTAACAGCCGAAATGGTGGAGATCGAGACTTTTGACACCTTAATGCTCCGCCTATGGCGGAATTTGACTGAGCGTCCAGAAGGTATGGACGAGAAGGTACGCAAGGGGCGCGTTGATGCCGTGTCTCTTCCAATTCCGGAGACCGATGGCGATAGACCGTTGATGCGGTACAATGCCCTTCCGGTTTTATCTATTCCTGATACGTGTTTTATCTTGGAACTGAAAACCAAGCCGACTTGGGAAACCGTCGGTCCTACTCTCAGGGAAGCTGACCACAATCTCATCACGACCGTTGATGATGATTTGATGGCATGGGGCGATCTTGATGATGCGCAATCGGTGTTCGGTGACGACTTTGTTGGCTCGTCAGAACATAGTTTCGAGTCGGACTGGCGAAAGACAGGCCGGTTGCACATCAAAAAGTTCTTAGAAGACGGCATAGGTAAAGCGTTCGCGCGCACGCGTCCGCTTCTCATGCGTCGGCGAGGATCTGGCGTCGTGCTGATCGTCGACAAGATGGCGGATGACGTGGGCATATTCGAACCACTCCATGCGATAACGGGCAAGACGACTGGCACAATCGCAGGCTTGTCCATTCCCGAAACTGAAGAGCACGATGCGGTCAACAAAGTGGACTTCGCAGAATCGGTTCGGATCAGTCTCGCATGGGGCGATGACCGTCTTTGGTTGCTGCTAAAGCCTGACGTGTGGATTTGGCCCCCATTCGCACGTCGTCACGCAACTCAATGGCTGGAGAAACGGAGGGGAGATCGAAGAAACGACAAGCACGATATGCTATTGAGCGCCTGGATATCCGTGCTCACCGATGGCGCAGGTCGCGCCGAAGACGTGACCCTCACGGCTTTTGAAGGTGAATCAGGACCGGGGAACCCATCCTATAGAATCTCCAGCAGAACCGGATACTCGAACAAGCGGGGACGCCGATGAGCTCAATCATTCTACCCGCCTACGTGTCGGTGCCAGAACCTGAACTATTGTTCCACAATAAGGGCAGAGATCGCCATCCGCTGCGAGGGCTCATTGATCATGGTCCGTTTAGCTTGCGGTTTGGTGCGCCTTCACGCGTCAGGTTCGCACTCGTCGCTCCCAAAAACGAAATGGCCCGGCTCGAAAACCTTGTTCATGAATTGGGTCAAACCGCAAAGCCGCGAGAAGCGATAAACTACTACCCGGACTATCCCGGATTTGAGACGGTGTTCCGCACTCCAATCGCGCCGATCGATGACACACTCAAATTCGTGCTTCCGCAGGACTTGGACCGGTTCGCAGATGAAAACGACAAAATCAAAATGGCGCGTTTGCTTTTTTCTGAGATCGCGAAGCTGCGTACTCTCAAGGGGCAATTCGATGTCGCCCTGATTTATCTGCCGCGTCGATGGAGCGCTTGCTTTGAAGGCGAAAACTTCAATCTTCACCATTACCTAAAAGCGTTCTGCGCTCCGTCTCAGATTCCGATCCAGATTCTAAACCAGGACAGCTTCGACAGAATATGTCGCGCAAACGTCATGTGGGGGTTGTCCGTGGCGCTGTTCGCGAAGGCGAACGGAGAACCTTGGAAGCTGACAGGTCTCGACCCTCAAGAAGCCTTCATCGGCATCAGCTACGCGATGCGGAGAAAAGCTGGCAACAGCGGTCAGGAATACACAACATGTTGCAGCCAAATATTCGACCCAGACGGCACAGGGTTTAGGTTTGTTGCCTATGATGCAAAGGAATTCACTGAGGATCGACGACGGAACCCTTACCTTTCCTACTATGAAATGCAGTCGGTGCTTTCAAAGAGCATGTACGTCTACCAGCAGGGTCATGTCGGGCGCACGCCCAGAAAAATCACGATCCACAAAAATACCGAATTCAAGCCGGAGGAGATTGAAGCCGCGCTTGATAGTTTCAATGAGGGTACGGAGGTTGAATTGGTCCAGGTCGTTCAATCAACGGATTGGGCAGGCTTACGTTACACACCAGGCCGGGCCGCTTCGATAGACAAACCCGCCGAAAGTCAGAAAGCGCACAACTATCCAGTAGAGCGGGGAACATATGTTCCGATGAGCGCAAATGAAACGCTGGCGTGGACGCAAGGAAGTGTCCGGGGTGTGCAGCTTCAGAACCCAAATTATTATGTCTACAAAGAAGGGGCGTTAAAGCCTACACCTTCACCAATTTTACTACGTCGCTTTTCGGGATCAGGTGGCTGGCACGAGACGGTCAACGGAGTTCTTTCGCTAACCAAAATGGATTGGAACAACAATACGCTCTATAAGAAACTACCGGTCACCATGGTGTATTCCAGTCGTTTTGCGGAGATCATTCAGCAGAACCCAGAATTGGTTGATCAGGTCTATGATTTCCGCTGTTTCATGTGAACCTGCGTTATGTACGCAATTGGGATATTAGCGGACGTTACGTGCGGCCATGGCCAACGGCTCCTCTTGGCCGATGGTTGCCATTGCTCTCCAATCTGGTCAATGACCGATTAGGGTCAGATTCAGAGATTCCAATGACCCCTCGCCGATATTATCGGTCAGGTGTTAGAAGGTCATGATGGTGACAAGCTAACAGAGTCGCGGGACGGCGGGCAGCGGGCGGGGGTCGGAAAATGCCGCAAAAATGAAATTCGCTGGCTCTAACTGCATTGAAAACACACAACCGGAAACGAAAGGCGCGCCAGGATCTTGGCCGCCGTGCGGTTTTGAATGCGCGGTTCTATCGGGGCGCGGGGGCGCCGTGAATGATGCCTTTTTCGCGGCCGGTGACGCGGGTCTGGCGCATGCGCCGCCGCCAGCGGCTGGCATCGTACCCCGTCCCCCGGTGCAACATGCAGCGGTTGTCCCAGATCGCCGTATCGCCGGCTTGCCAGCCATGGGCGTAGATGTGCCGCGGTTGCGTCGCGCGTTCGAGCAGCTCGTCGAGCAGACGGCGGCTGTCGATACCGGACCAGCCCGGGATCGAGCGGGCGTGCGAGCCGACGTAATAGTTCTTGAGGCCGTTCGCCGGGTTTTCGCGCACCAGCCGGTGCATGACCGGAGGCAGCGATGCCGCGTGGTTCGGATCGACCGGCGCGACCTGGCTTCTGGAAAAGACGTAGTCATGGATCACGCCAAGCGGCGCAATCGTTTCACGCAGGTCTCCGTCCAGCTGCCCATAGGCCGCGCGCATGCTGGCGAAGGCGGTCGCGCCCCCTTCGCCCGGCACCTCGTAGGCGTGGAGAATCGAGACGAAGGACGGCACCTCGCGAAAGGAGGAGTCCGAATGCCACAACTGGTTGCCGGTCGCGTAGCGGGTGCTGGCATGGGCGTTGTCGCGCTTCGAGCCGTCATCCTCCACGTTGCCGACGGTGCCGAAGTAGGTCACCTTTCCGGTCTTCCCGAGGGTCACGTGTTCGGCCTCCGCCTCACCCAGAAGGCGGGTGAAGGCCAGCTGCTTCTCGTCGGTCATGTCCTGGCCGGGAAAGCATAGGAACGAATAGGTATCGATCGCGTCCCGGATCGCCGCCAAGTCGCCGTCCGGCATATGGCCGGTTAAGGCGGTCCCGGTCACGCGGGCGCCGAAATCATCGTGCAGGGGTTCGATACCGAGGTGACTCATGGCCGCTAAAGTGGTGGTTCCAAATTATCCAATAACCCTCGGCCATGGCATAGTCGAATTATCCCCCGGCGGCGAGTCGAATTTCGAATCGCCGGCGCGAAATAGTGAACTATAACTTGGTCAGCAGCCCGCGACGCAGATGCCGCCGCCGTCGAACTCCATGGTCCTTTCGCTCAAGGGTAGGTGCACCGGCACCTTGACCGCCGTGATGAAGGCGTCGGTCTTGGTGCCGGCGACGACCTTGCCGCCCTCTGTGGCGACCTCGTTGGCGTGCGAGACAATGACGCTGTTCGGCTTGACCAGGTCGTTGATAACGAAGGCCGCTTCCGTCGGCCCGGTGGTGAAGACGTCGCCGATGTTCATGACCGCGAGCGTGGCCTTGTAGTGCCGGCGTACCACGCTGTCCTGCTCGGCGGTAATCCCGGTATCGCCCGACAGGTAAACGACGAGCCCGTTCGAGAAGGTCAGCACGTAGCCGGTCGGCGGGCCGGCATAGCCCGCGAGGCCGGCCGCCTTGAGCAGTTTTCCAAGTTCGCCCCCGATAAAGGCTGGATTGACGCCATTCGAGTGAACCGCCGGAACGGTGGTGATCTTGACGCCGCCGAACGCGCGCGCCGAGCCGAAGCGCGCGAGTTGCGATTTTTTCTCATCGCCGCCCAGCGCCTTCAACTTGGCGCCGAAAAACTTCCGCATCTCGCTGCCGGTGACAATCGTCGCGTTCTTGGCAAGGGCGATGTTGACGGTGTTGGTGTTCGGCGCCGCCGTGACGGAAAGCGTCGGCTCGCCGCAGGTTCCCGCGTTGGGCTGCGGCTGATGCTTGTCGCCGGCATGGTCGCCATGCATGTGGCTTACCAGAACCACATCGATCTTGCCGAGGCGCGGATCCTTGGCGCCCGCCACCGTGCGGCCCGCGTCATACAAAATTCTCGTGCCGTTCGGATCCTCGAAGATCATCGCCCGGTCGAATTTGCAGAATTCGCCTTTTACGAGCCCAAGCGGGGTGACCTTCACGTTGGCCGCCTTAGCGGGATGCCCGGCAAGGCCCACTAACCCGGCGGCCAAGGCCACCAGGACATAACGAATGGTGCGCATCGGATGCTCTCCTTCTAACTAAGTGCCCGTTACCCGAATCCTCCCCCGCATCCCCTGAGTTTATCGATTTTCAGGTTCGGAGAAAGTGGGTTCGCTCATCTTCGCAGCCTTGCGTGAGAGCACAGGCGCGCACGAGTTCTTAGGTCATACACGAAATAAAAATTCCCTTACTATTAGAAAACAATGATTAAAATCAAATATTATATCGCTGCAATTTTCACATCACGTATGTTTTATCAAGAATATGTCATATAAATATTGTAAAATACTCGTGTGTGCACTATATGTTTATTGGCAGCAAATCATTGCTGCCGGAATGAAAGACATTTACATGTCCTTTAAGAATTTTTCCTCGGCACAAGACGCCTCGAGTAAAAGCAGCCCCGGCGACAAGTCCAAGCCCGCGCAGGCCGCCGTTCAACCGGCCACACAACCTGACAAGACACCGGACGAAGCCGCGCCGACGCCCAAGTCGTAGCCGTCGGATTGGAGGGAGCAAAAGCCGCCTCCGCCACGCGTGAATTTGACGGTGAGGCCGCAAGCAGGACCCAGCCGATGACGATGCGCACGAGCAAGAAAACGGTGACTTTCAGGAAGCCCTTCATCCTGGGCGGGTTCGATGAGGTGCTGCCGGCCGGCGCCTACAGCGTGGAATCCGATGAGGATCTCTTGGAAGGTGTTTCCTTCCCCGCCTACCGGCGGGTTTTGACCGTCATCCACCTTCATGCGAAGCCCGGCTATCCGAACCGTACGCAGACTTTGACAATCGTACCGAGTGAATTGGACGCAGCCCTGGAGCGCGACAAGGCGCCCGCATTGCCCCAAGAAAAGAGCGACCGTCAAGCCATGGAACGAGGCGAAGACGAGGGGATGTTCGTTCACCCTAGGTGAACAACCGCCTCATAGAGCCTTTGAGTACGGGTGTTGCCAAATTTAAGGCTCAAGCGGGTAGCGCTGAGTGAAGCCGCGATCCACTGGCGCGCCCTGGGCTAATCCAGAGCCGGTGCGCGTCTGTGGGAACCCACAGAATGCACACGCGAAGCATAACGGTAACGGCTGGGATTGCGATCGGCCTTACCGAAAACAAAGCGATGGGGTCGCTTCGCGTTGAAGCGAGAGTAAAGAGTGCGATCACAGAGAAAGGCATGAGACTATGACGGACGAAACGGTCGACCTCGACGAGCGTCGCGGCATGGCCGCTCAAAAAGCGACGGAATTTCGCCGCCAGCGCCTCCACGAGTTTCATTCCGACCAGGCGGCCTTGCAACGCCGCCAGGAAGAGCTCGAGAGACTTCTCCTGGCCGCTCCGGCAGAGACTTGGCCGGAGGCAGCCGCCAAGGCGCAGTATCTTATCCAGCTCTTCGCCGCCACACTGGAGGCTCAGGAACCGCGCCGCAAGGAACTGATCGCCCACGCACTCGACGATCTCACCCGTCTGTGCGAGCGCGCGAAGGAAGAGTCATGACCAAATCCACGGCGGCAAAAGCGCTCGGCGATCAGCCGTCCTTGGAAGACCCCAAGGTTCGCCAATGCCTCAGATGCCAAGCCACGTTTCCGAGCAAGTGGTCCGGCGAGCGGATCTGTTTTCGCTGCAAATCTACTAATGCATGGCGGAACGGCGCGCCGCTTAGGTCCAGCTCTTTTTCGCAATAGACATTAGAACTCTACCGCCAAGCGGCCGAGCCGCATACGCCAAGGAAGGAACCTAAAAATATGAACACGTCAAATCGTGGATCGAAGCATGTCTGCCGGAAGTGCGAGAGAATGTATTACGATCTGGGAAAGCAGATCGTCGCTTGTCCGATATGCGGCGTTAAGCCGCTTCCGCAGAAAGCGCCAAGAGCGGCTTCGCCGGTTAGAAAAGCCGTCTCCACGGCCTTCAGGCGATACCCGGCGTAGGCTCTCGCAACATGACATTGAATTTTCCGAACCGGAGCCGCAGCTACGAGGAAAGACGGAACCTTGTTCGCTTCTGGGGATATGACACCGCGCTGGAGATTTCGTTTTTCGTGGAGGTGAGCGCTCTCTTCAAGTTGTATCCGCAAACGAAGAACGAGGAAGCCGGCTATTTGGAGGCGTTCGATACCGCTCGGGACAGAATCCACGAGGCCGCCCGCAAGGTCTATTCGAAAACCCGCCAAGGCGCCTACATCCTGGCCGCGGCGGATTTCTGAATTTGCCCGGTATTTCTCTGGCCCAACCTCGTCTTAATTGAGAGGGAAGATCCCAAATATCGTCAAAATATCCGTATCGAATATATTATAAAAAGCATTGTTATCAGAAGATTACGGAGCAATATAGCCGGCTATTTATTTTTATTAATATTTAGGTTTTACTGACTTCTATTTTCGGGTATATTTATAGGTTATTGAGGGGAGAAATAATTTTTCCCCAAAGGGAGAACAACCAAATGAAACAACTTGAATGGCTAAAGCCTGCACTATTTGGCGCCGCGGCCGGTGCTGTCGCGCTCGCGGTCGTCGGCTTCTCATGGGGCGGATGGATGACCGGCGGGGCGGCCGAGAAATTGGCCTACAATCAGGCGCGGCTCGAAGTCGTCGCCGCCTTGGTGCCGATCTGCATGGAACAGTCCAACCAGGACCCGCAGGTCGTGGCCATGCTTGCCCAGTTGAAGGACACCAGCAGCTATCAGCGCAACGACATGCTCATGAAAGCCGGCTGGGCCACGATGCCAGGTTCAAGCGATCCCAATCGGGACGTCGCGCGCGCGTGCATGGCAAAACTGGCGGCCCAGTTCTAGGGTCTTTACGGTTCTAGGGTCTTTACGGTTTTGATGGAATCAAAACCGGATCCTAAGTTTTTTGTTTTGTCGTGTTTCCGGACGGAAAACCGGCATCCACATTTCCTGGAACCACTCTAGGACTTCGGCGCCTTCCTATTCGACACCACGCCATCCGGCCGCCCGACAATAACCACCGCCAGCTTGTCGGCGTCGTAGAGCCGTTCGGCCAGGCAGGTATCGGTCAGGTGTTTGAAGGTCATCCTGGCGGCAAGCCATCAGAGTCGCGGGACGGCGGGAAGCGGGCGGGGCTGGTTCGTGTATCGACGTGAAATTTTATGCGCCGCGAGAGTGGATGGCGAAGTTGAATGCCGGCTATGCGGCTGAAAGCGGTCGTTGTTCTTGTGCGGTGAGAGAATCCGGGGTTTGCCAGGCGCGGACATTAGGACGCGGGATGTGTGAGCCGTCCACTGCATCCAGACCTGACTCTGCCAGCGTGGGTGTGCTGTGTCTGCTGTTGGAGCCAAGACGGGATTTCCAGGCCTGACCGCACCCACGGCCGAGTTTAACCCTGAGGCGACAAAGCGGATCCCTTGCCAAGGGTAAATTATGGCTAAGGGAAAATTAAGGCGTTCTCGTCTATTGGTGGAACATTCCGCACATGCTTCACGAGGTCTGGGAGGGGAAGCGCCGTGACTACGTTAGTGGGTGCCAGCAACGGCGCCACCAAGCCTTCGCACCGTGGACGAGCCGAAACCGCGGGGTCCTATGGCCTGACGACACAGATCCGTCTGCTGGCCGGCTTGCTGGTGTTCAGCCTGGCGCTGACATTGGCGCTCCTGTTCTGGTCGGCGAAGAGCCAGGATAAGATCGCGGTCGGCAGCTCTCGCCATCTTGCCAGCACCGCGCTAGGCGTGCAGCTGGGCTACCTGAAAAAGATCCTGACCGATTACACCTACTGGGACGAGGCCTATCAGAAAACGGTCGAGACCTTCGATACCGACTTTTTCGATGAGAACTTTGGCGCTGGCGATTATCTCCGGGATACCTTCGGCATCACCTCCAGCTTTGTCATGGGACCGGACAATCGGGTGCTACGTCACATGCACGACTCGGTGATTGTCGAGGACGCAGGGGCAATGAACATCGACGCCCACATGGAAGGCGTTTTCAGCAAGCTCATCGAAAGGGCGCGCCGCGCGGTCGCCGGTGAGTTTCTGGCAACGGGTGGTTTTGTCAAGGTGGCTGACCAGTTGTACTTCGTGGCGGTCCGGGTCATCCATCCACATACCGAAGACTTGTTGGCAAAGGCCGAGATCACGCCAGCCAACGCCTATGTCGCTGTCTTTATGCGTCCGCTCGACGACGAATTGCTGCAAACTCTCGCTCGTGATTTTGATCTCAAGAACCTCAGCTACGTTGCCGATATCGATCTACCCAGCGGTCTCACGCAGCCGCTCTATGGCGCGGATGGCCAGCAGTTTGGTACTTTGAAGTGGCAAATCGATCTGCCCAGCCGCCATGTGCTGTACGGCGTCTTACCCGCGTTGCTGGCTACCATCGTATGCATTGGGTTGCTGAGCTGGTACGTTCTGAGCCGCCTGCGCCGTGGCCAAACGGAACTGTGGCACGCGATGCAACGGGCGCAGTCGGCGGACCAAACCAAGACCGAGTTCCTGGCCAACATGAGCCACGAGTTACGGACACCGCTGAACGCGATCATCGGGTTTTCGGAGATGATGCGGGACAAAGTGTTCGGTCCTCTGGGCGATGAACATTATGCCGAATACAGCGCCAACATCCACGACAGCGGTCAGCATCTTCTCGATATCATCAACAACGTCCTCGAGTTGTCCAAGGTCGAGGCAGGGAAGTATATTCTTCAGGAGACTGAGATCGCATTGCCGGAAGTGACCGAGTCAGTCTGCCGGTTGATCGCGCCACGGGCCGCTGACAAGCGAATAACGTTTGACTTCAAAATCGCCCCAAATCTGCCGGCTCTGTTCGCTGACGAGCGGGCGCTAAAGCAGATCCTTCTGAATCTTCTCTCCAATGCCATCAAGTTCACGCCGAGCGATGGTCGCGTCGTCTTGGAGGTGGCCCACGACACCAAGGGTACGCTTCGGCTGACCGTCTCGGATACCGGCGTTGGAATTCCCAAGGAACAAATGTGTTTCGTAATGGAACCCTTCCATCAAGTCGCGGGATCGCTAATCGCGTCAGAAGGTGGCACCGGCTTGGGGCTGCCTTTGACCGCCTCGTTGGTTGCCCTCCATGGAGCTGCAATCCGCATTGAGAGTGAAGTCGGCAAGGGAACCGCTGTCTTTGTCGAGTTTCCCCCCAACCGAGTTGTCTTGCCGAAAGCAGCCTGAAACAGCATGTGGCTACAACCGCCTGTTGCTCTCTTCGTCTCCCAACGTCGGCTTACCGATACCGAACCAGACAAATCGCCGCAATGCCCCGTATGTCCGCTCAGGATCAGAAGCAGACCAGGGCTGCGCGCCGGGTTAATGTCCGGTCTGCGGTCCAGGAACGGACACTGGTGAGCTAGGAAGGAACATCAGCTTTTGGCCGATGGTTGCCATTGCCCTCCAATCAGGTCAATGACCGATTAGGGTCAGATTCAGAGATTCCAATGGCCCCTCGCCAACGTCCGCCGCATGGCGCAAAGCCGACATGATCCACCAAAAAGCGGACGTTCATGGTGTCGCTTCGGCAAGACTCCAAACCGAAACACACTTTGTACCTGAGCTTGAGTCGATGCCTAGGACTTCGGCGCCTTCCTATTCGACACCACGCCATCCGGCCGCCCGACAATAACAACGGCTAGCTTGTCGGCGTCGTAGAGCCGTTTGGCGGCGCGTTTGGCGTCTTCCAGGGTTATCGCTTCGATCAGGCTGTTACGCCGGTCCAGGTAATCGATCCCCAGGTTTTGGAATTGCATCCCCACCAGCATGCCCGAAATGCGCCCCGAGGAGGAAAAGCGTAAGGGGAAGGAGCCGGTCAGGTAGGTCTTGGCGTTCTTGAGTTCTTCGGCGCTGGGGCCGTCCTCGGCCATGCGCGCCCACTCCGCGCGGATCAGGTCCAGGGAGGTCGCGACCCGGCCGTTCTGGGTCGCCACCCCGCCCAGGATCAGGCCGGCGCGGTCGAGGGGGCTGAGGTAGGAATACACCGAATAGGCCAGGCCGCGTTTTTCGCGCACCTCCTCGTAAAGCCGTGAGGCGAAGCCGCCGCCGCCCAGGACGTAATTCACCGCATAGGCGGCGTAGTAGTCGGGATCGTCGCGCTTCAGGCCCGCGTGACCGAAGGCGATCACGCTTTGCGGCACGTCCTTATCGACCACGACGAGGGCGCCCATGCCCTGGGCCAGGGTTTCCGCCACGGCGCCGTCTTGGGCCACGGCGGGCAGGTCCGAAAAGGTCTCGTCGAGCAGCTTGGCCAAATCTTGCGGCGCGATATCGCCGACCACGCCGATGACCAGGGTGTCGCGGGCCAGGCGCCGGGCGATGAAGCCGCGCATGTCGGCCACGGTTATGGCGGCCACGCTTTCCGCCGTGCCGTCGCCGGGTCGGCCATATGGATGATCTGGAAAGAACAAACCGCGCAGGGTCCGCCCGGCGATGGCGTCGGGGTTCTCGGCGCTGCGTTCTATACCGGCCTGGATTTGGGCGCGGATGCGCTCCACCGGCTCGGGATCGAAGCGCGCCTGGGTCAGGGCCAGGCGCAGAAGCTTGAAGGCCAGGGCGCGGTTTTCGCTGAGAGTGAAGACTTCGCCGCCGAAGGAATCCTGGCCGGCGGAAAAACTCAGGCCGATGGAGTTGTCTTCCAAAACGCCTTGGAAGCCTTGGGAGTCGAGATCGCCGGCGCCCTCGTCGATCAGGCTGGCGGTCATGTTGGCCAGGCCCTCCAAGCCGGCGGGATTAAGCGCGCTGCCGCCGCGAAAGGACAGGTCCATGGCGATGACCGGGTTGCTGTGGTCTTCCACCAGCCAGGCCTCGATGCCGCCGGGACTGATGACCCGCTGCACCTCGACCGCCTGGACCGGCAGGGCCGCGCCAAGAACCAAGACCAAGGCGCTTAGAATAAGACGAAACGTCATGGGGCAGTTCCTTGGGCTTGGGTTCAACTTGCCGGTTCGGGCAAGAGCAGCCCGGTCACCGACTGCACGTCGCGCAGGGTTGCCCGCGCCGCCGCGTTGACCTGTTCGGCGGTCACGGCCTCGATACGTTCGGGCCAGGCTTCGACGTCGGCGACGCTTTGGCCGGTGGTCAAGGCGCGGCCGAAAATGTTGGGCGCGGTGCTGAGGGAATCCCGGGCGTAGATGGCGCCCGCGCGCAGGCGCTTACGCGCCGTCGCGACCTCTTCCCCGCTCACTCCGTCTTTGAGTAGGCGGGCGATTTCCGCGCGCAAGGCCGCTTCGACTTTCCCGATTTCGATTCCCGGCCGGGGCGAGGCATAGAAGCTGAAACTGCCCGAATCCAAGCCGCCGGAAGAGTAACCGGCCCCGGCGGAAGTGGCCAAGCCCTGCTCCACCACCAAGGCGCGGTAAAGCCTAGAGGTCGCGCCGCCACCCAGAATCTCATCGAGAACCTGAAGCGGATAGGTTTGCGCGTGGGGGGCACTGGACATGGAGGGCGCGAGATACCGGATAGTCAGGGAGGGCTGGCGCACCTGGAGGCTTTTCAGGGTGACGCGCCGCGCCGCCTTTTGCGGCGGCTCCTCGATGCGCGCGCGTTCCGGCACCGGGCGGGCCGCGATCTTGCCGTAGTATTTTTCCGCCAGGGCGCGCACCTCGGCGCCCGAAACATCGCCGGCGACAATCAGGACCGCGTTGTTGGGCGCGTACCAGCGCCGGTAAAAGGCCAGGGCGGTGCGCGTGTTCAAGGACGCGATCTCATGCTCCCAGCCGATCACCGGCAGGCGGTAGGGGTGGTTGAGATAGGAGGCCGCGCTCATGGTTTCGCCGAGCTGGGCGCCGGGAGAGTTATCGACCCGGCTGCGCCGTTCCTCGAGGATGACATCGCGTTCTGGCAAGACGATCTCGTCGGTCAGGACCAGATTGACCATGCGGTCGGCCTCGTGGCGCATGACGATCTCCAGCCGGTCGCGGGCCACGGTTTGGAAATAGGCGGTGTAGTCCTGGCTGGTGAAGGCGTTTTCCTGGCCGCCGTTGCGCGCGACGATCTTGGAAAATTCGCCGGGCCCATGGGTCTTGGTGCCCTTGAACAGCAAATGCTCCAGGAAATGGGCGTTGCCGGATTCCCCCGGCGATTCGTCCGCCGCGCCGACCTTGTACCAGACCATGTGGGTGACGATGGGCGCGCGGCGGTTGGTTATCACCACCACCTGCATGCCGTTATCGAGGGTGAAGCTCTCGGGATCGAAAACCCGCGCGGCGGCGGGAGGAGCGAACTGGAGGGCGGCGAAGGCCAGGGCAATCAGCAACGGACGCATTCGACTTCCTCTTGGGCAGGACGGGGCAAATCAAGATATGGCGCGCGCCAGCTTCGCCGCAAGCGCCATGGCCTCACAATCCAGTCAAGTCGTAAACAATGTCCAAAGGCCGGGGCGGACGAAGGCTCTTTAGAACAGGCCTTCCATGAGGCCCCTTTCGCGGCGCTCGATGGAGGGGGTCTCGCCCTCCGTGATGTCCTTGCCCAGGGCCGAATTCTCGCGCAGGCGCTTCTGTTCGCCATCCGCGTCCACGAGAACGCCGGGTTCTTCCTTCTCGCGCCAGAAGACCAGGGATTCTAGGAACGTCTGGTCGTCTCGTAAGGAATCGGATTCTTTATTGATCAGGGTACGGATATCGGGGCCGGCCTTGTCGGCGCCGGCGGCCTTCAGGAACGACATTTCACCCGCCGAGCGGCCTTGCGGGGCCGAAACCGTTTCCGGGGTCAAAGACTTGGACCCATCGGTCTTGAAAATGGCCTGGCGTGCCCGCTGGGACGCGGTGCCTTCCTGGGGGCGCACGGCGCCGGGTTCCGGCGGGCGTAAGGTGTAGTCCGGCGGCAAGGACAAAGGCGCCCGCGCGACGACCCTGAATTCGTCGGGCGACTGCTTGGTCAGACCGAATTGCTTACGCACGCCCTCGCAAGCGGCCAGGGTGAATAGTAGGCCGACCGTCAGTACTAACCGAACCACACCTAAGCTTTTCATGGCGCAATTCCTCGCATTTAATTGCTTTCTTACAAGCCGCGCTACTTTTTACTACTACTCGGCGGCTGAAACAAGCCATCCAAGATCAAGCCCAGCACACCCAGGAAGATGGCGCTGTCAGCCAGGTTGAAGGCCGGCCAGTGCCAGGCGCCCAGGTGAAAATCCAGAAAGTCGATCACGGCGCCGACCAGGATCCGGTCCGCGACATTGCCAAGCGCGCCACCGCAGACCAGCCCTATGGCCACGGCCAGTATCCGCCCCGGCTGACGCCGCAGCCAGGCCAGCAGGACCGCCACGATGCCAAGGGAGACGGCGATCAGAACCCAACGCACCCAAGCCTCGCCATCGCGGAAAATGCCGAAGCTGATGCCGGTATTATAGGTCAGGATCAGGTTGAAAAACCCCGTGACCTCAAGCGCCTGGGGCTGGCTTTGGAAATACGCGAGGACGGCCCATTTGCTTAGCTGATCGAGCCCGGCCACGGCGGCGATCAAGACCCCGGCGACGGTCAAGGCGCGGGCCGCCGTTGGGGCCGATACCAAGGAGCGTTGATAATGACCCATAGAGATCGCCTAGGCGGTTCGCCGGGCAGGAGGGAAGCCGCAGGCGATGCGGGACATCGTCAAGGCTTTCCGACGCCCTCCGGCGATCCGCCCAGGCGACCGGAACGGCGGCTTACCAAGGCTTTCGGACGGCGTCGCGCACGCCTCGCGATG
>JAJFGL010000013.1 GCA_021776135.1 Kiloniellaceae bacterium
CTCCGAAGACTTGGGGATCAAGCTGGAATCGGTGACCCTGGACATGCTGGGCCGGGCCAAGAAGGTGACGATCACCAAAGAAGAGACCACGGTGATCGACGGCGCCGGCAAGAAGAAGGATATCGAGGGCCGCTGCGCGCAAATCAAGGCGCAGGTCGAAGACACGACCTCCGACTACGACAAGGAGAAGCTGCAGGAGCGCTTGGCCAAGTTGTCCGGCGGGGTCGCGGTGATCCGGGTCGGCGGCGCCACCGAGGTTGAGGTCAAGGAGCGCAAGGACCGGGTTGACGATGCCATGCATGCGACACGCGCCGCGGTTCAGGAAGGCGTTCTGCCTGGCGGCGGTTCGGCCCTGCTGTTCGCCGCCAAGGTTCTCGATACCTTGAAGCCCGCCAATGACGATCAGAAGGTCGGCATCGACATCGTGCGCCGCTCGCTCAGGGCGCCGACGCACCAGATCGCGCAAAACGCCGGCGTCGATGGCGCGGTCATCGTTGGCAAGCTGCTTGAGCAGAAGAGCCACCAATGGGGTTACGACGCCCAGAGCGGTAAGTTCTGCGACATGGTCAAGGCGGGCATTATCGATCCGGCCAAGGTTGTGCGTACCGCGCTGCAGGATGCCGCTTCGATCGCCGGTCTTTTGATCACCACCGAGGCCATGATCGCCGATCGGCCGGAGCCCAAGGATGCCGGCGGCGGCCCCGGCCCCGACATGGGCGGTATGGGCGGCATGGGCGGTATGGGCGGTATGGGCGGCATGGGCTTCTAACCCAGGCTACCCCGCTAAAACCGTTAAAAGGGCCGTGCGTTTCGCGCGGCCCTTTTTCCTTGGGACTATCTGAATATCAGCAGGCAGAGGATGCCGGCCACCGTCAGCAGGATGCCGGCGATCTCAAGGCCCGTGGCGCGCTCGCGAAAAAAGACCGCCGAGGCGATAAAGGTAAAGATAAGCTCGACCTGGCCCAGGGCCCGGACATAAGCGGCGTTTTGTATGGTCATGGCCGTGAACCAGCACGCCGAGGCGGCGACGCCGCTGGCCCCGACCCAGGCGGCGACGCGCCAGTGGCGCAGGGTCTGGGTAATGACCCCGGGCTCGCGCAGGCGCATATAGGCGGCCATGGCCAGGGTCTGCATGACCGTCACCACCGCCAAGGTGAAGGCGGCTTGGATGAGAAAGCCCTCGCCGCCCAGGGACAGTGACGCCGCGCGGTAGGAAACCGCCGCGATCCCGAAAAAACTGCCCGATGCGATGCCGATCAAGGCCGGCCTGCTGACCAGGGAGGCTAGAAACCCGCGCCCGCCTGCGGCGCTCTTGGCAACCGATATGGCCATGACGCCGACCAGGCTGATCATGATGCCAAGGACCGCCCCGGCGCTGAGACTCTCGCCCAGTATGATAAAACCGAAGAGCGCCGTCTGCACGGTCTCGGTCTTGGAATAGGTCGTGCCGACGGCGAAATTCCGGTGCGCGAACAAGGCGATCAGCAGGGCGGTCGCCAGAATTTGCGCCAGCCCCCCCACCGCCGCGTAGCCCAGAAAAGCGCCATGGGGCCGTGGCAGGGGCAGGCCGGCAAAAACGGCGAGGCCGGCCACATAAAGAATGGCAAGCGGAAACCCATAGGAGAAGCGAACGAAGGTCGCGCCGCTAGTGGTCAGGCTGCCCGCCAGGTGTTTTTGCAGGGCCGAGCGGATGTTTTGCAGAAAGGCGGCGGCCAGGGTGACCGGAATCCAGAGCTCGATCATGCCCCAGGGCCGCGGAAAACTGTCAGAGCGTGGCGTAGCGGGCGCGGGCGCCGCGTTCGATGGCGGCGGCGGGCAGGCGGCCGACCTCGAGCCGGTGGCGCAGGATTTCCAGCAGGCGCAGTTCTTCCTGGCTCGCCCGGCCGTCGGCCGCCGCGACATCGCAGGCCAGGGCATAGGCCGTCTCGCGCAGCCGCGGGTTCAGTCCCTTGACGATCAAGTCGATGATCTTATCGAAGCCTTCCGGATCGTTCAGCAGGCCCGCGCACTCCTGCGCCACCTTGGTCAGGTTCGCGGGGTCGAAATCCTGAAACACCGGCAAGTGTTTGACGATGTCGCCCATGGTTTGAAGCTCGGAATCCGTCATTTCCCGGTCGGAAGCCGAAACCAGAACCATGGTGTAAATCAGGGCGGAATGGGCGTCGTTCATGTCAGGGGCAACTTCTGTAATGGGGGTAATTGTGCGCCGCACACTAGGTCGGCGCGCGCCTCAGCGTCAAGGCCCAGGTGGCGAGGGTATCGGCCCTGTTCGTCGATCTCTAGGCCAGTTAGATTGCGGATCGAAGGGGGCCTGGAGAAAATTATGCCGGCCAAATCGCTTATCCTCGCGTTTGCGTCCCTGGCGTGGCTGGGGCAGCCAGCGATGGCCGCCGAATCTGTGCCCTACCCCGTCCGGTGGTCGCCTGAACTTGAACTGGAGAGCATCGAGAGCGTCGAGGAACGCTTGCAAGGCGATTTGTGGCCAGGAAGCGACAGTGGCTTCGACTTATACCCCGATGGCGACCCTAGTCTTGCGAAAGTAAAGGCACGAAGCTGCAACGCCCTCTTGAGGTATAGCGAGCAAGGGTATTGGGCGCTGGGCAGCATGAACGCTGTGCCGCAGCGCTACAATCTCGCGCTCTGCCAGGCGATTGCCTTGCTTGGACAGGCCAGGGCGGCGAAGACAAGTTACCTGCGCGATTTCTCTCTCGATGCCGGGGCCGTGGATTTTCTGCCCGCCTTGGTCAACCTCTATCCGTCTTGCGAATTCATTTGTTACGCGGTGGCGGCGAACCGAGATCGTGTCGCGCTTAGCAACTTCGATAAAGTGGAGCGCATCGAGGTGCTAAGGGACGATCTCATGGCTATCGTGACGGCAGGTTGGCGCGTTGAATTAAAGATTCTCGCGCGCGGCGATTTTTCCGCCGACGGATTGGACGATCTCTTGTTGTTTGCGCATGGCGGCGCGACCGAGGGGAGTTACCGTGCGACCGATCTTTTCGTTCTAACGCGGAACGAACCGGATGGCATCTTACGAGTCATCAACGCGGAGCGGCGTTTGTGCCCAGATTACCGATGCAGTTAACGATGGCTTGCTAGGTCACATACCCATTAACGTCCGGGATGACGACTTTCCGTTAATGGGTATGTGACCTAGAGGAAGGGTTGTGGAAGCCTCTCAGGCTTCGAGAAACGCCCCGGTCTCGCGCACCGCTTCGGCTAAACCGACACGGCGTATCTCGACCCCCGGAGGGAAGGCGCCGGCGAGGCGCGAGGGCAGGCGCGAATCGAGCATGACGAAAACGCCCCGGTCGCCGGCGCGGCGGATCAGGCGGCCGAAGGCCTGCTTCAGGCGCAGGCGGGCCAGGCTGTCGTCGTAGTCCCGGCCGCCGAACAGCTTGCGCCGGGCCCTATGGCGGATATCCGGGCGCGGCCAGGGCACCCGGTCGAAGACGATCAGGCGCAGGGAGCGCCCCGGCACATCGACGCCGTCGCGCACCGCATCGGTGCCCAGCAGGCAGGAATCTTCCTCGGCCCGGAAGATATCGACCAGGGTCGCGGTATCCATGGGATCGACGTGCTGGGCATACAAATCGAGCCCGGCCGCTTCCAGCTTGGCGCCGATCCGTCCGTGAACCGCGCGCAGGCGCGATATGGCGGTGAAAAGACCCAGCGCCCCACCGCGCGCGGCCAGGAAAAGCTCGCGGTAGCCATCCGCGACCCGGTCCATATCGGCCCTGCCCAGATCGGTAACCACATAGACCCGGGTTTGCCGGGCGTAATCGAAGGGCGAGGGGACGCGGGCGCGGACCGCCGGCTGGGCCAGGTGGGTGGCCCCGATGCGCGCCTCGGCCGCCGTCCAGTCGGCCTCGGCATCGCCGCTGCCGTCGGTCAGGGTCGCCGAGGTGATGACCGCGCCGTGGGCGGGCGCCAGGACCGTGGCGGCGAAAGGAATCGTCGGGTCGATCCAGTGCCGGAACAGGCCGACATCCATCTCCCGCCCATCGTTGCGCTCCAGCGCCAGCCAATCGACGAATTCGTCCGGGGTTTCGGTTTCCAGGGCCGTGAGCATGGCCCGCCAGGCGGTGAGTTGCGCGATGCCGCGCCGTTCGATGCCCCGGCAGGTCGCTTCGATCCGGCGCCGGGTGTCGCTGTCCAGGTTAGCGGCCTCGTCGCCCAGGCGCCGGGCCAGGCGGGCCTGGAAGCGGACCAGGGGTTCCTGCAAGCGGCGCAGACCCGCGCCGAGTTCCAGGGCCGCGTTCAAGACCTCGGGCGCCGCCGGGTGTGCGTCCACTTCCAGGCCGTAAGGGCTGTCGGGCGCCGCCGCACGGGCTAGAACTTGCGTGCGTACGGCGGTCAGGAAACTTTCCGCCGCGCCTTGCGGCAGACCTTCACGCAGGCGCTGGTGCCAGCCTTCGCCGGGCAAGACCCGGGCGGCGCGCTGAATCTCGGCGGCGATGCTTTCCAGTTCGCTGTCGCCCGCCACCAGATCCTCGGTGCGCCGGCGCAGGCCCCGGACCCGGCTGCCACCGGGCGTCCCCCCACGCCGCCCTTCCTCCGCGCCGGCCAGCCAGCGGCGCAGGGCCATGGCCTCCTGCCCCGATAGGTGCGCGGCGAAGGCGCTGTCGGCGGCGGCGAAAACGTGGTGGCCTTCGTCGAAGACGTAACGCAGCGGCAAGTCGCCCTCTTCGCCCGCGCCCAGGGCGGCCTGGATCATGACCAAGGCATGATTAGCCACCACGATGCGCGCATGGCGCGCGCGCCGGATACCGCGCTCGATGAAGCACTTGCCATAGTGCGCGCAGGCCGAATAGACGCATTCGCCGCGCCGGTCGGTCAGTCCCAAGCTGCGCCCCCGGCCAAGCAGATCGGCGAGCCAGCCGGGAAAATCCCCGCCCACCATGTCGCCGTCGCGGGTTCGGGCGGCCCAGCGGGCCATGAGGCCGACGGCGACCGCATCCCCTGGGCGCAGGGGCAGGGCGCGCACCGCCTCTTCCAGGTTCAGCAGGCACAGATAGTTTTCGCGGCCCTTGCGGATGACCACATGCTCGGCCTTGTCGCCGGGCGTGGGGTAGAGACGGTCCAACTCGTCGTCGATCTGGTGTTGCAGGTTGCGGGTGAAGGTCGAAATCCAAACCGTGCCCTCGTTCTTCTCGGCCCAGATACTGGCCGGGGCGATATAGCCGGCGGTCTTGCCGACCCCGGTCCCGGCCTCGGCCAGGACCACGTTGGGGGTCTCGGGCGCCGGCCGGGGCGCGAAGGCGGCGCTGGCGGCGGAGGCATAGTCGGCCTGCTGTGGCCGCTCCTCGGCCCCGGTTCCCAGCAGCGCCGCGAGACGCGCGCGGGCTTCGCCCGGTTCAACCGCTTGCTGCCCCGATGGCGGCGGCGGGGCCCGGTCGCTCCAGGCCGGCAGGCGGTCCCAAACGTTCAGGCCGGCCCGCGCGCCGGGGGTTTCCTCGGCTTCGCCCAGGGCATGAAGCACGCTGGCGGTCCAGGGCCAATCCGCCCGCCCCATGACCCTGGCGGTGGCGGCGGCGTCGCGGTCGCGGGACCGGTCCGCCGCCGCCAGTTCCAGGAGCAATCTCACCGCCGCCTCGCGCAAGCTCGCGGCCGCGCTTTCCAGGTCCGGCGGCGGCGTCAGGCCCAGGGCCGCCGCCAGTCCGCGCGGCGTCGGCACGCAAAACCTCGCCGGGCGGACGAAGGCGAAGAGTTCCAGAATATCGAAGGCGGCGAAGCCGGGCAGGTCCAGGCGCCGGGCGGCCATGCGGGCGTGGCAAACCAGGGGCGCCTGGGCGCGCGCCCGGCGCGCCGCTGTCTTTAAATCAAGGATCTCGGTCTCACCGTCGGCGCTAATCCAGACCGCTTCGTGCAGGCCCGCGGCCAGGATCGGCGCCAAGGGCAGGCGGACCGATGCGGATGGCTTGGCTTTGGATGGGGAGGGAGCGGGGCCGGACATGGCGCGACTATAGGCGGGCGGCGGGGCAGGGCAATCGCATATGGAAATATCTTACCTGAAACACAGCTTGGATTAGCGTTGTTGCGTCCTTCGACAAGCTCAGGATGAGGACATTTCTTTATGCCACACACGATCTTCCTCATCCTGAGCCTGTCGAAGGACGAAGGACGCACTGGTGGAGCCGCCACGCCATATACGACAGTCCCGAGCGGCGGGGGCGCGTCACTGGCGGCGCCCGCCGTCCCCGTGTATCACTGGGCGGTAATCACCGGGGGGGCTCTCTAGATTCGTGACCGCTAAAGACGACGATACGACCCAGCTGCTCGGGCTTCTGGTGGCGGGCGACAAGGCGGCTTGGGACCGCTTCGTGGCCCGCACCACGGCGGTCGTTTACGCGGCGGCCCAGCGCCGCCTCGCCCCCTTCGGGCGCCAGGACGATGTCGAGGACGTGGTCCAGGACGTTTATGTGAAACTCTGCGCGCGCCAATTCCGGGTACTGAAAACCTACGATCCGGCGCGCGCCAAGCTCACGACCTGGCTGACCGTGGTGGCCAGCAGCACCGCGATCGACCACTTGCGGCGGCAAAAAACCGCCAATCGCCCGATCGATTCGGTGCCGGAGGCGGAGCTCTCGGTCGATCCGCCCGCCGATCCGGTTCAGGTCAAGATACCCGATGGCTTGCTCTCGCCGCGCCAAGCCTTGGTTCTGGAAATGCTCTACAAGCGCGAGATGGATGCCGCCGAGGCCGCCGAGGCCATGGGCGTTAACCCGCAAACGGTCCGCAGTATGCACCACAAGGCCTTAACCAAGCTGCGCGGCCATTTTCAGGCGCAAGAGGAATGAATATCCGAAGTTTGGGGATGTTTGGGCCTGGATTACGTAGAATACCTAAGCAGGAGTTGTAAGGACGATGACTGGGAAAGGAACCGGCGCCGGCGATGGCGCCACTCTGTGGTATCGGGCGCGCCCCTCCTGGCGCCGGGCCGCCGGTGTGCCTGAGGCCCCGGACGATCTGACCCTGGCCGCCTATCTCGACGGCGCCTTGGATGAGGCCGCCGCCGAGGCGGTCGAGACCTGGATGGCCTTGGCGCCCGAGGGCTTGAACGACATCCAGGCAATCCGGACTATTATCGCGGCCCCGCCACTCCATGCGCCGGGCCATGCGATCGCGCGCGCCCAGGACATTATTCGTGCCCGCCCGGTTCAGGAGCCAGCCCAAGACGGCTGGTTGAGCCGGATTTTCGCCGGACCCGCCGGGAATTTGAGACCCACGGTTTGGGCTGGGGCGGCGGCGGCCGTCCTCCTGGCCTCGATTTCGGGCTTCGAGCTTGGCCGTGTGGGGATTGAGCACCTGGCGTCCCTGGACGCCACGGTGGCCGAGGATGTGCGCCTGGTCATGGGCCGCACCGGGCAGGATCTGCTCTAGTGATTTGTCCGAAACTAAAGAATCCCCTCCCCTCTCTAAGGCAGGGCAATCGAATATGGCTTGGCAGCCCCGCCGGTGCGTCCTTCGACAGGCTCAGGATGAGGAAGATCGTGCGTGGCATAAAGAAAAGTCCTCATCCTGAGCCTGTCGAAGGACGCAAAGCGCTAATCCAAGCCATGTGCCAACCATGAAAAACCGCCTCGCCTGGTTTCTCTTCGCGGTCTCTCTGGCGGCCAATGTTTTCTTCGCCGCCGGCGTTGGCTATACGGTTTACCAGGACCGCCGGGCCGCCGAATCTGCCGAAGCGCGGGTCGATATGGTGGCGGAACGGCTCGGCCTGAAAGATGCGCAGCACGAGGCGCTTGGCTTGCTGCGCGAACGCTCGGCCATGCGCCGTCCGGGCCTGCGCCAGGCCGACAGGCCGGTTCGGGCGGCGATTCTAAAGCAATTGACCCAACCCAGCTTCGACCGCGGCCTTATCATGGGCATGTTGGTCGAACGCGACGAGGAACGCCGGCCCTATTTCGCGGAGTATGCCGAGGATCTTCACGGCTTCCTGATTACCTTGACCCCGGAACAGCGCGACAAGTTCCTGGGCATGGCCCAAGAGCCCGGCTTCCTGCGCCGCGTTTACGGCGCTAAGCGCAAACCCAGTCAGGAATAGACCACTAGGGCGCGTTGACGGCTCATGCCCGCATGACTAGTTTGCGGTTCCATTTTCAAACACGGTCCAAAGACTATGACGAGTGAGCGCGACCTGGCCCTGGCGGCGCGTGCCTGGCCTTTCGAGGAAGCGCGCGGCCTCTTGAAACGCCTCGGCGGGAAAACGCCGGATAAGGGCTATGTCCTGTTCGAGACCGGCTATGGCCCTTCGGGCCTGCCGCATATCGGCACCTTCGGCGAGGTCGTGCGCACCAGCATGGTCCGCCAGGCGTTCCAGCGCCTGAGCGGCTTGCCGACCCGGCTGTTTTGTTTTTCCGACGACATGGACGGCCTGCGCAAGGTGCCCGACAATATTCCCAAGCGGGATATGGTCGCCAAGCATCTGGGCAAGCCCTTGACCCAAATCCCGGACCCTTTCGGCGAGTACGAAAGCTTCGGCCATCACAACAACGCCCGCCTGCGCGCCTTCCTGGATTCCTTCGGCTTCGACTACGAATTCAAGTCCTCGAGCGAGCTCTATGCTTCCGGGCGTTTCGACGATGCCTTGCGCCGGGTGCTTGAGCGTTACGATCAAGTCATGGCGGTCATGCTGCCGACCCTGGGGCCGGAACGGCGCGAGAGCTATAGCCCCTTCCTGCCGATCTGCCCCAAGACCGGGCACGTTCTTCAGGTGCCTATTCTGGAGCGCGATGTCGAGGCCGGAACCGTGGTCTTCAAGGACGACGACGGCGATATGGTCGAGGTGCCGGTGACCGGCGGGCACTGCAAGCTGCAATGGAAACCGGACTGGGCCATGCGCTGGTACGCGCTGGATGTCGATTACGAGATGTCGGGCAAGGACCTGATAGACTCGGTCAAGGCCGCCGCGAAGATCGCACGCGCCCTGGGGGCCACGCCACCGGCCGGCTTCAACTACGAACTTTTCCTGGACGAGAACGCCCAGAAGATTTCCAAGTCGCGAGGCAACGGCCTGAGCGTCGAGGAATGGCTCGCCTACGCGCCGCCGGAAAGCCTATCGCTGTTCATGTATCATAAACCCCGCGCGGCCAAGCGGCTCTATTTCGATGTCATCCCGCGCGCGGTGGACGATTACTTCAGCTTCCTGACCCGCTACCGCACAGACGATGAGGCGGCGCGCCTGGGCAACCCGGCGTGGCACATTCACAATGGCCAACCGCCGCAAACCGAGATACCGCTGAGCTTCAACCTGCTGCTTAACTTGGCCGGCGTGTGCAATGCCGAGGATCCGGCGGCGCTCTGGGCTTTCATCTCGCGCACCGCGCCCGGTGTGACGCCGGAAAACGCGCCGACGCTGGATTCCCTGGTCGGTTACGCGATCCGCTACTACGCCGATTTCGTGAAACCGGCCAAGCGTTACCGCAAGCCGGAGGCCATGGAGCAGACCGCGCTCGCCGATCTCTTGGCGCGCCTGGAGGCGCTGCCGGAAACCGCCGAAGCCGAAGCGATTCAAAGCGAGGTTTACGAAGTCGGCAAGGGCCACGGCTTCGCCGATCTGCGGGCCTGGTTCAAGGCCCTCTACGAAATCCTGCTTGGTCAGGAGCAGGGCCCGCGCATGGGCACGTTCTTCGCGATTTACGGCCTGGATGAAAGCAAGGCGCTGATCCGGCGCGCCCTGGCGGGCGAAGATCTAGCCCTTTAGAGCCCAGTCGAAATACATTTCGCGCGCCTGGGTGTAAATCGGGCCGGGCTGAAGATCGCGGTCCTCGACCCGGGTGATGGGCAGAACCTTGGCCAGATTGCCGGTCAAGAAAACCTCGTCCGCTTCCAAGACGTCGCTAAAGGTCATGCTGCGTTCGTGAACTTCGACCCCCGCGCCGGTCAAGAGCTTCGCGACCCGGGCGCGGGTGATGCCGCTTAGGAAGGTTCCATTGGCGACCGGCGTGTGGGCGGCGCCGTCCTTGGCGATCCAGATGTTGGCGGTCGCCAGTTCCGCCACGTTGCCGTTGCTGTCCAGCATCACCGCGTTGTGGAAGCCCTTCTCGGCGGCTTCCGCCAGGGCGAGCCCCGAATTTGGATACAGGCACGACGCCTTGGCCACGGTCGGCGCCATGTTGGGCGCCGGTCGGCGCAGGCTCGACAGGCAGACCGTAAACGGCCCCGGTTTCGGCAAGGGCGTCTCGTGAACGGTCAGGCAGAAGCGGGTCGAGTCCGGGTCGGGGGCGACGAAAAACTTAGGGTCTCCGGATTCCGGCCAAAACATGGGCCGGATATAGAGTTCGGTTCCGGCGGGGAAGCGGGCGATTCCCTCGCGGGCGATTTCAATGATTTCGCCGGCCGAAACCATGGGTTTCATGCCTAGTGCGCAGGCCGACTTGATCACGCGCGCGCAGTGCAAATCCAAATCCGGCGCCACCCCGGCGAAGGCGCGGGCGCCGTCGAAAACGACGGAGGCCATCCAGGTGGCGTGTGTCATGGGCCCCAAGATGGGCGGGTTACCCTCCACCCATTCGCCCTCAAGATAGTGAATCGCCATCATGGCAAAAGTTCCTTCGCCTGAATGCCTCGCGCCGCGCCTCGTTGGGCCCGGCGATAACTTCAGGCTAACATAGTTACCTATCTTGGCCAGACAAAAGCGGCTTTACCCAATGGGTTTATTGACTCGCCCAGACGATACGCGCGATCCAATCTATCTCTCCGGCTTCAAGCGAGCGCGCCGCTTGCGCGCCGTTTAGGGCGGCGAGTTCCACGCGCTGAACGCCCTGGCGCAAGAGCTGTTTGACCATGATTTCGCCGCCGCGGGTTTTAACGGCCACACGGTCGCCGCGCCTTAGGCCGGCCCCCGGCGAGACCACGACAATGTCCCCATCGCGGTACAGGGGCGCCAAATCGCCGCCGCTTATCTCCAAACCAAAGGCGTGGGGATCGTTTAGTCGCGGGAACAGAACCTGGTCCCAATTGTTGCCGCTTGGATGACCGTCGCCGTCGAAAAAACCCGCGCCGCCGGCCTGGGCGTAGCCGATTACGGGAATCTTTTGAACCGGGGCGGCGGCGTCTTCGCCGTCGAACAGCGCGGCGAAGTCAGCCAAGGACGCGCCGGTCGCGGCCAGCACCTTGGCCAGGGATTCGGTGTTGAGCCAGCGTTTCCTGCCTTCCTGGGTGACCCGCTTACTTTTGTTGAAGGTTGTCGGGTCCAGGCCCGCGCGGCGCGCCAGGCCCGAGGGCGACATCCCATGCTTCGCGGCCAGGCGATCGATGGCCCGCCAGATATCGCCATGTTGGAGCATGAGGGCATGGTCTCATAAAACCCGGCGCCGCGCATCTGGAACTTGAGGGTGGCTCCCGCGCGGTTTCCGCGGGCAATCCGCCGCCTTGGGGAGCCGGCACGCGGGCGCGCCGCTCATGCGTTCGACCGCCGCCAGAGCCGCCTTCAAGGCTTGGCTCTTGCCAGCCAGGGGGTCTTTTTCTGCTTCGCCCATGTTACGTCCTTCCGCGGTCGTGACCGTTTCTAGCTTTCACGCAAGCGCCGTGCCAAGACCGGCACGGCGTGCGCGGCTTAGGGTTAGGCCGGATACCCGTCATCGTGCGTTGCGTTTTGCCAGACCGGACGGGGTTAATTATGGCAATATGAATGGAACATGCTCTTGGCTTTGGGTAGGTTCGCGCCATGACCGCGCAGTTGATCTTTCATATGTGCCGGCGGGCGGAATGGGACGCGGCGCTGGCGCGCGGCCGCTACGCTGGCTCGTCCCAGGACCGCGCCGACGGCTTCATCCATTTTTCCACCGCCGCCCAGGTCACGGCCAGCGCCGCCAAGCATCGCGCCGGACAAAAAGGCCTGGTCCTGCTCGCGGTCGAGGCGGCCACGCTCGGCGAGGACCTGCGCTGGGAGGCCTCGCGCGGCGGCGCCTTGTTCCCGCATCTTTACGGCGGCTTGCCGGTGGCGGCCGTGCGCCGGGTCCATGACTTACCCCTGGGCGGCGACGGCGCGCATATCTTCCCGCCATTAGACGAGGTCTAGTTGGACCCCTTTCGCCTGGCCGCGCCCCTGCTCGGCGCCCTCGATCCCGAAACCGCGCACGATGCGACTCTCTGGACCCTGCGCCGGGGCTTGGGGCCGCGCGCGGCGGCGCCCGAGGATCCCATCCTGGCGAGCGTGCTCTGGGGCCGCGCCTTCGCCAACCCACTCGGGCTCGCGGCCGGCTTCGATAAGAACGCCGCCGTGATCGGGCCCATGCTGGGCTTGGGATTTGGTTTTGTCGAGGTCGGCAGCGTCACGCCGCGTCCGCAAGCGGGCAATCCGCGCCCGCGCGTGTTCCGCCTGAAGCGCGACCGGGCGGTCATCAACCGCATGGGCTTTCCCGGCGCGGGCTTGGCGGCGGTGGCGCGCAACCTCGCCGCCTGGCGTGAGGGCGGGCAGGGCGGCCTGGTGGGTGTTAATCTGGGTAAGAACAAGGATTCAAGCGATGCCGCCGCCGACTACGTGGAGGGCGTACGCGCCCTGGCGCCCCTGGCCGGTTACCTGGCGATCAATGTGTCCTCGCCCAACACACCGGGTCTGCGCGCGCTTCAAGGCCGGGGCGTGCTGGAGGATCTGATCGTCCAAGTCCGTGGGGCGCGGGACCGGGCCTGCCCGCGCGACCCGCCGCCCCTGCTGGTCAAGATCGCCCCGGACCTGGAAGCGGCGGAGCGATCCGATATCGCCGAACTTGCCGTTGCGCTCAATCTCGATGGCCTGATCGTCAGCAACACCACCCTAGCGCGCCCGGACAGTTTGCAGGGACGCCATCGGGGTGAGGCGGGCGGCCTAAGCGGCGCGCCGCTGTTCGATTCCTCCACCGCCCTATTGTCGGATATGTACCGCCTGACCGGGGGCCGTGTGCCCTTGATCGGTGCCGGGGGTATCGGCGGGCCGGACCAGGCCTATGCCAAGATTCGCGCCGGCGCCTCCCTGGTGCAGCTATATACAGCACTGGTGTACGAGGGGCCGGGACTGATCGCGCGGATCAAGACCGGCTTGGCCCAACGCCTGCGCGCCGACGGTTTTACGAGCGTGAGCGAGGCCGTGGGCGCCGGTCGCGGCTAGAGTGCAAACTCTCAGTCCGCCCACAAGGCATCGATGACCGGGCACTCGGGAACCGCACCGCCGCTGCACTCGTTGGAAATCTGGGTAAGCGTCCGCTCAAGTCGTTTGAGATCGGTGATTTTCCGCCGCACAGCCCCCAAATGAGCGGCCGTTAGATCGTAAATTTCACCGCAAGTCTGGGTCTTGGAATCGGCCAGGGTTAGCAGGCTGCGCAGTTCCTCAATGCCGAAACCCAGTTCACGGCCGCGCAGAATGAAGCGCAAGCGGCGCTGGTCGCCGATCTTGTAGATTCTGTGCCCGCCCGCCGTTCGGGCGGGAGGTGGAAGAAGCCCAATTTTTTCATAGTAGCGAACGGTTTCCAGATGACAGCCGGCGCGCTTGGCAAGCTCGCCACGCGCGATTGGGGTGCTGGTCGTCATGAAGGATATGGGCAAAGAATCTCCTTGAACCTGTAGTTACTACAGACCCTATGTTAGCATATAGAGAAACAATTGGAGCTATTTTTTTTGGCCCAAATCGATGAGCATACAGGATTTAGCCCGGCGCCTGACGGTGAAGGTCGTAAGGCATGGGTGGCCCTAGGCGGAGTTTTGGGCGCAATTGCCGCCTCGTCGTGCTGCATCCTGCCCCTTGCGCTGTTCAGCCTTGGTATCGGTGGCGCATGGATTGGCAACCTCACGGCTCTCGCGCCCTATCAGCCGATCTTTGTGGCCTTCACCATCGGCATTCTCGGTTATGGATATTGGCTCGTCTATCGCAAACACAAAGCGGCCTGCGCCGAGGGTGTTGTCTGCGCCCGGCCACTACCCAGCCGGTTAATGAAACTGTCCCTGTGGCTTGCAACCACACTCGTCGCGGCGGCGATTGCCTTCCCGTACGTCGCCCCGATTCTGCTCGGCACTTAAAGACTTAGCGAAGGAGAACCATCAGCATGAGGACTACCTTACTAGCAGTCATTTACGCTGGCAGCCTCCTGGCCGGCGCCCCGGCATTCGCCGGGGAGCAGACCGTGACCCTGGAGGTAAGCGGGATGACCTGTGCGTCCTGTCCGTACATCGTTAAGCAGACCTTGGCGGCTGTCGATGGCGTGGCGGAGGTCGAGGTTTCCTTCGCGGAAAAAACCGCCGTTGTCACATTTGACGATAACAAGACCGACGTGGCGGCACTCATCCTCGCGACTACCGATATGGGTTTCCCATCGAAAATGAAAGAGTAGATGGCAATCAGTGAAAAACTCATCGCCGGGCTTGTCACCGCCGCCGTCATCGCGCCCGTTTGTGCGGTATGCGTTCTTGGACCGGCGGTGCTGGCCTCGATATTCGCAGGGATCGCGGGCTGGCTTGGCGGCTTTGATATGATCGTGACGGCAGGCCTCGTCCTTGTGTTGGGCATTACCGTTTACGGATTTATCCGTAGGCGTGGGGCGGGCCGTACCGCAACACGGGAGACAGGAGAAGCGAGCCGATGAACGACAAGAAACTGCTTCGCGCCGGCTCCATCGGCGCCGCCATCGCCGCAATCTGTTGTTTCACACCGGCCCTGGTCGTTCTCGTCGGTTTTGCCGGGCTGTCGGCGATCGTCGGCTGGCTGGACTACGGCTTGTTCCCGATCTTGTTCGCCTCCATGGGGCTGGTCGCCTATGCGCTCTACTTACGCTCCGGCCGCAAAGGCCCGTCGCCGACGGTGGTGATAGTAGCTGCCACTGTCGCGTTTTCTGCGATTCTCTTCTGGCTCGAGTTCCGTTACGCGTTGCGCATCTCCATCGCGGCGGCTGCCGCCGTTGTCGCTTATGCCTACTACCTGCGCGCCTGCGTGCGGCGGCAAAGCAGCCAATCGGCCGATACAAAGGAAACAATTTCATGAGTGAAACCTGCTGTTCGCCACCGAAACAAAACGGCCACTATGACCTCGCCGTCATTGGCGCGGGGTCGGCCGGTTTCTCCGCCGCGATCACGGCCGCCGATCAAGGCGCGCAGGTCGCCCTGATCGGCCACGGCACCATTGGTGGCACCTGCGTCAATGTCGGTTGCGTGCCCTCCAAGGCACTGATCCGCGCCGCCGAGGCGGTTCACCATGCTAATACCGCATCCCGGTTCGCAGGGGTCTCGGCCGCAGGCCAGGTCAAGGACTGGAATGCGCTGCGGGCGCAAAAGGACGAGCTTGTGGCCTCGCTCCGGCAGGCTAAATACATCGATCTGCTGCCGGCCTACAACGGCATTGCCTATCTGGAAGGACAGGCCCGTCTTGGAAATGGCGGCGTCGTGGTGGATGGAAAACACATAGATGCCGGCAAGATCATCGTCGCGACGGGAGCGCACGAGTTCGTGCCGCCCATCCCAGGCATTGAAGAAGTGCCCTATCTGACCAGCACTTCAGCTTTTGAAATGGAGAGCCTGCCCGACTCCATGATCGTGATCGGCGGGGGCTACATCGGCTGCGAGTTGGCGCAAATGTTCGCCCGTGTTGGCGTCAAGGTTACGATCCTTTTCCGCAGCCTACTTCTGCCGGAAGGTGAGCCGGAGATCAGTCAGGCTCTAGCAGGCTATTTTGAAGCGGAAGGCATCGCCGTGCGGCGCGTCGGCGGATATGACGGCATCCGCGGGAGCGATAACGGCATTACCCTGTCAACGACAATTGATGGCTCGGCCGAAACCTATGAAGCGCAACGCATATTGCTGAGCGCCGGCCGCAAGGCCAATACCGGAGGATTGGGCCTGGAAGAAGCCCGTGTGGCTCTACGGCCAAACGGCGGGATCGAGGTCGATGACCGGATGCGTACGAGCAAAGCCGGTGTCTACGCTGCTGGCGATGTCACCGGACGCGATCAATTCGTTTACATGGCTGCTTACGGCGCCAAAATCGCAGCATTCAATGCCCTGAATGGAGATGGCCGAAGTTACGATAATCTGGCCATGCCGGCCGTCGTCTTTACCGATCCGCAGGTGGCTAGCGTCGGCCTCACCGAAGGCGCGGCCAAGGCGCGGGGTATCGTCGCGAGAACCTCTGTCTTATCCCTGGACAATGTTCCGCGCGCACTTGCGGCCCGAGACACGCGCGGACTGATCAAGTTGGTTGCCGATGGCGCGACCGGCAAGTTGATCGGCGCCCATATCCTGGCCCCGGAGGGCGCTGATTCGATCCAAACTGCCGCCATAGCTATCCGGCAAGGTCTGACTTACGCGGAGCTTGGCGAAATGATCTTTCCCTATCTCACCACGGTCGAAGGCTTAAAACTGGCCGCCCAAACTTTCGATATGGATGTGTCCAAACTGTCCTGTTGCGCCGGCTAACTGTCATGTCCGCAACGCCCCAACAGAGAGAAAAAGACTGGGCGGGTAATTTTCGCACCTATGCGCTCGTCTGGGGCGCGCCTTGGCTGGCCGTTCTCGCCGGTTCATTTGCCGACGGATCGGTTCGCGCCGCGATCTGGGTAGCCGCACTAATCTGGATGGGGGCTGCTTGTCTTTTAAACGCCCGCCGCTGCGGCCGTGTCCATTGCCGCTTTACGGGACCCTTCTACCTGGTTCTCATTATTCCGGTTCTATTGCACGGCTTTGAACTGTTTCCGCTCGGTGCCTACGCTTGGTGGGTTCTGGGTGCTGCTATTCTGTTCGGCGGACAGATTATCTGGTGGGGGACCGAGGCTGCATGGGGAAAGTTCTCAGTCCTCCGCTGACTACGGTGGGCAGGATCCCTTGCATCGCCGGCGCGGTCTTTTTTAATCGGGGAACCCGTCGGTCTTTTCAGCCGGGGAACCCGGCAAGGGCGCGGACCTCGGCCGGGGATTTTCCGGCTTGGCGCAGGGCGCGGATCGCCAGGGCGTCGTTGCGCTTGGCCAGGCGTTGGCCGGTTTCGTCGCACAGCAGACCGTGGTGATGCCACTGGGGCACCGGCAAATCCAGAAGCGCCTGAAGCAAGCGGTGAATATCGGTCATGGGCAGCAAGTCTTCGCCGCGGGTGACCAGGGTCACGCCTTGCTTGGCGTCGTCCAGGGTCACCGCCAGGTGATAGCTGGTGGCGATATCCTTGCGCGCCAGCACCACGTCGCCGTGGGCCGGGGGCGCGGCTTGGATCTCGCCCTTGCCTAGGTCGGTCCAAGTGAGCGGGCCGGTCCGCGCCAGCGCCTTGGCGATATCGAGGCGCAGTCCGTAGGGCTTGCCCTCGTTCATGCGCGCGGCCCGCGCCGTTTCGCTCAAGTCCCGGCAGGTGCCCGGATAGACCGCGCCGCTGGGCCCATGGGGCGCCTGGCCGGACGCCGCGATCTCGGCGCGTATGCTGGAGCGGGTGCAAAAGCAGGGATAGAGGAGGCCCTTGTCCCGCAAATGATCCAAAGCGGCGGCATAGGCGTCCAGGCGTTCGGACTGGTGAAGCACCGGCGTTTCCCAGTCGAGGCCGAGCCAGCTTAGATCCTCCAGGATCGCGTCCATGAAGGCGGGATCGCTGCGCGGGTTGTCGATATCCTCGATCCGCAGCAGGAAGCGGCCCTTCGCCTCCCGCGCCGCGCGCCAGGCGAACAAGGCCGAATGGGCGTGGCCCAGATGCAGATAGCCGCTGGGCGAGGGCGCGAAGCGGGTAACGGTCTGGGGAATCTTAGACGGCATCGCCGAGGGATAGGGACTTGGCCTCGGCGAAGCGGGTGAAGCGGAAGGCCGAGAGATCGAGCGAAACGTGGGTATCGGCGATTTTCTCCGCCATGAGACGCCCGGCAATCGGCCCCAGGCCGAAACCGTGGCCGCTGAATCCGGTGGCGGCATAGAGGCCTTGAACCCCCGGCACGGCGTCGAGGACCGGAATTTCGTCGGGCGTGGCCTCGATCATGCCGGCCCAGGAGGTTTCCACGCTTAAGTCCTTCATGGCCGGGAGCAGTTTTTTGAACTCGGCGAGGGCGCGCCCGGCCTTCTTGGCGTTGGGCGCGGGGTCGAGCACCCGGTGGCGCGTCATTTGCCGGGTCAGGGCTTTGGGGCCGCCCAGCATGACCCCCAGGCTGTCCCAGGTCTCGCGCCCGAGGAGAAGATTGATGTCGCCGCTTTGCGCCTTGAAGGCGGGCCAGAAGTCGCGCAAATAACGCAGACTATCTGGGGTCAGGTAAAGGTCGGAGCTGCGCCCCGGCGCGATGTTGAAGGAGCCGTCCCGGCGCTGGCGAAAGCCGATGTGATTGCACCAGATACCGATTTGGCTGTGCTCGGGCGCGCGGCTGGTGCGCAGGACCGTGGCCTTGACGTAAAGCTGCGGCAGTTCGATCCGCAGGCCGCGCAGGAAGCGGCTGGTCCAGGCCCCCGCCGCGACCAGGACCTTGGACGCGCGGATTTCACCCTGCTCCGTGCGTAGGCCGGTGACCCTTCCGCCGCCGGTCAGAACTTCCTCGACAACGGCGCCGGTGACGATCTCGGCGCCGTGGCGCTTGGCGGCGGCGGCGAAGGCGCGGGTGGTCTTGACCGGATCGGCCTGACCGTCGCTGGGGGTGTGAAGGGCGCCCGCCCAAGACCCGGTAATCCCCGGCACCAGGGCGGCGGCTTGCGCCCCGCTCAGCAGGCGGCTGTCCAGTTGATAATCGCGGGCGTGCTCCAGCCATGCCTCGTAATCCGCGATCCGTTTTTCATTCTCGGCCAGGTAAATCAAACCGCCCTGGCGCCATTCCAGATCGGCTTCCAGTTCCTGCGATAGCCCGCGCCAGATGCGGGTGCACTCGATCATCAGGGGTATTTCGCGCGGGTCGCGGCCCTGCTGACGCACAAAGCCCCAGTTGCGGCCCGATTGCTCGCCGGCGATTTCGCCCTTCTCCAGCAGGATCACGCGCAAACCCCGGCGGGCCAGGTAATAGGCGCTGGCGCAACCGGCGATGCCGCCGCCGATCACGGCCACGTCGTAAGTCTTCGCCGCCATGAAATCCGTACTCCTTGTTTCAAGTTGTAGCAGGGCGGCATGGCGCCGGGAAGGTGGCGCCGCGCGGCTTGGAACACTATGACTTGGCGCCATGGCAAGACCCGCCCGCCCCGACACTTCCCTGCGCCCGGCCTTGGAGGCCCTGGCGGCGCGCGATGCGGATATCGCGCGCTGTTTCCCGGCTTGCGGCCTGCCGCCGGTGCGCCGTCACAAGACCGGCTTCGCGGGCCTGCTTCGCATTATCATGGCGCAGCAGGTCTCGACCGCTTCCGCCGCCGCGATCATTGGGCGCTTGGACGCGGCGGTAAAACCCCTCACACCCGCCGGCTTCCTGGCCCTGGACGAGGCCGCGCTCAAGGCCATCGGCCTCAGCCGGCAAAAGATGCGTTACGGTTATGCCCTGGCGGAGGATATCCTGGCGCGCCGGATCGACCTGCGCGCCTTGGGGGCCATGGCCGACGAGGAGGCGATTGCTCATTTGATCCAAGCCAAGGGGATCGGGCGCTGGACCGCCGAAATATACCTTCTCTTCGCCTTGCGCCGCCCCGATGTTTGGCCGGCCGGCGACCTGGCGGTCCAGGCCGCCGCGCAGCGCCTGAAGAACTTGAAAGACCGCCCCCAGGGGGCGGCCATGGTTGCCCTGGGCGCGCCTTGGCGTCCCTATAGAAGTGCCGCCGCACGCTTTCTGTGGCACCTTTACCGCCATCCCGGCGTGCCGGATTGATTTTGGAAGCAAGGATACGACAGACATGACGAGTGCGATTGAGCTTGATGGCCCGAGGGCCGGACAAGCGGCCGGCGAGGCCCGGGAACTGGCGATCCTGCTGCACGGCCTGGGCGCCGACGGCAACGACCTGATCGGCTTGGCGCCGCATTTCACGCCGGTATTGCCCGGGGCCGCCTTCGTCTCCCCCCACGCGCCCTTTCCTTGCGACATGGCGCCCTTTGGGCGTCAGTGGTTCAGCCTGCAATCCCGCGCGCCCGAGGATATTCTGGCGGGGGTTCAAGCCGCGGCCGAACACCTGAACGCCTTTATCGGCAAGGAACTCGAGGCTCACGGACTCGGCGACGACCGCCTGGCGCTGATCGGGTTTTCCCAAGGCACCATGATGGCCCTGCATGTCGCTTTCCGGCGGTCCCGCCCTGCCGCCGCGGTCATCGGCTTTTCCGGCATGCTGGCCGGGGGTGAGAGGCTCGCCGAGGAGATCGAAAGCCGTCCGCCGGTACTCCTGGTTCACGGCGAGGCCGACGAGGTCGTCGGCTTCGGGGCCATGGCGGCGGCGCGAGAAACCTTGCAGGCCAATAATGTGAGCGTGCGCGCCCTGGCGCGCCCTGGGTTGGGCCATGGCATCGATCAAGAGGGCTTCGAGGCGGCCAAGGCCATGCTGGCCGAGCGCCTGGGCTGATATTGTGCGGTTTCACAGATTCTTGGTATAAGAACCAACCGCTGACGACCGAAAGCGGCCGGCGGCGGCGTTCGTAACTTAACGACGCAAGGAAGTGCGACCCGTGTCCGCCATGGCCGCCAACTTTCCCGCCCTTGTGCTGAACGCCGACTTTCGGCCGCTCAGCTACTTCCCGCTGTCGCTTTGGTCGTGGCAGGATACGATCAAGGCGGTGTTTCTGGACCGGGTTAATATCGTCTCCGAGTACGAGACCGTCGTGCATTCGCCGACCATCGCCATGCGCCTGCCCAGCGTCATCGCGCTCAAGGATTACATTCATCTCGACCGGCGCCCGGCCTTCACCCGCTTCAACGTGTTCCTGCGCGACCGTTTTAGCTGCCAGTATTGCGGGCTCGGGTATTATTCCGAAGACCTGACCTTCGATCACATCGTTCCGCGTTCGCGCGGCGGTCGCACGACCTGGGACAACGTCGTCACCGCGTGTCAAGACTGCAACCTGCGCAAGAGCAACCGCACCCCGCGCGAATGCCGCATGCACCCGCGCCATCCCGCCGAACAGCCGACCACGTTCCAATTGCAAGAAAACGGCCGCGGCTTTCCGCCCAACTTCCTGCACGAATCCTGGCGCGACTTCCTGTACTGGGATTCCGAACTGGAGTCTTAGACTCTTTCCGACAACCAGATGGCCAGGCGCGAGCCGGTCTTGATGGCGGCGCTGAGGATTTCGTAGCCCGGCGCCTGTTCCGCGCCTTGGGCGAGGGCGGTGTCGCGGTGTTCCAGTTCCTCCTGGCGGAATTCTTCGATCGTGGCTTTCAGGTCCGCTTCGTCTTCGCCCAGTTGTTCGGCCTGGCGGGCGTAGTGTTCGTCGATGACTTCCTCGACGGCGACCGTGCAGGCCATGGCGGCGCGCTCTCCCATCAGAGCGGTTCCCGCGCCCAGGGCGAAGCCGGCCATGTGCCACAAGGGTTGCAGGAGCGTCGGGCGGGCGCCGCGCGCCACCAACAAATCCTCGAAATGTTTCAGGTGGCGGAGTTCCTGTTCGTACATATGGCGAATCTTGGGCGCGCTTTCCGCGTCCTTCAAAACCGCCAACTGGCCTTCGTAAATGCGCCGCGCGCCGTATTCGCCGGCATGATCGACCCGGATCATCCGCGCGGCCAAATACGCGGGCTCCGGATCGCCTGGCAAGCGGGTTTGGGGATCGTTTGTTGCTGTCATGCGAAGCGCCTTCTACCCATGCGCGCCGCCGCCCAGAAGCAGGCCAGCGCGAGACCGAGGGAGATAAGTAGATTATACCCGGCCATGGAAATACCGAAAAGAGACCAGGGAATCTCGTCGCAAGGGATAAACTCCGTGCCCAGAAGCTGTTCGCGCATGTCTTCGATGGAGGCATTGATGTCGAAAACCGGGGCATGGCATTCCGCCGTGCCGCGCCACCAGTGCTGCTCGACCCCGACATGGAACCCGGCTATGGCCGCGCCGGTCAGGAAGGCAAGTCCGCCCAGGGCCACCAGCGCGCGCTGGGCCGCCGGATTGCCGCCCAGGGCCAGCCCCAGAAGCCCGAAAGCCATGGCCGCGCCGAAGGCGTAGCGCTGATAAATGCACAGTATGCAAGGTTGCAGGCCGCCCCAGACCTGGGAGGCATAGGCGATGGCCAGGGCGCTTAGGCTGACGCCGAAAATAAGCGCCGGAATCAGGCGGGGACGATCGATGGCATCTTGAATTGGCTGTATGTACATTAGAATATGCTATTTTAAAATAAATACCGGATCACGATAAATCCGCCGAACAGCAGGACGAAGAACACAATCGTCAGGATCGGCAGGTTGCGTTCGATGAACACGCGGATGGGCGGTCCCAGCCACCAAAGCAGGCCGACCTCCAGGGCGAACCTGGCGCCGCGCGACAAGGCGGAGGCGGTGGTGAAGACGCCCAGGTCCAGACCCGTGACTCCGCTGGCGATGGTGATGACCTTGTAGGGGAAGGGCGTTAGTCCGGCCCCGGCCACGATCCAGGCGCCCCACTCGTTGTACTTATCCTGAAAGGCTTCGAAACGGCCGATCTGGCCGTAAAACTCCAATATGGGCCGCCCCAGGGAGTCGTAGAGACCGGCGCCGATGGCATAGCCCAGGAGACCGCCCAGAACCGAGGCCAGGGTCGCCACGGCGGCGATGCGCCAAGCCTGGCCGCGCGCCGCCAAAACCATGGGGATAATCAAGATATCGGGGGGAATCGGAAACACCGAAGACTCGGCGAAGGCGACAACGGCCAGAACCCACAAGGCATGGCGATGGCCGGCCAGGGCCATGGTTCGATCGTAAAGGCCTTGCAGCACGATTTAAAATGTCTCGTGGCTTGGTGAAGAAGAGGGGCCGGTACCGGCGCGGCATCCTAAGTGTCCACAGACCCTAGAGGATCTCGATAGTTTCCGCCATGGGGCCTCTTTGGCTGCTGCGAGCCGCCATGCGCACCCGTTGTTCCGGCTCCAGGCCTTGCAAGCCGGCACGCTCCAATACCCGGGCGGAGATGAAGACATCCTTGCCGCCGCCGTCGGGAACCGCGAAGCCGAAGCCTTTTTCGCGGTTGTAAAACTTCACCGTGCCCTCGACCTGGGTTGCCGGGCCAAGATCGCCGCCATCCTTGCCCGCCGGCGGCTCATCGGCGGGGATGTCCGTTATCCGGTGAACCGAGGCGACTTGCGGCCCTTTGGGGCCGTCGCAGAGGTTGCAAATAATGGTGGCGCCCTGGGGCATGCGCTCAAAGCCCGATCTGGTGACCACCGAAATATGCAGGAAAGCGTCCGGCGAGCCGTCCTTGGGCTGTACGAAACCGAAGCCCTTGGTCGCGTTGAACCACTTGACGACGGCGGCGATCTCCCGATGGGTTAACTCCGCCCGATCGAATTCACCGCTATCCGTCATGCTTCACATGCTCCAACTTGCCATGCCAAGCGCATCGACGTTCCCTGGGCCGGGCGCCGCCAAATGCCCGATCCTCCAGAAATCAACCCCGCTTTTCTAGCGAATTCCGTTTCTCATAGCCATAGGAATCACCAAAAGCCCGCGAAAGTGGGCCAGAGGGCAGTATTTTCGGGAAATTTGAACGGATTTCGCCGGTTTTTCAAACCAGCGGGACTCCGCTTGCCAAGGCTGCGCCCATGCCTATCATGCGCAGCGCTTCAGTGCCCCTGTGGCGGAATTGGTAGACGCGACAGACTCAAAATCTGTTGTTCGCAAGAACGTGCTGGTTCGAGTCCGGCCAGGGGTACCAAACTAAAACCCGGCGGCGTCCAGCGCTTGCCGGGTTGCGTTTTTGCTACGCCGCCAAAGGCAAAGCCGGTACGCCAAGTCTCAAAAGGGCTTACTTCAACTTTCCGTTACTACCGCGTGCATTGCGGCCGCTTCCCTCACCATTTGAAAGCGCGGAAGATAGAGGCTGTGCTGGCCCTGTCCCGGTTGCGGCGACGCCGCATCGGTCCGCAGGTACTGTAAGTGGTCAGGCAACATTCGTTTAATAGCATTTGTCGCTTGTATTCTAAATTCAAGCGCTGTTAAGTTTAATTAAATAAATCATTAAACCAACGGGGGAAATTATTTATGGTAAGCCTTGACCGGGCTCAGTTCGGCCTGCTTCAACAAAGTATCGAGGTGCTTCAACAACAGATTGCCCGTCTTGGACTCAACCTGATAGTAGAGCGCGACTTCGATAAGCTCGTATCGGTGCTGACCCAAGGTGGCGTGAAGGTTCTTAATCCGACTTTCGACCCGAGCTGCAATCCAATCGGCAAAGACGACTTTTGGCTGAATGTAACGGATGAAGACGGCTGCACCGCCGCATGCATCGCGGCGCGGATCTACGAGACCGACGATTTCAACGACCTGATCGCATTCGGGACGCTGTTCCATCCTCGGGGTATGAAGGCCTTTGTCGGGGACCGGGCGGTGGAGATCCTGCCGACCCAGCGCCACATCAGCGGTGTCGTCAACTATGCCGGCGGTCTGTGGGTCAATCCCGCGTGGCGGAAGTGTGGCTTGGCGCTGACCCTGCCGTATCTCAGCCGATCGCTCGCGGTGCGAAACCTCGGCGCGGATTTCTCTTGCGGTTACCACCTGCGCAGCCTGGCCCTATCGCCGCTCCCGGTGGAGGTTTACGGCTATGTCCATCAAGAGCTGTCGTACCGCGGCTTTTATCCGCCCGCCGGCGGTTATGAAGAGATGCACCTGGGTTACATCGACCTGGGCGAGAGCCTGGGGCGGATCGAGACCCTGCCGGATCATCCGCAGTATCCGATCTCGATGATACCCGATCCGCGCATCGTGGTCGCCGACCCCTTGCTGGATCAGGTTTGACCCGGCCCGGCGCGGGTCGTTCAGACCGGTAGGTCGGGCAGGGCGCGATGGACGACGCAGCTCATCAGCGTATCGACCGCGCGGCCATCGTCGGCAAAGGGCAGCATCACGCGGGAATACTGATACGCGACCCAATCGAGCCTGATCGCGATCTCGTGATACATAGGCGCGCCGGTAGCTTTCACCGTGCCATAGTCCTGAACCAGCATTTCCTTGTATTGCGGCCAAGGGCAGTCCGAAAGCGTGTCCCGGCCGCTGCCCCACTCCCAGCTTTGGGGAATGATCGAGCCGACCAACCTGAAGAACCAGTTGTCGGGGTCGGGATCGCGGACATCGATGAGGTGCGTGTGCTTAATCAAGCGGGTGATGTCTAGGATGTCGATGTTCCCGCGCGACGGCAGGAGCCCGCCGTCTCGTTTGGAATCCCAGTATTCATAGGCATTGTACAGGACCTCGTCCCGCTCGGGCATCTGGTCCAGCGGAAGTTGCCGCCGTTTGACGACGTTCTCCGCCTCGCCGGAGATCCACGAGGTCTCCTCGATATTCGCCGCTTGTATGTCGACATCCCAGATTGGCATATTGGTCAGCGTTGTCGTTGGACGCCCGCCGCGTATCGGGGTCCGCCAGAACGGCGCACCCTATGGGCGCAGATAAAGATAATAGGGTTTAGTATGTTAATTTTGTTGAAACATTTCTGTCAGATGTAAAGATATGTGCCCTGGTTATGCGCTAAACTGCCTACAATGTTCTTTAATGGAATGTTAAAAGTGCTAAACTAATACTTGGGCAAACAATTTTAATATTTAAGCTAACAATCTCATAACATCGGTATCGCATGATAACGACTGATCTTGCCATCAGTGCGGTCAGATTGCAGACTCGGCGCGCGGTCGCGCTTGTCCTGCTGAGTGGCATACTCAATAGCTTCGGCGGCCTGATCCTCCGGCATATCGAGGGCGCCTCCGAATGGCAGATCGTGTTCTTTCGCACGGGGGCGCTAACGCTTGGCCTTCTGGTCTTCTTCTTCGTACGGAGCGGCCGGCGCGGTGCCGGGGAGTTCCTGCGGATCGGGGTCTGGGGTCTGGTCGGCGGCGCGTTTTTTTGCGTCATGCAGACCATGTTCATTTTTTCGCTCAGCAATACCACGGTGGCCAATACGGCCTTCATGTTGAGTTCGGGGCCGGTCCTGACGGCCTTACTGGCCCGCGCCGTGCTTGGCGAAAAAGTCAGACGCGGCACCTGGGCCGTGCTGCTGATAGCACTGTCCGGAATCGGCGTGATGGTCGGCGACGGCCTGGTGACCGGAAATATTCTGGGCGATCTCGCGGCCCTCGCGGGGGCGTTCAGCTTCGCTTGTTTCGTCGTGGTTCTGCGCGCCCGGCACACCGTCGACATGATCCCGTCCGTCGTGATCGGCGGCTTGATGGCCACGTCGATCGCGTTTCTGGCCACGGGGATGGACCTTGCCGTTTCGCTACCCGACGCCGGGCTCATGGTTTTCTGGGGTGGCGGGCTGTCGGCCTTGGTTCTTGTGTTCTTCACGATCGCCTCGCGTCATCTCAGGGGCGCGGTACTCACGATCCTTTTGATGGCCGAGTATTTCCTTGGGCCGTTCTGGGTCTGGCTGTTCATCGACGAGACGCCCTCGGCCCTTGCCCTCGTGGGCGGCGCGATCGTTCTGTCCGGGGTTGCCGGGCAGGCTTATCTGTCGATGCGCGAGGCCGAGCGCGGAGCGCATTAGACCCAGCGGAATACCGCGATCCCGAACAGAATCGAAACCGCCAGGCCGCCCCACAGGGGCGTGCCGAAGATTCCGAGCCAAGCCAGATGGATAAAGGCGCTGCCCAGCAAGGCGATGAACAGGCGGTCGCCGCGCGTGGTGTCGAGCCTGAGGATACCCCTTCGCGGGTTGCCGCCAGGGCTGAAATGTTCCCACACCATCATGGTCGTCAGGGCGAACAGGATAAAGATAAAGAATCCGGCGGTCGGCCAAGTCCATGCCATCCAAGATAAATCCATGCGCCCTAAACCCTTCCCAAGGCAAAGCCCTTGGCGATGTAGTTGCGCACGAAATAAATCACGAAGGCGCCGGGGATAATGGTGAGCGAGCCGGCGGCGGCAAGCAGGCCAAGCTCATAGCCGGAAGTGCTGGCCGTTCGCGTCATGACCGCCGCGATGGGCTTGGCCGCGACCGAGGTCAAGGTCTTGGCGAGCAGAAGCTCGACCCAGGAAAACATGAAGCAGAAGAACGCCGCGACCCCGATGCCGGCGATAATGGCGGGGATAAAAATCTTGATAAAGAAACGCGGGAAAGAATACCCGTCCACATAGGCGGTTTCGTCCAGCTCCTTGGGCACGCCGGACATGAAACCCTCCAGGATCCACACAGCGAGCGGGATATTGAACAGGGCGTGGGCCAGGGCGACGGCGATGTGAGTATCGAACAGGCCGACCTCGGAATAAAGCTGTAAGAAGGGCAGGGCGAAGACCGCCGGCGGCGCCATGCGGTTGGTCAGCAGCCAGAAAAACAGGTGCTTGTCGCCCATGAAACGGTAGCGGGAAAAGGCATAGGCCGCTGGCAAGGCCACCGTGACCGAGATGACGGTGTTGATGCCGACATAAGTAAGCGAATCTATGTAGCCGTTGTACCAAGTGGGATCGGTGAAAATCGTCGTGTAATTCTCGAGCGTGAAATTATTCGGCCACAAGGTGAAGCTGCCCAGGATCTCGTTCGTGGTTTTGAACGACATGTTCAACAGCCAGTAAATCGGCAGCATGAGAAACACGATATAGAAGGCCGGTACGAAGGGCTTGGCGCGTTTCATCACTGGGCCTCGTCCTTCATGGCCAGGGTGTAGAACAGCCAGCAGGTCAGAAGTATGATCAGGAAATAAATCAGCGAGATGGCCCCGGCCGGTCCAAGATCGAATTGCCCCAGCGCGACCTTGACCAGATCGATGGACAGGAAGGTGGTCGCATTGCCCGGACCGCCGCCGGTTAGCACGAAGGGTTCGGTATAGATCATGAAGCTGTCCATGAAGCGCAGCAGGAAGGCGATGATCAAGACCCGCTTCATCTTCGGCAGCTCAATATAGCGAATAACCGCCCAGGAACTGGCGCCGTCGATCTTCGCCGCCTGATAGTAAGCCTCGGGGATCGAACTCAGGCCCGCGAAGGACAGCAGAACCACCAGGGATGTCCAATGCCAGACATCCATGAGAATAACCGTGAACCAGGCCGAAATAGGCTGCTGGGTATAATCGTAATCGAAGCCCAGGGCGTTGAGGGTCTTGCCGAGCAGACCGATGTCGGGCAGCGCAAAGATATTCCACATGGCGCCGACAACGTTCCATGGAATAAGCAACGGCAAGGCCATCAAGACCAGGCAAACCGATACCCAAGGCCCCTTACGCGGCATGGACAGGGCGATGGCGACGCCGAAGGGAATTTCGATCGCCAGGATGATGGAGGTGAAAACGATCTGGCGCCCGAGCGAGGCGGCGAAGCGGTCGGAATGGAGGACCTCCTCGAACCACTTGGTGCCTTCCCAGAAGAAAATATTGTTACCGAAGCTTTCCTGGAACGAATAATTGACCACCGTCATCAAGGGGATGAGCGCGTTGAAAGCCACCAAGACCACAACCGGCAAGACCAGGAACCAGGCTTTCTGATTGGTGAACTTTCCGGTCATAGCGCCGCCTCGCCGATTATCCAGCCATCGGCGTAGATCTGCGTGTGGCCCGGATCGAACTGGATATGGGCGGACCCGGTGGCCACGCTCATGCCTTCGGGAACCAGAAGTTGGATGCGGACATCGCCGTTGCGCGTATCGACGATGCGATAACGCCCGGCGTCTTTCACTTTCTCGATCTCGACCGGAATGCCGTGGTCGCTAAAGCTGACGAATTCCGGCCGCACGCCGATCTCCAGGCGTTTATACCCGGCCGCCGGCCGCGCCGCGCCGGCGGCCGCGATGGGGTGGCCGGCGAAGCAGGGGCCGCCGCCGCCGAAGTCGCACGGCAGGACATTCATTCCCGGCGAGCCGATGAAATGACCGACGAAGGTATGGTGCGGTTTCTCGAACAACTCGATCGGCGTGCCGACCTGCACCACCGTGCCTTCGTGCATGACCACGACCTGATCGGCGAAGGTCATGGCCTCGGTCTGATCGTGGGTCACATAGATCATGGTCGAACCGACCCGCCGGTGAATCTCCTTCAGCTTGGAGCGCAGAACCCATTTAAGGTGCGGGTCGATCACGGTCAGGGGCTCATCGAAGAGGATGGCGTTGACCTCGGCGCGGATAAGGCCGCGTCCCAGGGAGATTTTCTGCTTGGCATCGGCGGTCAAGCCGGCGGCCTTGTCGTGAAGCGTGCCTTCCAGGTCCAGCATCCGCGCGATCTCGCCAACCCGCGGGCCGATGTCGCGGTCGGAAACGCCCCGGTTGCGTAAGGGAAAGGCAAGATTGTCATAGACCGTCATGGTGTCGTAGACGACCGGAAACTGGAACACTTGGGCGATGTTGCGTTGCTCCGGCGGGATTTCGGTCACGTCCACATCGTCAAACTCTATGCGTCCGCTGGAAGGAACCAGCAGGCCCGAGATAATGTTCAGCAAGGTCGTCTTACCGCACCCCGAGGGACCGAGCAGGGCATAGGCGCCGCCATCGGACCATTCGATGTCCAGGCTCTTGAGCGCCCAATCCTCGTCGCCGGCGGGATTCTTGAGATAGCTGTGTTTGAGTTGGCGCAGGCTGATCTTGGACATCAGGCGGACACCAACTCGTTGCCGGCGCCAAAGTAAATGCAGTGCGATGTATCCAAAAAGAATTCCGCCTTGGTTCCGATCTCGAAGGGATGAATGCCTTGGGCTTGCGAGACCCAGGTCCGGTCCTCGATCTGGAAATGGACGATGCTTTCGGAACCGCTGAATTCCGTAATCAGAACCTCGCCCAGGATCGGCACCGCGCCCGCGCGCCCGGACGCCGGCGAAATATGATGCGGGCGAATCCCGACCGTATAGGCATGATCGCTCAAGCTCCGTTGGCTCTCCGCCACCGGCCAGGATATGCGCTCGTTAAGGATGAAAGTATCCCCCTGCTTGGTGACGGTTGCGGTGTTCATGGGCGGGTCCGCGAAAACCTGGGCGCTGCGTAAATCCTTGGGGCGGCGATAGATTTTTTCGGTCTTGCCGAACTGCGTCACCCGGCCTTCGTGGAGGGTCGCCGTGTGCCCGCCGAGCAGTAGCGCCTCATTCGGTTCGCTGGTGGCATAGACGACCGTGCAGCCGCGGTTTTCGAACATTTTCGGTAACTGATCGCGCAATTCCTCGCGCAGTTTGAAGTCGAGGTTGGCGAGCGGCTCGTCCAACAGCACCAGATCGGAATCCTTGACCAGGGCCCGGGCCAGGGCCGTGCGCTGCTGCTGGCCGCCGGAAAGCTCGTTGGGGCTGCGCTCAAGAAGCGGGGTGAGGTTGAGCAGCTCCGCGACCTCGCCTACGCGCCTGCCGATTTCCGCCGCCGGCGTGCGCTGGATGCGCAGGGGCGAGGCGATGTTCTCGAAGACGTTGAAATTGGGATAGTTGATGAACTGCTGATGGACCATGGAGACATTGCGCGCCTGAACCGGCGCCCGGGTCACGTTCTTGCCGTTGAACCAGACCTCGCCGGAGGTCGGGCGGTCCAGGCCGGCCATCAAATGCAGCAGGGAGGTTTTACCGGACAGGGTGGTGCCCAGCAGGATGTTGAAGCCGCCGTCCTCGAGCTTGAGGTCGGTGGCGTAGATATGAGTTTCCGCGCCCACGCGTTTCTCAATCTGTTTGAATTCAAGACTCATGGGCGCCCTAGGGCCTGTTGACACTTAGGATGCCGCCGAGGCGGGATCGGATTATCCCACCCGTTAGGAGCGGATGGCGCCGTGTGGCAGGCCCCCCACAAGCCGTTCGCGACGCGGCGGGTGGGATAATACGACCCGTCCCAGCGGGATTGGGCCAAAATGACGCGAGGCCGCGTCGCTTGTCCTTGAATATGCGCCGCATGTCCTGCGTCCTCGCTCCTAACCTCGCGTCATTCTGGCCCAACCGCGGCGGCATCCTAAGTGTCAACAGGCCCTAGGAATGATCGATAATTAACGCTTGTCTCCCGGAGGGAAAAACACCCTCCGGGAGTCCAAGCCGTCGTGCTAGGCGATTGCCGGATTTACTGCGACCAGCGCTTCACCAGTTCGTCGTAGGCGATGGTTTCGCCCTGCGGCTTTTCATTGGCCAGCTTGGCCTTCGGCGAACCCGGCTTATTGAGCCACACCGAATCGGCCATTTTCTCGTTCAGGCGCGGACCGCAACCGCCGTAGATACCGGCTTTTTCGTCAACCGCCTGCATGCGGGCCATGACCTGATCCATCTCATTGGCCAAGCGGTTCATGGCCTCTTGAGCCGTGAAAGCGCCGGAATTCACGTCGCCAATCTGCTGCCACCAAATCTGCGCCAGCTTGGGATAGTCGGGAACATTGACGCCGGTCGGGGTCCAGAGGACACGGTCGGGGGAGCGGTAGAATTCCACCAGACCGCCCAGATTAGGCGCCCGCTCCGTGAAGGAGGCGTGACGGATGTCGCTGTCGCGGATCGGCGTCAGGCCGACGTGGGTCTTCTTCAGGGACACGGTCTTGGAAACCGCGAACTGGGCGAACAGCCAAGCGGCTTTGCGGCGATCGACCGGCGTGGACTTGAACAGGGTCCAGGAGCCGACATCCTGATAGCCGAGCTTCTGGCCTTCTTCCCAATACGGGCCGTGGGGGGAGGGGGCCATGCGCCACAGGGGCTTGCCGGCATCGTCTACGGTGTTGTTACCCGAATCCTTGGGCGCCACCATGGAGGCGGTGAAGGCCGTGTACCAGAAAATCTGCTGGGCCACGTTGCCGGAGGAAAGCGCTGGCAACGACTGGTAGAAATCGTAACTAGCCGCACCTGGAGGTGCGTACTTGCGCAACCATTCGTCCCACTTACGGATTGCATAGACCGCGGCCGGGCTGTTGGCGGCGCCGCCCCGCGACACCGAGGCGCCCACGGGATTGCAGGTGCCCTGCTCCATGCGGATGCCCCACTCATCGACCGGACGGCCGTTGGGCAGGCCCTTGCTGCCGGCGCCGGCCATGGACAGCCAGGCATCGGTCATGCGCCAACCGAGATCGGGCGCGCGCTTACCGTAATCCATGTGGCCGTAAATGCGCACACCGTCGATTTCCTTGACGTCCTCGCTGAAGAATTCGGCGATGTCCTCATAGGCCGACCAGTTGACCGGCACGCCCAGCTCGTAGCCGTATTTTTTCTTGAACTGGGCTTTCAGATCCGCACGTTGGAACCAGTCGTAGCGGAACCAGTACAGGTTCGCGAATTGCTGGTCGGGAAGCTGATAGAGCTTGCCGTCCGGGCCGGTGGTGAACTTCAGGCCCATGAAGTCGTCCAGGTCGAGCATGGGGTTGGTGACGCCCTTGCCCTCGCCGGCCATCCAGTCGGTCAAGTTGACCGCCAGTTGCAGGCGCGAATGGGTGCCGATCAGATCGGAATCGTTGACGTAGGCGTCGTAGAGGTTCCGGCCGGTCTGCATTTGGGTCTGTACGGCTTGGACGACCTCGCCTTCGCCCAGGATCTGATGATTGACCTTGATGCCGGTGATTTCCTCGAAAGCCTTGGTCAGGACCGTCGATTCATAGGTGTGAGTCGGGATGCCTTCGGAGAGGACGTTGATCTCCATGCCCTTGAAGGGGGCGGCGGCTTTTATGAACCACTCCATCTCCTTCATCTGATCGCTCTTGGAAAGCGTCGAGGGCTGGAATTCCTTGTCGATCCAGGTCTTGGCTTCCTTCGTGCCGGCGAAGCTCGCGCTCGCGAACGACACCAGCGCCACCGCGGCGGCGGCGCTCAACAACATTCTTTTCATTTCCGTGCCTCCTTGTCTGGTTCTTATCGTTAACTATCGGCCATCTAGTGATATTTATCAAACGGGCGCTGGCCAAGGGCGCCCGATTGCGGAGTTCATGCTTTACGAGGCGGCCAGCTTTTCCGGGTTCGACTCCTGGGTTGCGAACATCGCCTCGAGGCGCGCCCGGGTCCGCTCCGAAACGTGCAGGCCCAGCTTGGAGCGGCGCCAGAGCACGTCTTCGGCGCTTGCCGCCCATTCATGGGCGCGCAGATAGGCGATCTCCGCTTCATAAACGTCATCGCCCAGATCCTCGCCCAGATCCGCCAAAGCCTTGGCGCCGATCAAGAGGTCTTGTGTGCGGGTGCCATAGGCGCGCGCGTAACGCGACGCCAGACCGGCGGGCAGCCAGGGGTGTTTCCGGCGCAGGCCGGACACAAAGACCTCGACGTCGCCGTCCGGTATATCGCCGCCCGGCAGGATGGCGCCGCGTGTCCAGGCCGGTTCCGCGCGGTCCAGCGTGGGCAGAAGTTTCTCCATGGCGTGTTCGGCCAGCTTGCGGTAGGTCGTGATCTTGCCGCCGAAAATCGACAGTATCGGCGCTTCTTTGCCGTCGCGTCCCCGGTCGATGTCGAAAACGTAATCGCGGGTAACCGCGGACACATTGGCGCTGGCGTCGTCGTAAAGCGGGCGCACACCGGCGTAGCTCCACACCACGTCGCCGGGCGCGACCGGCGTGTCGAGATAGCGGTTGACCGCCGCGCAGAGGTAGTCGGTCTCGCCGCCGGTAATCGCGACCTCCGCCGGATCGCCGTCGTAGGGAACGTCGGTGGTTCCGATCAAGGAAAAATCTTGTTCGTAAGGAATAATGAAAACGATCCGCCGGTCGTCGTTCTGCAGGATGTAGGCCTGATCGCCGTCGCCGATGCGCGGGACCACGATGTGACTGCCCTTGACCAGCCGCAGGCGGCTTTCCCGGTTGCCCCCGGCGACCGCGCTCAAGACCTCGGCGACCCAAGGGCCGGCGGCATTGACCGCCGCCCGGGCGCGCAGCTCAACCTCCTCGCCCTGGCGGGGCTGAAGTTTGGCCTGCCAGAGCCCGTTCGAGCGGCGCAAGGAGGTGCAGCGGGTGCGCGGTAAAATCCGGGCGCCGCGCTCGGCCGCATCCATGGCGTTCAGGACCACGAGCCGGGAATCCTGCACCCAGCAATCCGAATAGCAGAAGGCCTTGGTAAAAGATTTCTTCAAGGGCCGCCCCGCGGGGTCGTCGCGCAGGTTCAGTCCGTGGGAACCGGGAAGCTTCTTGCGGCCGCCCAGATGATCGTAGAGAAAAAGGCCGATCCGCACCATCCAGGCCGGGCGCAGGCCGTTATTGTGGGGCAGGACGAAACGCAAGGGCCAGATTATATGGGGCGCCGCGTTCAGCAGGACTTCGCGCTCAATCAAGGCCTCGCGCACCAGGCGGAACTCATAGGTTTCCAGATAGCGCAGACCGCCATGGATCAGCTTGGTGCTGGCCGAAGAGGTCGCGCCGCCCAGGTCGTCTTGTTCGCACAGCACAACCGATAGGCCCCGGCCCGCGGCGTCGCGGGCGATTCCCGCGCCGTTGATGCCGCCGCCGATAACTAACAGGTCGACCGGGTCCGCTTCCGACACCGCAGATCCTCTTCCCTATGGTCCCTTTGAGCTTGGTGAGTTCCCGGCGCCGATGATCTAGCGCCCGCGCACCGGATTAGGTTTAACCATAGGTAGCTGGATTTTTATTCACAAGCGAAAATTAAAGGTTCATTTTGTTCGAATATGAACATAAATGGATTCCATAAGCCACCGGGACGAATATCATAGCCGGAGCTGGGAAACCGGGCTGTCTGGCGCCGCCACATGAATCTGTACTTGGGCCGCGGCCAGCACCGCCGCGATGGCGGCCGGGGGCGCGCGGTCCGTGAACAGGGCCTGGATTTGCGACATGTCGCCTAGGCGGACAAGGGCGCTACGGCCGAACTTGCTTCGATCCGCGGCCAGGAACACTTGGGCCGAGTTGGCGATAATGGCCTGAGCGGCCCGGACTTCCTGATAGTCGAAATCGAGCAGGGTGCCGTCTTGGCCGATACCGCTGATACCGATGATGCCGAAATCGGCCCTGAACTGCCCGATAAGATCGACGGCGGCCGGGCCCACGATGCCCCGGTCCCGGGCGCGCACCGTGCCGCCGGCCGCAATGACCTCGAAATCCGGATTGCCGCTCATGATACTGGCGACATTGAGGTTATTGGTGATCACGCGCAAGCTGGCGTGATCCATCAAGGCCTTGGCGACTTCCTCCGTGGTGGTGCCGATATTGATGAACAGCGAGGCCCGGTCCGGGATATGCCGGGCCAGCAGCCGCGCGATGCGCTGTTTTTCCTCCAGGAACAAGACCTGCCGCGTGGGATAGGCAAGGTTTTCGACGCTGGAGGGCAGGCCGGCGCCGCCGTGATAGCGGCGCAGCAGGGCGCGCTTGCACAAGGCGTTGATATCGCGGCGGATGGTTTGGGCCGTGACCCCAAAGCGCTGGGCCAGATCCTCGACCGAGACGAAACCATGCTGGCGGACAAGGTCCAGGATTTGGTCCTGGCGCGGGCTGTTGGCCAAGATAATGCCTCCCTTCGCGGGCCATTATGGCGGTCATGTTCGGAAATGAACACCCACAATTCCATACTATATCGCATTGCGGCAACACGGTCTTAAAGGCTTTGCCGGATACTATCCTGGCCCAGGGGAAAGTCACCTTGCCGCCTGGGTTTGAGGGGATTAAGCTGCACTGCAGCAAAAATGCTGCGACGCAAACAAAGCCCAGCCCTTTCCGGGCCGGGCATTTGAAGGAGTGCGAAGGCCATGGAAGAAAAACACGGATATTACCTCGATGATCTGAGCGTTGGCATGACCAGCATTTACGCCAAGACGGTCACCGACGCCGATATCGTGATGTTCGCCGGCATCTCGGGCGATACAAATCCGGTTCACCTGGACGCCCACTTCGCCGATCAGACCGCCTTCAAGGGCCGGATCGCCCATGGCCTGCTCTCGGCCAGCTTCATCTCCACGGTCCTTGGCACCCGCCTGCCCGGACCGGGCTGTATCTATCTCAGCCAGTCCCTCAAATTCCGCGCCCCGGTCAAGTCCGGCGATACGGTCACGGCCCGCGTGACCATTCGCGATATCACCGATAAGGGACGGATCGCGGTCGATACGATTTGCACGGTCGGCGAACAGGTGGTTATCGAAGGCGAGGCCACGCTCTTGGTCAGCCGGCGCGAGGAACAAAGAGCCCGCTCTGCCGAAGCCGCCGCCGAGGCCGCCGCCGCGGCTAGCGCGAACGGTACGGCACCAGCAACTCTAGGCAGCTAGACAGCTAGGCTCTATCCAAGACCCCGCCGCCGGAGTACCTTCGCGCCGGTTATCGTGGATTTCTGGGCGGCGGTTTTAACTCATGGCGATTTTCCGGCACAGCTCCGACCTGCCGGCCTCGGCGCGCGGTGCGGTCGTGGCGATCGGCAACTTCGACGGCGTGCACCGTGGGCACCAAGCGGTCATCGACCGGCTCAAGCGCCTCGCTCAGAACCTCGGCGCCCCCACGGCAATCCTGACCTTCGAGCCGCACCCGCGGCGCTTCTTCCGGCCGCAGGACCCCGCCTTTCTCTTGACCTCCTTCCGGCTCAAGGCCCGGCTTTTGGAAACCCTGGGGATCGATCACGTTTTCGTTCTGCCCTTCAACGCGGCGCTGTCGCACCAAAGCGCCGAAGACTTCGTGAAGGATACCTTGGTTCGCGATCTTGGCGCCGTTCATGTGGCGGTTGGCGACAATTTTCATTTCGGCCACAAGCGCCAGGGCAATGTCGATTTCCTGCGCGCCGCCAGCCAGAAACACGGCTTCGAGGTGAGCGTGCTGGATCGCGTCTTGAGCCCAGCGGGCGAAGCCTATTCCTCAACCGCCGTTCGCGACTACCTCAAGGCCGGCGATCCGAACCGGGCCGCCTCCCTGCTCGGGCGCTATTGGGAGATCGAGGGCCGGGTTCAGGAAGGCGCCCGGCTGGGCCGTACACTCGGTTTTCCGACCGCCAACATACCCCTGGGGGAGAGCCTGGAGCCGGCCTACGGCATCTATGCGGTGAGTGCCGGTATCGACCAGGGCGACCGCACCCTCTGGCGCCCCGGGGTCGCCAACCTGGGGGTCCGCCCGACACTAGACCACCGCGAAGACGAGCCCCCGGCGCCCCTCTTGGAGGTGTACCTGTTCGATTTCAACGGCGATCTCTATGGCCAGCACATGCGCGTCGCCCTGGTCGATTACCTGCGCCCGGAATGGAAGTTCGACGACCTGGCGGCACTCAAGGTGCAAATGCTTGAGGATGAGCGCCGGGCCCGGATCATTCTGGCCGGGGAGCGCTGGCAGGCCGGCTGGCCGGCCGGGCCGTTTCACCCGGCCCTGAGTCCTTGAGTCGGGCGCGGGGCAAACATAAACTCCGCGCGCCCTGGCCGATCCGGCCAAACTACGCGCCGGTCCACCCTTCTCCACACATGAGCGATCCATGACTCTCGACTATAAATCCACCGTATTCCTGCCGCGCACCGATTTCCCCATGCGCGCCGGTCTGCCCAAGCGCGAGCCGGAAATCCTGGCGCGCTGGCAGGCCATGGGCCTGTACAAGCGCCTGCGCGAAAGCGCCAAGGGGCGCGAGAAGTTCATCCTTCACGACGGCCCGCCCTATGCCAATGGGCACCTGCATATGGGCCACGCCATGAACAAGATCCTCAAGGACGTGATCAACCGCTCTCAGCAGATGCTGGGCAAGGACGCGAACTACGTGCCCGGCTGGGACTGTCACGGCCTGCCGATCGAATGGAAGATCGAGGAAGGCTACCGCCAGCGCGGCCAGGACAAGGACGCGGTGCCCATGGTCGAATTCCGGCGCGAGTGCCGCGACTTCGCCGAGGAATGGGTCAAGATCCAGACCGAGGAATTCAAGCGCCTGGGGGTCGAGGGCGACTGGGACACCCCCTACACCACCATGGCTTATAAATCCGAAGCGCAGATCGTACGCGAGATCGGCAAGTTTCTCTTGAACGGCGGCCTTTACCGCGGCTCCAAGCCGATACTCTGGTCGGTGCCCGAGCGCACCGCCCTGGCCGACGCCGAGGTCGAATACCACGATCACACCTCGACCACGATCTGGGTCCGTTTCCCGGTCATCGAGACACCTGTTCCCGCCTTGCAAGGCGCCGACATCGTCATCTGGACCACCACGCCCTGGACCATCCCCGGCAACCGGGCCATCGCCTACAAGGCTGAGCCTTCCTATGCCGTCATGGAGGTAACCTCGGTGGGCGAGGACAGCGCGGCGGCGGCCGGCGATGTTCTGGCGGTCGCCTGTCCGCTTCTGGAACAGGTCTGCGCCAAGGCGAAGATTGAGGGGCACAAGATACTAGCCGAATTCACCGGGGCTGAGATGGCGGGCACCCTCTGCGCCCACCCCTTGCGCGGCCAGGGCTACGACTTCGACGTGCCCTTGTACGCCGCCGGCTATGTCGAGGTGGATGCCGGCACCGGCTTCGTCCACATTGCGCCCGGTCACGGCACCGACGATTACGAAATCGGACTCAAGCACGGCCTGGAAATGCCCCATACCGTGGGCGGCGACGGCCGTTTCATGGACCGCGTGCCCCTGTTCTCGGGCAAGGCCGTCATGACCTCCGAAGGCAAGACCGGGGACGCCAATGGGGCGGTGTGCGAGGCCCTGGCGGCGGCGGGCAAGCTCTTGGCGCGCGGGCGCCTGAAACACTCCTTTCCCCACTCCTGGCGCTCCAAATCGCCGCTCATTTTCCGCAACACGCCGCAGTGGTTCATCTCCATGGCGGCCAACGATCTGCGCAAGAAAGCCTTGAAGGCCATCGGCGAGACCCGCTTCGTGCCGGCCGCCGGCCAGGCCCGCCTGCGCGCCATGATCGAAACCCGGCCGGACTGGTGCGTCTCGCGCCAGCGGCTCTGGGGCGTGCCCCTGCCGATCTTCGTCGAGAAGGCGGGCGGCGAGCCCTTGCGCGATCCGGAGGTGATCGAGCGCATCGCCGCCATCTTCGCGAAGGAAGGCGCCGATTGCTGGTTCACGGACGACCCGCAGCGCTTCCTGGGCGATAAATACCGGGCGGCGGACTACGAGCAAATCCGCGATATCGTCGAGGTCTGGTTCGATTCCGGCTCGACCCATTCCTACGTGCTGGAGGCCCGGTCGGACCTGGCGTGGCCGGCCTCGTTGTATCTCGAAGGCTCCGACCAGCACCGGGGCTGGTTTCACTCCTCGCTGTTGGAATCTTGCGGCACCCGCGGCCGGGCGCCCTTCGAGGCGGTTCTGACCCACGGCTTCGCCCTCGACGAAAAGGGCCACAAGATGTCCAAGTCGCGCGGCGGCGGCACCGCGCCCAAGGATGTTATCGCCAGAAGCGGCGCCGATATCCTGCGCCTCTGGGTCGTGGCCTCCAATTACAGCGAGGACATCAGGGTCGGCCAGGAAATCCTGGGCTATCAGGCCGATGCCTACCGGCGCTTGCGCAACACCCTGCGCTATCTCCTGGGCAACCTCGAGGGCTTTAGCGAGGCCGAGCGCATGGCGCCTGAAGACATGCCGGAACTCGAACGCTGGGTTCTGCATCGCTTGGTGGAGCTTGACGGGCTCGTGCGCCAGGGCTGCGCCGATTTCGATTTCCACGGCATTTATCAGGCCCTGCATCATTTTTGCGCCATCGATTTGTCGGCCTTTTATTTCGATGTCCGCAAGGATGTCCTGTATTGCGACCGCGCCGACTCGCCCCGCCGCCGGGCCTGCCGGAGCGTACTCGACCGGGTCTTCGATTGCCTGACCGCCTGGCTCGCCCCGATCCTGTGTTTCACCGCCGAGGAGGCTTGGCTGATCCGCCATGGCGAGGCGGAGGGGAAAGAAGACAGCGTGCATCTGCGCCTCTTCCCGGACGTGCCGGGCGCCTGGCGCGACGATGCCCTGGCGGCGCGCTGGGCCAGGGTGCGCGAGGTGCGCCGGGCCGTGACCGGGGCGCTGGAAGTCGAGCGGGCGGAGAAACGCATCGGCTCCAGCCTGCTGGGCCATCCAAAAGTGTATATCGAACGCCCGGAGCTGCTGGCGGCGATCGAGGGTCTGGATATGGCCGAAATTTCCATCACATCGGACCTGACCGCCGTGCCCGGGGCGCCGCCCAAGGGCGCCTTCGCCATGGCCGAGGTGCCCGGCGTGGGGGTCACGGTGGGCGTGGCCGAGGGCGGGAAGTGCCAGCGCTGCTGGCGGGTTCTGCCCGCTGTCGGCGATCATGCCGAAGCGCCGGGGACTTGCGCGCGCTGCTGCGATGCCGTGGTTCACCGGGGCGCTTAGCCGCATGGCCGCCTTATACCAAGGAGCGATGATAATGACCCCTAGAGACGGTTTACCAAGGTTTTCGGCCAGGAGCGTGCGGCGTGGCGATGCGGGGCATCGCGAGGCGTGCGCGACGCCGTCCGAAAGCCTTGGTAAGCCGCCGTTCCGGTCGCCTAGACGGCCCACCGGAGGGCGTCGGAAAGCCTTGACGATGCCCCGCATCGCCTGC
>JAJFGL010000014.1 GCA_021776135.1 Kiloniellaceae bacterium
CATAACAACCCCATCAGACCAGCCTAACTGACCAATTCGACGCTCTGTCATGCTTCGCTCCAATCAATGAACTAACAAAATCATCGAATCACTATCTATCCCTTCGTGCAAAGGTCTCCAGGATGAGCCTGTCGAAGGACGCACTGACGGGGCTGCCATGTCAAATGCGATTGCCTTGCCAGTAACCCCTGCATTGCTTGCCCCCCGGCCGCTGGCGCGTTAGTTTCCGGCCGCTTTCGCACGGGCGCGTCCAGGATCGCCGCGTGCGTTTTTCATCGGCAGGATATGGTCCATGGCGGTCGATAAATCCACGGTCGCGCATATCGCGAAGCTGGCGCGTATCCGTATTCCCGAAGCCCGGCAAGAAGCCTTGGCAGGCGAGCTCAGCGGCATACTCGCTTGGGTCGAACAATTGGGCGAGCTGGATACCCAGGGCGTCGCGCCCATGACCAGCGTGGTCGAGGTGCGCCCGGTGAACCGCAAGGACGCGGTGAGCGATGGCGATTGCCGCGGCAAGGTGATCGCCAATGCACCCGAAACCGAGCATGGATTTTTCACCGTGCCCAAGGTCATCGAATAGTGACGCGCCTCAACGAATTGAGTCTCGCGGCGGCGCGCGACGGTCTGGCCAAGGGCGATTTCTCCGCCAAGGATCTGACCCAAGCCTCGATCGCGGCCATGGAAGCCGCGCGGCCGCTCAATGCCTTCATCACCGAGACGCCGGAGCGCGCGCTGGACATGGCGCAAGCCTCGGACGCGCGCCGGGCCAAGGGCGAGTCCGGGGCGCTGGAGGGCATTCCCCTCGCCATCAAGGATCTGTTCTGCACCCAAGGCGTCTTGACCACCGCCGGGTCGCATATTCTCGACGGTTTCATTCCGCCTTACGAATCGGCCGTGACCGCCAATCTTTGGCGCGCCGGCGCGGTCATGCTGGGCAAGACCAACATGGACGAATTCGCCATGGGCTCGGCCAATACCACCAGCTATTACGGCAATGTCGAAAATCCCTGGCGCGGCCGGGGCGATAACCGCCCGCTGGTGCCCGGCGGTTCCTCGGGCGGCTCGGCGGCGGCGGTCGCGGCGCGGGTGGTGCCGGGCGCGACCGGCACCGACACCGGCGGTTCGATCCGGCAACCGGCGTCCTTCACCGGCTTGGTCGGCCTGAAACCAACCTACGGGCGCTGTTCGCGCTGGGGTATCGTGGCCTTCGCCTCCTCGCTCGACCAGGCCGGGCCCTTGACCCGAACGGTACGCGACAGCGCCATCATGCTGGGCGCCATGGCCGGTTACGACCCCAAGGATTCAACCAGCGTTGATACCCCGGTGCCGGACTACGAAGCGGCGCTCACCGGCGGCGTGCGCGGGCTTAAAATCGGTATTCCCAAGGAATACCGCATGGACGGCATGGCGGAGGAGATCGAATCCCTGTGGCGTGAGGGAATCGCGTGGCTGGAAGCGGCGGGCGCCACGACCGTCGATATCAGCCTGCCTCATACCAAGTACGCCCTGCCGGCCTATTACATCGTCGCCCCGGCGGAAGCATCGAGCAACCTGGCCCGCTACGATGGCGTGCGCTATGGCTTGCGCGTGCCCGGCGCGACCCTGGAAGAAATGTACGAGGCGACCAGGGGCGACGGCTTTGGCGCCGAGGTCAAGCGCCGGGTCATGATCGGCACCTATGTCCTCTCCGCCGGGTATTACGACGCCTATTACAACAAGGCGCGCCAGGTTCGCACCCTGATCCTGCGCGACTTCACCCAAGCCTTTGAAAAGGTCGACGCCATCCTGACCCCGACCGCGCCCTCGGCCGCCTTCGCCATCGGCGAGCGCATGGACGATCCCATCGCCATGTACCTGAACGATATCTTCACGGTCCCGGCCAATCTATCGGGCCTGCCCGGTATTTCGGTCCCGGCGGCCCTCAGCGGCGAGGGCCTGCCCCTGGGCCTGCAAGTCATCGGCCGCGCCTTTGACGAGGAAACCATGCTCCGCGTCGCCGGAGTCCTGGAAGACGCCGCCGGCTTCGACGCCGAACCCGCGTTCGTGGCCGGGCGGTGAAGAAAGATGTTTTCACCGCAGAGGCACAGAGAAAAATCTAAAAAATAATTCAAACTTCTCTGTGTCTCTGTGCCTCTGTGGTAAATAATTTTTTGGTTTTGAGCGGAATGTCATGTCCATGATTCAAGGTAAGACCGGCGAGTGGGAGGTGGTGATCGGGCTGGAGGTTCATGCCCAGGTTATCGCCGAGTCCAAGTTGTTTTCCGGCGCCGCGACCGCCTTCGGGGCCGAGCCCAACACCCAGGTTTCCCTGGTCGATGCAGCCATGCCGGGCATGTTGCCGGTGCTGAACGAAAAAAGCATCGAGCAGGCGGTCAAGACCGGTCTGGGATTGAACGCCAAGATCAACCTCACCTCGGTTTTCGAGCGTAAGAACTATTTCTATCCGGACTTGCCCCAGGGCTATCAGATTTCCCAGTATCTGGAACCGATCGTGGGCGAGGGGGCCTTGACCCTCGACCTGCCCGGCGGCGAGTCCAAGGATGTCGGGATCGAGCGTCTGCACCTTGAGCAGGACGCGGGTAAGAGCCTGCACGACCAGCACCCCAGCCAAACCTACATCGACCTCAACCGTTCCGGCGTCACGCTCATGGAAATCGTGTCGAAACCCGATATGCGCTCCGCCGGGGAAGTGGGCGCTTATCTGGAGAAGCTGCGCTCGATCCTGCGTTACCTGGGCACCTGCACGGGCAACATGGAGGAAGGCTCCATGCGCTGCGACGTGAATGTCTCCGTGCGCCGGCCGGGCGAAGATCTCGGCATCCGGACCGAGACCAAGAACGTCAACTCGATCCGCTTCGCGAAACTGGCGGTCGAGTACGAAGCCAAGCGCCAGATCGCCCAGATCGAGGACGGCGGCGCGGTGGTTCAGGAAACCCGCCTCTTCGATCCCGATAAGGGCGCGACCCGCGCCATGCGCGGCAAGGAAGACGCCCACGACTACCGCTATTTCCCCGACCCCGATTTGCTGCCGGTGGTGCTGGACGTGGACTGGGTGGCGGAACTGAAGCGCGGCTTGCCGGAATTGCCCGACGCCAAGAAGGCGCGCTTCATGGCCGGTTTCGATTTAAGCGCCTACGATGCCGGTGTTCTGGTCGCCGAGCGCGAGACGGCGGCCTACTTCGAGGCGGTGGTGGAAGGCGGCCAGGGCCGCGACGCCAAGCAGGCGGCCAACTGGATCACCGGCGCGCTGTTCGCGGCCCTGAACCGCGCCGGAGTGGAACTCGACGCCGCGCCCCTGGACGCGGACAAGCTGGGCGGCTTGCTCGACCTGATCCGCGATGGGACCATATCGGGCCGCACCGCCAAAGACGTCTTCGACGCCATGTGGGAGAGCGGCAAGGACGCCGGGACAATCGTCGAGGAAAAGGGCCTGAAGCAAATCTCCGACACTGGCGCTATCGAGGCCATTGTCGATAAGGTCATCGCCGATAATCCGGGCCAGGCCGAACAGTTCAAATCCGGCAATGAAAAAGTGCTGGGGTGGCTCGTGGGCCAGATCATGAAGGCCAGCCAAGGCAAGGCGAACCCCGGCATGGTCAACCAACTGCTGCGTAAGAAACTCGTCTGAGTGAAGGATTTTTCACCGGCCGCGAAGCGATACTTGCGCGTCGCCAGCGAATCGTTAGGTTGCGCCCATGACCAAGAAATCTAAGTCCCCGAGCAAGCATTATAACTGCAGCAAGTGCCCCGCGTATTGTTGCTCTTACGCCCGTATTTGTCTTAACAAAAAAGACATCGCGCGCCTGGCTGTCCATTTTGGCTTGGACGAGGAAAAGGCGCGCAGAAAGTTCACCAAGAAGGGCGAAGAAAAGGGCGAGATCATCCTGCGCCATAAGAAGGATGAGCATTACGGCACCATCTGCCGTTTTATAGATTCCGAAACCCGCAACTGCACGGTCTACGAGGCCCGCCCCAAGATCTGCCGGGAATTTCCTGGCGAGGGCCATTGCGGCTATTACGATTTCTTGAAATTCGAGCGCGATACCCAGGAAGACAAGGACTTCATCTCCACGACCTGGAACCAAGACTAACGCGCCAAGCCGCGGAATTTTTCTTAACTCTTTCCCGATCGGGTTTTTATCTGTCCTTCGCCTAGGGATGGAACCTGCGCTATTGGTGAATGTCCTAGGGTCGAAGGGGAGGGCCGCTTTCCGTTTGTGAGCCGGCGGTTGGCGGGCTTCTGGCGCTTGGAGCGCCGTGGGGTTAAACTCCCGGTGGCCGGGTTCATGACTTCTTTACCTGGGCGGCCGACATTTGGCTGACCGGCCCGGTCGCGGGACGGTGGGCGCAAGCAAGGTGCGGGGGCTCTGAGCATGAGATTACGGATTTTCATCGCAGTACTGGCGCTTGGCGTCACGGGCGCCTGCTCGACGCCCAGCTTCACCATGCCGCCGGGGCCGCCGGAATACCGCCTTGGCTACGCGGATGGGTGCGACGCCGGTTATGCCTATGCGGGCAGTCCCCTCGCCAGCGCCGGTGAAAACGCGGGACCGCCGCCCAAGGACGACCCTCAAAGAGTTGGCTGGCTGGCCGGCTACGAACGCTGCAAGCGCAGCTATCAGCGCATGCAAGGCGTCTTTAGCGCGTTTTTCGGGCCGCCGTAACTCTAAGCTTTCCGGGACAGACCTAAGCGGTTGTCGCTGGCCCCCCTTTGTTGCAGGATATTGGTACAGGTTCGCCGAACCATCGAGCGGCCCTAGAATAAATCATGCCTTCAAAGGGAGACTGGAACTCATGCGCATTTTCAAGGCCGTTTTCGGCGCCGCCGTGGCGATTGCCCTGGCCGGCGCCATGCCGGCGGGGGCCAAGGAGCTTAAGGTCGGCTTGGCGAATGAGCCGACCGCGATCGACCCCCACTATCACAACCTGACGCCCAACAACGCCTTTCTGGCCAGCATTTTCGATACCTTGATCTTGCAGGACGACCGGCAACGGCTTCTGCCCGGTCTGGCGACATCCTGGGAAGCGACCGATAGCACGACTTGGCTGTTCACCCTGCGCCAAGGCGTCACCTGGCACGACGGCAAGCCCTTCACCGCCGACGATGTGTTGTTCTCATTCGAGCGGGCGCCGAACGTGCCCAACAGCCCCTCGGGCTTCGGTGCCTTCACCAAGGGCAAGACCCTGTCCAAGATCGACGACTTCACGATCCAGGTTAAGACCGCGAAACCGCATCCCTTGACCCCCAACGATATTTCCCAGGTCAAGATCATCTCCAAGGCCGTGGCCACGGGCGCCACCACCGGCGATTACAACTCCGGCAAGGCCGCGGTCGGCACCGGCCCCTTCAAGTTCGTCGAGTGGGTGCCCAGCGACCGCTTGGTGCTGGAGCGTAATGACGCCTACTGGGGCGATAAGCCCGAGTGGTCGCGGGTGGTCATCAAGCCGATCAAGTCCGGCCCGGCCCGGGTCGCGGCCTTGCTGGCCGGCGACGTCGATTTCATCGACAAGGTGCCGACACCCGATATCGAACGCCTGAAGGGCGATTCCAACCTATCCATCAGCCAGGGCCCCTCGAACCGGGTGATCTATCTGCATCTGGATCAATTCCGCGACGACAGCCCCTTCGTGAAGGCCAAGGACGGCGGGCCGATCAAGAACCCCTTACGCGACGCGCGGGTGCGCAAGGCCATCTCCAAGGCCATCAACCGCGACGCCATCGTCGAGCGGGTCATGGAAGGGGTCGCGGTCGCGGCCGGGCAACTGCTGCCCGACGGTTTCTTCGGCGTCAGTTCCAAGTTGAAGCCGGAAGCCTACGATCCCCAGGGCGCCAAGGACTTGCTCGCCCAGGCCGGGGTGCCGGACGGCTTCCAGTTAACCATTCACGGTCCCAACGACCGCTATATCAACGATGCCAAGATCGCCGAGGCGATCGCCCAGATGCTGACCCGGGTCGGTATCGACACCACGGTCGAAACCATGCCCAAGAGCGTCTATTTCAAGCGCGCCTCGCGGGGCGCCGAGGGTGGCCTGCCGGAATTCAGCTTAGTGCTGGTCGGCTGGGGCGCGGGCACGGGCGAGGCTTCCTCGCCGCTCAAGTCCCTGATCCATACCTACGACAAGTCGCAAGGCTTTGGGTCGTCGAACCGCGGCCGTCATTCCGACGCCAAGATCGACGCCCTCATCGAGGAAGCCTTGGCCACGGTTAACGACGCCAAGCGCGAAGCCCTGTTGCAGGACGCCACGGAACGGGCGATCGGCACCTTGGCCATCATTCCCTTGCACTATCAGGTCAGCACCTGGGCCGCCCGCAAGGGCCTGAGCTACGCGCCGCGCACCGACGAGCGCACGCTCTATTCAGAAGTTCACGCGAACTAGGCGTTTGCCGTTCGAGTACCCTGAATTTCCCTCCCCCCTTGAGGGGGAGGGTTAGGGTGGGGGGTGCGCGCGTCGGCGCGCCATATGATGGTTTACTTGCTATACTAGCCCCCCCCACTCGGCGGTGTGCAAGCAACAAAAGAAAGAGTCGCTTGTCGCGCGGACGCGCGTCCCCCCACCCATGCCCAACCCCACAAGGGGGGAGGGGACATTAGGTTAGAATCAGTCCGCTAGCTTTCATGCCGCTTCCGGCTTAACCGCGAGGGAACCTAAGTGTCGGCCTTCGTCATTCGCCGCCTGATGCAAAGCATCGCCGTGGTCATGGTCATGTCCCTGATCGTGTTCTTCGGGGTCAACATCGTCGGCGACCCGGTGGACATGCTGATCAACCCGGAGGCCGATCAGGCCGACATCGAGGCGGCGATCAAGGCCCTGGGTCTCGACCGCCCGGCGCACGAGCAGTACTGGTACTTCCTGGTCAATGCCTTCAAGGGCGACCTCGGCCGCTCCTTCATCTTCGGGCAACCGGCGCTGCAACTCATCGTGCAACGGATGCCGGCGACCCTGGAGCTGGCTTTTTCCGCCCTGTTCCTATCGGTCCTGGTCGGTATTCCCCTGGGCGTCTATGCCGGCTTGCGCCCTGAAACCCTCACGGCCAAAACCATCATGTCCGGGTCTATCCTGGGTTTCAGCCTGCCGACCTTCTGGGTCGGCCTGATGATGATTATGATCTTCGCGGTCATGCTCGGCTGGCTGCCGTCTACCGGGCGCGGCGAGACCGTGCTGCTGTTCGGGGTGCCGGTCAGTTTCCTGACCCTGGACGGACTGCGCCACTTGCTTTTGCCGGCGGTCAATCTGGCCCTCTTCAAGATGTCCCTGGTGACCCGCCTGGCGCGCGCCGGCACCCGCGAGGTGGTGCATCAGGATTACATCAAGTTCGCCCGCGCCAAGGGCCTTAGCCCGCGCCGGGTGGTGCTGGTCCATGTCCTGAAAAATATCATGATCCCGGTGGTGACCGTGATCGGTTTGGAATTCGGCGGCTTGATCGCCTTTTCCGTGGTTACCGAAAGCGTTTTCGCCTGGCCCGGCATGGGCAAGCTGATTATCGAATCGATTCAAAACCTGGACCGCCCGGTGATCGTCGCCTATTTGATGATCACGGTTCTGATGTTCGTGTTCATCAATCTGGTGGTTGACGTGCTCTATTCCATGCTCGACCCCCGGGTGCGTTTGCAGGACATGCGGGCATGACCGCCCTGGCGGAAGCGGGCGAAGCCGCCCGCCGGGTGGACTCGCCCCTGCGCCGCTTCCTGACCGATTTTTTCGAAAGCCGGATCGCCGCCGTCGCCTTCGCGGCCATGCTGGTCATTGTCTTTATCGCCCTCTTCGCGCCTTGGATATCGCCGACCGATCCTTACGATCTGGCCAGCGTCGATATTCTCGACAACCGCCTGCCGCCCGGCAGCGAATCTTTTACCGGCCAGATATTCTGGCTCGGCACCGACGGCGCCGGGCGCGATGTCTTGAGCGCCATTTTCTACGGCTTGCGCACCAGCCTCGCCGTCGGCGTCATGAGCGGCGTGATCGCCATGTTCATCGGCAGCGCCATCGGCCTGGTCGCCGCCTATTACGGCGGCCGCACGGATACGCTCATCATGCGCGTGGTCGATGTGCAGCTTAGCTTTCCCGCCATCTTGGTCGCCCTGGTTCTCTTGGCCCTGCTCGGCAAGGGCGTGGACAAGATCATCATCGCCCTGGTCGCGGTGCAGTGGGCCTATTACGCCCGCACCGTGCGCGCCAGCGCCCTGGTCGAGCGGAGTAAGGAATACGTCGAGGCGGCAAGCTGTCTTGCCCTTAGTCACCGGCGCATCGTGTTCCGCCATGTGCTGCCAAATTGCTTGCCGCCGCTTATCGTCGTGGTCACGGTGCAGACCGCCCACGCCATATCCCTGGAGGCGACGTTGAGTTTCCTGGGCATCGGCCTGCCCATAACCGAGCCCTCCCTGGGCCTGCTGATCGCCAACGGTTTCGAGTACATGCTCAGCCAGAAATACTGGATCAGCATCTTTCCCGGCATCGCCCTGCTGGTCACCATCGTCACCATCAATCTGGTCGGGGACCGCTTACGCGATGTCCTCAACCCGCGTTTGCAAAGATAATACCAAGGATCGTTGATAATGACCCATAGAGACGGCTTACCAAGGTTTTCGGCCAGGAGCGTGCGGCGTGGCGATGCGGGGCATCGCGAGGCGTGCGCGACGCCGTCCGAAAGCCTTGGTAAGCCGCCGTTCCGGTCGCCTGGGCGGTCCGCCGGAGGGCGTCGG
>JAJFGL010000015.1 GCA_021776135.1 Kiloniellaceae bacterium
CCGGCGACTTGAACCGCTGTTGTTTTCGTTCGCGCCGGCGAACCGGCTGGTGAGAATTCTGGGCTCGATTGTTTTCCCGCAAGCCCTGATCATGGACAGCGGACAGCCGCTCTTTGCGGATGGCGACAGCGTAGGATTTCAACTTGTCCGTGGTAATGCGCTTCGGCGCGAAGCCCTGCTTCTTCAGCAACTTCCGGAGCAATCGTCTCGCCGATTTAGCGCCGCGTCGTGGCTGAACCAGGAAGTCGAGCACCTCGCCTTCGTCGTCTACCGCCCGCCACAGCCAGTGCTTGCTGCCGCGGATCTTGATGACCATCTCGTCGAGATGCCAGCGTGCACTGGCGCGCGGACGGCTGCGGCGGAGATTACCGGCAATCAGTCGGCCGAACTTCAGGAACCAGCGTCGAACCGTTTCGTTCGAAACATCGATACCACGCTCGGCTAGCAGATCCTCGACATCGCGAAATGACAGCGTGAAACGGGCGTAGAGCCAAACCGCATGTTGGATGATCTCGCGCGAAAAGCGATGCCGCTTAAAGGATATCGGGGTCATCCCGGGACCGTACCGGTCCCTCCCCGCGCCGGCTATCGACTTAACGTGTCAATGCCGCCCAGAGCAAGGCGGGCCGATGCGCCCGGCGTTTCGGCTACCTGAAGTCAGGATACGCGATGCTAACACCACAGGATCGCAGGAAAGAACCCAAGGGCATAGTCGGAGCTTGGAATTATGCCTGCCCGTGCAACCGACCGCAGATGCCATTCGATGTCGGACCAGTATTGCTCACATCCGTGCCCCACCAATACCGACGCACCCGGTTTCTCACGGTGCCTGAGCATTTCGAGGGGTGATTGCAGATTTTCAATGCAAAACCCGACGCACGGTACGTCCGCCAGCGCGCCTCCAACGGGCAATGAAGCGCGTGGACCAGGTTTTGACGAGGGACAGCATCAATTTCGTGTGAGTTTGTGGCCGGTACAATGTAATGACCACCATGTCTTAAAGATGAAAGGAGGTGATTTTGTTCCGGGCGTACGGCCGAACCGCTGACAATTGTAACAGCTGCTTCAGACGCCCGCATCGGTTTAGGCAACTTAAAGGAGCCAACAACGCATGCGCCGTTCACTCCTTGCAATTCTTCTGACATTGCCCGCTCTGTTCTCTGGAGTGTGGCTGGGATTGAGCGAGGACCCGTTCGATAGGGTAGCGAAACGGCTTGATCGAAGCGTCGTGCGGATCTTCGTCGTGGGGCCACAGGGCGCGGCTTCGGGGACCGGCTTCGTCATTAGTCGCGATGGCTTGGCCGTCACGAATTTCCACGTCGTCCAGGCGTATCAGGATGGGTCGTGGAGCATCGTTGTTGCCGACCGCGTAGCGGGTAAGGAACATCGGCGGCCTGCCGAACTCGTCCAGGCGTTTCCAGGTGAGGATTTTGCCGTCCTGCGCGTTGAGGGACTTGACCGGCCGCCGGTAACCTTCGCGAACCTCGGCGATCATGAGCTGACAAAGGGTCTCGAGGTCTTCGCGATCGGGTTTCCTGGGGCGGCCGACCGCCTTGGCCCCGTGGACGAGGCCAGTTTCGTACGTGGCGCGATAAGCAGGACGTTTTCGGGACCTTGGGCGGAAGGCGCGCCAACCATCCAGATCATCCAGCATAGCGCACAGACTAACCCGGGAAACAGCGGTGGGCCCATGATTGATTGGTGCGGTTATGTCGTAGGCATCAATTCTCAGCGCGAGGCACATATCGTCTTTGGACCAGGCGGCATCCCACTCGTTGCCGACCCAATCCAGGGCGTGTTTTATGCGTCTAGCGCCGAGGTGCTAACGGGAAAGCTAAGGCAGTCGAAAATCGCTTTTGAGCGGGCCAAAGATCGCTGTGGAAGCGGGCTCATAGGAGCGCTGCGGAGGGGGCCTGACAACATATTGGCCATCGGGGCCATCATGCTTTCGATCACGAGCCTCGGATTGTTGTACCGACCGCGAGCCGTGGTTCAGGTGGTCGTATACTGCGGCGATGTCGTCGGCGCATGCGCCCAAGCAATAGAGCGCGCCGTGCGCAACATACGGTCAAACCGGAAGGACAAACACGAGATTTCAGTGACTGCGGGGCAGGCCGCCCCTAAGCCTGAGCGAAAGACCGAAGCCTAGCGCTCCGCCCGGTGGCGCGCTCCGAAAAAAGGCAATCTAAGACTTGAATGAATTAGAACGAAAGAGATTCCTCAAGTAGGACAGACGCTGCTCGGCTTGGCCCGAGGTTATTTTCAGGGCCTGTTGCAAGGGCATTGTTACGTTAATCGGAGGCGACCGCAATGGACTGCATCGACGCCCTTTCATGTTACCGCGCTCGCACTTTCCCATAGCTTGAACGCGTCGGTGAGCTATTGCCGAATCTTGGCGACGGTTAGGGTGAGGCGGTAGCTTGAGGCTGTTGCCTGACGGCTTCCATGCCGTCGGTGAATTTTACACCTTGGACCAGCTTGACGGCTCTCGCTAGTGACGCCTGTCGATTTTCACGGACTTGTGTCAAAGACGTGAATTCAAGCCGCCTTGGCGACAAAGCGCCCATAAGCACCCGGCCAAGCGAACGATGACGCCGATAGGCTTCCGATCGGCCCAGCATGGCCGGCTTGGAATGTGCGTCGATCACACCGGGATACCCAGGTATCACGATGCCTTGTGCTGTGACGACGGTCACACCGGCGATACGTGTGGCAGGGCTATATATGACTGTAGTGCACACCGCATCCGACGGGCGAGACCAGAGAACATCGGTGTCGATGAAAAGGAGAAGCATTCATGAACGTGGCAGAACTTTTGAACGCCAAGGGCAATCGGATCGTGACGACCCGGCGTCAGTCATCCATTCAGACGATCATGCACCGGATGGCACTGGAAAGAATCGGGGCAATCGTCGTCACCGGGACGGGCGGCGACCGGATCGTGGGCATCATCTCGGAACGCGACATCGCTCGCGGCCTGGCCGAGCACGGCACAGAGTTACTGACGATGCATGCCGTCGATCTCATGACCCACTCGGTCAGGACATGCGCGCCGCAGGACGGCGTCAAGCAGGTTATGGCGCTCATGACACTGAGCCGAATTCGCCACCTCCCGGTGACCGATGACCGAGGACTCTGCGGTATTATCAGCATCGGCGATGTCGTCAAGTACCGGCTGGAAGAGACGAATCACGAAGTGAACGCCCTGCGCGATTCTTGCATTGCCGGGCGCCATGGTCGTGGATTCGTGACGGCAATGGGCATCCCATGGCGCGAGTCCAATACGTTGCCTGCGTAATCCACGAATTTCGGCACTGGCACGAGATGAACGGCGTATCGCCTGGTCAATAAGCTCCACAAGGAGGACATTGCGATGAAACGATTGTGTAAAGAGACACTGGAAGCCCTGACGAGAAATTATTGGGTAGCCAGCACCGCGCTCTTAGGTCGCGGCAGCGGCATCACGTCGAAGGCTGCGATCGGTCATCTCATCGAATTGAGTCAGGACCGCGATTATGCAAGGCTCCGCTGCGCGGCCGCCGGCAGGCTCGCGTCGTTGGGATTGAGCGATCTGGTTCATGCCCAGGAAGGAACGCCGAACGTCGAGCCGGGGAGTATCGCCTTGGGTCGTATGCCTAGCGGCGACAGCGGATGTCTTGCAGTGCGCGACGATGTTGCTAAAGAGGAGAAGCGCGGAATTTGCCAACTTCGTGACCTGCGGATCCCACTACTCCCACCGCCGGTTTCGCTCGTGCTCGAAGGAGCGCCCTGAATGGCGAATCCGTATTTCACGCGGGTGCGCCCATGAGCAGCACCACTGGAGGTCGCAGGTCGCGTATAACTGCCGCGAGGTTCCACTTCCGTCCGTTGACGGGTTTCGTGGGTTTGCTGGGTGCTCTCGCTAACCCGGTGATGTTCGGGTCGGCGGCCTTGCTTCTTGTCGTCGTGCATTACGGTGCCGATCTGCCGGACCATGAATGGCTGGTGGACCACCAACTGCCGGAAACGACACGGCTTCATGCGGCGGATGGCACACTGGTAGCCGAGTACGCTCGCCAAAGACGGATCGTGGCATCTCTCGAATCCATACCGGTCCGCGTCGTCAATTCATTTCTCGCGGCTGAGGACAAGAACTTCTTCACCCACTTGGGTGTCGACATCCTTGGTGTGGCTCGTGCGGCAGTTTGGAATCTTAGTCACTCCGGCAACGGTGTGCGGCCACGGGGGGCATCGACCATCACTCAGCAGGTGGCCCGGAACTTCCTTCTGACCAATGAGCCCACGCTCCGCCGAAAGATCAGGGAAGCGATCCTCGCCCTGCGTCTGGAGCGGACGCTTGGAAAGGAGCGAATCCTGGAATTGTATCTGAACGCGATCTATCTGGGGCGCGGCTCATACGGGGTAGCGGCTGCGTCTCAAAGCTACTTCAATAAACCCTTGAGCGATTTGACCGTGGCGGAAGCCGCGTTTCTCGCGGCTCTTCCAAAGGCGCCCAGTCAATACGCCGCGGCTGGAGGTAAAGCAGCCGTCTTTGCCCGGCGGAACTGGGTCATTCAACGGATGCTCGAAGACGGCCGGCTCGCTTTGGCCGAGGCGGTGGCGGCGCAGGCCGAACCGCTCGGGATCATACCGCCCGCAAGCGGCGAAATCGATCCCGCAGCCGCGTATTTCACGGAGGAGGTTCGCCGGCAGTTGATTGAACGGTATGGCGCGGACGGTGTCTATCAAAATGGCTTGTCGGTGCGCACGACGCTTAATCGTCGAATGCAGCGTCTGGCTACGAAGACATTGCGAACTGGCTTGATTGCGTATGACAGACGGCACGGATGGCGGGGGCCTTTAACTCATATCGAGCCCGCCGGATCAAGCTGGATGTCAGAGCTCGCCCGCTTTGAAAGGCCGGCCGGCGCACTCCCCGACTGGCGGATAGCCATGGTGCTGTCCGCCGATGAGCAAGGCGCGGCTATCGGTCTTGCCGATGGCGCCTTGGGAAACATTCCCTGGGCCGAACTGCGCTGGGCGCGATCGCGGCGGGCGGGGCAACGTACCGGCCCGGAGCCGAAATCACCGAGCGATGTGTTGTCGCGCGGCGATGTTGTACTCGTCGAGCCGATCGATCACGCGGGCTCGCATGCGCTGCGCCAGATACCGGAGATCCGCGGCGCCATGATCGCGATAGACCCGAAAAGCGGCCGGATCCTGGCCATGACTGGCGGTTGGTCGTTCGCCGATAGCGAATTCAATCGCGCCGTCCAAGCTTGGCGGCAGCCGGGCTCAACGTTCAAGCCGTTCGTTGCCCTGGCCGCCCTCGACCGAGGCCTTACTCCCTCGACCATAATCCTCGACGCCCCAATCGCATTACCCATGGGCGCCGGCCGTGGGCTCTGGCGTCCGGCCAACTATTCCAACCGATATTTAGGACCCCGCACGCTCCGCTTCGCGCTCGAGCACTCTCGTAACGTGATGTTCGTGCGGGTCGCGCGCCGCATCGGCATGGACGCCATAGCGGACTATGCGGAACGGTTCGGCATTATCGACAACATGCCCCGGGAAATTGCCATGGCAATCGGCAGCGGGGAGACCACGCTCCTCAGGATGACCAGTGCTTATGCCATGTTGGCGAACGGAGGTTATCTGATACGGCCCACACTGATCGATCGCCTGCAGGATAGAAGCGGTCATACAATTTATCGGCATGACGACCGCCCCTGCCCTGCTTGCTCCGAAATCGTTTGGCGCGGCCAAGCCCCGCCGGCGCTTCCCGTCACTCGGGTGCGGATCGCCGATCCGGCGAGCGTGTATCAGGTGATTTCCATGATGGAGGGCGTCGTCGAACGCGGCACCGCGCGGCGCGTACGCGAGCTTGGGCGGCCGGTCGCCGGGAAGACCGGAACCACGAACGAAAGCCGGGACGCCTGGTTTATCGGCTTTACGCCGGATCTTGTCGTCGGGGTATATGCAGGATTCGACGAGCCACGCAGCCTTGGACCGCGTGAGACCGGTTCGAGTGTCGCCGCTCCGATTTTCGGCGAATTCATGAAAGCGGCGCTGGCGGGCGTGCCGGCACGGCCATTCCGAATTCCGAACGGCGTTTGGCTTGTTCGCGTCCGGCTTTCGGACGGGCGGCTGGCGCATTCGGGCGATACAGACGTGATTTGGGAGGTGTTCAGGTCAAAGACACTTCAGAACCCTCCCGCCGCACTGGCCAGGCGGAAACCAACCGATGCTCCGAGGTCCGCGTCACACGCGAGATCTCAGGTGGCTTCCACACTCTTGAACGGAGTTGGCGCGCTCTATTGATCCTTCAACGGCACCGTCAAGTTAATGGCCGTGGCGGCGCGATGACAGCGGCTGGCGCGGAGGCGTGAGAATGAACCGGCTACAGAATGCAAGGCCGCGACCGTTAGATGGCCGCCACGTCATGGGATCTGGCGGAAGCGCCGGCGCGAGAGAGTCTCCCGTTACGGGCAGCCCGGGCCATGCCGTGAAGAAGCCGCCAGTTCGATGACGGCCGTGGACACACCGGCCGCCCATTCCGGCCAAGAGGACCCGAGGGTGACCGCGGCCCGCTTCCAGGGGGCCGTGCTGAGAACAAGCATCGGTCAAGCTGTAACATCGTTCGGCGGATTTTTCTGTATCTGCGCCGCCATGTACCTCGCCATCGACGTGTCGTACTGGATCATGCCTGTCCCGGCTCTGCTGGGGGCCGGCTTCCTGGTGCGGATCTTCATCATTCAGCACGATTGTGGACATGGCTCGTTCTTTGGCTCCCGGCGTGCCAATCACGCGCTCGGTGTCGCTTGCAGCCTGCTCACGCTGGCGCCGTATGCCGCTTGGCGCCGACAGCATGCCGGCCACCATGGGGTCTGGAACGATCTCGATCGAAGATTGAGCGGCGCGGATATCTACTCGTCCTGCCTGACCGTCGTTGAGTACGAGGCGATGGGCATGTGGCACAGGCGCGGGTACCGCTTGACGCGCCATGCGCTGGTCTCGAACATCCTGCTTCCGCCGCTGATTTTCATTCTGCTATATAGACTGCCGTTCGATATGCCCAAGACATGGCGGCGTGAGCGCCGGGCCGTCTACATGACCAATCTAGCGTTGGTGGCGGGGATCGGAGGGCTGGGTTCTCTGGTCGGGTTCGACCGGGTCGCGGCCGTGCAATTGCCGATCATGATGCTGGCTTCGATCATCGGGGTTTGGCTGTTCTCCGTGCAACACCGCTTCGAGCACACGTTCTGGGCACGGCACGGCGAGTGGAGTTTCACCACGGCGTCGCTCCGGGGCTCCTCCTATTTGAAGCTGCCTCCTATCCTCCAGTGGTTCACCGGAAATATCGGTTTCCACCACATTCACCACCTCAATCCGCGTATACCGAATTATCGTTTGCAGGCGTGCCAGGATGCGAACCCCACTCTACGAACGGCTCCAATCCTGACGCTTCGCAGTGGACTCGAGCAGTGGCGTTATGTTCTGTGGGACGAGGAAAAGGGGCGCATGGTGCGGTACAACTCAAATTTGACGAAGGCCCGCCTGACGTGAGAGCCACCCTGGGAGAATCCATTTCGCCTTGAAGGCCTTCATGCGATCGGCCGGACCATAAGCCGCCGTGGCCACCGCCGAAGAGGCGCCTCGCACGCCGTCCCGGCTCACATCTCGCTCCGCGTCTCGGCCGGATTGCGTGCGGCCTTGGCGGCGAGGGCGCCGCCATCATTCCGGACCTTGGCTTCGTTCGCGGCCTGGCCGAGACCGGCATGGCCTCGCACGGAGTTGTGATTGGCTTTGATATTCCCGGTCTCCACTTCAGGTGCAGTATGCAGCCAGAACGTCATTTGCGATGGAGCGCCTTATCTCATGCGTTGGATCATTCTTTCGGTCGCTTTCCTTTCCTCTTTGGTTCTGTTTGCGCCGGCGCCGGTCCATGCCGCCGAGGACCGTGTGCTGCTGGGCCTCGGCGCCTTCGCCTTCGACGAAAAGAATGAGGGGGATCTGGCCGCCGAGGTGAGGTTGGAGTACCTCTCCGGCTGGCGCCTGCTGGACCAGACCTTCGGGCCACGCTTCGGAGGTCTCGGCCCCTATGCGGCCTTGAGCGTCAATACCGATGGCGGCGTCTTCGGGTCCGGTGGCCTGTTTCTGGATCTGCAGCCATTTAAGAACGTCTACGTCCGGCCCTTCGGCGGCGTTGGCGGCTACAGCGAGGGGGGCGCCCGCGAATTGGGGGGCGTTTTCCAGTTCGAGACCGGGGCGGCCGTGGCCTATCGTTTCGAAAGCCAGACCGAGCTCGGACTCATCTTCAAGCATATTTCCAACGCCGGGATCCACGACGACAACCCGGGCGTCAACTCCCTGATGCTGACCGTGAGCGTCCCGCTCGGTAGGTTACTTAGTCCGTTGTATGGCGATTAGGGGACGTGGGCCGCTGTTGTATTTGCGGCACGGAAGGTTCCCTTGATGAAGTGGAACCTTAAGGTGTGGCCTCAAAGGGGCGATCCATGCTCCGTCACGTCTTTTTGACCGCTCAACGTCCGAAACCGCGATTTATCGGTACAAAACCACTATCGGCCGACGACTTCGAGCCCGGAATTTGTCCAGCCAGCGGATCGAGGTGAAAGTGGCGTGCTCGATCATCCACAAGATGACCCGACGGGGAATGCCCGATAGCTATCGGATCCCCTGACTCGAAGAGGCTGACAGGAACTCGGCTCTATCCGGCTCTGTGCGACAAAGCCCTAATTTTCTGTGTCGCGCTCCGGGTCCGCGGCGAGTTCGTTGTCGATCAGGCGTTCGATGTTGGCGGTGCTGGTGCTGCGATCGCCGGCGGCCACGCCCAGGTTGATCTGACTCCGGGCCGTTCCTGCATCGCCCAACAGATAGTGCAGCGATGCGAGCATGAAAGCCGCATCCGCATTGCCTGAGGTTCGATCCGGATACGTCTGGTACCTGGTGATCAGTTGCTCGATCCTCGGGCGAAGCGATTCGTCGATTATCAAATAGTGCATCGAGTCGGGATCTATCCGGAGCGCCCGCCGCATCGCCCAAACGCCTCGCCGCAAGTCGCCCGCGGCGGCCGCCGATAGCGCGTACCCGACCTTGGATTTACCCACTTTAGGATGGCGGGCTGCCTCCGCCGCGAAGACGGAGAGCGCCGCCGAATACTCTCCAGAGGCCAGCCGTGCCCAGCCGCCTTTATAAGTGCTGCCAGGATCGCTTTCGAGAGGCTTTCCGCCGTTTGACTGCGGTGCGGGTTCCGGATCGCCGTTATATGCGCTGCCGGCGATTGTGGGAGCGCGCGAAGGGGAAGAGCCGCCGCTGTACACGCCGCCGCGTGTGTAGCCGTAATAGGGGTAACCGCCATAGTAACGGCCACCACGGTATCCCCGATAATTGCCGCCATAGCGACTGCCTCGGTAACCGCCATAGTGCCTGCTGTAACCGCCGTAGTGGCCGCTTCGGTAGCCTCCATAGTGCCCGCCATAGTGGCCACCGTAACCGCCATAGTAGCCACCGTAACCCGCGTGGGCTTGTACGGCCGCGAAAACCAGGCCGGCTGCCAGACTGATCGGGACGATGCGCATGAAGGTACCGCGAAAGGCGGGATTCTTGCTCATGACGATTCTCCTCTGTGTTTTGTCTCTCCTTACAGGTCTTTCGGTCATCGCGAACAATCGATAGCCGTCCACTAACTTCGGTGAAGCCCTATCGGCAAGCTGCCTCTCGGAGCATTTTCCCGTTTGATCGTCCGGCGCTTGCGGTTTACGCCCCGGCATCGCCCGTTCAGGATTTTCCACTTCGGGTTAGGTTTATAGCGGCAATGCCGGCGGCGATGTTGAGGCCCTTGTTGCCTTCGATGCTAAGCGGCTGCAGGCTGATCGATTTGCCGCCGCCGCCGATAAGCACATTGGCTCCGGCCCCGATTCCGGCCGAAGCACTTGCGGTCGCGCCGGTGTAGGTGCCAGACAGCGCCCCCGGGTCAACATCGATCGAGGGCGCGAAGACCGCCCAAACGATCACCGCCGAGGACAGATAGCCGATGTCCACCCCGAACTTGGTGATCTTTCCCGTGTACCGTACGGCTGCGCCGCTCGCCGGCGCGTAGCTGCAGTTCAAGGAACGCGACGAGCCGAAGATAATACCCCACCCGCTGGAAACATTGCAGGTCAGGAAGCCCGCCTTGACACCGCCCTCGGCGGTGGCCTGCGTCGCACTAAGAATCGTTGCGGATAGCAGTACACTCGCGGCTACGAGCGCTGCGGAAAGGCGTGATTTCATGGGGAGCCTCATTGCTGAAATTGTCAAAGGGAGCGTATTACAGTCATATAGTCGGTGCATCGTCGCGATTCAGTGGCTGTCATGCATCGCAAACAATCAAAAACTCGTGAACGCCGCAAGAGTGGAAATCCATGCTGCGGGTTATTTTATCGACCCGCGAGTCTCATCGAGCCCAAGCATGTCAATGACGATAGTCTCCGTTTTCATAGAGTGCCCAAGATTACAAGCAGAACGAGCGCGGCCGTAGAGCCGGCGAAGGGCAAGATGCCTTCACAGAGTCGAGACAGTCTGCATAGAGGATGGTCACTCTTTTCGCCTCGGGGCACTTTCTCACTTTCGGACTCTGAGTCCAGAGCCGCCTGAGCGGCCGGCCCGCGCACGCGCCGAGCTGTCTCGACCGCGGCCCAAACGTCTTCCGCTATGATTCCATCGCTCCGCATGACAAGGTGGATCACAGGATCAGCCATCACTTGCTGCAATGTCGGCTCGACTCCCAGCCCAGTCCAATTGGTTTCCATTAAGTTCTCCTTTGTGTGTTCGTCGAGATCCGGATTCCGGCGCCTTCCGCCACTCCAGGAAACTCAGCGTGAAGATTGCCGCTTGCCATATAAGTCCCGGACTGCTCGCTCGGCATCTCGCCTGCGTGAGAAGACCCGGCGATCCAGCGGCCAGGTCTCCGCCATAGCGGCGTAGAAGACGAATCCGTGACCCTCCATTGTCAGCAAGCCGACAGCTTGCCCCTCGATCTCCATAATGCAGCAGCTATCGCATCCGTTTGCCTTGGTGCCTTGACCATCCGACCGCTTGGCCGCTTCTGTCATGGGTTGCTCCTTGCCAAAATTGTGCTGACGCATCCGGCTCGGTTCGATGTCCGAGCCTGTACATCTCTAGGTCACGGCGTAGGGTCGAGCAGTGCGGCGAGACCTATCGCGGCACGGCACGTTCGTTAGAATTGGCTGCGACGACGCTGGTTTTGAGCTTCTCGCGGAGGCTTCGGGTCAAGGCGCGGACACCGCCCCCGTGCCGTTGAATGAACGATCCGTACTCGGCGCGCAGGGTAATCGCCATGCTGACGCCCTCGGCGACCACGTCGACCACTTCGTACCGGCCCCCGTTCCGCCGAACCCGCCAGTCGACATTGAACGGTTCGCCCTGCGGGCGGATGAGTTGGGACGTTACCGTAAGCAACGTGGGGTCGGTGGGGTTCTGACGAACCGCGCCGACGCGGAGCCGCTCGCCTGGGTATTTGGTCAGAATGGGCGTGAAACGCTGTACCGTTGCCTCGAGGAAGACGTCGAGGAAGGTGCTCCGCTCCTCGACGCTGGCTTTTCTCCAGTACCGGCCGAGAACGAAGCGGCCGATCATCTCGATGTTCAGATTGTCCGCCAGCAGGATCCGAAAACGGCGCTCCCGCTCTTGCGGCTCGACGTCCGGGGCGACCACTTGCTCGATCGCGCGCGTGCCCAAGTCCTCGATGAAAGCGCCCGCGTCTAGGGTGCCGGCCGCCTGCGGGGCCGCGAAAGGCACCATCGCCAAAACCAGCATCAAAACAACTGGGGCGATCCATCGGAACGCCCCTAGGCGCCGCCGAGCTCCTTGGGGCCTTCCCGCCGAGGCGGTCAACGCGCCCGTTACCAATATGCGCTGCAATCGCACCTGCGGGTTCTTTTTGCGGATCTCGATCTTAAAACACGCATACTCTCGTGGTTTATGCGTTCCACCGAAGTTTGCTAGATACATCATTGTTCAACACCTTTATTCGGGCGACGAAAGCAGTGCCGCCATCCGGTTATCCAGATCCTAGAGGGGCATGGGAACCCACACCCCTGACGGCATGCCAAACGCGATCGGAATCGCCGCCAGAATGATAGCGACGATCAAGGTCAGAAAACGGTTCACGGCAGTCTCCTTCGCAGTTTTAATCCTTTTATGCGGCATCGCCGGACAATACGTTGCGTCGGACGTGCATCGCGCGCATCCCCGGTCAGGTACGAGGCCTCGTGTTCCTAGTGGAAAAACACCTGGCCGTGACGAACGCGACGCGACGAACAAAGGTGTCGCCGGCCCGAGGGGGCGTCGGGCCGGCGACCAGGGGACAGCCGCCCTTAGTTCAGCAGAACGGCTGCGGGGAGTCGACAAGCGGACTCCAGGGAAGTTGCACGCTCCACGAGGCGAAGCGGGAAGCGAACCGCGGCGCTCGCCGTACCTGTCTCCCGCGTCCCGATGAAGCATCAATATCTGTCCTCTCCACTCCGTGTCAGGCCCCGTTACAACCGCGCGTGCCGAACAGGGAGCGCCTTGTAAACGCATTCGCCTAATATACTTAGAGTGGTGTTGGGTCCTTGCAGTGACAGCCATCACTCATCACAATTTTGTGCTAATGTTGTGAGGGCGCGGAACGAGGTGACTTTCAGCCAGTCCTATTCGACCCATGGTCCGCCGAGAAGACTGGCGCCTCTGCTGCGCTTCTCTCCGTTCAGGTCCGGAAAAACCGTTGGACCAGCGTGTTCACCATCGATAACGGGCCGGGTGTGGGCCATGGCAAGATGCGCGCCATCGGTGGTCTTTGCATCGATCACGCCCCGGCAATCCTGCATCACGATGCGTTGAACAGTGACGACCGTCACACGCACGTTGGGCGGCCCCCGCGTATCTATGGGTTTCTTAAGTATGCACGACAAATCGGAGCGGAAAGTCGGTACCGCAATTTGCGGTCCCGCCCAGAGGAGAAACTCACATGAACGTACAAGGACTACTAAAGGCTAAGGGAGATAGAGTCGTAACCACGTATCCCGTGATGACGATTCAGACGATTATCCGCCGGATGACCCTGGAGAAGATCGGCGCCGTTGTGGTGGTGGACTTGGCCAATGGCCGCATCGTAGGAATAATCTCTGAAAGGGACATCACCCGCGCCTTGTCCGAGAACGGCCCGGAGCTACTCAAAATGCGTGTAGCTAAGGTCATGACCCGATCAGTCAAGACCTGCACCCCGCAGGATAATGTCAAGCACGTTATGGCGGTCATGACGCGCAGTCGCATTCGCCACCTTCCGGTCATCGATGACGGCCGCCTGTGCGGCATCATAAGCATCGGAGACGTTGTGAAAAATCGATTGGAAGAGATGGAGCTTGAAGTGAACATTATGCGCGACGCATGCATCACCGCTCGCTATGCGGCGGCGTTCTGACGATTTCGCAAGTGCGCCGCATATGGAATCTGTATTGCGCTGGTCGTGTTGCTCCAACTTACTGAAAGGACGTTGACTAGAACAGGAGGATCCCGGGTCGGACCCTGACTCGGGGGAATAGGATTCGTGCTATTTTCGTTATTTGCCGGGAGGCGATGTCTTCGCGTACCGGTAGCGCAGCGCAGCTGCTTCCCGCCGTCGGGCCATGCGCCCGGATCAATCGAAAGGTTTTCGAACCAAACGGGTGCATCATGCTTCCCTCAAAATTCTCGGAAGACCGGCAGGAGAGGTTGCGCGTGGTCCTATATGCGGTGCGCGATTACTCGAGAAACCCGTCGAAGGACAACGCTGCTGCTGTCGAGCTCGCATGGAGTCGGGTTCGACGGTTCGATGCCTTAGCTCGCTGGCGATGTCTGGCGGGACGAGACCCAGGACGATAGGCATAGGGAACCGGTTGGCCAGTGAGTCGAGATGCCTTGGGCCGTCGTTAGAAAGTCAGCCGCAAACTGGCGTTGCCGCACTCTTGGCAGCGCTGAAACCCAGGGCTGGCTAGCGGCAACCGTTGTGCTAGCCAGTGCCACCATACGAATTGAAGCCGGTGCGACACTGGTGTTGCTATTGGTCGGCCGAGCACGCGAATTGGTGATAGGTATCCTGGACCCATAAACCGTTCGCAGCATGGATTTGGCGCCCCGCCAGGCCACTCAGTTTGTATATTTTCATCTAATTTTAAATATGCAGAACGGCTCGGAGGCGAAATTTTTCTTGCCGTTCTCCAATGATTCGCACGCTAGCGGTGTAACCATTTAACCAATCCAATCATCAAAAGTGATGAGAGGGGCCTTGTGCGTCTCAAACGACACGTTCAGGTGCCCGCAAGATGGCCCAATATTTGCTGGAGACTGACGCCTTCATGAGCACATCAGATGCAAAGCGATTTTTACTTGCTGATGGAAACGAGATATCTCGAGCCTCATTGGCCGACTACCTTCGGATGGCCGGAGAATTCACGGTTACGGAGACGGGATGTGGCAGTGAAGCGCTCGATCTTGCCGTATCGGAACCCTTTAATGCGGTTCTCCTGGATTTGCAGCTCCCGGACATCGACGGACACGATCTTTGCAGACTTTTGCGTCGCGGCGGCGTTCGAATCCCGATCATTCTGACTGCGCCCACCGCGTCTGACGCGGATGCTGTTCTCGGCCTTAACTATGGCGCAAACGACTACGTGGCTAGGCCGTTCAGGTTAGCAGTCCTGTTCGCGCGACTGCGAGCTCATCTGCGTCAACACGAGCAAAATCACGCGGCTGCGTTCATGATAGGTCGGTATGAGCTTCGGCCAAGCGGACGGACGCTCATCGACCGCGAACTGAAAATTGAGTTTCGCCTGACCGAAAAGGAAACGGCCATGCTGCGGTACCTCTACGAAAGACGGGAAGATGTTGTTTCGCGGGACGAACTCCTCCGTGACGTCTGGGGTTATCATCCAAATGTCGCAACCCACACGGTGGAGACCCATGTCTATCGCTTGCGCCAAAAGACAAGGGCAGGTTCATCGAACGCCCAACTAATATTGACCGAGCAGGGGGGCTACCGGCTCGACTGTTAAGGTCCAGACGAAGATTGATCAACATCTGAATCACTCTTCAGGGCATTTCCGATCCGCCGCGCGGATCCGTAATATTTATGCACAAGCAATCGGTGGCATCGTTCAGGTGCGCCGATATCGTTCATCTTTGGCAGCGATGATCGCTTCCACAAGATCTTCCGGAACGTCACCTGGGACGGGATCCTCCAGCCTTTCGAAGACAGCCTTACTGAGCGCCACACTGCGCTGGTATGCAGCTAGATAACTGCGGCAATCGTGGCAAACCATCAGGTGTATATCGAAAATAACGTGCTGCTTTGTTGGCAGCGTGCCTTCGAAATAATCGAGCACGAAATCTTCGAACTCGCGACAGGTCAGCATCAGCGGGAGCTTCATGACGGCAGAGCGGAGTTTTCGCATTGTGGTATGTCCGGTTTTCATAGTTCGCCCCTCGACCAGAGAGGTTCCAACTTCTTTTTCAAGGCGGCGCGGGCTCGGTGCAACCTAGTTTTGATTACACCGGCGTTGGTCTCTAGCAAGGTCGCGGCTTCTGCAGTGTCATATCCTTCGATGTCGCGGAGCGCCAAAACGATACGGTAACTCTCTGGAAGGCTCGCGATAGAGCGGCAGACAATATTCTGCACGTCGTTGCGTTCGAGCATCCGCTCCAGCGGTTCATTGAAACGCCAACTGGGCTCCACCCGACAGCCGTCGGAATCGAACACGGGAAGCAAGTCGTCGAGCGACTCCGTTTCCTTGCGCTTTCGCTTTCGCAGCAGACCGAGGGCGGTATTGACGACAATCCGGTGCAGCCAAGTGCGAAACGACGAGCGGCCTTCAAAGGAAGCAATCTTGGCGAAGGCCAGCAAGTACGCTTCCTGAACGCACTCCCGGGCTTCGTCCTCATTCCCCAACAAGCGGCGGGCAACCCAGAGCATTGCCGCGCCATGTTCGCGGATGGCGCGCTCCAAGTCATTTCCATCAGCAGCGTAGTCTTGATTGACCGCGATTTGTTCCGTTGGCTCGCTCACCTGGATCTCAACCAAAAGAAAAGTCCAACAATAGGTAGCACCCTAGATGGGTAGCACCCTAGATGGTGCAGAAAGTGAAGAAAAGCCACTTAATTTGGCTAGCCGCCGCGAACGGGCCGCCACATGAAGGGACAACTGGGGCCTGTTCGCCGACTCTGCCAAAAAATCATACCACGAACGCGCTATTGATGCCCATATTACCGGCAAGCAAACAGCAAAGCGCCGAATACCCGAAAAGGGCACCTCTAACTAGTTAAGAACACACGAACACCATGCCTCTGCGCGGAAGCGGCGTCTATCGCGGAAGTGCGGCTTGCGCCTTTGAGTGGACCCTGTAACCTTTTTCGGCGCTTCCGCGTCTAATATTGTGACAACTTGGCACATTAACGCATCCGGCTGATCGGCTAGTGAACGCATATCGATGAAAACAGGACAATTCCATGAACAATTCACCGCATCAGCGTGGCGACAAGCAGCCTATCGGGAGCGAAACCCTGCCGGGGATGGAGGTCCAGGATCTGGTGGAGGCGCAGCGCAGGGGCATCGACGCGCTCATTGAAGCGCAAATGATTACGGCCCAAGACGCGCACGCCGTTGCGAGAAAGCAGGCCGACATTATGCGTGAGACTTTCAATCGCATCTCGAGCCTGGCGACGGAAGTGATACAGGCGGGCAATCCGCAGCAGACCGCTGTGGTCGATTCCAAGGCAATTCAAGCCGGCCTCGAGAGGGCATTCGAGCACATGAGGGAACTCATGGGGGCGATGATCGAGACGAATATGTCGGTGTTCGATGTCATGAATTCGCGCATCGCCGACATGTTCGATCAATCCGAACAATAGCGCCCGTTTAGTCATCCGGCGGACCGGCGATAGATCGGCTTAAGCCGAGAGCTCATCCAAGGCCCCAAAGAGAATTGGAAGACACGGCCCAGTTGCAACAGCCGAGGGCCGACCTCGCGCGCGAGGAACCGAACGTCGAGCCGTACGCCTATAAAGGAATTGTAGCGACAATGACACGAGACGAGATTCTGGCCCTGCCATCCATGCCACCGGGCAATCCGAGCTATCCTTTTGGACCCTACCGCTTCGTCGACCGGGAGTATTTCGTCGTCGTCTATGGGAGCGATCCCGCGGCGATCCGGCACGCCGTACCCGAGCCGCTAGAGCCCGATGGCAGCAACCGGGTCCTCTATGAGTGGATCGCCATGCCCGACAGCACGGGCTTCGGCAGCTACTCGGAGTCCGGTGTCGTCATTCCCTGCCTGCTCGACGGTAAGCCGGTTAACTATACCGCCCAAATGTACCTGAACGACGAACCGCCGATCACGGCGGGGCGGGAGATCTGGGGATTCCCGAAGCGATGGGGCCAACCGAAGCTACGGGTCGAGACCGACACATTGACGGGAACCCTAGACTACGCGGGCCAGCGGGTCGCCCTGGGCACCATGGGCTACAAGTACGAAAACCTATGCCAGGACCCGGCGGAGTGCCGCAAGAAACTGGAAATGACCCAGGTCAACCTGAAACTTCTGCCATGCGTGACCGGCAAGCCCTTGGTTGCCCAGTTGGTCGCCTACAACCTCACGGATATCGCCGTGAAGGGGTATTGGGGCGGGCCGGCGCGTCTTCACCTGGTTCCCCATGTCAACGCGCCGGTGGCGGACTTCCCGGTGCATAAGATGATCGGCGGGCTGCACTTCGTCGCCGACATGACCCTGCCGTACGGTCGGGTCGTGCACGACTACCTCTCCTGAACAGGCTTAAACACAAAGGAAGATCAAGCGATGTTGCACGGAAAGAATGCGATCGTGACCGGTTCGACAAGCGGTATCGGCCTTGGGATAGCGGAGGCGCTCGCCCAGGCCGGCGCGAACGTCATGATGAACGGATTTGGCGATGCCAAGGAGATAGAGGCAGACCGCGCGCGGTTGGAAAAGGACCACGGCGTCAAAGTGCTATACTCGCCGGCCAACATGATGGACCGACATGAGATCGCCGGCATGGTCGAGACGGCGCGCGAGACGTTCGGCTCGGTCGATGTTCTCGTCAACAACGCGGGAATTCAGCATGTCGCGCCGATCGAGACGTTTCCGCCGGAAAAATGGGACGCGATCATCGCGATCAACCTTTCCGCTGCCTTCCACAGCATGAGGGCGGTGATTCCGGACATGAAGGAGCGCCGCTTTGGCCGGATTATCAACATCGCTTCGGCGCATGCTCTGGTCGCCTCGCCGTTCAAGTCCGCCTATGTGGCGGCTAAGCACGGCATCGCGGGCTTGACCAAGACCGTGGCGCTGGAAGCCGCCGAGCATGGTATCACCGTCAACGCGATCGCACCCGGCTATGTGCTCACGCCGCTTGTCGAGGCGCAGATCCCCGACACGGCAAAGGCACGCGGCATCAGTGAGGAGGAGGTCAAGCGCGATGTCCTTCTAGCCGCGCAGCCGACCAAGCAATTTGTGACGGTCGAGCAACTCGGGGAATTGGCCGTTTTCTTGTGCGGCGATGCGGCGGCCTCGATAACCGGGACGATCCTGCCGGTTGACGGCGGGTGGACAGCACAATGAGCGCCAAGGCATCCGCCGGTAAATCGCCGAAGATGGTCAACATCGCCCTGCAGGGTGGCGGCGCGCATGGCGCCTTTACCTGGGGCGTACTCGACCGCCTTCTGGAAGACGGCCGGATCGGCTTTGAAGCCATCAGTGGCACCAGTGCCGGAGCCATAAACGCGGTTGTCGTTGCCGATGGCATCATGAAGGGCGGCCCTGACGGGGCGCGTCAGGCGCTGGAGGACTTCTGGCAAGCGGTCAGCCGCCAAGGCGCCAAGAGTCCGATTCAGCGCTCTCTGGTCAACGTTTTCATGGGCGACTGGAGCCTTGAAACCTCCCCCGGATATCTGTTCTTCGACCACCTGACACGGCTGGCGTCGCCCTACGACTTGAACCCCTTAAATCACAACCCGCTCCAGGATCTCCTGGAAGCACAGGTCGATTTCGACCGGGTCACCGCCTGCAATAAAGTGAAGCTGTTCGTCTCCGCGACCAACGTCCACACTGGGCGCGTAAGGGTCTTCACCTGCGGCGAGATTACCTCGGACGTAATCATGGCCTCGGCCTGCCTGCCGTTCATGTTTCAGGCCGTCGAGATCGAGGGCGTGCCGTATTGGGACGGAGGTTACATGGGCAACCCGGTCCTGTTCCCATTCTTCAACTCCTGCGCGTCGAGCGATGTGGTTTTGGTTCAGATCAACCCGATCGAGCGCAAGACGACACCGCGCACCGCACGTGAGATCCTCAACCGGGTGAACGAGATCACGTTCAACAGCTCGCTCCTAAAGGAGCTGCGCGCGATCGAGTTCGTCGCGCGACTGGTCGACGACGGCAAGCTGGACCCCGCCGATTACAAGCAGGTGCTTCTGCACCGGATCGATTCGGTTGAGGAGATGGCGGCGCTCTCGGCCTCGAGCAAGCTCAACGCTGAATGGGCGTTCCTCGTCCATCTTCGCGACATCGGACGCGAGGCCGCAAGCGGGTGGCTCGAACGGCATTACGACCGAATCGGCGAGGGGTCGAGCGTCGATATCCGAACCCTCTTCGACTGATCGAGTCGCGTGGGCTCATGGGCGCCGGCCGGAAGAGGAAAATTGGACCAATTGCTTGGGTCGTTACGATGATAAGCGCCCACGCTCTATGACCAACATTAGCCGCGTCTTATAGCGATGGGCAGCAGGAAACACCGGCTGACATGGCTTTTTTGACCCCGCTCGCGGTGATCTCACTGGGCCTTGCGGGTCTTCTTGGTTTCGCCGCGCACCGGGCCAGTATCTGCACGGTCATGGCCGTCACGGAGGTTCTTACGACTCGCCGGGCTTTCATGCTCGTGAGTTTCGTCAAGACCGTTGCGTGGGTCATGCTCATCACGCTGGCCGTAAGTCTGGTCTCGCCCACCGCCCAGCGAAGTGGTTGGAGTGTTTCGGCTCAATCCATGGTAGGCGGCCTTCTGTTCGGGGTTGGTGCCGCCACCAACCGCGGTTGTGCGTTTTCGACCTTGACGCGGCTCGCTTCGGGCCAACTTTCGATGCTATTTACACTGGCGGCGTTCTGCCTCGGAACAGCCGGTCACATCTTACTCGTATCAAATCACCTTTTGCCGGCTTCCACACCGGCGGCAGCTTACCTGGGTCCGCCCGCGCCGTGGACGATCGCGCTACTCGCGGTTCTCGGTCCGTGGGCTGTTTGGGAAGGCTTTCGCATTTGGCGCCGCCGCCCGGCCGGAACACCAATAAGGGCCCTTGCGTTTGCGGACCGTTACCGGTTATCGACCGCCGCCCTGATAATAGGGATCAGCAACGCGGCCCTTTATGAGTTTCATGGCACCTGGACTTATACCAGCGTCCTCGGCAGGGGCGTCGGGTGGGCTTTGGGGGCAGGCGTGGGGCCTCATGCCGTGTACTGGGCTCTTTTTGCTTCCCTGTTCGCCGGCATGATCCTATCGGCCTGGCTCAAGGGGCGTTTCAGGCTCGATTGGCACCCGTCACCAAAATGGCCGATGTACTCACTCGGTGGATTGCTGATGGGCCTGGGGGCGGCCATGGTTCCCGGTGGCAACGACGCTCTAATTCTGAGCGCGATCCCTGGGTTGTCGCCCCATGCTCTCCCGGCGTACCTGGCCATGATCGTCGGGATCTTGTTCTCCCTTTTGGCCATGCGCCGCATCGGCGGGCAAATTCCACCCATCGACTGTCGTGGCGATATCTGCGCGCGCGACTGAACATGGGGCGGACGGCACGTCTACCTCTTCGATGGTTTCGATTGAAGTGTTTGGTACCGGTTACGTTGACACGAAAACAGTCAGCAACCCCTGATTGTCTGGGGCGAGTCCGCCGCTTAGGTAACCTTTGGGCCGCGCCCGGCATCTAAAAAAGGATAGATAGGACCGTATTCGCCCAACTCAGTGCGCGAGTCGGAGAATCGTCGGAGGTTACCACAGTGAGATTCTATAGACGCGCCCTAGTTTTGTTTGTGGCCGTTGTGCTCGGGCTCAGCCCTGCCCATGCGGCAGGCAACGCTGAAAGCGGCAAGAAGATCTTCGCAAAGTGTAAGGCTTGCCACAGCGTAAAACCCGGCAAACATCGCGTCGGCCCGAGTCTTGCCGGCGTCATCGGAAGGGTGGCGGGAACGGCACCCGGGTACAAGTATTCCAAGGCCATGCAGGCGTACGGTGCCTCCGGCATTGTCTGGAACGAGCAAACTCTTGACACCTACCTGACGAACCCGCGACAGGTCGTCAAGGGGACCAAAATGACTTTTCCGGGCCTCAAGAAACCCGAGCAGCGTGCCGATCTCAACGCCTTTTTGAAAGAGCAATGGAAGCCATCGGAGTGACAGGCTTGAGCGCTCAGGTCCGGGCTACCCGGCGTGGCTGAATCGCCCGACGCATATGCGAGGTTCGTGTACGAGTGGCGAATCACCTTGCGGCTGCCGCGTCGTTTTTTGTGCGGGCCAAAGACATCCTGTTCGAGACAGTAGCATCGTCCGTCAGATCCATGAGCTCCGACATTCCGCCCGCCCGATTTACTGTTCCAGGTAACAATGCATGACAAAGTCACATCCAGTGTCTCGCGCTCCTCTCGAATACCGGACTGGCCCTGTTCGCCGCTCCGTGACTGCCTTAAATGGTCTTTTGGGCACACTCACAGGAGCACTTTATCCAGTTGTCGACATGGTATTACGCCTTTGGATAGGGTTGGCGTTTTTTCTCTCAGGCGTCGTTCTATGGACTGACCTGGATACCAGGACACAGTTGCTCTCGACGGTGACAGGTGCCGGAGTGCTTGCATCGGGTTCCGGGGATTATCTTACCGGTTCCATCGAGATGCTCGCGGGGCTTCTTCTTATCCTGGGCCTAGGCGCGCGCTTTGCCGCGGCGCTTTTGGTCACCGTGGCTATGTGGTTTCACGCGCAGCAACCCGGTTTCGGCATCGATTCCACGTGGCTTCTTCTGACCGGTTGGTTCGTGATCGCCGGTGTGGGCCCGATCTCCTTTGATCGCTTGTTCGGGCTAGGTCTGCCCGAATCGGCGGTGGTATTTGCAAAGCCGATCGCGCGCTTTTGTTCGCTCCTATCGGTTTGGATCGTTCCGCTTTATCTTCTCGGCTTTCGCATTCTTGTTAGCTGGGCATTTTTCTCGAACGGTTTTGGGAACATAAAGGGCGCCGCTAACACCGTTTACGTGTTCCTGCCGGACTATTGGGTTGCCGTCGAAGTGCCCGGTGCAATCGCGTCGGCTATAACTTCGATCGAGTTGGTTTTCCCCGCGTTCGTCGCGATTGGATTGGCAACCCGATTTTCAGCGATCCCGCTACTATTGATAGCACTGCTGCCAGAGCTGTTATCTCTCGAGGGCACAACTCATTTGCAGTGGGCTGCAATGCTCGCCCTGCTAATGACCGGCGGTCCGGGGCGTCTTTCCGCGGATCATCTGGTATGGAAATTCCTTCGCAAGCGCTACCCGGAATTGGCGGGGAAGGCGCCGTTTCCGCTAAACGAGCTTCCGCATGTGATTGTGGTCGGAGCGGGATTCGGCGGCATCGGTGCCGTGCGCGCTCTGCGCCATGCACCGTGCCGCATCACCTTGATAGATCGGCACAATTACCACCTCTTTCAGCCCCTGCTGTACCAAGTCGCGACCGGCGGGCTCTCTCCCGCCGACATAGCGACGCCGATCCGCAGCATGGTGCGGAACCAGGCCAACGTGACCGTTTTGATGGGTCGGGTTCAGGAGATCGACAAGGAAGCAGACGCCGTGGTCCTTGAAAACGGCAGGAGGATCGATTTCGATTACCTGATCCTGGCCACCGGTGCCCGCCACGGCTATTTCGGCCGAGACGACGATTGGGAAAAGCTCGCGCCCGGCCTGAAGAAAATTGATGACGCGACCGAACTTCGCAGCCGTCTGCTCCTCGCTTTCGAGAACGCCGAAAGCACGACAAACGCGACTCTGCGCCGAGACTATCTGAGCTTTGTTATCGTGGGTGGCGGCCCAACCGGGGTGGAGCTCGCTGGGGCCATGGCCGAACTCGCACGCCACGGACTGAGCGGCGAATTTCGCAACATCGACCCGGCCAGCGCCCGCATCATCCTCGTCCAGGCCGGCGACCGCGTCCTGCCGACCTTCCCGGAAAGCCTCTCGCGAAAGGCGTTGCGATCGCTCGAGCGCCTCGGTGTGGAGGTGCGCCTCAACAGCATGGTAGAGGACATAGACGACGACGGTGTCGTGATCGCCGGAGAGAGAGTTGCTTCGAAGACCGTCTTCTGGGCTGCGGGCGTCATCGCCTCGCCTGCGGGCAAGTGGCTCGCGGCGGCGACGGACCCGGCCGGCCGCGTCATAGTCGAAGCGGATCTCAGCATTCCGGGCCGGCCGAACGTATTCGCCGTTGGTGACACGGCGGCCTCCTCCAGTTGGAAGGGCAAGCCCGCTCCGGGCCTCGCGTCCGCCGCCAAGCAAGGCGGCGAACACGCCGCCCGCGTGGTGCACGCGATGCTGGAAGAGCGCTCCCCTCCGGGGCCCTTCGTTTACGAACACGCCGGAAGTCTAGCGACCATCGGCCGTAAAGCCGCGGTAGTCGATCTCAACGTGTTACGTTTCAGCGGAGCCCCGGCCTGGTGGTTTTGGGGTCTGGTTCACGTATTCTTCCTGGCGGGAACGCGAAATCGTATCGCGGTGATGATCCAGTGGGCCTGGGCATACATTACCTATCGCGGCGGCATGCGGCTCATTACTGGGGGAAGCCGTTAATCCAACCGGGTAAGGTTTATGAGCCGGCTTTAGAAGGGTGACGGGCTTTAGAACCCGCCGCGCGTTTATGGTTGGTGCCGGGGACGCAGGAAACCGGAATTGGCAGTGAGCTGAAACCATCGATTGTGCTTTTCCCAGTCGAATCCGCACCCTCACCCTCACCCGCCACTGTGGTTATTCCCTGGACCAAGGTTTAGATCGGCGCGGTGTTGGCTTGGCGGTATGACTCAGCCGACGGATGGGAGCAATTCGTGGGCATTGGGCCACAGAAATGCGCGATTATGTGTAACCTATGCGACCTATAACGCATCCAAAATAGAGGCCGTTAATATCTCTGATCAATTCTACTGTCGGACGGCCCACCGAGATAATCGAAGAGTGTTAAATTACCAATGGCTATCAGCGCTAACCTTTGGTGCCACATTTTCTTCCGAGGATGTGTTCGAAGCTGAACGGAGCCAAGCTGTCCGTTCTCTGAACGATAAGGACGAGACATGACGGTCAGAACCAAACCAGCTAAAGCAACCAACGCGAAAGCCCAATGCGCCTTGTATCTTGTGGCCATCGTGCTCTCTTGGGGGGTCAGCGGACCAGATGCGCGCGCGCAAATTCCCGTTCCCTTGACCGATCCGTCATGCGGCGGGGTGCTCAGAGAGGTGGCGAGCATGGCCGCGCTTCAAGAGGCCATCGCCGATGTGAACAAAGGGCATCTTAAACCAGGCAGCGTCATTCGGATCAAGCCAAATATCTATCCCGTCGATCGGATCAGCGGCCCTCTCAGCGTGAAGGACATAACGGATACGACCGAGGAATGTCCGATCACGATTGAGGGTATGGGGGCCAGTACCGTAATTGACGGAAGACGACAACCTGGAATCGAGCGCCCCGACGTCGAGGGGATCGAGACTTTGGGAATTATCGATCTCATAGAGAGAACAGAGGAACTTGATGCCAAGAAGTCTACAAATACCGCACATTATTTTCGGGAAGATCTTGTCAACTGCTTCAAGGTCAAGCGATCATCTTGGATCGTCATAAGAAACCTAACGATCGAGAATTGCTGGCCAAGCGCTTTGTTTATCAAGGATTCGCGCTACGTAACCTTGCAGGATACTGTCATTATCGGCTCGAGTTGTGCCGTCGTGGCGTTCGGCAAATCCGATCACCTGCTGATCGAGCGCAATGACTGGACCCAGGATCCCAGTGGAGACATTTGGGCGCGCATTCCTTGGGGCGTCACTCATCACGGCTCAAGACAATATTTCAACGGGGCGTTTTTGGGCGGCAAGAATGTTACGGGTGGTGTTGTGTTTCGATACAACAAACTCCGCAATGCCTATAACGGCGTAAGGATGAAAGTGGACGGGTGCAGTCGCCCGGCTGGCTGCGGGCGGGGCATGAACGTTGAGATCTACAACAATTCCTTTCGTTACATCCGCGACAATCCGACGGAGCCGGAGAGCTTTGCGGCAAATTGGTGGATCCATCACAACGAGATCTACAATGCCCATGCGTGGTTCTCGTTCGATGGTGTTCGCGGCGGTCCGTTTTACGTGTTTGGCAATACAGGGTGGTTCGACGACGTCCCCGCTCGTCGCTGCAAAGATGTGGATTGGGCCAACGACAGGACCGCAACGGGTAAGCCTACTACAGGGAAGGAGTGCAGCGCGAGCCGAGTTGGCAAGGTGCTGAAACTTGGTAATGCAGCCAGCATGCCTTTGTACGTGTTTCATAACAGTTGGTATTTGCGATCTCCGATCGCTGGTGGCGGGCGGAGCGGGCCGCTGCGCCATTGGAACAACGCCATTGAGTATTGCGTACCATTGACCCGCGATCAGATCTGCCAGCCACGATGGTTCTTCAGCGCCTTCAAAGGGGACGAGTTTATCTGGGACGACGAAAGTGGCTACGACTTCCGACATGATTTGAGCAACCACCCAAGTTTTCCGAATGGCCTGCGGGCTCAGGGATTTCCGGTGGATGGCCTGCATGCTGAGACCGTGGGGTTCGAAAACCCCCGGATCGGCAACTTCGCCCTATCCCGCGGCAGTCCCGCGGAGAGAACTGCCTGCAAGGTATCCTGGTCGAGCCAAGTCAATCTGGTTTGTGCCACGCCACCGCCCGATGGGGCCCCGGACATCGGCGCGCTCCAACGTGGAAAACCCATAAAGGGGCCGGTATACCGGCACTTCGATGGGCCGGATGGGCCAGATAGCCAATATGTAGAGCGGCCGCGAATCGTTGACGTCGAATGGGGAGAGGTGACGAACGCTAGCTTGCCGATCCAGATTACTTTTTCGGTGCCGATCGCTTACGCGGATGAGTCGGTGCCCGTCGTGTTGAGTTTCAGCGGCAAGGGCGCATACCTAGAAACGGACTGCCGGATCGACAAATCCGAGCCGGCGGTGTTGGCGTGTATTTTTGCGGATTCCAGGCTCCATCGGACACAGGCCGAAAAGATTTTCTTACCCCGCAACATTGTCCGGCGTGACGGGCGGCGGGCGCCGGTGACTTTGTGGGCCCGGGCCGATTCACGCCTTGGCCTCATGCCGCGTCAATGACTCAGCGGTGATGTGCGCGCTCAAGGTCTTCGTATCTCCTTCGCGGAACACCGACGCTCGGCGCAGCAGACTCCGTGTAGCTCAACGCTTATGCAATCTGCTGCTCCATAAATCGACGGCACTTTTCCGGCCAGACCTTTTTCATGCCGCCACAGGCTGTTACGAAAACTCTCGGGTTCATCGGCCCAATTCTCCGGAAGGAGATCGGTCCATCCCTCGGTCGATCCTGACTGACCCCGACGCGGTCCCGGACCACGTCCGGCCGGGGAAGAGCGCGAGTCTTGGCGGGTCCGCCACGTCATTGTGAACACCCTATAGGCGCAAAATGCCAAATGATTGGGATCGGAATTCGTAAGCGACGGGGTCCGGTGCCCATGGGCGTCGAACCACGGGGCGGGACATGACCGACTTGTCCAATTCGCCGACCGAGGTCTGGAGCCTCCGGGCAACGCTATCGGGCCAACGCCTGTTCGCGGGCATGGACAGCGGCGCCCTCGAGTCGATTCTTCGGGACGTGGAATGGTTCAGCCGGCCAGGCGGCTCGGTCCTGTTCCACGAAGGCGATCCCGGCGACGCGCTCTATCTGGTGACCTCCGGTTCCCTGGCCGCGACGGTGCTCCAGGGCGACGGCGCCAAGATTGTGGTGGCCCAGATTTCTTGCCCCGACCAATCGGCGAGGGGATTAAATTTCGCCAGCCTGTTATCCGTATCCCATTCCTCGAACGGCAGGTCACGGCGGGTCGGTGACTGCGCGCAACGCTGGCCGGTTATCCAAGCTCGTTTGCCCGCGAGCGCGCGTTTGAGTGGCTTTACTTTGTGGATATAGCAGCACTCGCGGCGCCGGAGCGCGCTTTCGTAGAAGGCGTTCGGCCCGTGCGTGGCGGCGAACGTCTCCACGTCCGCGGTCGAGGGCGCGAACACCGTCAGCGGCACCCGGTAACGCTGGCGCGTTTGCTGCATCAGGCGGTATGTCTCCTCAGGTAGGCGGCCGGTATCGAGGGTAAAGACGCCGATGCTGAGGCCATGACGATCAATGAGGTCGGTCAGCAACATGTCCTCAGCGCCGAAGTTGCTCGCAAGTTCCGCGGGGGTGTGTTCCCGCGAGATGGTCCGCAACCGTTCAAGGACTTCAAATTCCTTGCTGTGCGTGTCGATCACGCTCATCGGTATACGCTGGTGTTTGTGTGCACACCCACCGTCCCGGCGGCGTGGAAGAACCATTCGGCGGGCAAGCCGGCGGCAAGCGGTATCTGATTTGACGTCAATACAGGCATGGGCGAGACCTTGTGCGCGACCTGCGCGATACGAGCCGCGGAGATCAGCCGCAGGTTCCGTTCAGAAACGCGTTTGTGGTGTCGTTGCGGATCATCGCCGCGGAGCGCCGCCGGTCTGCCGCGGTCTGGTACACGGCCTCGATTTCGTCGAATGCCGCAATCGCTTTTTCCGCCGCCGTTTTGTCGGCAAACTCGAAGGCGTCGAAACCGCAGCGCCGCATGAATTGCACTTGATCGCGCAGTATGTCGCCAACAGCGCGCAGTTCCTCGGTGTAGTGGTGGCGCTGGCGCAGCAACCGCGCCGTCGAATAGGGGCGGCCGTCCTTGAAGGTCGGAAATTCCAGCGCCACGACGCCGAACCGCGGCAAGTCGTTGATGATGGTGTCGACGCCTTCGTCGCTTTTCAGGCGAATGCCGAGCGGGGCGTTGCGCCCAACCAGCACAGTCTGCTCGGCCTGCCAGCGTGCCAACGAGATGATCACCCCGCCGTCGGCGGGCAGCGCCATCTCGTCGTCGACATGCTGCCAGGTGTCGATGACAACCTGTTTGCTCTTAATGAGCGGCATAGAGAGTCTCCTTGAAAGGCTCCTTGCCGACACGGCGATAGGTGTCGAGGAAGCTTTCGCCGTCGGTGCGCAGGCCGACATAGGTGGTGGTGATGGTTTCGATCGCGTCGACAACGTTGTCATAAGACACCGCCGGCCCGATGATCTCGCCGAGGCTGGTGTTCTCGTCGGCGCTGCCCCCGAGCGTGATCTGGTAATACTCCTCGCCCTTGCGGTCGACGCCAAGCAATCCAATATGGCCGACATGGTGATGGCCGCAGGCGTTGATGCAGCCGGAAATCTTCACCTTGAGCTCGCCGATATCGTGCTGCTGCTTGAGATCGGCGAACCGCTTGCTGATGTCTTGGGCCAATGGAATCGAGCGGGCATTCGCGAGGCTGCAATAATCCATCCCTGGACACGCGATAATGTCGCTGATCAGTCCGAGGTTTGGCGTCGCTAAATCGTGGCTCCTGAGCGTCTGCCAGACATCATAAAGATCGGCCTGACGGACATGCGGTAGCACCAGATTCTGCTCATGCGTCACCCGGATTTCACTGAAGCTGAAACGCTCGGCGATCGCCGCGACGGCGTTCATCTGTTCCGCTGTCGCATCGCCCGGAATGCCGCCTTCGGGCTTCAACGAGATATTGGCAATGTCATAACCCGGCTGCTTGTGCGGCGCGACATTGGTGCGCGCCCATTGCGCGAACTCGCGATCCTCGAGTCGGTAGCGGGCGAATAAGGCGTCGTGTTTCGCCAGGGGTTCGAAACGCGGTGGCGCGAAGAAGGCGGCGATGCGATCATGCTCGCCGGCCGGTAGATCGACCGCGCTGTCACGGATTGCTTCCCACTCGGCGTTAACCCGGCGGATGAATTCCTCGGCGCCCAGCGCGTGCACGAGTATCTTGATTCGCGCCTTGTACATGTTGTCGCGCCGGCCGGCTTGGTTGTAAACGCGCAGAATTGCCTCGATGTACGACAGCAGGTGGCGTTTTGGCAGGAAGTCGTGAACCGTGACGCCGATCATCGGCGTGCGCCCGAGACCGCCGCCGACAATCACCTGATAGCCCATCGCGCCGGCCTCGTCGGACTTGATGATCAGGCCGATGTCGTGGACGCGCGCGGCCGCGCGGTCGCGCGGCGATCCGGTGACCGCGATCTTAAACTTGCGCGGCAGGAACGAGAACTCCGGGTGCAAGGTCGACCATTGGCGCACGACTTCCGCGGTGATGCGCGGATCGGCAACCTCGTCGGCCGCGGCACCGGCATACTGGTCGGCGGTGACATTGCGGATGCAATTGCCGCTGGTCTGCAGCGCGTGCATTTGAACTTCGGCCAGCTCGGCCAGGATGTCCGGCATCTCCTCCAGCTTGGGCCAGTTGAATTGCAGGTTCTGCCGCGTCGTGAAGTGGCCGTAACCCTTGTCGTAGCGTCGTGCGATATGCGCCAGCTTACGCATCTGATGCGATGACATCGTGCCGTAGGGGATGGCCACGCGCAGCATATACGCATGCAGCTGCAGATAGAGGCCGTTCATTAGCCGCAGCGGCTTAAACTGTTCCTCGGTCAATTCACCCGCCATGCGGCGGCGCACCTGGTCGTGGAACTGTTCGACGCGCTGATCCACCAGCGATTGGTCGATGGCGTCATAGAGATACATCTGGCTGCTCCTGTCGCGTGCGGGCCGGCTTAAAGCTCGGCCTGCTTGCCTATATCGGGGCGCACCGTCGGGCCCTTGGCGCGGATCAATTCGCGGTACCGCGTCGGCCGGCGTTCGCCGCCGCTCTCGTCGATGTCGATGAGGTAAGGTTCGACGACAAGGCGCGCGACCTCGGCGGCACGCGCCGCCGCCATCGCCGCCTCGCCGGCCTCCTTGTCGGTAACGGCGTGCGCGTCGGCGATACGCTCGGACCAGCCGCTACCGTCGGTCATATAGACGACAAGGCCATCCCCGAGCCGGTTCGCCGAGATCACCTGAGTGGCCATATGCATCTCCCCATCATGCTTGCGCATACGCTTGCGCGCGGGCATCGACGCCCGGTGCCGACTCCCTGGCGAGCGCCGCGACATCGCCGATGACGATCAGGGCCGGGCCGACGATACCGCGCCCGGCCACGGTCGCACCCAACGTCGCCAGGGTGCCCCGGGCGACGATCTGTTCCGGGCGGGTGCCGTTCTCAATCACGGCAACCGGCATCGCAGGCCGCATCCCGTGCGCCACTAGCCGATCGCCGATGATGCCCGCCGTTGCGACGCCCATGTAGATCACCAGCGTGTGCCGGGTGGCGGCGAGGCTCGCCCAATCCGGCTCCGGTGCGCCGTCGCGCATATGGCCCGTTACGAAGGTGACACCCGAGGTGTAATCGCGATGGGTCAGCGGCAGACCTGCCGCCGCCGCGCAGCCGGTCGCCGCAGTGATGCCGGGGATAATCTCGACGGCGATGCTGGCGGCCTGGAGATGGGCCATTTCCTCGCCGCCACGGCCGAATACGAACGGATCGCCGCCTTTCAGGCGCGCCACACGACGCCCGGCACGGGCCTGTGCCACCAGCAGTGCGTTGATCGCCTCCTGGTTCATGGCATGGTTGCCGCGCGCCTTGCCAACATAGATTCGCTCGGCATCGCGGCGCACGTAATCCAGGATCCGGTCGCCGATCAGCCGGTCGTAGACGACCACGTCGGCATCCTGCATCGCCCGCAGCGCCCGCAGCGTCAGAAGGTCGGGGTCGCCCGGGCCCACGCCGACGAGGGCGACCGACCCTTCCAACGATGGAGCGGTGCCGCTATTGACCAGACGCAGCATGGCGCTGGTGGCCTGAGGCTCGCGGCCTTCGAGGACGAGCCGCGCCACCGGGCCGTCGAAAAAGATTTCCCAGAACCGGCGGCGGCGTCCGCTATCGGGCTGGGTGCCGGCAATGGCGGTGCGAAATCGCTGCGCGAATCGCGCGAGATGCCCAAGGCGCGATGGCAGCAAGGCCTCGATCTGTTCGCGCAGCCGCCGCACGAGCACCGGCGCCGCACCCGCGCTGCCGATCGCGACGAGGATCGGATCGCGCTCGACGATACCGGGAAACACGACCGTCGAGAGATCCGGCCGGTCGACGACATTGACCGGGATGTTCGCCTGCCGGGCGGCCGCGGCAAATGCTTCGGCCGTATCGCTATCGGCGTCCGCGACGACAATCAGAGCGTAGGCGGCCAACCGGCGCCGCGACAGGTCCGGCAGTCCATCGGCGCGCTGCACGACGCGCACCTTGCCGTCGCGTGCCAGCGCACGAATCTCCGCATTGATGGCGCTGGCGACGACCGTCGGCCGGGCGCCCGCGCGCAACAGCAAGCGCAGCTTGCGTGCCGCATTTTCGCCGCCACCGGCGACAAGACATTCGCGCCCCTCAAGGTCGGCGAACAAGGGCAGATATTTCATGTCACTGTCATCCCTGCGCCTCTGCCGCAACCGGGCAGAGCAAAGTGTATAGATGACAGATTTAGAAATATATTTTTCCTTTGGCAATATGATTGATAGAAATAGAACAATTCGTTCTATAATATCAACGTACAGAGAGAAATTTGTCTAAAAATGGGAATTTTGCGAATGGATGAGATGGACCGTCGGATATTGAGAATCCTGCAGGAGGACAGCGGTCTGTCGACCTCCGATGTGGCGCGCCAGGTCGGCCTGTCGGCCTCGCCTTGCTGGAAGCGGATAAAGCGGTTGCAGGACGACGGCATCATCAAGCGCCAGACCGCCGTGCTCGATGCCAGCCGCCTCGGTTTTGGCCTCACAGTCTTCGTCAGCATCAAGACCGGTGAACATTCGAAGAACTGGCTGGAGGAGTTTTCCGAAAGGATAACGGCCATGCCGGAGGTGATGGAATTTCACCGCATGGCGGGCGAGGTGGACTATATGCTCAAGGTCGCCGTGCGGGACATGGCATCGTTCGATGAGTTCTACAAACGCCTGACCGGCATCACGGCACTAACCGAAGTCACGTCGCGCTTCTCGATGGAGACGATCAAGGAAACGACGGCACTGCCGATTTGAGGAGGCTCTCAAGTTGACGACGATTTTGGTGGTTATGCGTCCGCGATTTGGTCCTTGAACGCCGGATCAAGTGGCCGGCTGTAAGATGGTCCATCTCCGGCAACCGTGCGCTAACCCGCTGGTTTTGACATGGACTTGATATTCGCGGTCTAACCCTTTGATTCCTTTGGGTCGCGAGAGGTATCATAATCCGCGTGTCGGGGGTTCGAGTCCCTCTCCCGCTACCAAATCCTTCATGTCTGGCGCCGCAGCCCCTGAATCGGCAGGTTTTCCAAGGTAAATGGCCGCTTTAAGGCGGTTTTAATGTTTAGTAGCCCAATTTCGGCGAATCGTCTAAATCTGCCCCCATCTTGAGGAGACCATGGGACAAGTCCTGATGCCTGAACCGGCTGGCCGGATCCGCGACGTGCGCCTGACAACGGCGCTGGAAGAGCGCTATCTGTCTTATGCGCTCTCGACCATCATGTCGCGCTCGCTGCCCGATGTGCGCGACGGCCTGAAACCGGTTCACCGGCGCTTGCTTCATGCCATGCGCCAGCTCAAGCTCGATCCGGGCTCCGGCTTCAAGAAGTCGGCGCGCGTGGTCGGCGACGTGATGGGCAAGTTCCACCCCCATGGCGACCAGTCGATCTACGATGCCCTGGTCCGCTTGGCCCAAGATTTTTCCGTGCGCTACCCGCTGATCGACGGCCAAGGCAACTTCGGCAATATCGATGGCGATAACGCCGCCGCCATGCGCTATACCGAGGCGCGGCTGACCGAGGTGGCCGGGGCGCTGCTGGAAGGTATCGACGAGGATTCGGTCGATTTCAAACCGACCTACGACGATGAATCCGAGGAGCCGGTGGTGATGCCGGCCAACTTCCCGAATTTGCTGGCCAATGGCGCCCACGGCATTGCCGTCGGCATGGCGACCTCGATCCCGCCCCATAACGTGGGCGAGATTTGCGACGCCCTGAAGCACCTCATCAAGACCCCCAAGGCAACCGTCGGCAAGCTGGTCGACTTGATGCCGGGACCGGATTTTCCCACCGGCGGTATCCTGGTCGAGGCGCGCGAGAACATCGTCGAGGCCTACAAGACCGGGCGCGGCGCGTTCCGCCTGCGGGCGCGCTGGGAGGTCGAGAAGCTGAAGGGCGGCGGCTTTCAAGTCGTGGTCACGGAAATCCCGTTCCAGGTTCAGAAATCGCGCCTGGTGGAAAAGATCGCGGAGCTTCTGACCGCCCGCAAGCTGGCCATGCTGGGCGACGTCCTGGACGAATCGACCGACGTGGTGCGCTTGGTCCTGGAGCCCAAGAGCCGCAACGTCGACCCTCAGGTTTTGATGGAATCCCTGTTCCGCCAGACCGATCTGGAGGTCCGTATCGGCCTCAACATGAATGTCCTGGGCGCCGACAACACGCCGCGGGTGATGAACCTGCGCGACGTTCTGCGCGCCTATCTGGACCACCGCCACGTGGTGCTGTGCCGGCGCACGCGCTTTCGCCTGGATAAGATCGCCCGCCGTTTGGAGGTCCTGGAAGGCTACTTGGTCGTCTTCCTCAACCTCGATGCCGTTATCAAGATCATCCGCGAGGAGGACGAGCCCAAGCCGGTCCTCATGAAGCGCTTCAAGCTGATCGATGGCCAGGCCGAAGCAATCCTGAATATGCGCCTGCGCGCC
>JAJFGL010000016.1 GCA_021776135.1 Kiloniellaceae bacterium
TTCGTCCCACGACAGGCTCGGGAAGAGGAAGATCGTGAATGGCCTGAAGATCGCGAATGGCATAAAGAAAGAACCACATCCTGATCTTCCTCATCCCGAGCCTGTCGAGGGACGAAGGATGCACCGATGGGACCGCCGCGCCATAGGCGATTACCCTGACAAGATGTCCTTGGAAACTTGCCGCTAACCGCATAATATTGTATGAGCATCGGCTCACTGTGGGATTCGAAAACCCAGGAGACGCCTTATACCGGGACCGCAACCGCAAGAACCCAAGCCGCGCGTGGTTCAGTTCAACAACCGCCGCTTCTCCATCCGGCTGGAACCCATTTTCTGGCAAGAACTGGAACTCCAGGCCGAACGAAGCAACCAGCGCCTCGGCCGCTATGTCGGTGAACTGGCGGCAGGGTTCCAAGGGTCCAACTTTTCGTCCTACCTGCGTGTCCTGTGCATGTTGGGCAGCGAACGGAGCCGGGCCCAGGCCAATCTTCGCGCCGGACGCACCAGTATTCTCGATCTGGTCTTGACCGCGTTCGAACCCGGCTTGCTGCTATCGCGCTATCGCACCATCATTTCGTACAATGGCGGTTTCAGGGACTGGTTGGGGCGCGACCGCCTGCCGGCCGCCGGCAGCGACCTGACCTCCGCCATACAGGTGCGCACAGCCAGGCCATTGAACGATATCTGGCTGGACCTGATCGCCGGTACGATCATCTCCGCCGACGTAAACATCCTTCATGTGCAGCCTGGGCGGGTGCTGGCCGCCCCGGCCCGCTTCGTCTCCGTGCCGGCGCAAGACGAGGCCGAGTTCTATGCCGTGTTATGGATTTCGACGGCCCGGCGGCAGAGCCGCCTGGCGGCGCCCCAAAGCCCGCTTCGATAGCCGGGCCTCAAACGCCGCCGCTATCGCCCAGGATCAAGAGATCGACCGGGCTGTACACGGTCAGTCCGCTTTCGAAGCTATAGTAATGAAGGCCCGTCACCTCCATGCCGCCCATGGTTATGTGTTCCGGCGCGATGCCGGCCCCGGTCATGGTTTCGTGGGACAGCAAGTCGATGGGCACATCCTCGGCGGCGATCAGCACCACCTCGCCGGCGTCGTCGGGAAGCAGTTCTTCCAAGCTAAGCGTGACCCGCAAGTCCACGGCATCGGCCGGCGCCAGGCTCAGGCCGGGATCGGCCGGGTCGGACAACACGCCCGCCGGGCCATCCTGGAATATCCGCGTTTCGGATAAAGCGACGATCTCAAGCTGGGTCGTCTCCAGCCCGGGATCCTTCGCTTCCCGTTCCGCCGTAATTACGCGTTTCGCCATGCCATTTCGCCACGTTAAACCGACCCCAACCGGGGTGTCTTCTTATCCCTTGAAGGGCTCATTATCGGATCATATGAGGTAAATTCGTGCAAGTTAATTGTTTTCAATGCGTTAACCATAAAATCCTGGCTATTCGACGTCCCCCGGCCGCCTTGTGGTCGTTCGCGCAATAACGGTATTTAGAACGAAACGAAAACGGCGCCCGGCGGCCACCAGGCGCCGTTAGACGCAAAACCATTCTTTATCCCACCGAACCCGGCGGGGTGAAAGTTAGTTGGTCGGGCTCAAGCCCTCGAGCCAGGAGGTGTTTTCGACCACCGCTTGCTCCGGCGCCCGCACGTTCAAGGTATCCAGCAACAAGCCGCCGACCGCCAGTATGCGGTAGGAAGCCAGAAGCTCATTGGTCTGCGCCGTGACCAGCTGACCGCTGGAGACGAACAACTCGTTCTCGGCATCCAGAACGTCGAGCAGGGTGCGTTGCGCGACCTCGAATTGCTGGCGGTAAGCATCGCGGGTCTCGATATTGAACTGCACCGCGTCGCTCAAATCCTCGACCCTTTGGCGATTTGCCTCGTAAGCGAACCAGGATTGGCGCATCTCCCGCTGGGCCTCGAGGTAGGCGCGCATGCGCCGATTCTTGTTTTCGGCTACCCGCGACAAGGCTTCTTGCCGGGCCGCGCGGTCGATACCGCCCCGGAACAGGTTCCAGCGCAGGCGCAGCATGACCTGGTTGTTGAACTCATAGGTCGTGATGCCGTCCCGGCCATCGTTATATTCGCTTTCCGCCTCCAGGGTGACGGCGGGATAAAGCGGCGCCTCGGCCAAGGAAACCTCGGCGGTGGCGCTGCGCACGTCGGCCTCGAAGATCTTGGTCGTCGGATTGTTGCTGCCGGCGAGGGAAACCGCCGTATCCAGATCGGGCGGGAGTACGCCTTGCGGAAATTCGACCGGCTCCAAACCGTCGGGGAATTGCCCGATGATGCGCGTGAAACCGGCTTCGCCGTCGCGCAGGTCATTCAGGCTCTGGGTCAGGGTCGCGCGGGCGCGGGCGGACCGCGCCTCGGTCTGCGCCACGTCGGCGCGGCTGCCGCCGCCGCCGGATTGACGCTGACGCACGGCGTCGAGAATGGTCAAGTGCACATCGAGGTTGGTTTCGGCCAGGCGCACGAGTTCGCGCTGGCGCACCACCTCAAGGTAGGCGCCGACGGCGTTGAGGCCCAGTAACTCGGCATTTTCCGCCACCCGTTGGGCTGCGGATTGGACCCGCGCCTTCTCCCGGTCGATGGTGCTGTTAGCCTCAAAGCCGTCGAAGATCCGCTGCTGCAGCGTGATCGAGGCTTCTTGGCGGGTCAGGGTCAAATCGCCGCCGCTGTTGCCGCCGCGGGCGCGGGTGGTCCGGTCGTTGGTCCGCTCCTTGCCGATACCGGCCGCCGCGTCGATCTGCGGCAGCCACAGGCCGCGGGCTTGTTTCAGTTCCTCGCTGACCGCTTCCCGGTTACTGGCGACGATCCCGATATCCGGATTTGTCGAAATCGCGTTATCGACAGATTCCGCCAATGACATGGCGTGCGCCGGCACCGCACCGGGAATAGCTATCGCCGATATCAGCAACGCCGCCCGAAAAAAACCGGATGTCCCAGCTTTACCTAAGCGAATATGCATTCCCCCACCCCTTAAAAAATTTCGACCACCCCGCGATCGAACGCTTTCGATCGAAGCGAATCAGTTGGTTAACTGTGTTAATTACGCCGCTTATCGGCAGTTTGTCAACGATATCGGATAGGAATGACTTATACTAAAGAGAGCGAATAAGTCGTTAACCGAAACTATTCGGCGGGTTCACCAGGCCCGCGCCAAGGCCCTCTATACGACCGGCAGCCAAAACGGCGGTATTCCATATCCCGGTACCCGCTCGCGGCCCGGGAGAGCTTGATAGAATTAACCTTTTCCGAAGGCTACTCGTATATTCGTAAGGCTTGATGCTAGTGTGAATATCCAAGATGCTGCGGCAGGAAACAGGCGGCCAAAACAGGGGCCGGACGCGGGGGCGGAATACTTGGCATGACAGCCGAAAAAGGCAATTCGAAGGCCCTAAAGCGCGGCGCGGGGGAGCGCCGCGGCGAGGCGGACCTGCGCACCGGGCCGGCGGCCCCGCGGGCGAACCCGACCCACAAGCTCATTCAAGCGCTCGCCGCCGCCTCCCATACGGATAAGGACGGGGCCAAGACCATCGAAAGCCTGGAGGTGTCCCAGGCCGCGGCCGCCAAGGCGGAGCGGATTTCGGGCCCCGGCGCGGCCCCTAAACCCGCGCCCGCGCCTCCGGCGCCAAGTCCCGCGTCTTCGGCGCCAAGTTCCGCACCTTCGGCGCCGAAACCTATGGCGCCGGCCCTGGCCCCCAGCGAGGTCTTGGAAGAAATTCCCGATTGGCGGATCCCGCCATCCACGGTCGATTTCATCGATCCGCTGCTGTCATCCTTGACCATCTTATCGGCGATCCTCCAACGGCCGATCTCGGAGGCGGCGCTCAAAGCGGGTTTGCCGCACGACTCGGTGAATTTCACGCCAGAGCTGGCGGTCCGCGCCGCCGCGCGCGCCGGCTTGAGCGCGCAAATCACACGGCGTCCGCGCCTGGCGCAAATCCTGCCCGTGACCCTGCCCTGCATCCTGCTGCTCAAGGGCCAGAACGCCTGTGTCTTGCTCAGCTATCCCAAGGCGGGCGAGGCGGAAGTTGTCATTTCCGAGGGCGGCGCCAACTCCAAGACGATCCCGGTCAAGGAACTGGAGGCGCAATACACCGGCTACGCCATCTTCGCGCGGCCGGAATTCAAGTTCGACAAACGCGCGTCGGATATACACCTGTCGCATCCACGCGCCTGGTTCTGGGGCACCTTGGGAAAATTCTGGCCCATTTACAGCCACGTCGTCTTGGCCTCGATCCTGATCAATTTGTTCGCCATCGCCAGCCCGCTTTTCATCATGAACGTTTACGACCGGGTGGTTCCCAACAACGCGCTGGAAACCCTATGGGTGCTGGCGCTGGGGGTCGTGACCGTGTTCGTGTTCGAGTTCGTCATGCGTAATCTGCGCACCTATTTCGTCGATGTCGCGGGCAAGAACGCCGACGTCATCATCGCCAGCCGGTTGCTGGAACAGCTCATGTCCATGAAGCTGGCGAGCAAGGGGCCCTCGACCGGCGCCATGGCCAACAACCTGCGCGAATTCGAATCCCTGCGCGAATTTTTCACCTCCGGCACCCTGGTCGCCCTGGTGGATTTGCCGTTCGTGTTCTTGTTCGTCGCCGTGATCTACCTGGTCGCGGGCCCGGTCGCCTATATCCCTCTGGCGGCGGTGCCGCTGGTCATATTCGTCGGCGCGATCATGCAGTTTCCCCTGCGCAACGTCATCGAAAAGACCCATAAGGAACAATCGCAGAAGCACGCGCTGCTGGTCGAGACCATCGACGGCCTGGAAACCATCAAGGCATCGGCGGCGGAAGGGCGCGTGCAACGGGCCTGGGAGCGCTTCGTCGGCTTGACCGCCGAATCCTCCGGCAAGGCGCGTTTTCTGTCCGGCCTGGCGACGACCTTCGCGCAAGTCTCGATACAGCTTACCACCGTCGCCGTCGTGGTCTTCGGCGTGCATCTTATCGCGGCCGGCGACATCACCATGGGGGCCTTGGTCGCGGCGACCATCCTGGCCGGGCGGTCCTTGGCGCCCTTGGGGTCCGTCGCCGCCATGCTGACACGCCTGCAGCAATCCCGGGTCGCGCTGCGCTCTCTCGACGCCATCATGAAGTCGCCGGTCGAGCGCCCCACCGGCAAGACCTTCCTGCACCGGCCCCGGCTTGGCGGCGAAATCGAGGTCAAGGAACTCAGCTTCAGCTATCCCAATCAGGAAAGCCAGGCCTTGGACAACGTGTCCTTCAGCATCAAGCCGGGCGAAAGAGTCGGCGTCCTGGGGCGGATAGGATCGGGCAAGAGCACGGTCGCCCGCCTGCTGCTGGGCCTCTACGATCCGGCCGAGGGCGCGGTCCTGGCCGACGGCACGGATATCCGGCAGATCGACCCGGCCGACCTGCGGCGCAACATCGGCTACGTTTCCCAGGACAACTACCTGTTCTTCGGCACCGTCCGCGATAATATCGCCTTCGGCGCCCCGCACCTGGACGATCAATCGATCATGCGCGCGGCGGACGTGGCCGGGGTAAGCGACTTCGTGCGCAACCATCCCCACGGTCTGGACATGCAGGTGGGCGAGCGCGGCATGAGCCTTTCCGGCGGCCAAAGACAGTCCATCGTGATCGCCCGCGCCCTGCTTCTCGACCCGCCGATCATGGTCTTGGACGAGCCGACCAGCAACATGGACAATTCCTCCGAAATGGCCTTCAAAAAACGGCTGGGCGAGGTTATGGAGGACAAGACCCTGGTGTTGATCACCCACCGCAGTTCCTTGTTGAGCCTGGTCGACCGCCTGATCATCTTCGACGGCGGCAAGGTCGTGGCGGACGGCCCGAAAGACCGGGTTCTGGAGGCCCTGAAACAAGGCCAAATCCGGTCGAACCGGGGTTAATACCAAGGAGCGATGATAATGACCCATAGAGACGGCTTACCAAGGTTTTCGGCTAGGAGCGTGCGGCGTGGCGATGCGGGGCATCGCGAGGCGTGCGCGACGCCGTCCGAAAGCCTTGGTAAGCCGCCGTTCCGGTCGCCTGGGCGGTTCGCCGGAGGGCGTCGGAAAGCCTTGACGATGTCCCGCATCGCCTGCGGCTTCCCTCCTGCCCGGCGAACCGCCCAGGCGATCACTATGGGCCATTATCAACGCTCCTTGGTATAAACACCATGTCCAGCCGCCAGGAAGATCTTTATTTCATGCCCGACGTCCAAGCGGCGGCGCGGCGGCGCGGCCACCGTTTCGCCGGCATCCTGACGGTCATGACCTTCGTCTTCATCGGCGTCATGGGGGTCTGGGCGCATTACGCCATACTGGACGAAGTCACGCGCGGCGAAGGCCGGGTCATTCCGTCGAGCAAGGTTCAGGTCATTCAGAATCTCGAAGGCGGCATACTGGCCGAGATTCTGGTGCGCGAAGGCGCCGTGGTGCAGCCCGGCGATATCATGGTGCGTATCGACAATACCGCCGCCCAGGCCAGCTTCCGCGATCTTCAATCCCAGTACTACACCCTGCTGGCCACGGTCGAACGCCTGGATGCCGAACAGTCGGGCCGCGATATGGTCATCAGCGGCGAGATGCGCGACAACGCGCCGGTCGCCGTGGCCGATCAGGAATCCCTGTTCGACTACCGCCGGCGTCAAATGCAGGCTCAAGTCTCGGTCCTGGAATCCCAAGCCATGCAGCGCCAACAGGAAATCGCGGAAATGAACAGCCGCACCAAGCAGCTCAAACGCAGCCTCGCCCTGGCGCGCGAGGAGCGGGCGATCACCGCGCCCCTGGTCACCAACGGCGTCATGCCACGGGTGGAGTTGATCCGGATCGACCGCTCCCTTTCCGACCTGGAAGGCGAGATCAACACCATCGGCCTGTCGATCCCCCGGCTGCGCTCCGCGGCCAAGGAAGCCAAGCAACGCATCGAAGAAGTCCAACTGAGCGCCAAGAGCGAAATCGCCAACGAGATGAACCGGGCGCGCGCGGAGTTGAAATCGGTCCGCGAAACCCTGTTCGCGGGCGAAGACCGGGTCACGCGGACCGAGGTCCGCTCGCCGGTTTACGGCACCATCAAGGAGTTGAAGGTCACGACCGTCGGCGGGGTTATCCGCCCGGGCGAGGATATTCTGGAAATCGTTCCCCTGGACGACCGGCTTCTGATCGAGGCCCGCATCCGGCCTACCGACATCGCCTTCCTGCGCCCGGACCAGTTGGCCGTTATCAAGATCGCGGCCTACGATTTTTCCATCTATGGCGGCCTCAAGGCCAAGGTCGAACAAATCAGCGCCGACACCATCAAGGACGATCAGGGCGACAGCTTTTACCGGGTCTATCTGCGCACCGACGAGAACGCCATCACCCATCAAGGCGCCGAATTGCCCATCATCCCCGGCATGACCGCCACGATCGAGGTCCTGACCGGCAAAAAATCGGTCCTGGACTACCTCCTGAAGCCGATCCTCAAGGCCCGCGACCGCGCCCTGCGGGAACGCTAAGGCCCCTCAGTCACCCCCCGTCATTCCCGCGAAGGCGCACTGCTGTCAGGGGAAATTTTGCGGTGGTAAATGCCCCCTCTCTCGTCATACGCGGACTTGATCCGCGTATCCATGACCCTGGCAGGCGCGGAGCCATGCCTTGGCGGCTCAATGCCGCCGGCCCCTGAAATATAGGCCCTTTAGCCCTGCAACCCAGATAGGCGCGGATAGACGCAAGTCCATACCGCTGCACGCATGGATACGCGGATCAAGTCCGCGTATGACGCCGGGGTGTGAAGAAGGCTTGCCTCGCCGCGGGGTTACCTTCGTGATTTGACCAGTCTCTTGAGCCTCAAAAGCCAGGATGTGGGGGTAACCGGGGACGTGCCGCCAGACTGCGGAACTTTCCCGGACAGTAGTGCGCCTTCGCGGGAATGACGCTAGCGAGGGGGAATGGGGGGAGGCTGGCGCCGTGGCGGCAGGCTGCCGGCCCCATAAACGTTATCCCGGCGTTAACCATTGATTTGTTTATATGTTCTATCTGTGACTAACCATAGCCCGAAACTTTTCTTTCACCAGAACACGCGAGTCTGAGGAGAACTTTCTCATGCCGTTCCGGCGCCAACAGATAGAGCGGAACTCCGGTGTTGTTCTGGCCCAAATCCACGGCTGTCCATGTCGCTCTCCTAGTGGGGGCCGCGATGATCTGCACCGCGCCGGCGCGGGCGCAGACACTGGGCGATCTGGCCCGCATGAGCCAGGGCGCCGCGGCCGCCACCAGCGCGGCCCTGCCCGCCGCGCCACGTCCCGGCGCCTCTGGATTGAGCCTGAGCGAGGGCGCGGGGCTGTTCGGCACCACGGAATTCCGCTCCGAATCCCTCAAGGGCCTGCCGCAGTGGACCCGGGTGCTGAAAGAGGCGCGCCGTGAGCGGCACCGCTTCGAAGCCTGTACCCGCGACGCCGCCCGCTGCACGACCCCAAGCCAGCGATCCTGGCGCAAGATCATCAAGGCGGCGTCGAAGCTGGACCGCGCCGGCAAGATCCGCGCGGTCAATGAGTTCTTCAACCGCTGGCCCTACAAGGAAGACGATGAAATTTACGGGCGCAGCGAGTACTGGGCGGCGCCGGGCGAGTTTATGGCCCGCTCCGGCGATTGCGAGGATTTCGCCATCGCCAAGTACTTCGCCTTGCGCCAGCTCGGCTTCGACACCGATAACATGCGGATCGTTATCCTGATGGATGAGATTCGCGGTATCGGCCACGCGGTTCTGGCCATGTACGAGACGGACGGGATTATCGTTCTCGATAGTTTATCCAATATGATTTTGCCGCATTCGCGCTATAAGCATTACCGGCCGCAGTACTCCATGACCGAGAAGGTCCGCTGGGCCCACGTCGGCGGCTATAAAACCAAGACCGCGCCCATCTACAGGGGTTTGGTCGCCCGCAAGAACTGAATACTGAGTATGGAGCGACGATAATGGACTTGGCGGGGGGAATGGGAGCGCCAGGCACAACCAGCCCGGTACCCTTGGAAGTGCCGGCCAGAAAGGCGCGCCCCGGCGGCGGCCGCCCGGTCATGGCGCGGGCGGGCTGGGCCTTCGCCATCGTCGCCGCCCTGGCCATCGCGGTGCCCGTGGTCCTGATAAGCATGGAGCGCGGCAGCGTCCTGCGCGACCTGGAACGCCGCTTGGGAATCCTGGCCCAGGGCCGGGCCGAGGTCATCGAGACCTGGCTGGAAGGCCTGACCCACCCCATCGACAAGGTGGTGGACAGCGAATTGTTCCGCCTCTTCGCGACCGAGATAGACTTGTCCCTGGCCGACATGGCCGGCATCGCCAGCGGCGGCGGGACGGTGAAAAACCAAGATGCCGAAGGCGGCACCCTGGCGGTGCCGCTCGCCGCGCAAATACCCTTCATGTCCCAGGTTCTGACCGATTTCGCGAAAACCGAAGGCTACACGGCGGCGGCCCTGCTCAACCGCGAGGGCGTGGCCTATGCCACCAGCGCCGGAGCGCCCGAGATCGGCGCGGCGCAGCGCGCCACCGCCGCCCAAACCCTCAAGAGCGGTGTCTTGCGCTATGGCCCGCTGCGCGATACCCCCGGCGGCCTGGTCATGGATATCTTCGCCCCGGTGCTCTCCGCGCAAAGCGAAACCGGACGCGAGGCCCCGGTCGGCGTCGCGTTGCTGAGCGCCCCGGTCAACGAGCGCTTAAAGCTGCTTCTGGCCCCGCCGCCGCTGGCCCAGGCGGGCGAGCGCCTGCGCTTGGTTCAGAGCGCGGCGGGCGCGGCCTTTGAGGTCACGCCGGGGGACTCGCCCAGCTTGCGGGCCTTGGAAAGCGCGGCGGATCGTGGGCCGGCCCCGGCGGCCGGCTTCGCCAAGCGCGGCGGCATCGCCGGCGGCAGCGTCTATTCCCTGGCGGTGGCGGTCAGCGGACCGGCGTGGCACCTGGTTCAGGAAATCGACGCCAAGGCGGTCAGCGAAGGCCTGGGCGGCTTCATCGCCGCCGTGGTCTCGGTGGCCGTGCTTATGGTCCTGGCCATCGCCGCGGTCTTCGGCGCCTTCTGGTGGCGCCTGGCCAACGAACACTCGAGCGCCATGGCCGATCAATTCCGCCGCCTCGCGGCCCGGATCGAGGCCCAGAAACGCCTGCTCGACAGCATCAACAACACCATCACCGATCATATCGGGCTGAAGTCCCTGGACGGCACCTACCGCTATGTGAACCCGGCCTTCGCCCGCACCATCGGCAAGGACGTGAACCGGGCGGTCGGCCTGGACGACGCGGCCATTTTCGGGGCCGGCACGGCGCAGCGCCTGAAGCTGTCGGACAAACGCGCCCTGGCCTCCGGCGCGCCGGTCACGGTCAGCGAGGAAGTCTACCTGGGCGCCAAGGCGCACCACCTGCAAATCACCAAGGTTCCCTACCGCGACGAGGCCGGGGTGTTTTCCGGCATCGTGTCGGTCACCCGCGACGTGACCGAACTGGTGGAGGAGCAGAAAAAGCACGAGCGGGCGATCCGCCAAACCGTCGCCGCCCTGGTGCGCGCGGTTGAATTGCGCGATCCCTACCTGGCCGGGCATTCGCGCCGGGTCGCCGGCTTCGCCGCCGCGGTCGCCCAGCGCCTGGGCGCCAGCGCCGAGGTTATCGCGACAGTCGAGATCGCCGCCGACCTTTCGCAAATCGGCAAGCTGGGCGTGCCGCGCGAAATCTTGAACAAGCCCGGCCGCCTGACCCCGGCCCAGATCAAGAAGATGCAGGCGCATCTGACCCACGCGGAAGAGATCCTACGCGATATCGATTTCAACCTGCCGGTGCTGGACACCATTATGGCCATGCACGAACGCCTGGACGGCCAGGGCTATCCCGCCGGGCTGAAGGGCGCCAAGATATCCCTCGCCGCCCGTATCCTGGGCGCCTGCGACGTCTTCTGCGCCCGGCTGGAGCCGCGCGCCTACCGCCGGGGCATCGCCCCCGAGGCCGCCATGGAAATTCTGGAAGACAACGCCGAACGCTACGACCCCAAGGTCATCGCCGCCCTGCGCGAAACCGCGCAATCCGTCGCCGGGGAAAAACTCCTGGCGGATCTGGAAACGGCTTAACCTCGATCTCGGCCGCCGCCCTCAACCGCCATGGTCACCATGGTCATATACGGCAAGCTGCGCCCTGCGCCCTGCGCCTCGGCGACCCAGTATTCGCCTTGGCTCATACGCGCCCCGGTGACCGTCAGTTCCTCCCGGCACGCGGCCATGAAGGCGTCGCCGTAGCCGTTCGAGCGTTTGGAGCGCAGGGAGAGCTCGGTCAGGACACCGGCTTCATCGCGCCGCGCGCGCCGTATCTTAATGTCCATGGTCTTGCCGGTCAGGTTTTCCGCCGGCCACGAAAATTCGCCGGGCCAGGGCTTTGAGGGTCTCGATATAGGCCGCCTGAGACCAGCCGCAGTCGCGGGTTAGCTGCTCCCAGTTGCGGACCGACAACAGGGTCCAGAGCATGTCCGCCGCCTGCTTTGGCGAAAGGGCGGACGACAGCATCTTATCCCGGTCCAGGGCCTCGATGGCGGCCTCGCAGCCCTCGCGCATGTCCTGCATCCGCGCGTCCCAGGCCCTGGCCGCTTCCCGGTCCGTGTCCTTCATGGCCAGCAACGCCTTGGCGATACCGTGAATTTCCGGGATGTAGGCGCCCCAAGCCTCGATAAAGGCATCGAGACGTTCGGCGCCGCTGCCCGCCGCGCGGCTGGGCGCCAGGCGCGCCTCGCTGCCTTTCACTTCGTCGAGGTAGTGGGTGGCGGCGACCAGCAGCTCCGCCCGGGTGCTGAAATGCAGGTAGAGCGCCTGGCGGGTGATCCCCGCTTGCCTGGCGATATCGGTCATGCGCACGCCCCGGCCCTGGCTGCCTTCCAGCAGCGTCAAGACGGCTTGCAAAAGTCGCTCGCGGGTTGGCGGAGAAACGCTTGACATCATGTCAAGTAGCAGTTACTTGTCTTTATGTCAATTGACACGGTGTCAAGCAACAAACCCCCATCCCAGGAGCCAGATATCATGCCAAAAGCCCCCATACTCGTCATCGGATCCAGCGGTAAGACCGGCCGCAGAATTGTCCAGAGGCTCACTGAAGGCGGCTATCCGGTCAGGGCGGGTTCACGGGCCTCAGCGCCGCCCTTCGACTGGGACCGGCCCGAAACATGGGACCAGGCCCTGGTCGGCGTCCGCGCCGCCTATATCTCCTACCACCCTGACCTCGCCTTCCCCGGCGCGCCGGAAAAGATCGAAAATCTGACCGAACGGGCGCGCCGGGCGGGGGTCGGGCATCTGGTCTTGCTCTCGGGCCGGGGCGAGGCCAAGGCCCAAGACTGCGAGGACATCGTGCGCGCCAGCGGCCTGAGTTACACCCTGGTCCGGGCAAGCTGGTTCGCCCAGAACTTCAACGAAGGCTATCTGCTGGGGCCGGTGCTCGACGGCACGCTCGCCCTGCCGGCCGGGGAGGTGCGCGAACCCTTCGTCGATGCGGACGATATCGCGGACGTTGCCGTGGCCGCCCTCACCCAAGACGGCCACGCCGGGCGGCTGTACGAGCTCACCGGACCGCGCCTCCTGAGCTTCGCCGAAGCCGCCGCCGAGATTTCCCAAGCCGCCGGCCGGAAGGTTCAGTACGCGGCGATAACCTTCGAGGAGTTCCGCGCCGCCATGACCGGGGCCGCGGGGCCCGCCCTGGCCGATATGTTCACCGAACTCTGCCGGGAAGTCTTCGACGGCCGCAACGCAGCCCTGGGCGAGGGCGTGCAAGAGGCCCTTGGCCGCGCACCGCGGGATTTTTCCCGCTTTTGCCGCGACGCCGCCGCCTCCGGCGTTTGGGCCCTGCCCGGCTAGGTTACATACCCATTCAGCCGATACCCCTGACTTGATCCACTGCTGTCCGGTTTAAATTCGCGCTACCCGCCCGAAGGGGTTCTCGGCACCGCAAGCCCCCCACCCCAACCCTCCCCCTCAAGGGGGGAGGGAGAAAATGTGGCGCTCTTTCTCTAACTCCCTCCCCCTTCGACGGGGGAGGGTTGGGGTGGGGGTGACAGCCACGCCAGGTACTCACGGTTTTCGAGTGTCCGTGGCTTTCTTGCCCAAAATTCTCGCGGAATGCTTGAACGTATTTAAATTCAATACGAGGAAACGCGCCGGCAATTTTCAACAGGGCCGCCGTGGATAAGTCGGGAATGACAATTTTCCCTATATGAATCGGTCACCTAGTAAGGAGCTTTCGCGAAGCGGCGGCGCTCTGCTATATCGGGCGCGCATGTCTTGGCTTTTCCTTCGTTCCCCGCTTCTTCGCGGCGCCTTGGCCCTGGCCCTGGCGCTGGCCGCTTCCGGGACCGCGGCGGCGCAAGCGGGCGAGACCAAGCTGGCGCGCGATACCGGGCGTATCGAAGTCAACGCCATGGAATACCCCTGGAGCGCGATCGGGCGTCTCAATATCGGCGGCCGGGGCCATTGCACCGGGTTTCTGGCCGGCGCGCGCACGGTGCTGACCGCCGCGCATTGCCTCTACGACAGCCGCAGAAAGCGCTGGCGCGGGGTCCATGAGCTGCATTTCGTCGCCGGGTATCAGCGCGACACCTACACCATCCATTCGCCGGTGTCGGATTACCGGCGCGCCGCCAAGTACGACCCCGGCGCGGCGGGATCGGCCGATATGGCGCAACATGACTGGGCGGTCCTGACCCTGGCGGAGCCGATCGGAAAGCAAGCGGGATGGTTGCCTCTGCGCGCCCTCGACGGCGCGCTCCTGGCCCAGGTCCGGAAAGGCCGGGCGCAGGTTCTGCAGGCGGGATACCGCCGGGGTTGGACCCAAATCATGTCCGCCAGCCTCGACTGCGATATAAAAGGATTCTTTGACGATAAACGCGGCATCGCCCACGGCTGCGACCTGGCCGAGGGCGATTCCGGCTCCCCGCTCCTGATCTTGGCGGATGGAGTCTTGAGCGCCATCGGTCTGCATGTTCTCGATCTGCAAACCAAGAGCGGCCGCTTCGCCGGCGCCTTGTCCCTGGCCATGTTCCGGCCCGGATCCGGTACGGCAGAGGCGGTTCGCGCGTTACGCCAATCCGGCGCCGCCTGGGGGGTGGGGCGGGCCCCGGCGCCCGGCGGCCAGGCGGCCCCCGCGCCGGCGGAAACCGTGGAAATCCTGCTCGCGGAGCTCGGTCTTATGAAGGCCCGCTCCAGCAGCCGCGAGAACCCGGAACGCCGGGCCGCGATCGAGGCCTTCCAGGCCAGGGCCGGCCTGCCGGTGACCGGGAAAGCGTCCCTGGACCTGCTCGGCCACCTGATCGCGGCAAGAAAATGATAACTACTGTAAGCCTATACCTAGCTGAGCCGCTTCGCCCACAGACCATAGGAAGTCTGCGATCATGACCGATATATTTGTCGATGGAGTCCGCGCCGTCGCGGTGGCGAACGGCGTGGCGCGGATCGAATTGCTGCAACTCAAGCGCGGCGAGGACGCGTCCAAGCTGGAACCCAAGGTGATCGCGACCCTGTTGATACCCGTTGGCGGGTTACGCGAACTCGCGGCCCATCTGAACAGCAGCATGGAAAAGATCGAGGCCAAGCAAGCAAGCGCCGCCGGCAGCGCGGCCAAGCAGTCCGGCGATGTCGAATCGGCGCTGCAAAACCTCTGATGTCAACCGAAGGGCGCGCTGAGATCGAGCCCGCCGTTCTCAAGTAACTCGGCCGTATCCAGGCCGGTGACGCCTTGCAGTATCGCGACGGCCGAGAACGCTTCGCCACTGCAGGTGGGATCGGCCTCGACCAGCGTATCGCCGCCCTCTTCGCTTAAGCGAATGTAGTCCGTCACCTCCGCCGCCGCGAAGAGGTCAAGGATACCGTCCTCATCTGTCAGAATGTCGGCGAGGTTCAAGACATCGCCCGCCCCGGCATCGAAATCGGCGATCGTGCCGCCTTCGAGATCGAGTATGAAAATATCGGCGCCTTGGCCGCCGAAAAGAATATCGGCGCCGGGACCGCCAAGAAGCACGTCGTCCCCCGAACCGCCCACCAAGACATCGTCCCCGGCGCCGCCCTTAAGAACATCATCGCCGTCGCCGCCGTGCAGGCGGTCGTTACCGGAGCCGCCCTCTAGGGCATCGCCGCCCGCGCCGCCGTGCAGGCGGTCGTTACCGGAGCCGCCCTCTAGGGCATCGCCGCCCGCGCCGCCACTCAGGCGATCGTTACCGGCCCCGCCCTTCAGGACATCGCCGCCCGCGCCGCCACTCAGGCGGTCGTTACCGGAGCCGCCCTCTAGGGCATCGCCGCCCGCGCCGCCGTGCAGGCGGTCGTTACCGGCCCCGCCGTTCAGCACATCGCCGTCCGCGCCACCGTGCAGGCGGTCGTTACCGGCCCCGCCCCTCAGGTCATCGCCGCCCGCGCCGCCGCTCAGGCGGTCGTTACCGGCCCCGCCCTCTAGGACATCGTCGACCGCGCCGCCGTGCAGGCGGTCGTTACCGGAGCCGCCGTTCAGAACATCGCCGTCCGCGCCACCGTGCAGGCGGTCGTTACCGGAGCCGCCCCTTAGGGCATCGCCGCCAGAACCGTCTTCGGTGTCATCGCTCTCGTCGCCGGAGCCGTCGTCATCATCGTCGTCGTCATCGTCGTCATCGTCGTCATCGTCTTCGTCGTCGTCTTCGTCGTCATCGTCGTCGTCTTCGTCGTCATCGTCGTCATCGTCGTCATCGTCATCGTCGTCGTCATCGTCATCGTCGTCGTCGTCGTCATCGTCGTCGTCATCGTCGTCGTCGTCATCGTCGTCATCGTCGTCATCGTCGTCATCGTCGTCATCGTCATCGTCGTCTTCGTCGTCTTCGTCGTCTTCGTCGTCTTCGTCGTCTTCGTCGTCTTCGTCGTCTTCGTCGTCTTCGCCCTCGGGATCGGGATCGCCTTCCGGGTCGGGATCGCCCTCCGGGTCAGGATCGCCTTCGGGATCGGGATCGCCTTCCGGGTCGGGATCGCCCTCCGGGTCGGGATCGCCCTCGGGATCGGGATCACCCTCGGGATCGGGATCGCCCTCGGGATCGGGGTCGCCCTCGGGATCGGGATCGCCCTCCGGGTCGGGGTCACCCTCCGGGTCGGGATCGCCCTCCGGGTCGGGATCACCCTCCGGGTCCGGGTCACCCTCGGGGTCCGGGTCACCCTCGGGCTCGGGATCGCCCTCCGGGTCGGGATCGCCCTCCGGGTCCGGGTCGCCCTCCGGGTCGGGATCGCCCTCGGGATCGGGATCGCCCTCGGGGTCCGGGTCGCCCTCCGGGTCGGGGTCGCCTTCCGGATCGGGATCGCCCTCCGGGTCGGGATCGCCCTCGGGATCGGGATCGCCCTCCGGGTCCGGGTCGCCCTCGGGATCGGGATCGCCCTCCGGGTCGGGGTCGCCTTCCGGATCGGGATCGTCCTCCGGGTCGGGATCGCCCTCGGGGTCGGGATCGCCCTCCGGGTCCGGGTCGCCTTCCGGATCGGGATCGCCCTCGGGATCGGGATCACCCTCGGGATCGGGATCGCCCTCCGGGTCGGGATCGCCCTCCGGGTCGGGATCGAATTGTATTGTTCCATCGGCCCCGCCCCCGGCGGAAAGAAAGCTTTGTCCCACGCCGTTAAAGTCGGTTACGCCCAAGGGCGGGGCTTCGCCTTCGACACCTTCAAGCACACCGGCGCCGTTCAGCGCCCCGAAAGCCGGGCCGCCCATATCCTCTTCATAGGCGCTCACGCCACCGCTAAGCGCTTGTTCTGCCCCGGCGGCGGTCGCCAAGGGCGGGGCGGCCTTCAGGCTCTCAAGCGCCGCGATCAACGCATCCGCGCCCACGACCGAACCATCGGCCATGACGATGCGCGGCGGCGCGGCCGATCCGGCGGCGTCGGTAAAAGAATCGAGGTTTATTTCGCCGCCGTTACGGAACGCGAGATGCAAGCCCGTCCCGCGCAGTTCGGCATGGCCTTCGGCGGGGGCAAAGCCGAAAATCAGCGTATCTCCCGGCTCCACGGGAATACGTATCGATTCGCCGGCGGCCGGTGGGCGGACCGCGACCTGCGTATCCGCATAGCCATTGGCGGGCGCGCCGCGCGGCTCTTGTTCGGAATTGGATTCAGCCACGATACCCTCTCCCCGCGGCAAGCGGCGAGGTTTACATTCAAGGTGTGGCAGAATAATAAGACGTTAGAGCAAATAACAGATTAAATAATAAACTTAATTAATCATCTTAATTGCATATATTTTTAGATAAATTCAACTTATATTACAATAATACAATATAAATCAAATTTTATGTTTTCGCTTCGCTTTGGAATCAGGCGGCAAACCGCCCTGGCCGCGGTGCATTTCAAAGGCGCCCATAGCCCGGAATCGAGGCACAAGCCCCTAAGCGTAAGTCTTGGAACGGCACGGATACGGCCCGTCGGCCGGGGGGGCACGACCGGAAAGGGCTGTAGCTACGCCAGCCGGATTTTCGGGATGGCCGCGACTGAAAGCACGCCTAAGACGGCCCAGGGGGAGCCGGTTTAAACCGCCGGTTTGGCCTCCACGCTCTTACCCAGGCGCCGCTGCCGGCCCAGACCTATACGCTTGGCCAGCTTACGGCGCTGTTCGGAGTAGGTTTCGGCGACCATGGGGTAATCGGGCGGCAACTGCCACTTGGCCCGGTATTCTTCCGGCGACAATCCGAAGGCCGCGCGAAGATGGCGCTTCAGGGTCTTGAGGCGCTTGCCGTCTTCCAGACAGACAATGTATTCGGTCCTGATGGATTCGGCGATCGGCACCGCCGGCGCCGGGCCGGGCTTCTGGTCTTCGCCTAATTTCGTCAGGGCTTCATGCACGCCGTTAATTAGCTCCGGCAGGTCGGCCGCGAGAACGGCATTATTCGAAACGTGAGCAGCGACGATGCGTGAAGTTACCTCAAGCAAATTTGCGCCGTTATCTTTAGCCGGCATATTTCCCCCGGTTTCTTTTGCTAATACCACTACAAAGATCAATGTCCAAAGGCTGTGCGCTACTTTTCTTTATTATGTACTTCATACTGAATTTAGAGTTCCCTCATGCAAACTGTCAACAAGATTGCGTTCGTATCAGGCGTTTTGCGCCCATTTGCGCCTTAATTTGGCGGATTTTGGGAAATCTCCGCACAGTAATGCCAAGACTGATTTTGCCCATGGTTCTTATGAATCGTATCCTCCGGTAATGAATTTTATCACGCTTCTGAAACAGAGAGTCGCCTTGTAACGAAATCTTGAAATATTTCCTTCACGAGTTATCTCCAGCCCCCAACTTGGGACATGTCCCGCCGGATTTGGCCGGACCGGCGCGCGCGGCGCCGCACTAGTTCAGGAGCCATCATGAAGGGATGCCGAAGCTGCACGCACTGGAAAAACCTGGAAATAGATCTGGACCGCATCGATCCGGCGACCGCCAACAAGCCGGCCCGGCTCGGCGCTTGCCAGCGCCACGCGCCGCGGCCGGTCATGGCGGCCGGCCCCGCCCCCGGCAACCTGGAGACCATGTCCTGGCCAAGAGTCGCCTCGGACGATTGGTGCGGCGACTGGGAACCTGAGTTCAAGTAATACCAAGTCCCGGCGATAAAGACTTCAAGAGACGCGCCATGAACCCGAAGCTCACCGATATGTGAGACCGCGCCCCGGCCGAAGGGGACTTCGGCCTTGGCGCCGCACCGCGCGCATCCCACATGATAGGGGTCCAGTTTTACGGGAGACCCCTGTTTTTACGGGAGACCACGGGTGACCCTTTTACCGCATCGTCTTCGCGCGCCGGTTCTGGCGTTGTTTCTGCTCCTGGCCCAAGCCTGGACGCCGGTCCTGGCCGAACCCGCGCCGCCCGGCGAGGTTGTCGCCGGCTTGAACGAGACCTTGCTGAGCGTCATGCGCGACGCCAAGTCCCTGGGCTTTCAGGGCCGCTACGACCGCTTGGCGCCGGTGCTGAACGAGGCCTTCAATTTCCAGGTCATGGCCGGCATCTCGGCCGGCCGCCATTGGCGCGGCTTGTCGCCCGCGCAGCAGCGCCAACTCGTCGCCTCCTTCGGGCGCATGAGCATCGGCACCTTCGCCAGCCGCTTCGACGGTTTCAGCGGCGAGCGCTTCGAGGTCCTGGGCGAGGAACCGGGCCCGCGCAAGACGGTCCTGGTGCGCAACAAGCTCATCAAGACCGGCGGCGAGACGATCGAGATCAACTACCTGACCAAGCGCTACGACGGGCGCTGGCGGGTGGTCGATGTCTATCTGGATTCCATCTACAGCGAACTGGCGACCAAGCGCTCCGAATATTCCTCGGTCCTGGCCAAGGAGGGCCTGGACGGCCTGCTCGCGCGCCTCGACGCCAAGCTGGTGCAAATGGGTGGGAAGTAGAGCCTCTCTGCCGTCATACGCGGATTCTATCGGCTGCTGTCAGGTTTAACTTCGCACTAGTCGCCCGGAGGGGTTCCTGGCACCGCAAGCCCCCCACTCCAACCCTCCCCCTCAAGGGGGGAGGGAGAAAAAGCGACGCTCTTCCTCGTTCTCCCTCCCCCTTCGACGGGGGAGGGTGGGGGTGGGGGTGACAGCCCCGCCAAGTTTTCACCGCAACCGAAGACGCGCCGCTTTCCTGCCCATTGCGCCTCGCAAGCCCGCGTATGACGCTTGGGGGGGGCGCTAAGGATGCATATCGCGCGCCCTGGCGGAGGCCCGCGCGACGTATTACACTTTATCGCGGGAGGTAGAGGGCTTTACCGATCCGCCGGGTCTGGGGATATGAATTCAGTTCGGTTCGACCATGCACCGCCGCGCGGCCGCCTCGGGTCTGAGGAGCAGACCCCATGACCAAGCGCCGCCGGGGATTGCGCCTGTTTTCGCTGGTTGTCGTCCCGGCGGTGGCCTTGGCCGCCGGCGCCTACGTCTATGCCCTCGGCGGCCGCCATGTCTCGACCGATAACGCCTATGTGCGCGCCGACGTGGTCGCCATCAGCACCGAGATCGACGGCCGCGTCGGCCGGGTCTTGGTCAACGACAATCAGTTCGTGGCCGCGGGCCAGCTTCTGTTCGAAATCGATGCCGCGCCGTTCCGGATCGAGCTTGCCGCCGCCGAGGCCGACTTGGCCATGGTCGGCCTGCGGATCGACTCCCTGCGCGCCCAGCTGCGGGAAAGCGAAGCGGACATGCGTAGCGCCGGAGAACGCATCCGCTACCTCAAGCTGGATTACGAGCGCCAACGCGCCTTGAACGCCAAGGGCCACGGATCGCGCGCCCGCCTGGAAGCGGCCGAGCACGACCTGCGCGCCGCGCGCCAGCGCCGCGACTCCCTCGCCCAGCGCAAGCTCATGGTGATCGCCGATCTGGGCGGCGACCCGGACATGGAACTGGAAGAGCATCCCCGCTATCTGCGGGCCCAGGCGGCGCGCGACCGCATCGCCCTGGACCTGGACCGCACCATGATCCTGGCCCCGGTATCGGGCACCCTGGGCAATGTGACCCTTGAATCCGGCGAGCAGATCGAGGCCGGCGACAGCCTCTTTCCCCTGATCGCCAGCGGCGATCCCTGGGTCGAAGCCAACATGAAGGAGGTCCACCTGACCCATGTCGAGGTCGGGCAGGCGGCGCGGATCGAGATCGACAGCTACCCGGATGTGGTCTGGAAGGCCACGGTCGAAAGCATCAGCCCGGCCACCGGCGCCGAATTCGCCCTGCTGCCGGCCCAGAACGCCACCGGCAACTGGGTCAAGGTGGTCCAGAGGGTGCCGGTCAAGCTGCGCCTGAAGCTGCCGCCCGGCCTGCCGCAGCTGCGCGCCGGGATGACGGCCACGGTATCCATCGACACCGGCCACGAACGCGAACTCGGCGCCCTCATCAAGCGTGTCCTGGCCGGCAACGACGGCCGCGATGCGCCCTGAGAGCCGCCTGCTATCGGCCCGGGCGCAGCGCCATCTGATTATCCTCGCCGGGGTCGGCGGCAGCGCCGTTTATCAGTTCACCTGGACCATCGCCGGTGTCGCCTTGCCCCACATGCAGGGCACCTTCTCGGCCTCGCCCGATCAAATCTCCTGGGTCATGACCGCCTTTATCATGGGCACCGTGGGCGCCATCGCCGCCTCCGGGTGGCTCGCCGCCCGTTACGGGCGCAAGCAGGTGTACCTGGTCTCTATCGCCGGCTTTACCGTGAGCCTGTTGCTGTGCGGAGCGGCGACAAGCTTGGAAGAAGAAGTCGTCTGGCGCCTGGCCTCGGGCATTTTCGGCGCCGCCCTCATGCCCCTGGGCCAGGCCATCACCGTCGACGCCTTTCCGCCGCAGCGCCACGGCGCCGCCACCGCGGTCTGGAGCATTGGCCTCATGGGCGGCGGCATCATGGGGCCGGTGGCCGGGGGCGCCGTGGTCGATTTCATGTCCTGGCCCTGGGTCTTCTACCTGAATATTCCGCTCGGCATCCTGGCCTTCCTCATCGCCCTGGTGGCCCTGCCCGCATCAAAACCGGACCCGGCGCACAAGCTGGACTGGTTCGGTTTCGTCACCATTATCGTCGCGGTCACCGCCTTCCAGGCCCTCTTTAACCGCGCCGAGCGCCTGGATTGGTTTTCCTCCACGGAGATCCTGGCCGAAGCCGCCGTGGGGGCCTTGGCCCTGTATCTCTTCATCGCCCATTCCCTGACCACGGAGCGGCCGTTTTTCCGGCCTATCCTGTTCCGCGATCGCAACTTCAACCTCGGCCTCGTCGCCGCCTTCGCCAATGGCACCGTGGCGACCCTGCCCCTGGTGATCATGCCCTTGATGCTGCAACTCATGGCCGGGTATCCGGCCCTGGACGCGGGGGTCTTGATGTTCCCGCGCGGGCTCGGCCTGGTTCTGGCCTCCTTTGCCCTGGCCCGCTACGACAGTCATCTGCCGCCCAAGTACACCATGGTCGCGGGCATCGCGGTTCTTCTGATCGCGGGTTCCGCCATGGCCACCTGGACCGCCGACGTCGGCGCCTGGGAGGTCGCCTGGGTCAACCTGGCCCACGGCGCGGGCGCGGGCGCGATTTTCATCGCCATCAATTCCCTGACCTTCGCCACCCTGGACGTGCGCCTGAAAACCGAAGGCTTCGCCGTCTACTACACGGTGCTGTTTTCCGGCGCCACCATCGGCATCGCGGTCATCGTCGCGGTTCTGACCCGCATGACCCAGGTCGCCCACGCCGTGGTCGGCGCCCACATCAATCCCTTCAACGAAAGTTTCCGCCTGCTGCCCGTGCCGGACATCTGGGACCGCAGCGAACTCGCCGGCCTCGCCGCCCTGGAACGCGAAGTCACGCGCCAAGCCCAAATGATCGCCTACAGCGACAGCTTCCTAGTCGCCGCCCTCATCCCATTAGCGGTGTTGCCCTTGGTGTTCCTGTTCCGCACCCCGAAGCGGGAAATCGCCGAAGGGTGAGGGTGGGGCGAATGTTGGATTGCAAGACCTGACCCTGGAGCCCATGACCTGGAGGATTAGTCTTTGGTCAACATCCCCCGAGAAGCGCAGTTTGAAGAGCTAGGCGAAGATGGTGTTCGCACCGCCCTGGAAATGGGCAATTTCAACGATGACAAGGCGCGACAAGCGCGGGCTTGGCTTCAAAAACTAGACCGCGCGCGCGAAGCCGAAGACCGAGAGGCTAAGGAAGCCTCCAACCGTGAACAGATCGCCATTGCACGAGAGGCGGCAAGCGCGGCACGCGATTCGGCTAATGCGGCACGGGATGCAGCGGACGAGGCCAAAGAGGCCAACCGACTCGCGAAACAAGCCAACACTGCCGCCAAAATAGCCATAGCAATTGCGGCTATCGGAGCTATCGTCTCAATCATCGCGGCCTCCTAAATAGAAAAACCTCGGCTCACTTGTCCGGGGTTTTCTCTTTCTTGGACTTCGGTTAAGGCTTTCGCCTGGGCGGCACCATCCGCCCTATTGCATTCTCGAACCGTTCCCAGGCATCGGGTACGGTTTCGATTTCTTTAGACTTCGGTTTTTTGGGAGGCTTTGTCATGACATCCCCAGAAATGGGCGAATTTCGCGTTCGCGACGAACTTCCCATAACATATTACCGTGATATGGGCCGCGTCATTTTCCATTGGGCCAGGCTCGAAAGCGAACTAAAAGATACAATCTACACCCTCCTTTCCGTAGGCAGAAAAGAAGGCCGCATCGCGGTCAGAACGCCCCGCGCAGACGATATCGTTCAAATGATCGGCGATCTTCTTTCAATCAAAGGACTAAAAACAAAAGTTAAACTTAAAGAATATAAGAGCGCCGTCCAAACCCTTCGCGGCGCAAGGGACAACATTGCACATGGCATTTGGGTCGATCATCCGGGCTCCGACCACCCTGTACTTCAAAGAACAAGCGGCTCAATTAGCCCAGAACCCGGACAGAAAAAGGTAAGCGCCCGCATCTTCCCCAGCGCAATGGAAGTCGAGCCGGGCAATATGCGCACAACCGCTGAACAGATCGCTTACTTGATAGGAATTGCCGTCACGCTGAAAGCGGAAGTGAAGGTACAGATTCAAGCGCAGCGGAAAGAATTCCCCTGACAAAATCTTCCGCTGGTGTATCCGCTAAATCGCGTGAATCGTAAGAAAGAAATTCGGCCGCACCTGCGCGGACCATCTCATCCGTAATTAGAGCACCGACCTGTCGCTTGGGGGATGGATTCTGCATTTCGCTTTGTCAAAGTGAACATGCCCCTAAAGTCACGGGGTCAGGTCTTGCAATACAACATCTGGCTGAATGCAGGAACATGTGCATGACTGCAAGACCTGACCCTGGAGCACGTGACCCCGTGTTACAGAACCAGGGAATCACGCGGGAAACCATTTTTCAACGGTGTTTTTCAACCCACTCAGCCATTAGCGGACTTGTCGTATGTCTCACCTTATCCGTACTTAATCGGCGTGAGTCCTGAGCTTCCGCGGATCGTACATCGGTAAGCCGACGACCCTTGCCGTCGTGTCAATATCACCGCCGGCAAGCTGCAAGACCATACCCTCGGCAACAGCGGCCTCAACATGGCCCAGCGCCAGAGATTTTTTCATCCGGTGCGAATAGCAAGGGCTGTTAACGATGCCGACGGCCACAATGCCGTTCGACAAGACCTCACCTCCCTTGACCATGCCATGGTGATTGATGACCAGACCGACATTGCGTATTTTCTCCTTACCTTCGGCCGCCATCAGCGCCGCCTTGCCGCGGAAATCACCTTTGCCTCGACTGACGGTGAAGCCGAGCCCCACTTCCCACGGCGTGTTATCGGTGGTCATGTCGTAACCATAGAACAGCAACCCGGCTTCGATCCGAACCTTGTCGAGGCCAGTGAAGGAGCACGGCATGACACCGGCGCCCGCCAAGTTATCCCAGATATCGACGACGACGCTTGCGTCTGCGAATACTTCATAACCCCGCTCACCGGAATAGCCGGTTCTGGAAATTCGACAGGCGTGGCCAAAAAGTTTGGCTGGCGCGTGGTGAAAGTATTTCACCGGCGGCAGGTCGAGCGAACAATTCGCGTTGAGTATATCGAGAGCCTTGGGACCTTGAACGGAAATATCATGCAGTTCGTCGGTAAACTCGAGCGCGACATTGCGCCCCTTCGCCGAGGATTCGATCAGTGCCATGGAATCGCCCGAGCCATGGACGATCATCCATTCGCCGCCGCCATTGTTGGAAACAATGGCGTCATCGGCCATGCCGCCGTCGCCGGTCAGTACCGAAAGGTATGCCGATTGCCCGGGAGCGATGCGGTTCATGTCCCGGGTCGTCGCGTGGTCGAGGACGGCCGCCGCGTCGGGCCCGCGCAAGAACATCTTTTTTAACGGCGACATGTCGAACATGCCGGCGGCTTCGCGCACGGCGTCGTGCTCATCGTTCGGATCGCTGTCATAGGTCCAGGCGGTACCCATTCCGTTCCAGTCTTCCAGGCCCGATCCGAGTGCGCGGTGACGGTCGGCGAGAGCGGATGTGCGGCTAAGTTCCTCGGTCATGATGGTCCTTCCGTGAATTAGGCGTTAGTGCCATGCATCAGGCATGTCTGATTTTCGGCGCTGAACATAATCCCGAAGGGCTTCGTCCACGCCCGGATCGATCGGGGGCGCCTCGTATTGCTTCAGCATTTCCTTCCAGCGCCGGTTGGCGCGGCGCTCTGTGTCCTCGCGGCCGTTCTCCACCCATAGTTCGAAGGAGTCGGTATCGGCCAGGTCGGAGAGGTAGTTGGCGGTCTCGAAATTGGCCAGCGTGTGGGCTGTGCCGAGGTAATTGCCGCCGGGTCCGGCCTCCCGGTAGGCCTCGGCGGCCAGGGCGTTCTCATCAATGGTGAGGCCGCCCAACATGCGCCGCATCATGCCGCAGTGATCGAGATCCATGGCGAACTTCTCGTAGCCCATGGTCAGCCCGCCTTCCAGCCAGCCGGCGGCGTGGAAGACGAAGTTCGATCCGGCCAGGATACCGGCCATCATACTGTTAGCGGATTCCAGCATAGCCTGGCCGTCCGCCACCTTCGACGCCGTAAGGTGCCCACCACAGCGGAGCGGCAGGCCCAGCCGACGGCAGAGTTGGGCGATGGCGAAGGTCGAGAGATTGGCCTCCGGCGTGCCGAAGGTTGGCGCCCCGGTCTTCATGTTTAAGGTCGTTAGGAAATTGCCGTAGACCACCGGCGCCCCGCGGCGCACCAACTGGCTGAGCGCGATGCCGGCCATGGCTTCCGCGTGGGCCTGGGCTAGCAGCGCCGGCTGGGTCACCGGCCCCATGGCGCCGCCGAGGATAAAGGGCGAGACGACGACACTCTGGTTAGCCCGCGCGTAAGCCTTGAGCGCACCGGTCATGACGTCGTCGTAGACCAAGGGCGAGTTGACGTTGATGTTGCCCTGGATGACGCAATTCTCTTCGAGAAACGCGCCGCCGAAAACCAGCCGCGCCATGGCGATGGAATCTTCGGCCCGCTCCGGCGCCGTCACCGAACCCATGAACGGCTTGGTCGAATAGCGGAGGTGTGCATAGACCATATCCAGGTGGCGCTTGTTCACGGGCAGTTCGACAGGCTCGCAGACCGTACCGCCCGAATGATCGAGATAGGGGGAGGCATAGGTAAGTTTGACGAAGTTGCGGAAGTCCTCAATGGTCGCATAGCGGCGTCCGCCCTCCATGTCGCTCACGAACGGCGGCCCGTAGGCGGGCATGAAGACCACATGCGCCCCGCCGAGCGTGATCGACGCGGCCGGGTCGCGGCCTGTCATACGAAAACTCCGGGGCGCCGTCGAACAAAGTGCCTTTGCCAAGCCGCTGTCGAAGCGAACCCGCTCGCCGCTGACCGTCGCGCCGGCGTCGCGGAACAGCGCCAAAACCTCCCTGTCGCCCCGGAACTCGATGCCGATCTCACGCAGTATCCAGTCGGCATGGGTTTCGAGTTTTTGCAGGGCTTCTTCGTCCAGCAACTCATAGACCGGTGTCTTGCGGGTGAGGACCGCAGGCGCGCTCGAGGAACCGCCCTCGGCGCGGCGGGCCACCCGGGCGGAACGTCCGCCGCTGCGTTTCCGTCGGGGCGCCGAGGCCATTTTCAGGGCCGGTTCGGAGCTCGCCATGGCGCGTTTTTCCGATCAAAAATATTGCCTGCTAAACGGCAATACGCTCTTCCACAAAAATGAAAAGAGTCGCATATCCCACTATATCCGCAAGAAACATCGATTTCAGACGCTACGCAAACCAATTTATTTGCACGATAGGTTCAAATATTTTATACCGTACAGAATGCGCTTCCGGTCCTATGACAGTCTCCGGCTTTTTGACGTGGTGGCCCACCATCTAAGCTTCACGGCGGCAGCCGCCGCGCTCAACCTAACCAAGGGCGCCGTCAGCTACCGGGTCGCCCGGCTGGAGGACGAACTCGGCTTCCCGATATTTAATCGCCAACACCGCGGCATCGCCCTGACGGAAAAGGGGGAGATATTGCTGCGCGCGTCGCGGCTGGCCTTCAGCGGCCTGGAGCGGGAGATAATAGGGCTGCGCGGCGAAGACCCGGAGCGCGTCACCATCGGCATGGCGACCTATTTCGCCTCGCGCTGGCTGTCGCCTCGGCTGATGACGTTCATGGCCCAATACCCGCGCATCCGGTTGCGCCTGCAGCCGCTGATCGATCTCATCGATCTCGAGGCCGAGAGCATCGACATGGCCATTCGCTGGGGTAACGGCCGGTGGACGGACCTGGAGATCGAGCCGCTGCTCCCCTGCCCTGCCTTTCCGACTGCCGGGGCCGACATCGCCCGGCGAGTTGGCGAGGTCGGCCTGGAAGCGGCGCTGCCAGACCTGCCCCTGCTTCATGACCGCGACGATAGCGACGCCTGGGCCGACTGGCACACGGCGGCGGATCTGCCCTACCGCCCGGCCGGCGACGGCTTAATCATCCCCGACCCCAACGTTCGCGTGCAGGCGGTAATCGACGGTCAAGGGGTGGCTTTGTACGACGCCCTAGTCGGCGCTGAGTTATCGGCCGCAAGCCTGTTTCGGATTTCCCCCGTCGAGCTCTCCGATTACGGCTATTTTCTGGCCTATCCGCCTGGCGCCCTCGACAACCCGGGTCTGAAGGCTTTTCGTGACTGGATCATGAACGAAGCAATTTCAAAAAAACCTTCCTGAATTCTCTCCGCCGGAGGCCTAACTGAATGCCCGCTCCGGGTCGATACTGTTGATAAAGTCGGTGGTCGGCGCCCACATCAATCCCTTCAACGAAAGTTTCCGCCTGCTGCCCGTGCCGGACATCTGGGACCGAGATAATTAGGGACAGTATATACTTATTGGGATAATTATCTTTCCACAAGCTCTGGAACGCCGGTTTGTTCGCGTTTCACCATTCCCGCTCACCTTGCATGGCAATATAGGCCCCCGGCGGCGCCCCGGCGACCCGCTTCATGTTCGCGGGGGAAGAATCATGCGCCGGACAAGCTGACCTTAGGTTGAAAAGCCCGGCCGCATACACGCGCACACCATATATTAACCGTTAGAACAGTATGCTTACGCACTAAGGCGCCTTATTATTAGCCGCATGTATATTAAAATCTTATGGGCAGGTTTCGTTGGCCACCAACCCGGCAGAAGGGGCAGCGGCGCGGCCAAGCGAGGCCAAGCGGCCGCTTGGGACCTTTGCCAATATCTGGGCCGCTAGCCGCCGCCTGATTTACGAGCGGCCCTTTGCTGTCCTGCTAGTCCTGCTTCTCCTCGCCTTGGCTGTCATCGTCTGGCACATGTATCGTCAGCAAGCCGCGCGGATGGAGGCGCAGGCGTTGCAGAGCGCGAAGCAGATGACGGATGCCTTGGTCGAGTTCCGCACGGTCTACACGTCCGAGGTGGTGGAGCGGGTTCGGCATCGAGGCATTCCGGTCACCCACGACTACGTGCGCATAGAAGGCGCCATACCGCTGCCCGCGACCCTGAGCATGATGCTCGGAAACCGGATTGGAGCCCAGGAAAACGGTACCCAAACCCGTCTTTACAGCGCCTTCCCGTTTCCCTGGCGGCGCGCCGAGGGCGGCCTGGACGACGCTTTTTCAAAGGACGCCTGGGCGATCTTATCCAAGAAGCCGAGCACCCCCTTTTACCGGTTCGAGGAACGCAACGGCGTGCCCGTACTCCGCTATGCCACCGCCGATACGATGCGCGCCCCTTGCGTCGATTGCCATAATTCCCACCCCGACTCGCCTAAGACAGATTGGAAGATCGGGGATGTGCGGGGCGTCATGGAAGTCATTACGCCCCTGAGCGTTCCACTTCTGCAATCCCGCCTTGGCCTTATTGAGACGGCGGCCTTGATGTTGCTGATGACGCTGGGAGGCTTGTCGATCATAGGCATCGTGTTGAGCCATCTGCGGCGGGTTGCCAGCGAAGCGAATGATCTGGCCCAGAAGACACATCGAGCCAATGAAAAATTGGAACGGGAAATCGAGGAACACAGACAAACCAATGAATCGCTGATTGCCGCCAGGGAACAGGCCGTGGTCGCGAACCATGCCAAGTCTGAATTCCTTGCCTTTATGAGTCATGAACTGCGCACACCCTTGAATGCGATCAACGGCTTCTCGGAGGTCATTAAGAACGAGACCTTCGGGCCGGTCGGCAACGCGAAATACCGTGAGTATTCGGGCGCTATTCATGAGTCCGGGCAACACTTGCTCGGCCTCATCAACGACATTCTGGACTTGTCCAAGATCGAATCCGGTAAGGACGATCTCCATGAAAGCAAGATCGACATAGCGGCCGCCATCAAAGCCGCGCTGAATTTAGTGGGGCAACACGCCGAGCAAGGCGGAGTTAGAATCGATCTGGACTATCCGGATTTGTTGCCGGACCTGCGCGCGGATAAACGCAAGCTGAAACAGATTCTGGTCAACCTGCTGTCCAACGCGGTCAAGTTCACAGATAGCGGCGGCGCGGTGACGCTCAAGGCTTGGTGCCGGATGGATAGCGGCCACGTCTTTCAAATTGCCGATACCGGCATCGGCATCGCACCCGAGGACATTCCCAAGGCGCTTTCGCGTTTCGGCCAAGTGGACGGCGCCCTGGCCGGCCAATACCAAGGCACCGGTCTCGGCCTGCCTCTGACCAGGGTGCTTGTCGAACAGCACGGCGGTACGCTGGATTTGCAAAGCGAAGCCGGCGTCGGCACCACGGTCACGGTGCGCTTCCCGGCCGAACGAATTGTCGCTTCGGCGGGCAAACGCTCCTTGCATGGCAATATATGACCCCGGCGTCCCCACGGCTGCCCGTTGTATGCACAAGGGGGAAAATGTCATGCGCTATCTGGTAAAAATACCCGCGCGGATTATACGAAAAACATACATTACTCTGTGGAAATATACGCTCACGCCTTGAGCGCCTGGGCGATATCGTCCTTCAGATCCTCCACATCCTCCAGGCCGACGGAAATGCGGATGGTGCCCTCGGCGATGCCCAGGGCCGCGCGTTCTTCGGCGGGCAGGCGCTGGTGGGTGGTGGTGGCGGGGTGGGTGACCAGGCTTTTGGCGTCGCCCAGGTTGTTGGAAATATCGATCAGTCCGAGGGCGTTCAAAAACCGGAATGCGCGCGCCTTCCCGCCCTCGACCTCGATGGTGACGATGGTGCCGCCGCCTTGCATTTGCCGGCGCGCCAAGCCGGCTTGGGGGTGGGACTCGAGGCCGGGATAGATCACCCGGCGCACCCCCGGTTTGCCTTCCAGATATTGCGCCAAGTCCAGGGCGTTGCGGCAATGACGCTCGACCCGCAGGCCCAGGGTCTCCAGGCCCTTGACCAGAACCCAGGCGTTGAAGGGGCTAAGCGAGGGCCCGGTATGGCGCAGGAAATTGCGCAGGCGGTCCTTCATGAAAGCGGCGGAACACAGGATCGCGCCGCCCAGGGTGCGGCCCTGACCGTCGATGTGCTTGGTCGCCGAATAGACCACCACGTCAACACCGAATTCGAGGGGCCGCTGCAACATCGGAGTGGCGAAAACGTTGTCGACGATGAAACAAGCGCCCGCCCTATGGGCCAGCTCGGCGACCGCCGCCAGATCGATAATCTCCAGCATGGGATTGGACGGCGTTTCGACGAAAACGCAGGCGGCGCCCTTGGCCAAGGCTGCTTTCCAAGCCGCCAAGTCGGTGCCGTCCACGAGCACGGATTCGATGCCGTAGCGGGGCAATAACTCGGCAATGATGTAATGGCACGACCCGAAAAGCGCCCGCGATGCCACCACCCGGTCCCCGGCCTTGAGCTGACACATGAGGGCCGCGAAGACGGCGGCCATGCCGCTGGCTGTCGCCTGACACACTTGCGCGCCTTCCAATAAACGCAGGCGTTCCTCGAACATGGCCACGGTCGGATTGGCGTAGCGGGAATATTGATAGCGCTCGATCTCGCCCTTGAAGGCGGCCTCGGCGGCCTCGGGCGAGGGATAGACATAGCCCGAGGTCAGGTAGAGGGCCTCACTGGTTTCCTCGAAGGCGCTACGGGTCAAGCCGCCGCGCACCAGTTGAGTTTGTGGGCGCAATTGGGACAAGGGCATCGGCTTAGCCTTGCCGCCACGGCAGGCCGGCGGCTTGCCACCCGGCTACCCGGCCACGATGGCCGTGTTCGTCGTGAGGCCCTTCGAAGCCATCCAAGACATTGTAGCAAGCGCCGTAACCTGCTGCCGTGAGCGCCTGGGCAGCGGCAATCGAGCGCACGCCTGAACGGCACAGGAGATAAACCGGATCCTCCGGCGCCAGGCCCGCCGCCGCGGCCTCTTGCGCGAAGTCCTCGTTAACTTGCATGACCGGATAGTCCTGCCAGCATATGCACAGGGTCTGCTTGTCCAGGGACGCCAGAACCGGCAGGCCGATGAAGCTCCACTCGGGCCGGGTCCGCACGTCGATCAGCCCCGCCTTGGGATCGCGCGCCAGGCTATCCCAGGCCTCGCGCGCCGTGACATCGCCCGCATAACCATTCGCCTTCGCCATGAATTTTTCCCTTTCCCGCACACGCAAAAAATCCGCCGCGACTGAAAGCCGGGCGGATCCATCCGCTCGCTTTAGCCGCATTTTTAAAGCGCCCGCAAGCTAAGCATCAAATCGGCGCTATGGGTTCAGGCAATAGGAGAGAGGCGCGGTTGTCAAGAAATATGTGAGGCCGTCAGGGGTACTTGCAGCGGTCGCCAGTGACCAGTACGAAGCCGCGGGTCGCCGCCGCTTTCACCGTGAAGCGGTATTCGTAGCCGCCGTGCACGACCGTGGCATGGATTGGCAATATGCCGGTTTCGCCCTTCACCCGGCCGCCAATGGCGGTGAAACGCGCCGTGACCGGCTTGGCCGTATCGAACCAGGCCTGGACCTGCCCGGTCCCGCTGACCGCCGATTCGCCCTGGGCGGTGACCGTGATGGTTCCCTTGTCGTAGCTGACCGAATCGTTGGCACCGCTATAAAGTGGTGTCTGGACCAGGAACCGCTTGGTGGCGGGAACCGTTTCGCACTCGCGCGGGTTATCGGCGCTGGCGATCAGGAATTCCAGACGCGCCAGCTTGACGCCCTTGTCGAGCTTGGCCTGCAACTGGCCCAGCAGCGCGGCCATGCGGCCGGCCGGCACGTCTTTGTCGTAGCGGCCCTGCGCCGTGCGCAGGCGTTCCTCCAAAAGGATTTCGTTGGCCCGCAACTCCGTGTTCTGCTTTTGCAGTTCCGCCGTCTTGTCGCTTAGGGTCACGATCTCGCGGGCCAGGGTGTCGGCCTTGCGTTCGGCCAGGTCGATGCCGGTGCGGTAGGCGAAGACACCGGCGGCCAGTATCATCGCCAGGGTGAAGACCCACTTCAAAATCGTCCAGCGAAACCGTCTTTGACGGCGCTGCCGCGTTTCGTGCAATCCCAGGCTCATCGGTATACGTATCTCCCTTAAAGGACCAAACCTAGACATCGCGGCGAAATGCGTAAAGCCCGGCGGGCTGGCGCCGGGCTGGAAGACTCACCTATACTACAAAAAAACAAAGGAGTACGACCCTTGCCCGGCGACCACGGCCACGATCATAGCGACGTACCCTCGGACTTGGCCCTGCGGGTCAAGGCGTTGGAATCCCTTCTGGTCGAAAAGGGGCTGGTCGATCCGGCGGCCCTGGACGTCCTGATCGACACTTACGAGACCAAGGTCGGGCCGCGTAACGGCGCCAAGGTCGTGGCCCGGGCCTGGAGCGACCCCGCCTACAAGGCGCGGCTCTTGAGCCAGGCCGGCAAGGCGATCGCCGAATTCGGCTTCACCGGCCGCCAGGGCGAGGACATGATCGCGGTCGAAAACACCGATACGACCCACAACATGGTCGTCTGCACTCTGTGTTCCTGCTATCCCTGGCCGGTCCTGGGCCTGCCGCCGGTGTGGTACAAGGCGGCGCCCTACCGGGCCCGGGCCGTGCGCGACCCGCGCGGGGTGCTTAAGGACTTCGGCGTCACCCTGCCGAAAAGCACCGAGATCCGGGTTTGGGATTCGACCGCCGAGCTGCGCTATCTGGTCCTGCCCCAGCGTCCGGCGGGCACGGATGGTCTGAGCGAGGATGAGCTTGCCAACTTGGTCACCCGGGATTCCATGATCGGCACCGGCCTGGCGAAAACCCCCGGCCAAGGAGGCGCGCCATGAACGGCGCCCACGACCTGGGCGGCATGGATGGTTTCGGCCCGGTCGATCCGGACCCGGCGCAGCCGGTTTTCAAGGCCGCGTGGGAACGCCGCGTCTTCGCCATGACGGTCGCCACGGGTTTCCTGGGGCAATGGAACATCGACAAGTCGCGTCACGCCCGCGAACGCATGGATCCGGCGGAATACCTGGCGACAAGCTATTACGAACATTGGCTGCACGGCCTGGAAACCCTGCTGGCGGAGACCGGGATTCTGGAAACCGCCCCGGCGAAACCGGCCCTGAAAGCCGATCAGGTCGAAGCTACTCTGCGCAAAGGCGCCACGGCGCGCCTGCTTGACGAGGTTGCGCCCAAGTTCACCCCCGGCCAGCGGGTCACGGTGCGCAATCTCAACCCCACCGGCCATACCCGGGCGCCGCGTTATATCCGCGGGCGCAGCGGCACGATCGACCGCGATCACGGCGTTTTCGTGTTTCCCGACACCAACGCCGCCGGAACCGGCGCCTCGCCCCAGCACGTCTACAGCGTGCGTTTCGAGGCCCGCGACGTCTGGGGCCCGGAAGACACCCAGGGCGCTACGGTTTACATCGATCTGTGGGATGACTACCTGGAGCCGGCATGACTAAGCCGCCGCCCTTGCCCGGCCAAGCGGTGGACGAGGCCGGCCCGGTGTTTCGCGAGCCCTGGGAGGCCCAGGCCTTCGCCCTGGCGGTCGAGCTGTCCCAAGCCGGGCATTTCACTTGGGATGAATGGGCCAGCGCCCTGGCCACGGAAATCGCGGCCGCCCAGGCGGCCGGCGATCCGGACCTGGGCGATACCTACTACCGGCACTGGCTGGCGGCGCTGGAACGCCTGGCCGCCGAAAAGGGCTTGGCGGCCCCGTGCGACATGCGCGCGCGCCGCGATGCCTGGGAAGCGGCCTACCGCGCCACCCCCCACGGGCAGCCGGTAAATTTGAAGGAAAACGCGTAAGTCCGGTCTTGGTCCAGGGCCGGGCGGGCGCCCATTACCTTCTTTCGGGGTTTTCGCGATTTATTCTTGGCGGCGCCCGACCGTTTCCCTGGTTCTCTAGCTCCCTGGTTCTCTAGCTCCCCGGTTCCCTAGCCGTCGATCCGGCGGCTGGCCACGCGGGCGTCCTTGGCCACCGCGCTGTAGAAGAGATGACGGCCGATCTTGGGGCCGGCCTTGAAATCCTTGCGCCAAGACGGGCTGACGTAGTCGGCGTGGTACCACTGGGCGCCTTCGGTCGGATCGGTCGAGCGACCCCAGTACACGTTGAGAGCGATTTCGTTGCTGCGCCGCCATTCGGTCTTGTTGCGCGGCTTGTCGCTGCGCCCGTCGCACCACCAGCTAAACTGGCAACGGTGGCGGCGGACCTCGCCGCCCTGGCGGATCACGGCGCAAATGGTGTCGGGAAAGCGGGCGCCCGCGACCCGGTTCAAAACCACATGGCCGACCGCGAACTTGCCCCGATCAGGCTCACCCCGGGCCTCGAAATAGATATTGAGGGCCAGGCAAGCGATCTCATCCCTGGGGTCGGCTTGGGTGGGCCGCTCGAAGACCATGGCCTTCCCAGGATCGGCGGCGCCAAGCTTGGTCTGCGCGTTCAGGCCCAAGGCGCCATAGGCGGGTTGCAGATCCATGGCCGCCGGTTCGGCCATGGCGTCGGCGTTCAAATAGGCGCCATAGAAGGCCAGACCCGCCCAAATCGCCCTACGGAGAACCTTTCGGCCGCTCAGCTTCATGCTTCGAGTTTCAATCATGGCAATACTTCCCTATTCCCGTGAAACGCTGGCCTGGGTTTCGCCTTGTCCGTGGCGCGGTGGCTTTCCGCCGCCTCAATTACCCTGGCTAATTTCGCGACAACAAGGCGAGATTATGGCAAGATTTAAGAGAAAGTCAAATAAATAGTAAGAGTAAATAAATCTTTATGACTATTATATTAACATTACTTGCAATTTTAACTATATAAACCGCCGTTCTCTGCGATTTATTCTTATAGTTAATTTTACCTATATTATTAACCGGGAATTTACCGGCCGGCTTTGGGCCTGGGCGGCCGCGATTCCGGCGCCGCCCGGCGGGCCCTGGAACGGCGGCCTCAAAAGGGGCATATAGGGGGGATGGCAGTCCCTGAGATGCAGCCCCTTCCCGGCCCCGCCGCCTTCGTCAAGGCGGAAAGCCGGCCCTTGCGCATCGTGTCCGACTACGCCCCGGCCGGGGATCAGCCCCAGGCCATAGCGGAGCTGGTCGCGGGCCTGGCCAAGGGCGAGCGCGACCAGGTCCTGCTCGGAGTCACCGGCTCCGGCAAGACCTTCACCATGGCCCAGATTATCGAGCGCCTGCAGCGCCCGGCCCTGATCCTGGCCCCCAACAAGACCCTGGCGGCGCAGTTGTATGCGGAAATGAAGGGCTTTTTCCCGGACAACGCGGTCGAGTATTTCGTCTCCTACTACGACTATTACCAGCCGGAAGCCTATGTCCCGCGCAGCGATACCTATGTGGAGAAGGAAAGCTCGGTCAACGAGCAGATCGATCGTATGCGCCATTCCGCGACCCGCGCCCTGTTCGAGCGCGAGGACGTGGTGATCGTCGCCTCGGTCTCCTGCATCTACGGCATCGGCTCGCCCGAAACCTACGCCAGCATGGTCGTGAACGTGAAGGTGGGCGACACCCTGGCCCGCAACGACCTGCTGAAATCCCTGGTCGAGCTGCAATACAAGCGCAACGACATGGCCTTTCAGCGCGGCGCCTTCCGGGTCCGCGGCGATACGGTGGAAGTTTTCCCGGCCCATCTGGAAGACCGGGCCTGGCGCATAAGCCTGTTCGGCGACGAGGTCGAGGCGATCCACGAATTCGATCCCTTGACCGGGGAAAAGACGGCGGCGCTGGAGGCCGTGAGGGTTTACGGCAACAGCCACTACATCACCCCGCGCCCGACCCTTCAACAGGCGGTGAAGCACATCAAGCAGGAATTGAAGGAGCGCCTCGACTTCTACGCCCAGACCGGCAAGCCGCTGGAGGCCGAACGCCTGGAACAGCGCACGGTCTTCGACATGGAGATGATCGGGGCCACGGGCTCCTGCGCGGGGATCGAGAATTACTCGCGCTATCTGACCGGGCGGGCGCCGGGCGAACCGCCGCCGACCCTGTTCGAATACCTGCCCGAAAACGCCCTGCTGTTCGTCGATGAATCCCATGTGACCATGGGCCAGTTGCACGGCATGTACCGGGGCGACTTTAAGCGCAAATCGACCCTGGCTGAATACGGCTTCCGCCTGCCGTCGTGCATCGACAACCGGCCCCTGAAGTTCGAGGAATGGGAGGCCATGCGGCCGCAGACCAGTTATGTCTCCGCCACCCCCGGCCCCTGGGAGTTGGAGCAGACCGGCGGCGTCTTCGCCGAGCAGATCATCCGCCCGACCGGCCTCATCGACCCGGTGTGCACGATCCGCCCGACCGAACATCAGGTCGACGACCTGATCGCCGAGTGCCAGGCGACCATCGCCAAGGGCTACCGGGTTCTGGTCACCACCCTGACCAAGCGCATGGCCGAGGACCTGACCGAATACCTGCACGAAGCGGGCCTCAAGGTGCGCTACCTGCATTCGGACATCGATACCCTGGAGCGGATCGAGATTATCCGCGATCTGCGCCTCGGGGTCTTCGACGTGCTGGTCGGCATCAACCTGCTGCGCGAGGGGCTCGATATCCCCGAATGCGCCCTGGTCACCATCCTGGACGCCGACAAGGAAGGCTTCCTGCGCTCCGAGACCTCCCTGGTGCAAACCATCGGCCGGGCGGCGCGCAACGTCGATGGGCGGGTCATCCTCTACGCCGACGTCATGACCCGCTCGCTCAAGGCCGCCCTGGAGGAAACCAACCGGCGGCGCGAAAGACAGCAGGCCTATAACGCCGCCAATGGCATCACCCCGGAATCGATCAAGAAAAACATCGGCGACATCATGCAGGGCATGTACGAGCGCGATCACGTCCTGGTCGATACCGGCGATCCTGATACCCCGCATCTGGTCGGCAATAACCTGCGCGCCCACATCGCCGATATGGAAAAGCGCATGCAAGCCGCGGCCTCGGAGTTGGAGTTCGAGGAAGCGGCGCGCCTGCGCGACGAAATCCGGCGCCTGGAAAACCAGGAACTTGAAATGCCGCAACCTCTCGGCCGCTCCACCGGCGGCTTCGCCGGCCGCATCGCCCGCGCCGACGCCAAGTCCAAAAGCCGCAAAGGCAAACACGCCGGCCCCGACGGCAGGCCCAAGGGGACGTATAAAGGAAAACGCTAGAGTTATCCGTCAGCGAGGTTGTAACTCATGACCCACTTTCCCTTCATGGCGCGTTTCAATGCCTGGGCCAACGCGCGGCTTTACGCTTGCGTCGCGGAATTACCGGAGGATGAGTACCGGCGCGATTGCGGGCTGTTCTTTAAATCGATCCACGGCACCCTCAATCACATCCTGCTGGTCGACCGTGTGTGGACCCGGCGCATCGAAGCCATGGATCACGGCCTGAGCGCGCTCGATCAAATCCTTTACGGCGACTTCGCGGAGCTGCGCAAAGCTCAGCGCGACGAGAACGCCCGCCTGATCGAACTGACCGGCAGCTTGACCGCCCAGGAACTGGCGCGGCCCTTGCGCTACCGCCGCATGATCGAGACCGGCATGGAGGAAGCGCGCCTCGACCACGTCCTGCTGACCCTGTTCAATCACCAGACCCACCACCGGGGCCAGGTGACCGCCGCCCTGACCCAGGCCGGGGTAACGCCGCCGCCCCTGGATGTGGGTTTCTATACCGAAGAAACCGGCCAAAGCGGCGATCCCGGAAGCGTGAAGGCGCAGGAAGGTGCATGACCCGACGTTTCCAGTTAGCCTTATCTTTTACCGCTTAAAGGAACCGCCGCCGTGATCGTCACCCAAATCTGGACCGCCAACAACTATCGCAATTTCAACTATCTGATTGCCTGCCCTGAAACGGGCGAGGCCCTGGCCATCGACCCGCTGGATCACCGGAAATGCCTGGCCGCCGCCAAGGAGGCCGGTTGGGTCATCACCCAGGTGCTCAACACCCACGAGCACGGCGACCATACCGGCGGCAACAAGTCCGTGATCGCGGCCACGGGCGCCAAGCTGCTGGCCCATAAGAACGCCAAGAACGCCATTCCGGGCATGGACCGGGGCCTGGGCGCCGGCGACGTGGTCAAGGTCGGCAAAACCGTCGAACTGGAAGTTCTGGACACCCCCGGCCATACCATGAGCCATGTCTGCCTGCTGTCTCGCACCGACACCCCGTCCCTGTTCTGCGGCGACACCCTGTTCAATGCCGGGGCCGGCAACTGCCACAACGGTGGCCATCCGAACGAGTTATTCCACACTTTCGCGAGCCAACTGGCCAAGCTGCCGGATACGACCCTGGTTTATCCAGGCCATGATTACATCGCCAATAACCTGCAATTCACCCTCGACCGGGAACCGGACAACGCCAGGGCACAAGCCCTCCTCGGTGAGGTCGAAACGCAAAACCCCGGCAAGGCCAAGGTCACCACCCTGGCCCTGGAGAAGGAGATCAACACCTTCTTCCGCCTGCACTCCCCCAGCGTGATCGCCCGCCTACGCGAAGCCTTTCCTGACCTGCCGGAGCAACCGGACGAGAAAACCGTGTTCGTGAAGCTGCGTGAATTACGCAACTCCTGGTAGTATTTTCTATGGATTTCTTCATTTTGAATTTGTAGTCAAACGCCCTGGCGGCGCACTACGGGTTAAAACATTTGTGCTAAATGCCGAATTCAACCGCTTGGCAAGCAAGCCCGCCTAGAATGACCTTCAACCCGGTCAAGATGGCAAAAACCGCCCATGAAACGCCGCCCCGCCTGGCTACCTCCCTCTGCTCTAGTCCTGGCAATCCTTGCCGCCGGGACCGCCAGCGGCTGCGCCCTGGCCGAGCGGGCCGAGGCGCTTTTCATGCGTCAGCAAAGCGCGCAAGGCTCCCTGGCCGACACCGTCATCGAGGTCGAGACGGCGCAACCGCTCCTGGCCGCGCGGCTGTACGGGCTCGAAGACGATCTGCACGCGGCCTGCCGCCCCCTGCGCGAGGCCAGCCTGCGCCGCCTCGAGGGGCAGGACTTGGGCTCGGAGCTTGAATGGGCGGTCATGGTCTCGCTTCAAGACTGCGAAACCACGACCCGCACGGTCGAACACACGGTCCAGCAAGCCGAGGCCGGAACCCTGGGCGAAGGCGCGATGGCAGTATCTGCCGCCGAGGATACCGAGAGCCGGTAACCGTGCCGTGAACGGCCGGCCCTGTTTTCCTTATCTCCCAAACCCCATATTGATAGTCTTGGGACATTTTGGAGATTTGCGCCATGACGGACGACAGCGGCCAAGCCAAGCTTCACAAGTCCGACGAGGACTGGAAGCGCCTCTTGACCCCGGAACAATTCAAGGTGACCCGGCTCAAGGCGACCGAGCGCCCCTTCTCCGGCGAATACAACGACTGCAAGACACCGGGCACCTATGGCTGTGTGTGCTGCGGTCAGGCCCTTTTCTCCTCCAAGGCCAAATTCGATTCGGGGTCCGGCTGGCCCTCCTTCACCGCGCCGGTGGATGAAAACGCGGTCGCGACCGAAACCGACCGCAGCCTATGGATGACGCGCACGGAGGTATTGTGCGCGCGCTGCAGCGCCCATCTCGGACACGTTTTCGAGGACGGCCCGGCGCCAAGCGGCCAGCGCTTCTGCATGAACTCGGCGGCCCTGACCTTGAAACCGGCGGACGCGGATTAAAATATCGCCTCGGCGGGGCGTAAACACGCTGTTTCATTGAAATTTCGGACTATCGAGGGCATGTAAGGGGCTGCCGCGGGCGTCCCACGCGGTTGCCCGCGCCCCTTCAGGCCGGGATTTCTTGGGGAAGAAATAATAACCAGGACGGCCCGGCCACGCCGGGTGGGAACAAAGACGGTCTGAATGCAATATATTCTCGTGGCGGCGGGTCTTTCACTGCTGCTTCTCGGCGGCGAGATGCTGGTTCGGGGCGCCGTCGATCTGGCGCGCCGGCTGGGCGTGCCGCCTCTGGTCATCGGGCTGACCATCGTCGCCTATGGGACCGGCGCGCCGGAACTCCTGGTCAGTCTGGAGGCGAGCTTCGCCGGCTCCCCCGGAATCGCCATCGGCAACATCGTCGGATCGAACATCGCCAACATACTGCTGATCGTCGGCTGCAGCGCCCTAATCAGCCCCATCGTCTGCACCCACGGGTCGATCAATTTCAACGGCCTGATGATGCTGGGCGCGACGGCCCTTTTCGTGGTCCTGGGTTATAGCGGCGCGATCACGCCCTGGGACGCCTTGCCGATGCTTGCGATTCTGATCGCCTTTACCCTCTACAGCTACATCTCCAGCGGTAAATCGCCGGAAGCGGTGGCGGAGGCCGAGGCCGATCTGGACGCCGATGGTTTCCACGGCATCCCCGTTTCACGATCCAAGGCATCCGCCATCCTTCTCGCCGGCTTGGTTTGCGTGGCGCTGGGCAGCCACATGCTGGTCATGGGCGCCGTCGATATCGCGCGCAGCTTCGGCATTTCCGAAGCGACCATCGGCCTGACGCTGGTCGCCCTTGGAACCTCCCTGCCGGAACTGGCGACCGCGGTCGTCGCCGCCTACCGGCGCCATTCCGATGTCGCCCTAGGTAATGTCGTCGGCTCGAACATTTTCAATATTCTGGGCATCATGGGCATCGTACCCTTGTTCGGGGCCCTGGACGTACCGGCCGCCGTGGTGAATTTCGATTTTTGGGTCATGCTGGGCGCGACCGCCGTCTTCGTCGGTATGACCGCGTTCTGCGTCAAGATCGGCCGCCTCATGGCCAGCATTTTCCTCTTGGGCTACCTTGCCTATATCGCCTGCCACTACTTCGGCATCTCGGCCATGGCCATGGGTTAAAGCAATGCCAGCTTCAGCGCGATCCCCGCATCCCGACACCTACCCGCGCGCCGCCCTGATCACGGGCGCGGCCCGGCGTCTTGGGCGGGCCATGGCCCTGGACCTGGCGCGGGACGGCTGGGCGGTCGCCATTCATTGCCATGACTCACACGCGCAAGCCGAGGAAACCGCCAAGGAAATCGAGGCCGGCGGCGGTCGGGCCACGGTCCTGCAAGCCGATCTGGCGCAAGAGGCGGAGACCGCCAAGCTGATCGGGCGCGCCGTCGAGGCCCTGGGCCCGCTCGGCTGTCTGGTCAACAACGCCGCCGCCTTCGAACTGGACACCCTGGATAGCGTGACCCGGGAAAGCTGGGACCGTCATCTGGAGCCCAACCTGCGCGCGCCGCTGGTCCTGGCACAAGACTTCGCCAAGGCATTAGGGCCGGACCAGGGCGGCGCGATCGTCAACATGCTCGACCAAAGAGTGTGGAACCCGACCCCCTATTTCTTGAGCTATAGCGTCGCCAAGTCGGCCCTCTGGACCCTGACCCGTACCCTGGCCCTGGCCCTGGCGCCGCGCATCCGCGTGAACGGCATCGGTCCCGGCCCGGCCTTGCCGAGCGCCCGCCAAAGCGAGGCCCAGTTCGCCCGCCAATGCGCCCTGACACCCCTGGGCCGCGGCACCTCGCCGGCGGAAATATGCGCGGCGCTGCGCTTTATTCTGGCGTCGAAATCCATGACCGGCCAGATGATCGCCCTGGACGGCGGCCAGCACCTGGGATGGGCGCAACCGGGTCAAGCCGATGCGGCGCCCGAGTAGAATTTTCCCGCATGGTGAGTTCATATCTTCAAGCCGGGTGCTAAGGCCTTGCGGAATCGAACAAACCGGTTACCCGAGCCGGCAGTTTTACACAAGACGGCCGCGGGCCGGGCTAAGCTGGTCTTGCCGGCCGGCGAAACCAAGTCATGGCCGGCTCTTAAGTCCATTTCTTGTTTTAATTCAGCAATATCAATTAGTTATATATTCACTATTACTACATTAGTAAAATAGCATAAACCGAGGTGCGACACGGGTGACGCAGGCGGAACCAAACCCACTCCACAGACTTATCCACATGGATCGTGGATCCCCGCGCGGCGCGGCGGGCGGCTGGCCATGACGGCGGGCCGCGACCAGCACGGCAAGGACCGCTCCGAAGGCGGCAAGCGCTCCGCCATGACACGGGACAGCGATCCAGGCGATGGACCGGCGGCCGAGACGGTGCATCCGGCGCCGGTGCATGGCGAAATGGCGCGCGGCACCGCCGTCATCGCTACCGCCCTGAAGACCTTGCCGGGCAGCCCCGGCGTGTACCGCATGTTGGACCGGCGGGGCGACGCCTTGTACGTCGGCAAGGCGAAGAACCTGAAAAAACGGGTGTCGTCCTATTGTCAGGGCGACAGGTTGCCGCACCGCCTGCAACGCATGGTGGCGTCGACCGTATCCCTGGAGGTCGTCACCACCCATACCGAGACTGAGGCCCTGCTGCTCGAAAGCAACATGATCAAGCGCTTGAAGCCGCGCTACAACGTGCTTCTGCGCGACGACAAATCCTTTCCCTACATCCTGATCGCCGACGACCATGAGTTTCCGCAGATCGTGAAACACCGCGGCGCCCGCGGCCGCGCCGGCGCCTATTTCGGCCCCTTCGCCTCGGCCGGGGCGGTCAACCGCACGGTCACGGCGCTGGAAAAAGGGTTCCTTCTGCGCTCCTGCAACGACGGGGTGTTTTCGATCCGCACCCGGCCGTGCTTGATGTACCAGATCAAGCGCTGCTCGGCGCCCTGCGTCGGGCGCATCGCCGCTGGCGACTACGCCGAGCTAGTCCGCCAGGCGCGCGACTTTCTGACCGGGCGTTCCCACGGGCTGCAAGAGCAACTCGCCGGCGCCATGCAGGCGGCCTCGGACCAGCGGGATTACGAGGTCGCGGCGGTTTACCGCGACCGCATCCAGGCCCTGACCCAGGTTCAATCGCGCCAGGACATCAACCTCGAAGGCCTGGACGACGCCGATGTGGTTGCCGCCCACCAGCAGGCGGGGGAAACCTCGGTCCAGGTGTTTTTCTTCCGCGCCGGTCGCAACTACGGCAACCGGGCTTACTTCCCCCGCCATGACAAAACCCTGTCGCCCGAAGAGGTGCTGAGCGCTTTCGTGCCCCAGTTCTACGAAAACAAGCCGGTGCCCAAGATCATTCTCCTAAGCCACGCCCTGAACGACCAAAGCCTGATCGCGGAGGCACTGTCGAGCCGCGCCGGGCGGCGCATAAAATTCCTCAAGCCCGCGCGCGGGGCCAAGCGCAAACTGGTCGAGCATGCTCTCAACAATGCCCGCGACGCCCTGGCCCGGCGCCTCGCCGAAAGCTCGGCCCAGCGCGCGCTCATGGAGGGCTTGGCCGACCGCCTGGGCCTGGACGGCCCGCCCGCGCGGATCGAGGTTTACGACAACAGTCATATCTCCGGCAGCGACCCCTACGGCGCCATGATCGTCGCCGGGTCCGAGGGTTTCGTGAAAAACGCCTATCGCAAATACCGGATCAAACACGCGATCAAGCCCGAGGGCGGCGACGATACCGCCATGATGCGCGAGGTTCTGACCCGGCGTTTCTCCCGCGCCCTGAAGGAAGATCCCGAGCGCGAGAGCGGGCAATGGCCGGACCTCCTGCTGATCGACGGCGGCAAGGGGCAACTGTCGGCGGTACGCGCGGCCTTGGCCGATCTTGGCTTGAGCGACATACCGGCCGCCGGCATCGCCAAGGGCCCCGAGCGCGACGCTGGACGCGAGCAAATCTTCCTAGCCGGTCGCGGGCGGCCGCTCTTGCTTGAACCGCGCGACCCGGTGCTCTACTTCTTGCAGCGTCTGCGCGACGAGGCCCATCGCTTTGTCATCGGCAGCCACCGGATGGGGCGCACCAAGACACGCCTGCGATCGGTCCTCGACGGCGTGCCCGGCATCGGAGCCAAGCGTAAGAAGGCCTTGCTGCATCGTTTCGGTTCGGCCCAGGCCGTGGCGCGCGCCGGTTTGGCCGATCTCGAATCGGTCGAAGGCATTAATAAAGTGGTCGCGAAAAAGGTTTACGATTATTTTCATAGCGACGGATGACCGGATAGATGCTCACCAACTTGCCCAACCTCTTGACCTTGTCGCGGATCGCGGCGATCCCGGTGCTGCTGGGCCTTTTGTATTTTCACGACCCGGTCAACCGCTGGATCGGCCTCGGTCTTTTCGTCTTGGCGGCCGTCACCGATTTTTTCGACGGTTATCTGGCACGGCACCGCAATCAGGTTTCGGCGCTCGGCCGGTTTCTCGATCCGATCGCGGATAAGCTGCTGGTGGCCTGCTTAATCGTGATGCTGGTGGCGATCGGCGATGTGCGCGGTCTGGCCCTGTTTCCGGCGATCGTGATCCTGGCCCGCGAAATCCTGGTCTCCGGCCTGCGCGAGTTCCTGGCCGAAATCAAGGAACCCCTGCCGGTCAGCAAACTGGCCAAGTGGAAAACCGCAATCCAGATGGTCGCCCTGGGATTTTTGATTGTCGGCACCGAGGCGGGGCCTCCCTTCCTGCCCATGGAACTGCTCGGCGATGCCGGCATTTGGATCGCCGCCATCCTGACCCTGGTCACCGGCTACGATTACCTGGCGCGCGGCCTCAAGCACATGAGCTAGAGCGGTGAACACGGCACCGAAAATTTTCGGCCTGGCCGGGTGGAGCGGCAGCGGCAAGACGACTCTGATGCGCGTCCTGATCCCGGCGCTGGTGGGGCGCGGTTTGCGGGTTTCAACCCTGAAGCACGCGCACCACAACTTCGATATCGACAAGCCGGGCAAGGATTCCTACGAACACCGCCAGGCCGGCGCCACTCAGGTCATGGTCGCCTCCGCCCATCGCTGGGCCCTGATGCACGAACTGCGTGATGAGCCGGAACCGGACAGCGCCGGCTTGATCGCCCACATGGCGCCGGTCGATCTGCTGCTCATCGAAGGCTTCAAGACCGAGACCCACGACAAGCTGGAAATCCATCGCCCCGCCCTGGGCAAGCCGGCGCTGTATCCCGGCGACCCCCATATCGTGGCGGTTGCCAGCGACGGCGAGATCGCGGACCTGCGCCTCCCCCGCCTGGACCTCAACGACGCCGAAGCCATCGCCGATTTCGTCATGGCCCATTGCGGGCTGGCGGGGCCATAGGGAACTTGCCGAAAGGCGCGTGAGGCCTATCATATTAGCCTCATGACAAAGAGTTACATATGGCGCAGCTAAGCGACGATTGTTTCGCCCAGGAAGGGCGTCTGATGCGGGTCGCGGAGGCGCGGGCGCTGCTTGAGGAGGTCGTTTCCCAGGTCAGCGAGGCGGAACCGCTGGCCCTGCATCTGGCCCTGGGCCGCATCCTGTTGGAGGATGTGGTGGCCCGGATCGACGTACCGCCCCACGATAATTCCGCCGTCGACGGCTACGCGGTTTTCTTCGACGATCTCGACCCCAAGGCCGAGACGCTTCTGCCGGTGAGCGCGCGGATCGCGGCCGGCCATCCCCTGGACCGCCCGGCGCGGCGCGGCGAAGCGGCCCGCATCTTCACCGGTGCCCCCATGCCCGAGGGCCCCGATACGGTCATGATGCAGGAAGATTGCCGCCTGGAGGGGGAGCGCGTCGTCATCGCCCCCGGCATCCAAAAGGGCGCCAACCGGCGCGCGCGCGGCGAGGACTTCGCCGCCGGGGATATCGTCCTGCGCCGGGGCATTCGCCTGCGCCCGCAAGACTTGGGTCAAGCCGCCGCCACTGGCCGGCGCGAAGTCCTGGTGGCGAAGCCGCTGCGCGCCGCCTTGTTTTCGACCGGCGACGAGTTATGCGAGCCGGGCGAAGAACTAGGCCCCGGCAAGATTTACGATTCCAACCGCACCGCCATCCATGCCTTGCTCACCGGGCTGGGCTGCGCCGTGAGCGATCTGGGCATTCTGGCCGACGAGCCGGACAGTCTGCGCGCGGCCCTGGCCGGGGCGGCGCGCGGCCACGATCTCATCGTCACCTCAGGCGGGGTTTCCGTGGGCGACGAGGATCATGTGAAACAAGCGGTCGAGGCGCTCGGCAAGCTGCACCTCTGGCGCCTGGCCATCAAGCCGGGCCGGCCCCTGGCCCTGGGCCAGATCGGGGCCGTGCCCTTCGTCGGCCTGCCGGGCAATCCGGTCGCGGTCATGGTCACCTTCCTGACCCTGGTGCGGCCCATGATCCTGCGCCTCATGGGCGCCGAGGCGCCGGAGCCGCGCCGCTTTCAAGTGCGCGCCGATTTCACCCACAAGAAGAAAAAAGACCGGCGCGAATGGCTGCGCGTCCGCCTGACCGGCAGCGGAACGGGGGACTTGCGGGCGGTCAAGTTCCCACGCCAGGGGGCCGGCATTCTTTCGTCCCTGGTCGAAACCGACGGCCTGGTCGAACTGCCGGAGGATTTGACCCGGCTGGAGCCCGGCACCATGGTGGACTTCCTGCCCTTCAGCGAGGTCTGCCCGTGAAGCTGCTCTATTTCGCCTGGCTCAAATCCAAGACCGGCGTGGCCGAGGAAGACGTGACCCCGCCGCCCGAGGTGACCACGGTGGCGGAACTTCTGATCTGGCTGCGCGGACGCGGCCCCGGCCACGCCGAAGCCCTGGCCGACCTGGACGCCATCAAGGTCGCGGTCAACCAGGAATACGCCCAAGCCGGCGACCCGGTACGCCCCAGCGACGAGGTCGCCTTGTTCCCGCCGGTCACCGGGGGCTAAGGCCGTGACGCGCGGCACCGGCGCCCCCCCCACCCTAACCCTCCCCCTCGGGGGGGGAGGGAACAAGGAAGCGCTCACTCCAACTTCCCCCTCCCCCCTCGAGGGGGAGGGGCGGGGTGGGGGGGCCTTTTTGCCAATACACCGGAATCCGCGTCCATGATCCGGGTGCAAGAGGCGGACTTCGACCTCGGCGCGGAGCTGGCCAAGCTGACCGCCGGTAACAACAAGATCGGCGGCCTCGCGGTTTTCGTCGGCCTGGTCCGCGATAGGGCCGGGGACAAGGCCATCGGCGCCATGACCCTGGAACACTATCCCGGCATGACCGAAAAGATGCTGGCGCGCATCGAGGCCGAAGCGAACCAGCGCTGGCCCCTCGACGCCAGCCTCATTATCCACCGCGTCGGCCGCCTGGAACCGGGCGAACAAATCGTCCTGGTCGCCGCCGCCAGCGCCCACCGCCAAGCCGCCTTCGACGCCTGCCAGTTCCTGATCGACTGGCTCAAGACCAAGGCCCCGTTCTGGAAACTGGAAGAAACCGGAGCGGGCGCCAAGTGGGTGGATGCCCGCGACAGCGATACGCAAGCTACCGAGCGCTGGCGCGCACCCAAGAAGGACATGGCGGAGTAGCGGGCCGGGCCTGCATCCATTAGGTGTGAGAATTTGCCCGGGTAATCGCCGTCCGTTACGCTTGCCGCCGGTTACTTGGAGCTTGCCTGGATGGACCCGCTGACAATCACGGCCATCGTGACCGCCCTGAGCAGTGGCGCCGCCGTTTCGCTCGGCGGCGCGTTGAGCGAGGCCGGCAAGGATGCTTACAATGCGCTGAAGACGGGCGTGCGAAAGTTCGTCGCGCCGGGCGATCTCGAAAAGCTGGAACGAGACCCTGAGTCGAAGCAGCTTCAAGCTCTCCTGACCACACAGCTATCCGCCAGTGATCCGAACGCGATTGCGGAACTAACGCCCTTGGCCCACCGACTGAGTAATGAGATCAAGGTTGAGGGCGATGCCGCTATCGTCCAAGCGACGAAAGTTGAAGGCGGAGTCCATCAAGGCGATGTGCATCATCAATACGCGCTTCCACCAAATTTGCCGGACCTGGTGCGGGCACTTGGCGAGACCAATCTCAAGGCATTCCAAGCAGGCCAAGGTAATCAATCTCTGCACAATCAACTGAGCGGACTGTCCGGCAAACTCGAACTGACCGAATCCGCCGTCGCCAACATGCTGCGAATTTTGGGCGAGCAGGCAGTGCCGCCGGAGCAATTGGATGCCAAGCTGGGCGAAATCGCGGAGCGGCATAAGGAACTGACCCAGCGTCTGCGCGCCCTGTCGAACGACGATCCGGGAGTGGTGGCGCTGCGAAATAAGGCGGCGGAGAGTCTCGAAACCGGCGACTACGACCGGGCCGACGACTTCTTGAGCCAGGCCGAAGCGCTGGACGAACGGGCCATCGCCGAACAGCAAGATAGCCTGGACCGGCGCAAACTCAGCGCCGCCCAGACATTGGCCGAACGTGGCGAACTGGAACGGGCGCGCCTGAATTATCTCAAGGCGGCCGAACACTTCGCCGCCGCCGCCGCGCGGGTGCCGGACACGGAGGAAGAGGCCCGCTGGCGGCACCTTTTGGCCCAGGCCTCGGTCCTCTACGATCACGGCCGGGAATTCGGGGAGAACCCATCCTTGGCGCGGGCGATCACCGCTTACAAACCCGCCCTGAACCTACGTCCCCGCGACCGCGTCCCCCTCGCCTGGGCCACGACCCAGAACAACCTGGGCAACGCGCTTGCAACCCTCGGCCAGCGGGAAAGTGGCACCGCACGCCTGGAGGAGGCCGCAGCTGCCTTCCGCGCCGCCCTGGAGGTTTTTGAGCTTGCCGGGGCCGAGCACTACATCGACATGGTGAAGGAAAACCTGGAAAGGGCCGAGACGCTGCTGCGTGAGCGGCGGGGCGGTTAACGCGGCACGCTCCGAATGCTCCCCCGCTACAGCGACGCCGCCGCGCGGGCGGCTTGATCGTAGAGGCCCGATAGGGCGCGTAGGAGTTGGGCGGCTTCGCCCAGCTCCGCGTCCTGGGCTTGCGTGCTTTCGCTGCCGCGCAGGCCGGCGAAGGCGCCGAAGGCGGCGACCAGGCAATCCTCGCGCACGGCGCGGTATTTGGCGCAGGCGTCCTGCCCGGCCTTGGTGGTCTTATAGAACATTTCCTTACCCTGGCGATTGCCCGCGACCAATCCCAGGCGGGTCAGCTTGCGTAAGGCGTAGGTGACCGTATGGGTGTCTTCGACATTCAGGACGAAGCATAAATCCGCCAGCTTCTTTTTCCGCGCCCGGTGATTGACCGAGTGCAGGACCAGAACATCCAGGGCGCCCAGATCGGGCATGCCGGCGGCGGCCATGGCGCGCACGATCCAGCGGTTGAAGGCATTGGCGGCGACGATCAGGCCATATTCGAACTCGCTGAGCGCCCCGGCGGAATCCGATACCAGGTGGGCGGAGGAAACGATGGCCCGGCGTTTCGCGCTCATGCGCCGTCCTCCGGACCGTAACCGCCGCCGCCCGGTGTCTCGATGACGAAAACATCGCCCGGATTCATCTCGGTCGAATCGGTGCCGGACAACTCGCTTCGCTCCCCGGTGGCACGCTCCACCCAGTTGCGGCCCAGGGCGCCCGGTTCGCCGCCATCGAGCCCAAAGGGCGCGACCTTGCGGTGGCTCGATAGAATCGCCGCGGTCATGGCCTCACGGAAGCGGATGCGGCGGCGCGCCCCATCGCCGCCGCGATGCCGCCCGGCCCCGCCGGAGCCGCGGCGGATCTCGAAGGATTCCACCTCGACCGGGAAGCGCCACTCCAGAACTTCCGGGTCGGTCAGGCGTGAATTGGTCATGTGCGTGTGCACCGCGTCGGTGCCGTCAAAGTCCGGCCCGGCGCCGGAGCCGCCGCAAATCGTCTCGTAGTACTGATAGGTGTCGTTGCCGAAGGTGAAGTTGTTCATGGTGCCCTGGGCCCCGGCCATGACGCCGAGCGCGCCGTAGAGGGTATCGACGATGACCTGGCTGGTTTCCACATTGCCCGCCACAACCGCCGCCGGATAACTCGGATTGAGCATACAGCCTTCCGGGATAATGAGATCGAGTGGCTTTAGGACGCCCTCGTTCATGGGAATCTCCTCGTCGATCAAGGTCCGGAACACGTAGAGCACGGCGGCACGGCACACGGCGGAGGGGGCGTTGAAGTTGTTGGGCTGCTGGGCGCTGGTGCCGGTGAAATCGATCCGCGCCCGGCGCGCCGCGCGGTCGATGGTAATGGCAACCTTGATTTGCGAACCCTGGTCCATGAGGTACGTAAATGTGCCGTCCCGCAAGCGTCCGAGGACGCGGCGCACCTGTTCCTCCGCGTTGTCCTGAACATGGCTCATATAGGCGTGAACCACTTCGAGACTGTAATGGTCGATCATGCGGCGCAATTCGCGCACCCCCATGGCGTTGGCGGCGATTTGCGCCTTGAGATCGGCGATATTTTGATCGGCGTTGCGCGCCGGATAGGGCCCGGAACTCAAGAGATCGCGGACTTCCGTTTCCAGAAACCGGCCGCACTCGACCAAGGTCACGTTGTCGATCAGGATCCCTTCTTCCTCAACCGTGCGGCTATCGGGCGGCATGGATCCGGGGGTGATACCACCGATATCGGCGTGGTGGCCCCGGCTGCCGACGAAAAACAAAACCTCCGCGCCGGCGGCATCGAAGACCGGGGTGATAACGGTGATGTCGGGCAGGTGCGTGCCGCCGTTGTAGGGCGCGTTCAACATGTAAACGTCGTCCGGCGCCATGGTATCGCCGCGGGCCTGGATGATCGCGCGCACGGAATCGCTCATGGATCCCAGATGCACCGGCATGTGCGGGGCGTTGGCGACCAGATCGCCCTGGGGATTGAACAGGGCGCAAGAGAAATCCAAACGCTCCTTGATATTGACCGAATAGGCGGTGTTTTCCAGGGTCGAGCCCATCTGCTCGGCGATCGACATAAAGAGATTGTTGAACACCTCCAGCATCACCGGATCGACCCGGGTGCCGACGGCGGCGTTACGCTCGAGCGGCACCACGCGCTCGAGCACCAGATGATCGCGCCGGGTCAGGCGTGCTTGCCATCCCGGCTCCAGCACCGTGGTTGAAATCGGCTCGATAACTATGGCCGGGCCGTCGATGATATCGTCCGGCGAAAGATTTTCGCGCAAGTAAACCGGCGTGTCGGTCCAGGCGCCGGCGCAATACATGCGCGTTACCGTGGCCGCTTCCGGGGCGCCGCCGCCCGGCCCCGCGTCAAGCACCGGATCCTCGACGGATTCGGTTTGCCCCACCGCCTCGACCGAGAGAGCCTCGACAATGAAGGGCCGTTCCGCCATGACGAAACCGTAACGCTGCCGGTGCGCGGCCTCGAAACGCGCGGCGATCTCGTCGCGGGTGCCGTGATCGACGACGATCGCCGAATCCGTGCCCTGGTAGCGGAGGTGGACCCGTTTCAGGGTTTCGATGCGCGCCGCCGCGATGTCCTGCGCCTCGATTTCCCGGCACCCATCCTTGGCCAGATCGTCGAGAGCATCCTCGATTTCGGCCATGAGCTTGTCGTCGAGAACAGACTCCACCGCGCGTTCGCGCAGGGCCCGCACATCCGCCAAGCCCATGCCATAGGCCGAAAGAACCCCGGCAAGCGGATGCAGGAATATTTTCGTCATGCCCAGGGTGTCGGCCATGTCGCAGGCATGTTGCCCACCGGCGCCGCCGAAGCAGCACAGGGTATAGCCGGTCACATCGTAACCGCGCTGGGTCGAGATTTTCTTGATCGCGTTGGCCATGTTTTCAATCGCGATCATGCGGAAACCTTGCGCGGCATCCTCACGCGCCCGGGTGTCGCCGGTGGCGGTGCCGATTTCTTTCGTGAGGGCGTCGAACTTTTCCCCGACGATAGCGGCATCCAGGGCCTGATCGGCCTTGGGGCCGAAGACCTTGGGAAAAAATTCGGGTACGATCCGGCCCAGCATGACGTTGCAATCGGTGACCGTCAGGGGGCCGCCGCGCCGGTAGCAGGCCGGGCCCGGATTGGCGCCGGCGGAATCCGGGCCGACCCGGTATCGCGCGCCGTCGAAATGCAGAATCGAACCGCCGCCGGCGGCCACGGTATAGATCCGCATCATGGGCGCGCGCATACGCACCCCCGCGACCAGGGTCTCGAAGGCCCGTTCGTAGTCGCCGTCGTAGTGAGCGACATCGGTCGAGGTGCCGCCCATGTCGAAGGTAACGATATTTTCGAACCCGGCCATGGCCGAGGTGCGCACCGCGCCGACAATGCCGCCGGCGGGACCGGACAGAATCGAATCCTTGCCCTGAAACAGGCGCGCATCGGTCAAGCCGCCGTTCGACTGCATGAACATCAGCCGGGTATCGCCAAGCTGCGAGGCGACCCGGTCGACATAGCGGCGCAGGATCGGCGAAAGGTAAGCATCGACAACCGTGGTATCGCCGCGCGAGACCAGTTTCATCAGCGGGCTGACTTCGTGACTGACGGAGATTTGCGTGAAGCCTATGGCGCGCGCCACCTCGGCTATTGTCTTTTCGTGATCGGAAAAGCGGTAACCGTGCATGAGGACGATGGCCAGGGAGCGCAAGCCCCGGTCGAATCCCGCCTGCAAATCCACCCGCGCCTTGTCCGCGTCCAAAGCGAGCAGAATATCGCCCTCGGGGCCTACACGTTCGCCAATCTCCACCGTGGCGCTATAAAGCAGTTCCGGCAGCTCGATATGACGGGCGAAAATGTTTGGGCGGTTCTGATAGGCGATGCGCAGCGCATCGCGGAACCCCCGGGTGATGGCGAGCAGGGTCGGCGCGCCCTTGCGCTCCAACAGGGCGTTGGTGGCTACCGTCGTTCCCATCTTGACGGCGCGGATCGCCGCCGCCGGTATTTCGGCGCCCGCCGGGATGTCCAGCAAAGTGCGGATGCCATGCAGGGCGGCGTCCGGATACTGCTCGGGGTTTTCCGACAACAGCTTGCGCGATACCAGCGACCCGTCCGGCCGCTGCGCGACAACATCCGTGAAAGTGCCGCCCCGGTCGATCCAAAATTGCCACACGATCCCTGCCTCCTCAGCTTATTTCCTACATTATATTGATAATTTATCGATATAATGTCAATATCAGAATGCCTAGATAAGCTGCGCGGGTGCCTATTCCGCGCACCTTGGCCGTGCTAACATGGCGCGATGTTGAGGTTTTTCTTGCTACTCATTCCGGTTCTGCTCGCGGGCCCTTTCTTGGCCGCCGCCAGCGGCCTCGCCAGGGTCGATGGGGATTGGAGCACCGCCAGCCGCGAAAGCGCCGGACTCGCGCCCGACCCCGCCGAGGCCGCCGAACCTATCGTGCAAGTCTATGGCGCCCGCACTTTCGGCTGGCGGGGCGCCTTCGCGGTCCATACCTGGATCGCGGCCAAGCGCGCGGGCGCGCCCAGTTTCACGACCTATCAGGTCACCGGCTGGCGCTACTGGCATGGCGCATCGCCCCTGTCGGTGAGCGCGGGCCCGCCGGATCGCAAGTGGTTCGGCGCCACCCCGGAGATATACGCCGACTTACGCGGACCGGAGGTCGAGCACCTCATCGACAAGATCGAGGCCGCCGTGGCCGCCTATCCCTTCAAGGATAGCTACCGGACCTGGCCCGGCCCCAATTCCAACACCTTCACCGCCACCATCGCCCGCGCGGTGCCGGAACTCGGCCTCGCCCTGCCGCCGACAGCGATCGGCAAGGATTACCTTGGGACCGCCACCTTCGCGGCCCCGGCCCCCAGCGGCACCGGGTATCAAGTTTCCATTCTCGGCGTTCTCGGCCTCATGGCCGGCATCGAGGAAGGCCTGGAGATAAACATCCTGGGCTTGAGTTTCGGTCTCGACCCTCTCGGCCTCGCCGTGAAGCTGCCGGGTATCGGCCGCCTTGGCATGGAGCGCGCGCCTTAATTAGCCGCCGCTTGCCCGCACCTTCGGCCCGTGAAATAAGAACCATGGCCCTTGTGCCTGGGAGTATCGGTTCAAAATCATGAGCGTTTGGGGAAAAATTCTTGGCGGCGCCGCCGGTTTCGCGCTTGGCGGACCGCTTGGGGCCATGATCGGTGCGGTCGCGGGACACGCGGTCGATAAAATGCGCGCGCCGCAACAAGAAGGCGGCGAAAACGACGCGACCAAGAAAATCGCCTTCACCATCGCCGTGGTCGTGCTCGGTGCCAAGATGGCCAAGGCCGACGGCAAGGTCACCCCCGACGAGGTCAGCGCCTTCAAGGAAGTCTTCCGGGTTTCGCCCGAGGAAATGAAGAACGTCGGCCGCCTGTTCAACAAGGCGCGCAGCGATGCTTCCGGTTTCGAACCCTATGCCTGGCAGATCGGGCGCATGTTCAAGAACAATCCGGCGGTCCTGGTTGAGTTACTGGACGGCCTGTTCCACATCGCCCGCGCCGACGGTGAGGTGACCGGCGACGAACTGACCTTTCTGGAACAAGTCGCCAAGATCTTCGGGATCGAGGGCGCCGAATGGGACCGCACCCGGGCCGCCAACCTGGGACCGGACAAGTCCGACCCTCACGTCATCCTGGGCGTGGCGCGGGGCGCGGCCGACGACGAGATCAAGTCGGCGTACCGGAAGCTGGTGCGCGAGAACCATCCCGACCGCCTGGTCGCCCAAGGCATGCCGCAAGAATTCGTCGATCTGGCCAATGAGCGCCTGGCCACGATCAACGCCGCGTATGAGAAGGTCCGCCCGCGGCGCAATTAGTGAGTCCCATGCCGCTCCGCCCCCTTCATTTAGCCGCCTTGGTGTTCATCACCTTTCTGTGGGGCATGAACTTCGCCGCCGCGAAGATCGGCTTGGCGCAGATGCCGCCGCTCATGATGGTGGCTCTGCGCTGGGGCCTGGTCGGGCTGTTGCTGGCGCCCTTCGTATCGGCGCCGCGCGGTCAGTGGCGGCAAGTTATTCTGGTTTCCTTCACTCTGGGTTTTTTGCACTTCTCCCTGATGTTTTGGAGCTTGCAATATATCGAGGCGGCGACCGCCGCCATCGCCATTCAATTGCAGGTGCCTTTCGCCGCCTTGCTGGCCGCGGTTATCTTCAAGGACACCTTGGGCTGGCGGCGGGGCTTGGGCATGACGGTCGCCTTCGCCGGGGTCGCGGTCATCGCCGGCGAACCCAAACTCGACGGCCAGTACCTTGCCCTGGCGATTATCATCGTATCGGCCTGCATCTGGTCGGTCGCCAATATGCAAATTAAACTCATGGGCGATATAAACGGCCTGACCTTGAATGCGTGGATCGGGATATTCGCGGCGCCGCAGTTGGCTCTGGGATCATGGATTCTGGAAGACGGGCAGATGGCGGCCCTGACGGCGGCCGATTGGCGGGCCTATGCCTCGATACTGTATCAAGCTGTGCCGGTGGTGATCTTCGGCTACGGGCTTTGGTTTCATTTTCTGCGCCGTTATGAGGTCAACCAGATCATGCCCTTTATCCTCCTGGTTCCCCCCTTCGGCGTCCTCTCCGGTATCCTGCTGCTGGGGGAAAGCGTATCGCCGGTCTTTATCGGGGGCGCCTTGCTCACCGTGCTCGGGGTCGGAATCATCATCCTGCGGCGGCCGAAACTCGTCGCCGCGCAAGCGAACCGCCAGTGACCATGGCGCCGCGCGACCGCCCCTCGCCCAACTTCGATGCCCGCCCGGCCGGGCAAGCGGTCGATATGCTGCTGCTGCATTACACCGGCATGGAAAGCGAAGAGGCCGCCTTGGCGCGCTTGTGCGACCCGGCGGCCAAGGTCAGCGCGCACTATTGCATCGGCGAGGACGGCGGCGTGACACGCCTGGTGGACGAGGCGGCGCGCGCCTGGCACGCCGGCGCCGGCCTCTGGGCGGGGGCGAGCGATATCAACGCCCGTTCCATCGGCATCGAGCTGGTCAATCCGGGTCATGAATTCGGCTACCGCGCTTTTCCCCAAGACCAGATCGCGGCCCTGATCGTCCTGGCCCAGGATATCCTGAGCCGTCACCCCATTCCGGCGGCGCGCGTCCTGGGTCATGCCGACGTGGCCCCCTTGCGCAAGCAAGACCCCGGCGAACTGTTCCCCTGGGCGCGGCTGGCGGCGGCGGGCATAGGGCTGTGGCCGGAAGCCCCGCCAGAAGCGCCGGTTCCCGAAGCGGCCGCGATAAAGCACCGCCTGGCCGCCTTCGGCTATGGCTATCTGGAAGAAGACTTCGAGGCCGTGGTCCGCGCCTTTCAGCGCCATTTCCAGCCCCGAAACGTGACCGGTATCGCCGATGCCCGAACCGCGGCGATCCTTCAGACGCTCCCCGATTGACGGCGCCCGCCGCGGACCTTAAGTAAAAGGGGCCAGACGGCTGGATGGCCGCTCTCGGCCCTTGGGCCGGGGGAGGAAAGTCCGGGCTCCACGGAAACACGGTGCCGGGTAACACCCGGCGGGGGCGACCCTAGGGAAAGTGCCACAGAAAGCAAACCGCCCGCCCCAGGCCCTTCGGGGCACAAGGCGGGTAAGGGTGAAAGGGTGCGGTAAGAGCGCACCGCGCGGCCGGTAACGGGCGCGGCACGGTAAACCCCACCGGGAGCAAGACCAAGTAGGGACGGCGGGCCCACGGGACACCCCTGGGGCCAGGCGGGTTTCAGCGCCGCCGTCCGGGTAGGTCGCGCGAGGCGTCCGGCGACGGGCGTCCCAGATGAATGGTCATCCATCCGCGCTAACGCGCGGGGGACAGAACCCGGCTTATAGGCCGTCTGGCATTTTATCCCACTGATATAGAAGATTTTTCTACCGCCCACCGCGTGCCGTAGCCGGTTTGCCGCCGACGCGCGCCACAGAAATGACACTCGCGCTCCACAATAAGAACATTACAAGAACAAAGTTATGGCGCAATCAACATAGAGACTTATTGTGCCTAGTAAGCGCAAATCTGGTAGCTGGCCCCTCTCTCTACATTGAGGCGCCATTAATCGCTTCTTAATCATCTAAGGATTACTTGTAATCCCATTGACTCCCTGTATTACCCAAGCTATACCATTGTGTCCCAAAAAAGGGACGGTTAACGGCCAGATTAGCCGGCGCGGGCGGAATTCGGGGGCAATACCCGGCGGCGCATCTTGTGGGAGAGGCAAGTGACGATGTTCATCGGCACATTCGAGAACAAAATCGACCGCAAGGGTCGAATCTCGGTGCCGTACTCATTCCGCCAGGCCATCAACACCCAAACTTTCAACGGCATAGTCGCCTTCGCGTCCTACCGGGAAGAGGCGATCGAGGCCAGCAGCTACAGCTTTCTCGAGCGCATCAACGAAAGCATGGAAACCCTGGACCTGTTTTCCAAGGAACACGACGACCTGGCCACCAGCATTCTCGGCAGCTCCCATACCCTGAGCTTCGATCCCGAGGGCCGCATCGTCATGCCGCAGGAATTGCGGGACTACGCCGGCATCGCCGACCGCGCCGCCTTTGTCGGCAAGGGCCTCTTGTTTCAGATTTGGGAACCTAACGCCCTACGCAAACACATGGAAGAGGCACGGGCGCGGGCCAAGGCCGAAGGCCGCAGCTTGTCCCTGCGCCAATCCCCGGCGGCCATGCCATGACCGGGCACACGCCGGTCATGCTGCACGAAGTCATAGAGGCCCTGGCGCCGCGCGACGGCGCGATTTACCTCGACGGCACATTCGGCGCCGGCGGCTATGCCCGGGCCATGCTCGAGGCGGCTCAAGTCACGGTTTACGGCATCGACCGGGATCCCGAAGCGGTCGAACGCGCCGCCGCCATGGCGCGCCAGTACCCTGGCCGCCTGACCGTGATCGCGGGCCGCTTCGGCGCCATGGACCGGCACCTGCACGATCAAGGCATTGAAGCGCTCCAGGGTATCGCCCTGGACCTGGGGGTGTCGTCCATGCAGATCGACGAGGCGGACCGCGGCTTTTCGTTCCGCTTCGACGCCGCTCTCGACATGCGTATGGAAGGGCCGGGGCAAGACCCGGCGCAACCCAGCGCCGCCGACGCGGTCAACGATCTGCCGGAAGCCGAGCTCGCCGATATCATAAATCGTTTGGGCGAGGAACGCCGGGCGCGTCAGGTCGCGCGCGCCATCGTCGCCGCGCGTAAAAACGCGCGCATCGAAACCACCGCGCAGCTAGCCGATATCGTGCGCGGCGCCGTCGCCCGCGGGGCGCGGGACGCGGCGGGGATCGACAATGCGACCCGCACGTTTCAGGCCTTGAGAATTTATGTCAACGACGAGCTGGGCGAGTTGGAACGCGGCTTGAGGGCGGCCGAGCGTTTGCTGGCCCCCGGCGGCCGCCTCGCGGTGGTCGCGTTTCACAGCTTGGAAGACCGGATCGTGAAGACCTTCCTGCGCCGGCGCAGCGGCGCGCAGCCGCGCGGGCCCCGCCACCTGCCCGATCTTTCCGACACCGCGCCTCAACCCACCTTCAAGCTTCTGTTCAAGGGTCCTTGCCGGCCCAGCCAGGCGGAGTGCGATGCGAATCCTCGTGCCCGCTCCGCCCGGCTGCGGGCCGCCGAGCGAACCGGGGCCCCGGCTTGGCCGGCGAACGGCGAGGAGCGGGAATGGGCGGCATGAGACGCATGACGGTAACCTTGAGCATCGTCGCGGCCCTGGCCATCGCCATGGGGCTTTTCAACCTCAAGCAAAAAGTCGGCGGTCTGGAAAAGGAGCTGACCCAGGTCAAGCGCGACATCGGCAGCCATCGCGAGATGATCCAGATTTTGCGTAGCGAGTGGAGCTTCTTGAACCAGCCCGCACGCCTTGCCGAGCAGGCCAAGACCATTTTGGGTATGGAGCGCATCCCGCCCAAGCGCTTGATCCGCCTGGAAGACCTGCCGCTTCGCGGGCCCGGCAACGGCATAACGCAAATCGCGGGGAGCCGCCAATGACAAACCTGGTTACCGGGAACACCGCCGCCGCGCTTGAGACCGGGCGTACCCGCCTGCTGGTGGCCGGCGTCGTCTTCGCCCTGGCCTTCACCGCCGTCGGCGGCCGCCTGATCGAATTATCGCTTTCGGGCGCCGAGACGCCGCGTCACGCACAAGCCAAGGCAATATCGCGCCCCGCCACGGGACGGGCCGAGATCCTCGACCGCAACGGGGTGATCCTGGCCGCCAACGTGCCGACAGCCTCGCTCTATGCCGATCCGCGCACGATCCGCGCCCCCGCGCGGGTCGCCGCCGCCCTAAGCAAAGTCCTGCCTGGGCAGAGCCGGGCCGAACTTCTGGCCAAGCTGACGGGCGACCAGGGCTTCGTCTGGATCGAGCGCAACCTGACCCCGCGCCAGCATTACGAAATCAATCGTTTGGGCGTTCCCGGCCTCAATTTCCGGCGCGAGGTTCAACGCATTTATCCGAACGGCAAGCTGGCCGCCCACGTTATCGGCTTTACCGATGTGGATACCGAGGGCCTGGCCGGTATCGAACGGTCCTTCAACGACACCTTGAAGGAAAGCGCGGCGCCGGTTCGTTTAAGCCTGGACGTTCGCGTTCAGCACATCTTGACCGAAGAACTGGCGGCGGCCATGAAGGACTTCGGCGCCATTGCCGCGACCGGCGTGGTCTTGGATGTGCGTAACGGCGAGACCTTGGCCATGGCGTCCCTGCCCGGCTTCGATCCCAGCCGCGCCGGCACCGCCTCGAGCAATACCCGCTTCAACCGCGCCAGCCTTGGGCTCTACGAGATGGGGTCGGTCTTCAAGATCTTCACCACCGCCCAGACCCTGGACAGCGGCACGGTCACGCTCAACGACAGCTACGATACCAGCAAGCCGATCCGCATGGGGCGTTTCGCGATCACCGATTTCAAGCCCAAGAAAAGGCGCTTGTCGGTTCCTGAAATCTTCATGTACTCCAGCAACATCGGCACCGCTCTCATGGCCCAGGACGCCGGCACTTCGGCGCAGAAGGATTTTCTGAGCAAGCTGGGCCTGACCCGTGAATCGGACATCGAACTAAGCGAGGTCAGCCCGCCGCTTCTGCCTTCGCCCTGGCGCGACATCAATACCCTGACGATTTCCTACGGCCACGGCATCGCCGTCAGCCCGGTCCAGGTCGCCAGCGCGGTCGGCGCCATCGTCAACGGCGGCGAGCTGGTTCCCACCACCTTGTTAAAGCGCGAAGCCGGGACGCCGATCGTCGTCCGCCAGGTGATTAGCTCCTCGACATCGCGCACCATGCGCGACCTGATGCGCCTGGTCGTGCGTCAAGGCACCGGCAGAAAAGCGGCGGCGGAAAACCTCCTGGTCGGCGGCAAAACCGGCACCTCCGACAAGCTCGTGAACGGCCGCTATGCGCGCAACAAGCGCCTCGCGTCCTTTGTCGGGGCCTTTCCCATGCACGATCCGCGTTACGTCATCCTGATCATGGTCGATGAGCCCAAGGGGACGAAGAAAACCTACAACTACGCCACCGGCGGCTGGGTCGCGGCGCCGGCCGTGCGCCGGGTGGTCGAACGGATCGCGCCGATCCTCGGTGTCATGCCGGTCGCCAAGGGCTTCGAGACCGAATCGAGCGAACGTTTGCTGGAGAGAACCCTGGCGCGCGCGCAACAAGCGAAGGCGCAACGGATTGCGGCTAACTGAATTGCTTATGGATGGGACTCACGACATGGCTGCCGGCAAGGCGGCGCGGGATCCGGACATCTTGGGTTTGACGGCGGACAGCCGTCAGGTCGGGCCCGGTTTCCTGTTCGCGGCCCTGCCCGGCGTCCAGGCCGACGGCCGCGACTTTATCGATCAAGCCGTGGCCAAGGGCGCGCTTGCGGTCCTGGCCCCCAGGGGCACCGAACTGAAAGCCTATGACCCGCCGGTCCGCCTGGTGACCGCCGAAAATCCACGGCGCCAACTGGCGCGCCTGGCGGCCCGGTTTCACGGCGCCCAGCCGGAAACCGTGGTGGCTTGCACGGGAACCAGCGGCAAGACCTCCGTCGCCAGTTTCACCCAGCAGCTTTGGCGCGCTCTGGGCTACAAGGCGGCCAGTATTGGAACTCTTGGCGTCACGCCGCCCCGTCCGGGGGCGCCGAAGTCCCTGACCACGCCGGACCCGGTTGAGTTGCACGCCTGTCTGGCGGAGTTGGCCCGCGACGGCGTGACGCGCCTGGTCATGGAGGCCTCCAGCCACGGATTGGATCAATACCGCTTGGACGGCATTAGAATCGCCGCCGCCGCCTTTACCAATCTGTCGCGCGACCATCTGGACTACCACGACAGCATGGAAAGCTACCTGGCGGCGAAGCTGCGCCTGTTCAGCGAGCTTGTCAGCCCCAACGGCACGGCGGTCGTCAACATCGATATCCCCGAGGCGGCGGCAATCCGCGAGGTCTGTGCCGGGCGCGGCCTGAAGACCATTACCTTTGGCACAGGCCCCAGCGATCTGCGTCTGCGCCGCCAAGTTCCCAGCGCCCAAGGCCAGGACCTCAGCCTCGAGGTATTCGGCCGCGCCTACGACGTATCCCTGAAAATCGCGGGCACTTTCCAGGCCCTGAATGTCCTGGCGGCGCTCGGATTGGTCCTTGCCGGCGGCGCCGATGAAGAGGCCGCCGTTGCGGCCATGGCGGATTTAACCGGCGTTCCGGGCCGCCTCGAATCTCTTGGCGAAACTCCGGCTGGCGGTCATGTCTATGTGGACTACGCCCACAAGCCCGGCGCGCTCGAAGCGGTCTTGCAAGCTGTGCGGCCGCACACGCCCAACAAGCTTTGGGTCGTTTTCGGCTGCGGTGGCGACCGGGACGCAGGTAAGCGCCCGATAATGGGCGAGATAGCGGCCCGCCTGGCCGACCGGGTGATCGTCACCGACGACAATCCGCGCGGCGAAGACCCGGCGAAGATTCGCCGCGCGGTCATGGACGCGGCGCCGGGCGCGCGCGAGATCGGCGACCGCACCGAAGCCATCGCCGCCGCCGTCGCCGGAATGGACGCCGGCGATACCCTGATTATCGCCGGCAAGGGCCATGAAACCGGCCAGATCGTCGGGTCCAGGGTTTTACCCTTCGACGACCGGGAGGTCGCGCGCACGGCCCTGGCATCCGGGGGCGCCTCATGAGCCCCGATATCCTTTGGAGCGCGGCCGAGGTGGCCGAGGCGACGGGTGGGCGCAACACCGCCACCTGGCGCGCGACTGGAGTCTCCATCGACACCCGCAGCCTGCAAGCGGGCGATCTTTTCGTCGCCTTGGCTGGACCGAGCTTCGACGGTCACGATTTCATCGAGCGGGCCTTCGCGGCCGGGGCGGTTGCGGTGATGTCGCACCGCGAACCGCAGGGCCCCACACCCGGCCCCATGCTGATCGTCGACGATACCCTCGCCGCTTTATGGCGTCTTGGCGCGGCGGCGCGCGTCCGCAGCCAAGCCCGCATCGTCGGCGTGACCGGCAGTGTCGGCAAGACCGGCACCAAGGAGGCGCTGGCCACTTGTCTAGGCGCTCAGGCGCCGGTGACCGCGAGCCGTGGCGGGCTCAACAACCATTGGGGGCTGCCCCTGAGCCTGGCGCGCATGTCGCGCCAAGCGGCTTACGGCATATTCGAGATCGGCATGAACCACGCCGGCGAACTGCGCGAACTGAGCCGCCTGCTGAAGCCGGAGGTGGCGCTGATAACCACGGTCGAGCCGGTTCACATCGGCCACTTCGCGAGTGTGGAGGAAATCGCCGACGCCAAGGCAGAGATATTCGAGGGCATGACCGCCAAGGGAACCGCGGTTCTAAACCGCGACAACCCGCACTTCGATAGGCTGGCCCGCCATGCCGAGGCCGCCAAACTGCATCGCGTTATCGCCTTCGGGGCCCACCGGGACGCCGATGTCCGGGTCACAGAATCGACCCTGCACGCCGGCGGCAGCGAGGTCCGGGCCGAAGTCTTCGGCGCCCCCCTGAACTTCACCGTCGCCCTGCCGGGCGCCCACTGGGTCGCGAACTCCCTGGCGGTCCTGGCCACGGTCACGGCCCTGGGCGCGGACGTGCCGGCGGCGGCGGCGCAACTGGCCAGGCTGTCGCCGGTCAAGGGGCGCGGCACCCGGCACACAATCCAAAGGCCGGGCGGCGCCTTGCTGTTGATCGACGAATCTTACAACGCCAGCCCCGCCTCCATGCGCGCCGCCATCGATGTCCTGAGCCGGGCCGAGACCGGCCCCGGCGGCCGCCGCATCGCCGTCCTGGGCGATATGCTGGAGCTCGGCGCGGGCGCATCCGAGGCGCACCTGGGCCTGGACGCCCCGTTACGCGGCGCGAAGATCGATCTGGCGATTACCTGCGGCCCCCATATGGCGGGCCTGCAGGATGCCCTGCCCCGGTCCATGCGCGGCGGCCACGGCGCCGATTCCCGCGCCGCGGCGGGGCTGATACTGGACACCGCCGCCGCCGGCGACGTGGTTATGGTCAAGGGATCCCTGGGCAGCCGCATGGCCGTGGTTATCGAGGCGATTCTCAACAGCGACGCGCCCGCGCCCCGCGCGGCCAACGGCGGCTAGGAGAAGCGCGCATGCTCTATCACCTTCTGGTTCCCCTGGCCGACGACTTCAGCGTCTTCAACGTCTTCCGCTATATTACGTTTCGTAGCGGCGCGGCGGTTCTGACCGCGCTGATCGTCAGCTTTATCATGGGCCCCAGAATCATCGCTTGGCTGCGCTCGCGCCAGCGCGGGGGACAGCCGATCCGGGACGACGGGCCGGCCAGCCACCTGCTGACCAAGCAGGGCACGCCGACCATGGGCGGCTTGATGATCTTACTGGCGATCACGGTCTCGACCCTGCTTTGGGCCGACCTGACCAATGGCTACGTCTGGGCGGTCATGGCCGTCACCGGCGGCTTCGGGCTGGTCGGTTTCGGCGACGATTACCTAAAGCTGACCCGGCGCAACTCCAAGGGCCTGCCCGGGCGCGTCAAGTTGGTCCTGCAGGTCGTCATCGCCCTCGGCGCCTCGGCTTGGATCGTGGCCCTAACCCCCGGCGAGATCGGCACCCACCTGGCGATTCCTTTCCTCAAGCATTTGCTTATAAATCTAGGCTGGTTCTTTATTCCCTTCGCGGTTCTGGTCATGGTCGGCGCGTCCAACGCGGTCAACCTCACCGATGGGCTGGACGGCCTGGCGACGGTGCCGGTGATGATCGCGGCCGGGTGTTTCGCCCTCATCGCCTACCTGGTCGGCAATTCGGTTTTCGCCAATTACCTGCAACTGCAATACGTGGCCGGCAGCGGCGAGCTGGCGGTTTTCTGTTCCGCCCTGGTGGGCGCCAGCCTTGGGTTTCTTTGGTTCAACGCCCCGCCCGCCATGGTGTTCATGGGCGATACCGGATCGCTATCGTGCGGCGGCGCCCTGGCCGGAGTCGCGGTGGTGACCAAGCACGAGCTGGTCCTGGCGATCATCGGCGGTCTTTTCGTCTTGGAAACCGTCTCGGTCATCGTTCAGGTCGCCTCCTTCAAGATGACTGGCAAGCGCGTCTTCCGCATGGCGCCGCTGCACCATCACTTCGAACAGAAGGGCTGGGCCGAACCGACCATCGTCATTCGTTTTTGGATCATCGCCTCGATCCTGGCCTTGGCTGGACTGTCCAGCCTGAAATTGAGATGAAGGAGCGCGGCGCGTGATCGACCTCGGCTTCTTCAGCGGTTATCCCGTCGCGGTCCTGGGCCTTGGCAGGTCCGGACTGGCGGCGGCGCGCGCCCTTCACGCGGCCGGCGCCGAGGTTTGGGCCTGGGACGACAACGAAGACCGGCGCGCCGCCGCGCGGGCCAAGGACATTCCGCTGGTCGATCTGATGACCTGCAATTGGCGGGAGCCGACCACGCTGGTTATCTCGCCGGGTATTCCCCACACCCACCCCGCGCCGCACCCGGCCGCCGCCCTTGCCCGCGCCAACAATGTCGAGATCGTCGGCGACATAGAGCTTTTGGCCCGCGCCCAGCGTAACGCGCAATACATCGGCATCACCGGCACCAACGGCAAATCGACCGCGACCTCCCTGATCGGCCATATTTTCCAACTGGCCGGGCGCGGAGTTGCGGTCGGCGGCAACCTGGGCGTACCGGCCCTGGAGCTCGAGCCCTTGGACACGGGCGGCACCTACGTTCTAGAGATGTCGTCCTATCAACTCGAGATAACGCTCTCCATCACCTTCGATATCGCGGTGTTGTTGAATATCTCGCCCGATCACCTGGATCGTCACGGCGGCATGGACGGCTATATCACGGCCAAGAAACAAATCTTTCACCGGCAAACCCGACCGCGCACGGCCATCGTCGGTGTCGACGACGATATCTGCCGCCGTATTTTCGACGATCTGCGCGCCGCCGGCGACCAAGACGTGGTTCCGGTCTCGGGCAAGCGGCGCTGCGCCGGCGGTGTCTATGCTCTGGACGGGGTCTTGCACGACGACACCGACGGTCAGGCCCTGGCGGTCATGGGCCTGAGCGAGATCGCGACCCTGCCCGGCGCCCACAACTGGCAGAACGCGGCGGCGGCCTATGCGGCCTGCAAGGCGGCGGGCATCGAAGCGCCGGTTATCGCCGCCTGTCTGCGCAGCTTCCCCGGTCTGGCTCACCGTCAGGAGCTGATCGCGTCCATCGACGGCATCGCCTATATCAATGATTCCAAAGCCACCAACGCCGACGCCGCCGGCAAGGCGCTGTCGTGCTACGACCAGGTCTATTGGATCGCCGGTGGCCAAGCCAAGGACGGCGGCCTCGACGGCATGGAGCCCCCCTATACGCGCATCGCCCATGCCTTTCTTATCGGCGAGGCGGAAGCCGATTTCGCCGCGGCGCTGAACGGCAAGGTCGCCCTGTCCCGCTGCGGCACCTTGGAACGGGCCGTACCCAGCGCCCGCGAGTTGGCCCTGGCCGAAGCCAAGGACGGCGCGGTGGTGCTGCTGTCTCCGGCCTGCGCCTCCTTCGACCAATTCACCGACTTCGAGGCCCGTGGCGAAGCCTTTCGCACCCTGGTCGAGGCCCTTCCCGGCGCGCGGGAGGTCATGGCGCCATGATCCACCTTGCCCGCAACGACACCAGTCTTCTGGGCCGCTGGTGGTGGACCTTGGACCGCTGGACCCTGGCGGCCATCGTCACGCTCATGGGTTTCGGCACCGTCCTCATCATGTCGGTATCCCCCGCGGCAGCGTCGCGGATCGAAGGCCTGGGCGCCTTTCAATTGGCGCAACGACAGTTTGTATTCCTCGCCCTGGCCCTGGCTGTGGTGATCGCGGTGTCCTTGCTCGACGGCCGAAGCGTCCGCCGCTTGGCGGTCCTGGGACTGGCCGGCAGCTATATCCTCTTGGCGGCCACGCTTCTGATCGGTCCGGAAATCAAGGGCGCGACCCGCTGGTTGAATCTGGGCGGTTTTTCGTTCCAGCCGTCCGAGTTCGCCAAGCCGTTCTTCGCCGTCGGCGCCGCCTGGATGCTGGCGTGCCAAAAATCCGGGACCGGCGTCCCCGGCCTGTGGATTGCGGCCGCCATGTGGGCGATCTTGATTGGCTTGCTGCTTGCCCAGCCGGACCTTGGCCAGACCGTCATCGTCACGGCAATCTGGGGTTTGCAGCTTTTCCTGGCCGGCATGTCCCTGACCCTGGTCGCCGTCATGGCGGCGCTGGGTCTTTTCGGCTTGGCCGGCGCCTACTTCATGTACCCGCACGTCGCGGCGCGCATCGACGGCTTTTTCGATGCCGGCGCCGGCGACCGTTATCAGATAGACCGCTCGCTCGAGGCCTTCTCGCGCGGCGGCCTGCTCGGGCGCGGCCCCGGCGAAGGCAGCGTCAAGGCGCAACTGCCCGATGCCCATTCCGATTTCATTTTCGCCGTCGCGGGCGAGGAACTGGGCCTCATCGCCTGCCTGGTCATTGTCGCCCTGTTCGCCTTCATCGTACTGCGTGGTTTTTCTCACCTGTTGCAGGAAAACAGCATCTTCGTGTTGCTGGCCTGCACCGGCTTGCTGGGTCAATTCGGGCTTCAGGCCCTGATCAACATGGGCTCGAGTCTCAGTCTCATCCCCACCAAAGGCATGACCCTGCCCTTCATTTCCTACGGCGGATCGTCGCTTCTGGCCTTGGCGTTTGGCATGGGCATGGTCTTGGCGCTGACCCGGCGGCGCGCCGGGACCGGAGAGATCCTATGACCGCGCGGGAGATGAAGCGTATCGCGCTCGGCGCCGGCGGCACCGGGGGACATATGTTCCCGGCGCAAGCCCTGGCGCGCGAACTGCTGGCGCGCGGTATCGGCGTCGCCCTTATTACCGACCGGCGCGGCGGCGGCTTCGGCCCCGATCTGCCGCAAGTCGAAACTTACCGGATCAGCGCCGGCGCCTGGGCCGGGCGCGGCCCCCTGGGCAAGGCGGCGAACGTCTTGCGCCTGGGTCTCGGATACCTGCAAGCACGCAGATTTCTCAAGGCTTTCGCGGCCGATGGCGTGGTCGGTTTCGGCGGTTATCCCTCGGTGCCGACGGTTTTCGCCGGATCGCACCTGGGCCTGCGGGTGGTGCTGCACGAACAGAACGCGGTTCTGGGCCGCGCCAACCGCCTGCTCGCGGGGCGCGCGGAGTCCCTCGCCACCTCCTATGCCGAGATCGATGGCGTGCCCGCCTCCTGCTTCGCGAAAACCCGCTATACCGGCAACCCGGTCCGGCCCGCCATCGCGGCCCTGGGTAAGCGGCCCTATGCCTTGCCGGACGGGAACGCGGCGATCCGCCTTCTGGTGACCGGCGGCAGCCAAGGCGCAAGCATCTTCAACGATGTCGTGCCGGATGCCCTGTGCCGCCTGCCGCAAAATCTGCGCGCCCGCATCGAAATCTGCCAGCAAGTGCGCGGGCCGGTGGGCGCGCGTATCGCCACGGCTTACGATGCCTGCGGTATACGTCACGAGCTGCGGGAATTTTTCGACGACATGCCGGAACGCCTGGCCGCCGCGCACCTGGTCATTTGCCGCGCCGGCGCCTCGACCGTGAGCGAGTTGACGGCCGCCGGCCGGCCGGGCCTCCTGGTCCCCTACCCCGCGGCCGCCGACGACCACCAGAGCGCAAATGCGCGGCGCCTGGCCGACGCGGGCGGCGGCTGGCTCATCCCGCAAGCGGCCTTGACCGCGCCCTACCTGGCGGAACGGCTGACCTCCCTGCTGTCCAACCCGGCGCTTCTAGGCAAGGCCTCGCGCTGCGCCCGCGCCGCCGCCCGGGACGACGCGGCGAAAGCCCTGGCCGCGCTTGTGTGCGCGCCTGACCATGACAACGGCGATACCCGCGCCGAACGGGGAAAGGCCGCGGCATGAGAAGTCTCCCGCTTAACATCGGCACTATCCACTTCGTCGGCATCGGCGGTATCGGCATGAGCGGTATCGCGGAAATACTCCATAACCTGAACTACAAGGTTCAAGGCAGCGACCTGGCGGACAACGCGAACGTTCAGCGCCTGCGGGCCCTGGGCATTCCGGTCGAGGTCGGCCACAAGGCCGAGAACGTGGAGAACGTTCAAGCCGTGGTCGTATCCTCGGCGGTGAAAGCCGAAAATCCGGAGGTCGCCGCGGCGCGCGCGCGCCTGATCCCCATCGTCCGGCGCGCCGAGATGCTGGGCGAGCTCATGCGTTTGAAGTGGGCGGTAGCGGTCGGCGGCACCCACGGCAAGACGACCACGACATCGCTCATCGCCGCCTTGTTGGACGGCGGCGGCATCGACCCGACCGTTATCATCGGCGGCATCGTGAATGCTTATGGCACCAACGCGCGCCTGGGTCAGGGCGACTGGATGCTGGTCGAAGCGGATGAAAGCGACGGCAGCTTCACCAAGTTACCCGCGACCATCGCCGTGGTCACGAATATCGACCCGGAACACATGGAGTTCTATGGCTCGATCGAAGCCCTGCACGACGCCTTCGAGGTCTTCGTGGAGAATATCCCGTTTTACGGCCTGGCGGTTCTGTGCATCGATCACCCGGCGGTGCAGGCGCTCATAGGCCGGATCGAGGACCGGCGCATCGTCACCTACGGCTTCAGCCCCCAAGCGGACGTGCGCGCGGTCAACTTGTCCGCAGGGCGGGGGTCGCAGCAATTCGACATTGAAATCGAAGGCCGCGCCGAGGAAGCCAAGACCTCCATCGAGGGCATCAATTTGCCCATGGCGGGTGAGCATAACGTGCTGAACGCCCTGGCCGCGATCGCGGTCGCGCGCGAGATCGGAGTCGCGGACGAAAAAATAATCAGCGCCATGGCCGGCTTCGCGGGGGTCAAGCGCCGCTTCACCAAGACCGGCGAAGTCAGGGGCATCACGGTCATCGACGATTACGGCCACCATCCGGTCGAAATCGCGGCGGTTCTGAAAGCGGCGCGCCAAGCCTCCGACGCCAAGGTCATCGCGGTCGTGCAGCCGCATCGCTACAGCCGCCTCGCCGACCTGTTCGAAGAGTTCTGCTCCTGTTTCAACGATGCCGACCACGTCATCGTGGCCGACGTCTATGCGGCCGGAGAGACGCCCATCGAGGGCGCCGACCGTGACGGTCTGGTCGAAGGCATGCGCGCGCGCGGCCACCGCAACGTCACCGCCTTGACGGACCGGACCCTGCTGGCCCCGCTGATTTCCGAGTTGGCGAAGCCGGGCGACTACGTGGTCTGCCTGGGCGCCGGCAACATCACGGCCTGGGCGCACGACTTGCCGGCCGAGCTTGAACGAACGATCGCGTCGCGGGGCCCGAAATCGGCGGAGATAGGGCGATGACAGTCATGACAAAGCCACAGGAAACGACCTTAACCGGCCGCCTGCCCAAGGTGCGCGGCCGCTACCGCGAGAATGCCCGCCTTGCCGGGGTCACATGGTTTCGCGTCGGCGGTCCCGCCGAGGTTGTGTTCCGGCCGGCGGACGTCGAGGATTTGTCGTATTTCCTGCACCACAAGCCCGCCGATGTCCCGGTCATGGTGATCGGCGTCGGCTCCAACCTCCTGGTCCGCGACGGCGGCGTTCCGGGGGTCGTGGTGCGCCTGGGCCGCGCCTTCGCCGATATCGCGATCGAGGGCCGGAACATCGACTGCGGCGCGGCCTGCCTGGACCTGAACGTGGCGGCCACGGCCAAGAACATGGGTCTGGCCGGCTTGGAATTCCTGTGCGGCGTACCCGGGACCATCGGCGGCGCCCTGCGCATGAATGCGGGCGCCTATGGACGCGAAACCAAGGACATTCTTATCGAGGCCAAAGCCCTGGACCCGCTCGGGCAAATCCACGTCCTCAAGGGCGGCGAGCTGGGCATGAGCTACCGCAAGTCGGCCCTGCCCTGCGATTGGATCTTCGTCCAGGCCCGCCTGCGCGGCGAGCCGGGCGACCCGGAGGTCATCGCCCGGCGCATGACGGAAATTCAGGCCGCGCGCGGCGGCAGCCAGCCGGTCCGCAGCCGAACCGGCGGCTCGACCTTCAAGAACCCGCCCGGCCACAAGGCCTGGGAGCTTATCGACAAGGCCGGTTGCCGGGGCTTGCGGCGCGGGGCGGCCATGGTTTCGGAACAGCACTGCAATTTCCTGATCAATACCGGCGGCGCCACGGCGGCCGATCTGGAATTCCTGGGCGAAGAGGTCCGCTCACGGGTTTTCCAGGCCAGCGGCATCCGCTTGGAGTGGGAAATCCGGCGCATCGGACTGCCGAGCGTGCCGCGCGACTGGGGCGGCGCCCTATGACCCAAAGCATCGCGGTCCTCAAGGGCGGAACCTCGGCCGAGCGCGAGGTGTCTCTGGTTAGCGGCGCCGCCTGCGCCGCCGCCTTGCGCGAGTCCGGCTGCCAGGTCAAGGAGATCGAGGTGACCGGCGATGTCGGCGCCTTGCTGAAGGCCCTCACGGCGCCGGCGCCGGATGTCGTGTTCAACGCCCTGCACGGGCGTTGGGGCGAAGACGGCTGCGTGCAGGGCCTGCTTGAGTTGCTGCACCTGCCTTACACCCATTCCGGGGTCATGGCCTCGGCCCTGGCCATGAACAAGCAGATGACCAAGCACTTGGTCGCCGTCCACGGGGTCACCTCGCCCGAAGGCATTATCGTGCGCCGCGAAGATCTGATCGACGGCGAGGTGATGGCCCCACCCTATGTGGTCAAGCCCTTGAAAGAAGGCTCCAGCGTCGGCGTGCGCATCGTCCTCGAGGGCGACAACCGCCCCATCCTCGACGACGCCGATTGGACTTACGGCGGCGACCTCTTGGTCGAGCGTTTCATACCCGGCCGCGAGCTGACCGTCGGCGTCATGGGTGAGCGCGCCCTAGCGGTGACCGAGATTATACCGCGCAAGGGGTTTTACGACTACGAGGCCAAGTACACCGAGGAACGCGCCGATCATCTGGTCCCGGCCCCGCTTCCCAAGGCGATTACCGAAGCGGCCATGAACGGCGCCCTGGCGGCGCACCGGGCGCTCGGGTGCCGGGGCGTTTCACGGTCGGATTTTCGCTATGACGATACCAAGACCAAGAACGGCGAAGCCGGCGAGCTGTACTTTCTGGAAGTGAATACCCAGCCGGGCATGACGCCGCTCAGCCTGGTTCCGGAACAAGCCGCGTATCTGGGCATGTCGTTCGCCGAGTTGTGCTCATGGATGGTGGAGAACGCCACATGCGATTCCTGACCCCAAAGGCGCCAAAGCGCCGCCCGCGCGCCAACGCCAAGGCCGGGGCCAATCGGCGCCGGGTGCGCCGGGGGCCCGATTGGCGCTTTCGCCGGCGGGTCGCCGCCAGTGCCTTGGGCGCCATAGCGATCGGCGGTCTGGTCGGCCTGTGGTCGACCGGCTGGGTGGAACGGCAAGCCGGCGTGGCTTGGCTCGCGGCCATGAACGCGACCGCCGCGGCCGGGTTAAGGGTCGAAGACGTCTTGGTCGAAGGCCGCGAGCGGACCGCGCGCAGCCAGATCCTGGAAACGCTGAATCTGAGCCGTGGCGATCCGATCCTGGGTTTCGATCCCCATGTCGCCAAGGTCCTGCTGGAACGCCTGCCCTGGGTCCGCGAGGCTGAAGTGGTGCGGCGCCTGCCGGCTATCGTCTACGTGCGCTTGGACGAGCGGATTCCCCTGGCCTTGTGGCAAAGCGACGGCAAGCTGACGGTTATCGACGGCCGCGGCGAGGTCGTTAAGGGCGCGCCGCCCGAGGCCTTCGCGTCCCTGCCCCTGCTGGTCGGCGCGGACGTGCCGCGCCATGCCCTGAAACTCATTTCCTTGCTCGACAGCGAGCCGGAGTTGCGGCCACGGGTCGCGGCGGCGGTTCTGGTGCGCGGGCGGCGTTGGAACGTGCGGCTGGACGGCGGTATCGACGTGCGCCTGCCGGAAATCGACCCCCGCGCGGCCTGGGCGCAACTGGCTCAAATGCAACGCGAGCAAGGGGTATTGGAACGCGACGTGATCGCCATCGATCTGCGCATGCCGGATCGCCTGGTCGTGCGTACGGCGCCGGGCGTTATGCCCAAGCGCGGCAAACCGCGCGCCGGCGAAGAGACTTGAGAATAGGACAAGCGCTTTGACCATGACCAAAACCAAAGGCGGTCTCCTTGCCGCCCTGGATATCGGATGCAGCAAGGTATGTTGCTTCATCGCCCGTCCCGGTAACGATGGGCGGCCGCAGGTGATCGGTATCGGTCAGCAGGCTAGCCGCGGTATCAAGAACGGCACCGTCGTCGATATGGCCGGCGCCGAGGCGGCCATCCTCAATGCGGTCCATGCCGCCGAACTCATGGCCGGCGAAACCATCGAGCGGGTAATCGTGAGCTTGGCCGGCGGGCATCCGGCGTCGAGCTCCGTCGGGGTCCAAATCGCGCTGAACGGTCACGGTGTCGACGAAGCGGATCTGCGGCGCGCCTTCGACCATTGCCGCCAAACCCACGGCCTGAAGGGGAGCAATGGCGGCGCCAACGGCACCGCCGGACAGGCCGGTAACGGTCGTCAGACGATCCATTCGATTCCCACCGCCTTCACAATAGACGGCAACCGCGGCGTGCGCGACCCGCGCGGCATGTTCGGCGACCGCCTGGGCGTCAAGATTCATTTCGTGACCGCCGAGACCGGCGCCGTCCGCAACCTGACTACTTGTATCCGGCGCTGTCATCTGGATGTCGCCGGTTATGTGGTGGCGCCCTTCGCGTCCGGCCTTGCCGCGCTCGCGGATGACGAACTCGAACTTGGGGTCACCGTGATCGACATGGGCGGCGGCATCACCAGCATCGCGGTCTTCTACGAAGGCAGCGTCGTCTTTACCGACGTCGTGCCCGTGGGCGGCGATCATGTGACCAAGGATATCGCCAGGGGCCTGTCCACAAGCCTCGCCCATGCCGAACGCCTGAAGACGCTCTACGGGCACGCCATGGTGACGGACGCCGATGCGCATGAAACCATCGAGGTCCCGCAAGTTGGCGAAGACGATGAAGCCAACGCCCGTCAAGTTCCACGCTCGCTCCTGGTCGGCATCGTTCAACCGCGCCTCGAGGAGACCTTCGAGCTTGTCCGTTCGTACCTCGAGGCGAGCGGCTTCGACAAACTGGGCGGGCGCCGGGTTGTCTTGACCGGCGGCGCCTCCCTGCTGCCGGGCATGTGCGACCTGGGCGGTCTAATTCTGGATAAACAGCTGCGCATCGGGCGGCCCACGCGGGTCCAAGGCTTGGCAGAGGCCACGGCGGGCCCGGCCTACGCGACCTGCGCGGGACTTCTGATACATGGCGCCGCCGAGGACACGGCCGCGCCAGGGAAATCCCCGGCCATTCCGCAAACGCCGGAGTCTTTATTCGGCCGCGTCGGCCACTGGTTGCGGGAGCATTTTTGAGAACGGCGATCGGACGCTCCGGCCGGATCGGAGCAACACGTTTTAGCCGCCGGGAGACCGGCAACATCCATCTAGAGGGGCAATGGAGAACGTTATGACCTTAAATATAAGTGTACCGAAAGCGGAATTTAACTTGGCGCCGAAGATTACCGTCATCGGCGTCGGCGGGGCCGGCGGCAACGCGGTCAACAACATGATCCAGTCGAACGTCGAAGGCGTCGAGTTCTTGATCTCGAATACCGATTCGCAAGCCTTGGGCCTATCGTTGTGCGAGCGCCGCATACAGATGGGACGCAGCATCACCCAAGGCCTGGGCGCCGGGTCGCGCCCGGACATCGGCCGGGCCGCGGCGGAAGAACAGCTCGATGAAATTCTGGCGGAGCTGGATGGCGCCAACATGGTGTTCATCACCGCCGGCATGGGCGGGGGCACCGGCACCGGCGCCGCGCCAGTGATCGCCCGGGCCGCGCGCGAGGCCGGTATCCTGACGGTCGGCGTGGTCACCAAGCCGTTCCAGTTCGAGGGCGTGCACCGCATGCGCATGGCCGAGGCCGGTATTACCGAGATGACCCAGTACGTCGATACTCTGATCGTTATTCCGAACCAGAACCTGTTCCGCGTCGCCAATGAGAAAACCACCTTCGCCGACGCCTTCAAGATGGCCGACGATGTCTTGCGTTCCGGCGTGCGCGGGGTCACCGACCTGATGGTCATGCCGGGGTTGATCAATCTCGATTTTGCCGATATCCGCTCGGTCATGACCGAAATGGGCAAGGCCATGATGGGTACCGGAGAGGCCGAGGGCGACAATCGCGCCATCAACGCCGCCGAAGCCGCGATTTCCAACCCCTTGCTCGACGACGTTTCCATGAAGGGCGCGCGCGGCGTTTTGATCAACATCTCGGGCGGCATGGACCTCACGCTGTTCGAGGTCGACGAGACGGCCAACCGGATTCGCGACGAGGTCGATCCCGACGCCAATATCATCTTCGGCGCCATCTTCGATCAAAGCCTGGAGGGGCGGATGCGCGTCTCCGTGGTCGCGACCGGGATCGAGGCCGAGGCGGCGGAAGCCCCCATCCCCTCGCCCATGCCCCTGAGCCTGGTGTCCGATCGCGATATCCCGCGTAGCGCCGGTTACGGTGGCGGTTCCGGCGGCGGAGCGGCCCTGGCCAGTGCCGCCCAGGCCTACGAAATCCAAGCCGAGCCGGTGGCAAGCAGCGAACCGGCCATGACCGCCGGGGAACCGGTGGCCGTCAGCGAAGCGGCGCCTCAGGCCGAGTTGCCGGGTAACCGCCTGTTTGAATATTCGCAGACGTCGGCGGCCGTTGACCCGGTGTCCAAGACCCCGGACCCGGCGGAACGGCGGCAAGATGTCTTCATCGCGCCCAAGGCAATCGAGGCGGTCCTGGAATACGAAGCCGATCCGGCTCAAGCGGCGGCGGACCCCTTTGCCGCGGCGGCCGTATCCAACGGATCGCCGGTGCCCGAGGCCGATCGGCCGCATCTCGGCTTCGACCGTAAAAAGGCGCAGCGCCTGTTCGCGAACTTCACCGAGAATGCCGCCAGGGCCTTATCCGGGTCGCCACAGGCGAGCGAACCGCCCCTGGCCCATCGCAGCGAACCCAGCCTGGAAAAGAACCACCGCGATTCCCGGCGACCGGCGGATCCGGCTACCCAAGCGGCGGATCAGCCCGGCCTAACCGGGCTCGAGACCTCTGCGGCGGCTGAAATCGTGCGCGAGGAAGAGAGTTTCCTGGATATTCCAGCTTTCCTCCGGCGTCAGGCCAACTAAACACGCCGTTCAAAGACCCCGGCGGCCCTCATGGCCGCCGGGCAAGACACGGCCGCCCTGGGGTGCCCCTCAAATTCCCTGGGCGGCCGTTCTTGTTTTAACGCCTCCTTAAGCACCTTGCCCCGCCTTCGCGTTCGTAACATGCTGTAACAAAGAGTGATTTGAAGGCTGCAAGCCATTTCGCATATAACCTTACATTAGAAGACAATAAACAGTCTCTTTGGGGGATTCCCGCTTAGACCGCGTTCGATCCGGGCGTCATGCCACGGAACCGCGACACCTGAGTCCAGATCCGTTACCCGATGAGAAAAGAACGATAAAAAAAACGTGCGCGATAGCGAGACGAGTGTGCGATAGCGAGACGAGGATGACTATGCAGATGCGTGCGGGCGGTCCTATCATTCAGCAGAAGACGCTGAAGAACTCCATCCAGTGTTCGGGAATAGGCTTGCACAGCGGTGTGAAGGTCAGGATGACCATGCACCCAGGCGCGCCCGATACCGGTATATTGTTTTGCCGCACCGGGCTGCCCGGCGGCCCGGTCGAGATTCCGGCGACCTGGGAGTACGCGATCGAAACTCCCTTATGCACCACCCTGGTTGACCCGGCGGGCGATACCAAGATCGCGACCATCGAACACTTGATGTCGGCCTTGTTGGGCTGCGGTATCGACAACGCGCTGATCGAACTCGACGGCCCCGAAGTTCCGGTCATGGACGGCAGCGCCGCGCCCTTCGTGTTTCTGATCGAATGCGCCGGCACGGCTGGGCAAAACGCGCCACGGCGGGTCATTGAGGTCATGAAGGAAGTCATCGTCTCGGAGCCGGAACGCGCGATCGCCTTGACCCCCGGGGCCAATATGTCGGTCGATTTCGAGATCGACTTCGATAGCCCGGCGGTGGCCCAGCAATCCTGGTCCATGCACGTCAGCGAAGGGGCCTATAAGCGCGACATATCGCGGGCCCGGACCTTTGGTTTCCTGCATGAAGTCGACCGGCTGCGCGAGATGGGCTTTGCCCGTGGCGGCTCCCTCGACAACGCCATCGTGATCGACGGCAGCCGGATACTGAACCCCGGCGGACTGCGCTTCGATGACGAATTTGTCCGCCATAAGGTCTTGGATCTGATCGGCGATCTTTTCCTGGCCGGCGGGCCGGTCATTGGCCTGACGCACGGCTTCAAGGCCGGGCACGCGCTGACTTTGCGTCTGCTCCAAAAGCTGTTCGCCGACCGCGGCGCCTGGCGCTTGCGCGACATGACCGAAGCCGATTTGGCCATCGGCATGGGGGCGGTCACGCCGCCGGTGCGCGCCGTGGCGGCTTACGCCTAAAGCCTTCCCGCGCCAATTCATCGCCAATCCGCCAGCGTGCACCCGGCTTGAGGCGGCCGGAATCACGACCTATAATCCGGGTGAAACGGGCTGCCTAGACTGGCCTCTTCATCGTCGCCGGCACGGATCGAGGATCGCGGATCATGACCCCTAGAAAAGGTGTGTCGCACGGAAAAGGCGCGCCGGGATTCGGAGCCAAGCTTCTTTTGGCCGGATTTCTGGCCCTAGCCATATCCGCTTGCGCCAGCGACGAACCGAAGTACGTCGAGCTTCCCGTCGAAGATTTATATAACTCCGCCATGGATAGCCTGTTCGCCGCCGACTACGTGGAAGCGGCGCGCCTGTTCGACGAAGTGGAGCGCCAGCACCCTTATTCGGTCTGGGCCTCCAAGGCACAGGTCATGGCGGCCTATGCCTTCTATCAGAACAACAAGTACGACGACGCCATCAACGCCTTGGACCGCTTCATTCAGTTGCATCCCGGCAATCGCGATATCGCCTACGCCCATTACCTGAGGGCGATCAGCTATTACGAGCAGATATCGGATGTCGGCCGGGATCAGAAAATGACCCGCATGGCGCTGGAAACGCTGCAAGAGGTGGTACGGCGGTTCCCGGAAAGCCGCTATGCCCGCGACGCGACGCTGAAAATCGATCTCGCGCGCGACCATATTGCCGGCAAACACATGGAGATCGGGCGTTTCTATCAGGCCAAGGGGGAACACCTGGCCGCCATCAACCGGTTCCGGGCGGTCATTCAAAACTACCAGACAACGACCCACGCCCCGGAAGCCTTGCATCGCCTGGTGGAAAGCTACCTGGCCATCGGGGTCACGGACGAGGCCCAGGCCACCGCCGCCGTACTTGGCTTCAATTATCCGGGCAGCGACTGGTACCTGGATAGCTACGCCTTGCTGACGGGAAAAGATCTGCGCCCAGAGGGTAGTAAGGATTCCTGGATCGCCCGGATCTGGAAATCCATTACCTAATACCAAGGATCGGGGTTACCGGCATGCTGGTCAGCCTGTCGATACGCGATGTCGTTCTGATCGAGCGTCTCGACCTTACATTCGAAGCTGGGCTTTGCGTTCTGACCGGCGAAACCGGCGCTGGCAAGTCGATCCTGCTCGATGCCCTTGGCCTGGCGCTGGGCAAGCGGGCGGACGCCGGACTGATCCGCCCCGGCGCCCCGCAAGCCAGTGTCGCCGCGGCCTTCGAGGTCGGACAAACGCACCCGGCGAACGATATATTGGCGGAACTGGATCTGACCCCCGGCGAAGGGCAAATCGTTCTGCGCCGGACCCTGGCGGCCGACGGGCGCAGCCGCGCCTATGTCAACGACCAGCCGGTAACGGTCAGCCTCCTGCGCCGCCTGGGCGATTTCCTGGTCGAAATTCAGGGACAGTTCGAACAGCGCGGCCTGCTCGACACTGCGGCCCACCGCGACTTTCTGGACATTCACGCCGGCGCGGAAGCCCTGGCCAAGGGGGCCGGCGAGGCCTGGGCCGCGTGGCGTGCCAAGGCGAAAGAACACCAGGCAGCCCAGGAAGAGCTGGCCAAGGCCCGGCGGGAAGAAGCCTACCTGCGCGGCGCGGCCGGGGACTTGGAGGCGCTTTCGCCGCGCCCCGGCGAGGAGCAGGTCCTGCGCGATCAGCGCGAAATGCTGATGAACGCGGAACGGCTGATCGAGGCCGTCGCGGCGGCGGCCGGCCATCTTAACGGCGGCGAAAGCGACGGCGGCGGCGCCGAATCGGCCCTGGCCGCCACCCGGCGGGTGCTGGAGCGGGTGGCCGCCAAGGCCGGCGGCCGACTGGAGCCCGCCTTGGCGGCCCTGGATCGCGCCATGATCGAAACGGCGGAGGCCGAAGCCCAGATCCTCGCGGTCTCCACCAAACTCGAGCACGATTCCAGCCACCAGGAAGAGATCGATACCAGGTACTTCGCGCTCAAGGAGCTGGCCCGCAAACACGATACCGATGTCAACGGCCTGGCGCTGATTTACGAGGGCTTATCGGCCCGCCTGGCCGCCATCGACAGCGGCGGCGCCCACTTGGCGGCGCTGGAGCGCGCCGCGCGGGCGGCCCGCGAGGCCTATCTGAAACAGGCCCAGGCGCTGAGCGCGGCGCGGCGCAAGGCGGCGAAGTCCTTGGATGCCGCCGTGGCCAGGGAACTGCCACCCTTGAAGTTGGAGCGCGCCCGCTTCCAGACCCGCATCGACTCCCTGGAGGAGGATGATTGGGGCCCAAGCGGCCTCGACCGGATCGCCTTCGAGATCGCGACCGCGCCGGGCGCGGCGCCGGGGCCCATGAGCAAGATCGCCTCGGGCGGCGAATTGGCGCGGTTTCTTCTGGCGCTCAAGGTCGTGCTCTCGGCGGCGGAGCCGGGCCGCAGCCTGGTTTTCGACGAGGTCGATTCGGGCATCGGCGGCGCCACCGCCCACGCGGTGGGCGAGCGCCTGGCGCGCCTGGCCCACGGCCGCCAGGTCCTGGTGGTCACCCACAGTCCCCAGGTCGGCGCGCGCGGCGCCTATCACCTGCGCGTTCACAAGGAGGCCAAGGGCAAGCGCCTGGCCACCAGGGTCGTGACCCTGGACTTGGCGCAAAGACGCGAGGAAATCGCGCGCATGCTGTCCGGTGCCCAGATTACCGAGGAGGCGCGCGCCGCCGCACGCCGCTTGATCGAAGCCGACGTGCCATGACCCAAATTCCAGCCGCAGACCTTACCCCCGAACAAGCCGCCGGGGAACTCAAACGCCTGGCCAAGGACATCGCCCGCCACGACGCCGCGTACCACGGCAAGGACGACCCGGAAATTTCCGACGCTGACTACGACGCCCTGCGGCGCCGTAACGAGGCGATCGAGGCCCGCTTCCCGGACCTGGTCTTGCCCGATAGCCCGTCCCAACAAGTCGGCGCCCGGCCCGCGTCTGGCTTTGGCGAGGTCCGGCACGCCCTGCCCATGTTGTCCCTGAACAATGCCTTCGCCGATGACGACGTGGCCGAGTTTTTGGGGCGCATACGGCGCTTTTTGGGGATGGGAGAAGACGCCGCGCTCGACATGGTGGCCGAAGCCAAGATCGACGGCTTGTCCCTCTCCCTGCTCTACAAGACCGGAAAACTGGTTCAGGCCGCGACCCGGGGCGACGGCGCCAAGGGCGAAAACGTCACCGCCAACGTCAAGACCGTGGGCGACCTGCCGGCGCACCTTAAAGGTAAGGGCTGGCCCGAGGCCGCCGAGATACGCGGCGAGGTTTTCATGCGCCGGGCCGATTTCCTGGCGCTCAACGAACGCCAGGAAAAGGCCGGCCTCAAGCCCTTCGCCAACCCGCGCAACGCCGCCGCCGGGTCCCTGCGCCAGCTCGACGCAAGCATCACCGCGTCCCGGCCCCTGCACTTCATGGCCTATCATTGGGGCGAGGTGTCGGCGCCCCTGGGCGCGGGCATCTGGGAGATACGCCAGCGCCTCGCCGCCTGGGGTTTCAAGGTCAACGAGCCGGCGCGCCTGTGTCAAAGCCTGGAAGACATGCTGGATTTCTATCGTGCGACCCTTGAGGACCGGCCCGAGCTGGCTCACGACATCGACGGCGTGGTTTACAAGGTCAACGATCTGACCCTCCAAGACCGTCTCGGCTTCGTCAGCCGGGCGCCGCGCTGGGCCATCGCCCACAAGTTCCCGGCCGAACGGGCCCAGACCCGCCTCAAGGCCATCGATATTCAGGTCGGGCGCACCGGCGCCCTGACCCCGGTCGCGCGCCTGGAGCCGGTCACCGTGGGCGGCGTGGTGGTGTCCAACGCGACTCTGCACAACGAGGACGAGATCGCGCGCAAGGACGTGCGGATCGGCGACACGGTTATCGTCCAGCGCGCCGGCGACGTGATCCCCCAGGTTGTCGAGGCGGTCGCCAAGAAGCGGCCCAAGGGCAGCAAACCCTATATCTTTCCCACGACCTGCCCGGTCTGCGGCAGTCACGCGGTGCGCGAGCCGGGCGAGGCGGTCCGGCGCTGCACCGGCGGCCTGATCTGCGCCGCCCAGGCGGTCGAACGCCTGAAACACTTCGTCAGCCGCGACGCCTTCGATATCGAAGGCATGGGCGCCAAGCACATCGTGGCCTTTTGGCGCGACGGCCTGATCGAGACCCCGGCCGATATCTTCCGGCTCAAGCTATCGGATATCGACCAGCGGGAAGGCTGGGGCGGGAAGTCGGCCCACAACCTGATCGACTCCATCGGCGACAGCCGCCGCATAACCCTGGACCGCTTTATCTATGCCCTGGGCATACGCCTGGCCGGGCAGGCGACCGCCAAGCTGCTGGCGCGCAACTACACCACCTTGGATGCCTTGATCGAGGCCATGACCGCCGCCGCCGACCCGGAAAGCGCGGCCAGCGCCGAACTGCTCGGTATCGACGGCATCGGTCCCGGCGTCGCGGCGGAAATCGTCGGCTTCTTCACTGAACCGCGCAACCGGGAAATCCTCGCGGATCTGGCCCAGGCCCTCGCCATCGAGCCAGCGCCGGCCCCCAGCGGCGCCGGCTCCCCCGTCACCGGCAAGACCGTGGTCTTCACCGGCACCCTGGAGACCATGACCCGTGGCGAGGCCAAGGCCAGGGCCGAAACCCTGGGCGCCAAGGTCGCCGGTTCGGTGTCCAAGAAGACCGGCTATGTGGTGATCGGGGCGGACGCCGGCTCCAAGGCGCGCAAGGCCGCCGAGCTTGGCGTGACCGTCCTGAGCGAGGCGGAGTGGCTGGCTCTCATTGATCGCGAGGCTTAAAGACAAACACTATCTTTACCCGCCTGGGATAGCTTGGTGTTTTCCCCAAGCCTGGATCCGCCGCGCCATGATGAAAGCCGAAGAGAGCCTCGAATTCATACTGGAGAAGGTCCAGGCCCTGGGAAGCGGCGAGCGGCCCGATCAGAGAGCGGCCTACCGGGCGCTCATTCACCTGACCCAGCGTTGGGCCGAGCCGACGGACCTCTATATCTCCGAGGACTTGGCCATGGCCGAACGGATCGGCCAGGACTTGGCCGAAATATCCCGCCACATCAACGACCTCCAGCACGCCTACATGAAGGCCCTATTCAGCGACACCGCCACTACCTAGCGGCGCCGTCGCCCCTTTCAACCACGCCGCCGTTTCGGCGTCCAGCCCCGCGCTGTGCGCCGCGCGCACCCGGGCGTGGTAGGCGTCCAGCCAGGCGGTCTCTTCCGGGTTCAGCAGGGCCGTATCGATCAAGCGCCGCTCTATGGGCGCCAGGGTCAAGGTCTCAAAGGCCAGCATATCCTTTTCGTCCGGCGATTTGGCCGGGCTTTCGATCACCGCGACCAGGTTCTCGATCCTGATGCCATAGGCCCCGGTTTTGTAGTATCCGGGTTCGTTGGACACGATCATGCCGGGTTGCAGGGCGGTGGCGTTCGGCGTCTTGACGATACGCTGCGGGCCTTCGTGGACGTTGAGGTAGCTGCCGACCCCATGGCCGGTGCCATGGTCGTAATCCAGGCCCGCCTGCCACAAGGCATAGCGGGCCAGGGCGTCCAGTTGGCTGCCTGTCGTGCCCTCGGGAAAGCGCGCTCGTGCCAGGGCAATATGGCCTTTGAGCACGCGGGTGAAACGGTCGCGCATTTCCGCCGTTGGCGCGCCGATGGCCAGGGTCCGGGTCACGTCCGTGGTGCCGTCCAGGTACTGGCCCCCCGAATCCACCAGATAGAGCTCCCCCAAACCCAAGGGCCGGTTACTGGACAGCCCGGCCCGGTAATGCACGATGGCGCCGTTGGGGCCGGCGCCGGAGATGGTATCGAAGGAAGAGCCTTGAAACAGCGCGGCCTCGCCCCGGAAACTCAGGAGCTTCTCGACCGCCTCAAGCTCAAGGATCGGATTGCCGGCCTGGGCGCGCGCCTCCGCCTCCCGGTCCAGCCAAGCCAGAAACCGCACCAGCGCCTTGCCGTCGCGATCATGGGCCGCGCGCGTGCCCGCCAACTCGACCGGGTTCTTGCAGGCCTTTGGTAACTGACAAGGATCGGCGCCCGAGACCAGGGCCGCCCCGGCGGCGCGCAAGCGCTCAATAATCCAGGCGGCCGAGCCCGATGGATCTGTCAGCACTGTTTTTCCCGCCGCCCCCAGGTCGTCCAGAACCGGGCCCAGATCGCCGGGGTCGTGGATCGCCACCCCATTGCCGATGTGCGCGCGCAGCGCTGCGTCCGCCTTGGCCGGGGCCAGGAACCACTGCACCGAGCCATCGGCGCGCAGCACCGCGAAAGACAAGGGCAAGGGCGAGGTCGGTACATCCCGGCCGCGCACGTTCAAGAGCCAGGCTATGGAATCCGGCATGCTGAGGACCACCGCGTCGGCGCCCTGCTTCGCGATCCCGGCGGCGGCTTGCGTGCGTTTATCGGCCGCCGGAACGCCGGCATATTCAAGGGGGTGAGCAACCACCGGGCTTGCCGGCGGCGGTGGCCGGCCGGTCCAAATCGCGTCGATCGGATTGTCTTCCTGAAGCACCAAGCTGGCCCCGGCATTTTTCACCGCCGCACGCAGGGTTTCGATCTGCCGTTCGCTGTGAAGCCAGGGATCGGCGCCCAGGACCTGCCCCGCCGACATGTGCGCCGCGACCCACTCGTCCGCCGGCTGTTCGGTCAGATGGCGGAACTCGAACAGGCCCTCGGCGACCTGGTCGCGCACCTGAAGGGTATAGCGGCCATCGACGAAAATGGCCGCACGCGCCGTCAAGACGACCGCCATGCCGGCCGAACCGCTAAAGCCCGTTAACCATGCCAGGCGTTCGCAGTCGGCGGCCACGTACTCGCCCAGATGCGCGTCCGCGCGGGGGACCACGAAGCCGTCCAGGGACCGGCGTTTCAGCTCGGCCCGAAGCCACGCCATGCGTTCGCTCAGCTCTTTTTCTAGAATTTCAGCCATGATTTTCCCCGCGCCAAGTTGCATCGGGAAAGTTACGGCCAGGCCACCGTTTGGACAAGGACCGCGGCGGCGGCGGCATGGATCGCCGCCCCCCATATTGTTCGTAACCTATTGCAATATTGGTTCGTTAAAACTTAACCCAGCCATGCCAATATGGCATTGCTGCAGTGCAATATGGCCGCTCCAAGGATGCTCTTGGGTGCCCTAATTTCAAGACCAGACAAACAAGAATGCGGCCCGGCGACGGCTAGTCTAGGACCTGCATTGGAACATTTTTTTTGATGGAGATCCCTATGATACCGACCACCCTTGAAGGCGTTTTGCGCTTTCTCGCCCGCCGCCGGACCGTGCGCGAGTTAGAGCGCTTGGATGGCCATATGCTCGCCGACATCGGGCTGGCGCGCGGCGATATACACCGCGTGGCGGCCGATGCCAGCGGCACCCCCGTGCTGACCAACATGCCGATTTGGGCCGCCTGGCTGTCGCAGTTACAGCGCGCCTCGGCGCGTGCGGGCTTGGTTCGCAGTCTGCACCGCTTGCCCGACCATGTCCTGAAAGACATCGGTATCCCGCGCGGGGAAATCGAAGCCTCGGTTTACCGCACCATGGCCGAAACCCCGGCCCAGGCTAAGGCGCCGCGGACCAGGACGTTTCATATTTCACCGGTTCACGGTCTTCTGGCCCGCATCGAAGCCGCCACTTGGCCGTTCCGGCGCGCCCAGGAGCGCCGCCCGGCCGGGGCCGCGAACAGCAACCGCGCCCAGGCGGAAGTCGCCTAAACGCGATTTCCTGTGGAACCACAAAGCGGCGGTCCTTTAAGGGGCCGCCGCTTTCTTTTACGCCCCCGCCGTCATTACCAGGACCGACCACTCGCCAAGCCTGATATGGCGTAACAGGCGCAGCGCGCCGTGGCTTTCGATCACGTCTTGCGCTTGATCGCCCAGCAGGCCGGAAAGCACCGCGATCCCACCAGGCGCCAGATTGCGGATCGTATCCGGGGCCATGAGGCATAGCGGCCCGGCCAGGATGTTCGCGGTTATCAGGTCGTAGGGCGCCCCTTCCCCTACGGCCGGGCAGTCATATCCGTCCCCCAACTCGGCCCGCACCAGATCCTGAACCCGGTTGATGCTGGCGTTTTCCCCGGTCAGGCGCACGGCGTCGGGATCGTTATCCACGGCCAGGACCGGCGCGCGCCACAGCTTGGCCATCGCCAGGGCCAGAATGCCGGTGCCGCAACCCATGTCGAGGGCGCGGGCGACGGCGTGGCTAGGCGCGATCCCCGCCAGGGCCTCGAGACAGCCGTGGGTGGTCTCATGCTGCCCGGTGCCGAAGGCCAGGCTGGCCTCGATCCGGATCGGGATTGCGCCAGGCGGCGGCGCCTCGCGCACATGTTCGCCGAAGATATAGAAGGGCCCAACATGGACCGGCGGCAGGGCCTTGCGTCCTTCCGCGACCCAATCGAGGTCCGGCAAGCGGGCGATGTCGAAGTCCGGTAGCGCTATCCCCGCCCTGAGAGCCGCCGCTGACAGCAGCGCCGTTACCTGGGCGCGATCGGGTTCTTGATCCGAGTAGGAAGTAAGCGCCACTTGGCCGTCCGGTCCCGGCACATCGCTGGAAATGGCGCCGCCAAGTTGTTCCAGCGCCGCCTCGAAAGCGCTAACCGCGGCCTCGGGAATCCGCAACCGCAAGTGCCAAGCCGGCCCCCGGCCGCCCACCATGCTTTAACCGGCCCCCCCGGCGGGCTGGACGAAGCTGGCGATGACCTTCTTGCGCCCGGCCTTATCGAATTCGATGTCCAGGCGGTCGCCTTCGAGCTTCATGACCCGGCCGTAACCGAACTTCTGGTGAAACACGCGGCTGCCCTTAGCGAAGCCGTCCCCGCTTGGGGTCTCGATAACCTGGGCCGTGACCTCGATAAAACTATCGCGCCCCTTGGCCCTTTGACGGGCCCGTTCCATGCCGGGGCTCCAACGCTCGCTGGACGCCCCGGACGCCATGGATTCCGCCAGGCCGGAGCCGAAACCGTAACCGCTGGCGGTGGCGCCGTAGAGACCGGAATCGCTTTCCACCTCGATATGTTCCTTGGGCAACTCGTCGATGAAGCGCGAGGGAATCGCGGGTGCCCAGGACCCGTGCATGAGCCGATTGGCCGCGAAGCTGATAATCGCCCGGGTGCGCGCCCGGGTCAGGCCGACATAGGCCAGGCGGCGTTCTTCCTCCAGGGCCCGCAGGCCGGATTCGTCCAGGGAGCGCTGGCTGGGAAACAAGCCTTCCTCCCATCCGGGCAGGAACACGGTATCGAACTCCAAGCCCTTGGCGGCATGAAGGGTCATTATGCTGACCATGTCCTGGCCTTCGGATTCGATCAGTTCCATGACCAGGGCGACATGTTCCAGAAAGCCTTCCAGGGTGTCGAACTCGGCCATGGCATTGATGAGTTCCTTGAGGTTTTCCAGCCGTCCCGGCGCGTCGGGCGCCTTGTCGTTTTGCCACATGGCGGTATAGCCGGACTCGTCGAGCAGGATTTCCGCCAGCTCCGGATGCGGCGTGGTGTCGATCAGGCCGCGCCAACGATCGAAATTGGCGAGGAAATCGGCCAGGGACCGGCGCGCGGCGGGGCGCAGCTCATCGGTTTCCACCATACGCCGCGCGGACTCGTACAAGGAAATTCCGGCGGCCCGCGCCAAGGTGTGCAAGTGGCGCAAGGTCACATCGCCCAGGCCGCGCTTGGGCTTGTTCAAGATGCGCTCGAACGCCAAATCGTGACGGGGCGAGACAAGGAGTTTCAGATAGGCCAGCGCGTCGCGCACCTCCAGACGCTCGTAAAAACGCGCGCCCCCGACAACCCGGTATGGCAGGCCCAGAGTAATGAAGCGTTCCTCGAAGGCGCGGGTCTGGGCGCCGGTGCGCACCAAAATCGCCATTTCCGATAGGGCCAGGCCCTTGCGCTGCCGGTCCTCGATCTCCTCGCCCACGAAACGGGCCTCGGCATCGCCGTCCCAAAGGCCGCGCAGGCGGACTTTTTCGCCCTCCTCGCCCTCGGTCCAGAGGGTCTTGCCCAAGCGGCCCTTGTTGTGGGCGATCAGGCCCGAGGCGGCGGCGAGAATAGAGCCGGTGGAGCGGTAGTTACGCTCCAGGCGGACCACCTTGGCGCCGGGAAAATCGGTCTCGAAGCGCAGGATGTTATCGACCTCGGCCCCGCGCCAACCGTAGATCGACTGATCGTCGTCGCCCACGCAGCAGATGTTCTTGTGGCCCTGGGCGAGCAGCCGCAGCCACAGGTATTGGCCGACGTTGATGTCCTGATACTCGTCCACCAGCAGGTAGCGAAAGCGCCGGTGGTAATCTTCCAAGATATCCGGGCAGGTCTGAAACAGGGTCAGATTGTGCAGCATCAGATCGCCGAAATCGCAGGCGTTCAGGGTCCGCAGGCGGTCCTGATAGGCTTCGTAAAGCGCCAGCAGGCGGCGGCCGGATAGCTCCGCGCCCAAACCGCCCGCTTGCCCGCCCGGCACCTTATCGGGCGTCAGGCCCTTGTCCTTCCAGGCTTGGATAACCCCAAGCACGGCGCGGACCGGGGCTTTCTTATCCTCGATACCCTCGGCCGCCATGATCTGCTTGAGCAGGCGTTGCTGATCGTCGGTGTCGAGGATGGTGAAATCGCTCCGCAAGCCGATCCGTTCCGCATGGCGGCGCAGGATACGCGCGGCGGTGGCGTGAAAGGTGCCGAGCCACCAGCCCTCGACCGGGCGTTGAAGCAGGGCCGCCACCCGTTCGCGCATCTCGCGCGCCGCCTTGTTGGTGAAGGTCACGGCCAGGATCTGCCCCGGCGTGGCCCGGCCGGTGACCAGCAAATGCCCAAGGCGCGTGGTCAAGGCGCGGGTCTTGCCGGTGCCGGCCCCGGCCAGGACCAGAACCGGGCCGTCCAGGGTTTCCACCGCCTCGCGCTGAGCCTCGTTCAAGGCCGCGAGGTAGGGAAAGCGGCTATCGGAGGGTTGAATTTGAGTCGGTTCCGGCATGCGGCCAATGTATATAATGCCCAGATAGCCGCAAGCGGGAGTCTCTCATTTACATGACCCAGATATGTCAATCGCATGATGCGGGCCATGACTTGGTATGTCTTTTGGATGCCGCCGCCGGTATCTATGGCGCGCCGGGCGATCCTACCGCCCTGGCCATCGAGAAAGGCCTGCGCCGGGCCCGCACCTTGACCGGGCGGACGCCGGGCGGTCCGCCGGCGGCCCTGAAATTCCTGCCCCAGGTTTTGTCGGCCTTGCCGCCAGGCCCCCTGGCCGGACCGGTCCGCGCCTGCGCCGGGTCCCTGCCCTGGGCCGACCGATCCTTGGCCAAGTCGGATGGCATGGCGGGCAGCCGCGCCTATGTGGAGATCGCGGGACCGGATGGGGTGGTGCTGAGCGATGCCTTGCGTTTCGGGCTCTATCTGCAATCGCCCGGGCACTTCTATCCATCGCACAATCACGAGGCGGCTGAGCGCTATCACACGCTGAGCGGCACGTCGGAATGGCAGAAGGACGATGCCCCCTTTCAAGTCATGGCCCCCGGCACCACGATCCTTCACGCCCCCTGGCAACGCCATGCCACGAAAACCGGGCGCGAGGCGCTGCTGTCCCTCTGGGTCTGGACCGGCAATCTGGATTTCGGGACTTACCGTATCTACGACAGCCGGCCGTAAAACGTCATCCTGGAGGCTTCGGAGAGCGCGATACCGGGCTGGGAATTGTACGCCAGCACCGCCAACAAGCGGGTGCGCTCGCCTTCCACCGGCGCGACCCGGTGGATGGCGTCGCGGCCCCGGAACAAGGCCAGGGCGCCGGCATTCATGGTCAGGCGTTTCGCTTCGATCTTGCCATCCAAAACCTGTTCCACGCCGGGAAAATTCATCTCGCCCCGATCCGCGTTCCGCATGGCTTCGATGTATTCGAAAGAACCGCCACTTTCCGATTCCTGAATCATGAGCGTGATGGCAAAGGAGGAATTGTCGAAATGCCAACCCAGTTCCTGGCCCGGCTCGGTGTAGTTCAGGTTGACCGACGATAAGGGGTCGACATATTCGTACAAAGCCGCCTCGCCCAAAACCGTGCAGAGAAACTCCCGAAATACCGGCGCGTCATAGACGAAACGAAGGCACGAATCCGGCGGGACGATATCGTCGGTGATACAGCCCAGGGACGAGCTCACGATCCGATTGCGCGGATGATCGGCGGCGAACGCCGGATCGGGCGGGGTCACGTAAACGTTATGTTCCTTGGTGCAGTAATACACGCTGTGGCGATGGGCCTCGCCCTCGCGGCGGATGGCCTCGACCGCGTCCGGCCGCAAGAACCCCGGCAAGACCAGGGCCCCGTCCGCGTTCAAGGCATCGCGGCAGCGGGCGCGGAATGCGAGGTCGTCCAAGGGATAGGCCCCGGTATCGACAATCTGGTTCAAGGGCATTTTCATGGCGAAAATATTTCGCTCCACGCGGCCATAAGTCAATAGATACATTCCGCGCTTGACCGGGACGCGGGGCGCCCTCTTGAATGACGGCCAAGGTAAAACCTTCATTGGAGACTAGCCCATGACCCGGCGCATCGAGCGTCACCGCCTTCACGGCTCCACCCCCGGCACCGCGCGCGAGGTGATCGCCCGCCGTTACGGCGCGGCGGGCGCACGGCCCAAGGCTTATGTTCAGGCCGCCCTCCATGCCGACGAGACCCCGGCCCTCTTGACCGCGCATCACCTGGCCCGCTTGCTCGACGAAGCCGAGGGGCGGGGCGAGGTTTCGGGCGAGATCGTCCTGGTCCCCTACGCCAACCCCATCGGCCTGTCGCAGTTCGTCTGGGGCCGCCATCTGGGCCGGGACGAGATTTCCGGCGGCGGCAACTTCAACCGCAACTGGCCCGATATCCCGGCGCTTCTGGGCGCGTGCTTGGACGGCAAGCTGAGCGATGAGCCGGAGGCCAACGTGAGCGTCATCCGCGCCGCCATGAACGCAGCCCTGGCCGCCGAGACGCCGCGCGACGAATTGCACAGTCTACGCCTGATCCTGGCGCGCCTGGCCGCCGATGCCGATCTGGTTTTCGATCTGCACTGCGACGACGAAGCCCTCATGCACCTGTTCCTGATCCCGGCGCATTGGCCCGAGGGCCAGGATATCGCCGCCGATCTTGGTTGCGAAGCGGTTCTGCTGGCCGCCGATTCGGGCGGCGCTTCCTTCGACGAGACATTCTCGACCCCCTGGACCTATCTGGCGGAAAAATACCCGGACCATCCGATTCCCGCCGCCTGCCTGGCCGGCACGGTGGAGCTGCGCGGGCAAAGCGATGTCGAGGACACCTTGGCCGAGGCCGACGCGGCGGCTTTATTCCGCGTCCTGCAACGCCGGGGCATGATCGCGGGCGATCCCGGCCCGGCGCCGGAACCGCGGTGCGACGCGACCCGGCTGGACGCCTGCGAAGTCTTGCGCGCGCCGGCGTCCGGCGTGGCCGCCTATGCGGTGGACCTGGGCGCCCAGGTGCGCGAGGGCGATATCGTCGCCTGGATCGTCGATCCGGCGGCCGAGGATCCGGCGAACGCGCGCCTGGCCGTGCGCGCGGGCACGGACGGCCTGATCCTGTCGCGCCGCGACCGCCGCTATGTCCTGCCCGGCATGACCCTGGCCAAGATCGTCGGCACGCAGACCCTGCCCGAGCGTCTTGGCGGGACCTTGTTGGAGAATTGACACCAAGCCCCCCATGAAAATCTTTTCAAAAACCGCGGCGGCTGTGTGCGCGGCTCTGCCGCTTCTGCCCATGAAGGACGTGCACGCGCAGATTCCGGTCGCCATCGAACTCGTTCTCGCGGTCGATACGTCGCGAAGCGTCGACGGCTTTGAGTACCGTCTCTTGATGAAGGGGATCGCCAGCGCTTTCCGGCGGCCTGAAACCATCGCCTTGATCGAACAGCTGGACGGTGTGGCCGTGACCCTCTTCCAATGGAACTCCAGGGTCGACGAGCGTTACATGATCCCTTGGCATCTATTGCAAGACCGGGCCAGCGTTATGTCGTTCGCCGCCAAGGTGGAAGCCGCCGAACGCGACCCGCATCGTCTCTTTACCGCGATCGGCGGGGCCATAGACTTCGGGGTTCGTCAAATAACCGGAAACGCTTTCGAAGGCCGCCAGTTGAAGATCGACGTATCGGGCGACGGCCGCAACAATACCGGCATCTCCCCCTCTATCCCTCGGCAAGAGGCGGATAGCCTGGGAATCGTGATCAACGGCCTACCCATCGTCACCCATACCTACAATAACGCCTACGACCTCAACCAATACTACCGCGAACATGTCATTAGCGGCCCAGGCGCCTTCGTCGAGACCGCCAAGGATTACGACGACTTCGCCCGCGCCTTTCTGCGTAAACTGCAACGCGAAATGTCCCCCCTGGTAGGCCGGGAAAATTCCGCGCCGCGCGCACCGGTTCAAGAAGCGCGCGCGGGCCAAGAGAGTATCCACTGAGAGTTATTCGACGCATCCCCGATGACAGCCAGAGACAAACAACACGATATTTGGATTGCCGAACATACGACTGGCCACGGCGTCCCCACCACAAACCGTGGGCGTGTTTCTAGCTGCGTTGTTCGGCGCCGCGATGCGACCGGGATGGATACGCCACCGTTTCCGAGTCGGGATTGATCGATCGGTGTTTTTCGGCCTCCCTGCTCAAAAAAACTTACAGCCGATGGGAGATTCTTCATCTCGACAAAATTGAAAAGAGAGACACCTTTTTTGGGCGTGAATACGAGAGACGCTTGTGGTGGCTACTCGCACGAAAAAAGGATAATTGATGATTGACCATATGGGAATAACGGTTAGTAACATCGAAAAAAGCACCGCCTTTTACACCAAAGCCCTGGGATCTCTTGGTTATGTTATCGGTAAGAAAAATCCCACGTCGGTTAGCTTTGGCGTTTGGGAAGGGCATGGCCGAAGCGCCGACCCGGGTGGCGACTTCTGGATATCCGAAGGCACGCCCATGACGCCGCGCCCCCACTTCGCTTTCAATGCGGCTTCACGGGCGGATGTCGAGGCTTTCCACGCCGCGGCGCTAGCCGCCGGCGGTTTTGACAACGGCGCACCGGAACTTCGAGCGCATTATCATCCCACTTACTATGCGGCCTATGCGCTCGATCCCGACGGCTACAATGTCGAGGCCGTTTGCCATTCTCGATGAGTCTTCTGGCGACCGCTGGAGCCCCGCCCAAGGCCCGTCATTGTTAGCGGGAGTACATATCGGTAGCCTTCGCCTCACGGATAGGGTTTAATCGGCGATACACATAAAAAACCAAGGGGCATTCACATGCGTATCTTCAAGTATTTAGCGGGCGGCCTGGGCGCCGTATTTCTGCTTTCATCGCCGGTTCATGCTTCCTGCGAGGCGGGCGAAATCGTCATTAAATTCAGCCACGTAACCAACACCGACAAGCATCCCAAGGGCATCGCCGCGTCGCTCCTGGAGAAGCGCGTGAACGAAGAGATGAACGGCACGGCCTGCATGGAGGTGTTCCCCAACTCCCAGCTATACAACGACAACAAGGTGCTGGAGGCGATCCTGCTGGGCGATGTCCAGATGGCCGCGCCCTCGCTATCCAAGTTCGAGAAATTCACCAAGAAGTTTCGTATCTTCGACCTGCCTTTCCTGTTCAAGGACATTGAGGCGGTGGAGGGCTTTCAGGCCTCCGACGCGGGCCAGAAGCTGCTCAACTCCATGCGCCGCAAGGGGCTTCAGGGCCTCGCCTATTGGCATAACGGCTTGAAGCAACTCTCCGCCACCAAGCCCTTGCTGGTGCCCGCCGACGCCAAGGGTTTGAAGTTCAGGATTCAAGCCTCCGACGTGCTCAAGGCCCAGTTCGAGGCGGTCGGCGCCAATCCACAGAAGATGTCCTTCTCCGAGGTCTACGGCTCATTGCAAACCGGGGTCATAGACGGGCAGGAGAACACCTGGTCGAACATCTACGGCAAGAAGTTCTTCGAGGTCCAGGACGGCGTGACCGAATCCAACCACGGCATCATCGACTATCTGGTCGTGACCTCCAGGGAGTGGTGGGACGGCTTGCCGGGCGATGTGCGCGACCAGTTGGCGGGGATTCTCGCCAAGGTCACGGCGGAGCGTAACGCCGAGTCGACCGCGATCAACGAAGAGAACAAGCAACTGATCGTCAAGGCCGGCTCCGAGGTGCGGAAACTCACGTCCGCGCAGCGCGCCATGTGGGTGGAAGCGATGAAACCGGTCTGGAAACAATTCGAAGGCGATATCGGCGCCGATCTGATTAAATCCGCGCAGTCCACCAACTAAGCCCACGGAGTAAACCGGGGCGCGGAAACGGGCGAAGACCGAGCCCGTTTCCGCGCCAAGCCCGGCGGGACCGATAGCAGGGGAGGTTCGCGTGGAACGCATCGCAAGAGGCATCGATTGGCTCGAGGAGACGCTGATCGCCGTCTTTCTCGCGCTGATGACCCTGATTACCTTCGCCAACGTCGTCGCGCGTTACGTCTTCAACGACAACATTCTCTGGGCCCTCGAGGCCACTGTTTTCCTTTTCGCCTGGCTGGTTCTCCTGGGCGCGTCCCACTGCGTCAAGATCACGGCGCACCTGGGCGTGGACGCGGTCATGAACATCGTGTCGCCCGGGCTGCGTAAGTCGCTGACCCTGCTCGCGGTGGCGTGTTGCATCGCCTTCTGCGTCCTCCTGCTCATCGGCGGCTGGAACTACTGGTGGAAGTTCGCCACCACCGCCTCCTTCCTGGAGGTGGACGACATTCCCATGCCGGACTTCCTGCAATTCCTCGCCGCTTGGATGAACGAGGGGGAGGCCTATGAAAAGCTGCCCCGCTTTATCCCCTACTTCATTCTGCCCCTCGGCTTGGCGCTTATGCTGTTTCGTTTCCTCGAGGCCGGCTGGCGGGTCGCGACCGGAAGTCAGACCCTGATCATCGCCAGCCACGAAGCCGAGGAAATGATCCACGAGGTTCATGGAGAGACCTCCCACAAGGAGGAAATCTGATCCCATGGAGGCGCTGCTTCTCTTCGTCATGATCATCGGCCTGCTGCTGATCGGCGTGCCCATCGCCGTGTCCCTGGGGCTTTCCAGCATCACCTTCCTGCTGATCTATTCCGACGCCTCCCTGGCGTCGGTCGCCCAGACGCTGTTCTCGGCCTTCGACGGCCACTATACGCTGCTGGCCATTCCCTTCTTCATCCTGGCCTCTTCCTTCATGTCGACCGGCGGCGTGGCGCGGCGCATTATTCGCTTCGCCATCGCCTGCGTCGGCCACTTTCCGGGCGGCTTGGCGATTGCCGGGGTCTTCGCCTGCATGTTGTTCGCCGCCCTTAGCGGCTCCTCGCCGGCGACCGTGGACGCCATCGGCACGATCATCATCGCCGGTATGCGCCAGGTCGGCTACACCAAGGAGTTCGCCGCCGGGATCATTTGCAACGCCGGCACGCTCGGCATTTTAATCCCACCCTCGATCGTCATGGTGGTCTACGCCTCCGCGGTCGATGTATCGGTGGGGCGCATGTTCCTCGCCGGAATCATCCCCGGCCTTTTGGCCGGCTTCATGCTGATGCTGGGAATCTACATCGTCGCGCGGGTCCGCAACCTGCCGGCGCAGGACTGGGCCGGCATCAAGGAGATCTTGCAGTCGGGCCGCGAGGCGGCCTGGGGCTTGCTGCTGATCGTCATCATCCTGGGCGGCATCTACGGCGGCGTCTTCACGCCCACGGAGGCGGCGGCGGTGGCGGCGGTCTACGCCTTCGTTATCGCGAATTTCGTCTATAAGGACATGGGGCCCTTCGCCGGAAGCGAAACTTCCGCCGGCGGTCCGCTCCGGGCCCTCTGGCTCGGCCTCAGCGTGCTCTGGCATCCGGACACCAAGCGCGCTCTCCTGGAGGCCGGCAAGCTCAGCATCATGCTGATGTTCATCATCGCCAATGCCTTGATCCTCAAACACGTCCTGACCGAGGAACAGATCCCGCAGGCGATCGCCACGGCCATGCTGGGCGCCGGCTTCGGGCCTATCGTGTTCCTGATTATCGTCAACCTGATCCTGCTGATCGGCGGTCAGTTCATGGAACCCTCGGGGCTGATCGTGATCGTCGCGCCTTTGGTCTTCCCGATCGCCATATCCTTGGGCATCGATCCTATCCACCTTGGCATCATCATGGTGGTCAACATGGAGATCGGCATGATCACGCCGCCGGTGGGGCTCAATCTCTTCGTGACCTCGGGCGTGGCGGAGATGCCCATGATGGCCGTGGCGCGCGCCGCCCTGCCCTGGCTCGCGATTCTTTTCGTCTTCCTGATCATGGTGACCTACATCCCCTGGCTCTCCACCATCGTGCCCAACAGCCTGATGGGGCCGGAGATCATCATCAAGTGAACCGAAGCTAACCGCCGCCGCTATCGGCGCCGCGGGCGCGGTCGCGGGCGCGGTGGTAGGCCAGGACGATTTCGTGTTCCTGCGCCACGCCGATCATCGTCATGGTATCGCGGTCCTCGACCACCGGCAGGTTGACCTCGCCGCTGGCCGCGAAGCTTTGGACCGCGGTTTCCAGATCGTCGCCGGCGACCAGAACGACGGGGCGTTTGCGCGCCAGGTTGTCGGCCATGAGCTCGGCGTCGCGACTGGTATCGAATGCGGTCTCGTGCAGGTCGGCGAAGGTGATGATGCCGGTCAGGGCGCCGTTTTCGTCAATCAGGAACAATTCGCCCCAGGGCGCGCGCTGCAGGCGTTCGCGGACCTCGGGGATCGGGGTCGGCGGCGAAATGGCCTCGAAGAGCTTGCTCATGACGTCGCGCACCCGCACGGAGTGCAGCAGGCCGATATCGTGGCCCCCGGTCACCGCCATGCCCCGGCGCCGCAATTGCTCGGTGAAAAACGATTGCCCCAGCCACTGTTGGGTGATGGTGGCGGCGATGGTGGTCGAGATCATGACCGCGATGGTGAGGGAATAATCGTTTGTCAGCTCGAAGATCATCAGAATGGTCGAGATCGGCGCGCCGAGCACGGCCCCGGCGACCGCGCCCATGCCGACGATCGTGTAGGCCGAATGCCCGGAGGAAAGTTCGGGGAAAAAACCGGTCGCCACGATCCCGAAAGCGCCGCCCAGCATGGCGCCGATTACCAGGGAGGGCGAAAACACCCCGCCGCCGAAGCCGGAACCCAAGGACACGGCGGTGGCGAGGATCTTGAGTACCGCCAGGCTGACCAGCAGCCATAACTCGTAATTCCCCGACAGGGCGGCATCGGTGGCCTCGTAGCCCACGCCCAGAACGTGGGGAAAGAAAATCCCCAACGCGCCAAGCATCAGCCCGCCCAGGGCCGGCAGGGACCAGCGCGGCACGGGCAGGCGCGCGAAGCCGTCCTCGGCGAGCATGGCCGCGCGGATGAATATCATGGCGGCGGCGGCGGAAAGGGCGCCCAGAATCGCGAAGGCCGGAAACTCCCAATAAGAGGCGATGCTGTGCAACTCGGGCAGGACAAAGGCCGGAAAGTCGCCGTAGTAAAGCCGGCTGATGATGGTGCCCGTGACCGCGGCGATGACCACCGGCGCCAAGGCGGTCAGCGCATAGTGCCCGATCACCACTTCCAGGGCGAAAAAGGTGCCGGCGATGGGAGCGTTGAAAGACGCCGCGACCGCCGCCGCCACCCCGCAGCCCAGCAGGGTGCGCGAGGCCGAGCGGCCCAGGTGCAAGCGCCTGGCTATCTTGGCCCCCAGGGAGGCGCCCAGATGCACCACCGGCCCCTCGCGCCCGGCCGAGGCGCCGCAACCCAGGGAAACGGCGTTGACCAAGGCCGCCTTCAAACCGTCCCCCAGGGACATGCGCCCGCCGTGCAGGGCGTTCGCCTCGATTGCGTCGGCGACCCCCATGGGCCGGCGGTTGGGCATGAAGCGGTGAACGAAGACACCGACCGCGAGGCCGCCCAAGGCCGGCACCAGAAGAACCTGCCACCACGGCAAGCCGCTGACGATGGTGATCAGGCGCTCGCCGCCAAAGCCGTAGCCCAGGCCCTGAACCGCATCGATGGCATGGCGAAAGACAATCGCCGCGCCGCTGGCCAGGACGCCGATGACGACCGCGAGCCCGGTCAGGATCACCTGATCGTTCTTGGCCAGGCGTGCCCCCGGCGAGCCGCGCCCGCCGGCGGGTGGTTCCGTGGCGGTCATGGGTGACGTGATAGCACGAGACCAGCGGAGTCGCACCATGCCGCCGGCCTTGCCAAGCCGCCGCCGGTCTGGACTCATTGCCCCATGACCAGCGCCAAGATACGCACCGCCAAGCGCGAAGACGCCGCCACGATCCTGCGGCTGATCCGCGAGCTGGCTGAGTTCGAGAACCTCTTGGACCAGGTGCGGGCCAGGGAAGCGGATATCCTGCGCGACGGCTTCGGCCCCACCCCGCGCTTCGAATGCCTCTTGGCCGAATTGGATGGGCGGGCGGCCGGTTTCGCCCTCTACTTTCACAATTATTCGACCTTCGAAGGCCGCGCCGGTTTGTATCTGGAGGATATCTACATCTCGCCCAAGGCCCGGGGTGCCGGCCTGGGGCAGGCGATGATGGCGCGCCTGGCCGCCATCGCGGTCGAACGTAATTGCGCGCGCCTGGATCTCTGGGTCCTGCACTGGAACCCGGCGCGCGCCTTCTACGGCAAGCTGGGATTCGGCCACATGGAAGACTGGTTGCCTTACCGCCTGGAGGGCGCGGGCTTGAGGAAACTGGCCGGTGCAGACAAAGGCTAGTGGATAGAATCTAACATATGGTGCCCTTACGATCGCCTATCCCGGCTTCCCGGCAGGAGAAGGCCCGTAGGCGATGCCAAAGCATCGTCGAGGGTCTTCGACGCACCGGGAAGCCGGGATAGGCGACCCGGAGGGCGGCTTCGCGAGCTCACCGGCCGCGTTGCGCGACGCTTCCAATGGGATGCATTGCGGCGCATCGCGCGCCTAACCGGTGAACTCGGGAAGCCGTCGTAAGGGTACCATATGTTAGATTCTATCCACTAGTTACAACGGCCCACCGACCCTTCCGCGCAGATACGTTTGCCGTCGATCCAGGTCGCGCCCGACAGGTCCGCGCGGGTGAAATCGGCCTCCAGCAGGCGCGCGCCGGTCAGGTCGGCATTGCGCAGGATCGCGTCGAAGAAGCGGGCCCGGCGCAAGTCGGCATCGGCCAGGGACGCAGCCGTCAGGTCCGCCTTTGTGAAATCCGCCCCGGACAGCTTCGCCTGGTAAAGTTTCGCTTCGCGCAGAACCGCGTTCACGAATTTGGCCCGAAAGCCGTTGACCCCGGATAAGTCGCTGCGCGACAGATCGGCGCGGAAAAAGCTGCCGTCGCGAAGCCGCGCGCCATGCAGATCCACCTCGCGCAGGTCGAGCCCATCGAAGTTGCAACGTTGCCAATTGATCTCCGGCGACGGTGGGTCGGTACAGGCCGCCAGGGCCGGCGGCGCGCCCAGGGTCAGCGCCAAGAGCGCGGCCACGGCCAAGACGGCCTCAAAAAGCCAGAATCGCTTTCGCCCGGCTGTCATTCCGGGCGAAAGGCTTCTCGATACAACACCGTCCACGCAGGTATCCTGCACGCTTCTCTCCTGAAGATTCATCAAGGAAGGTAATGCATTGGCGGCTCCGGGCAAAGGCGATACGGTCACATGAACTTGCAGGACTCCCATGGGCCGTTTCGCGGGTATTTTTTTGGACTTTCTGGGCCGCCAGGCCACCTGGGCTCTGTTCGGCGGGGTCCTGATCGGCTTGATGCTGCCCGATTTGGCGGCCCTGGCGCGCCCGCTGCTGGCGCCCTGCGTCGGCCTGATCATGACCGTGACCCTGCTGCGCGTGGACTGGCCGGACATGGCGGAAGTTTTCCGGCGTCCGGCCTTGGTTGGCGGCCTGGTGTTCTGGTGCATGCTGGCCAGCCCCATCGCCGCCTGGTTCTTGACCGGCGCGCTGCCCCTCCCCCAGTCCCTGGCGACGGCGATCGTGCTCATGGCGGCGGCGCCGCCGATCTTGAGCGCCGCCGGACTGGCATTTATCCTGGGTCTCGAAGGGGCCCTGGCCGCGGTCGTGGGGATCGTCAGCACCCTGATAACGCCGCTGAGCGTTCCCGTCCTGGCCCTGGTCCTGCTTGGCCTGGAGCTGGAAATCCAGCCGCTCGAGTTCATGGCGCGCCTGGCCTTGGTCATCGGCGGCGCGTTCTGCCTCGCCTTGACGGTCAAGCGCCTGACCGAACCGGCCTGGCTGCGCGCGCGGGCGCAGCAACTCGACGGCCTGTTCGTCTTGTTTATGCTGGTCTTCGCGGTCGGAATCATGGATGGCGTGAGCGCGGCCGTCCTGGCGCGCCCCGGTCACGCGGCCCTGTGGCTGGGCGCGGCCTTTATCGCCAATCCTATCCTGCAAATCCTGGGGATCATGGTCTTCTGGCGCCTGGGCCGGCGCCGGGCGCTGACCCTTGGCTTGTTGAGCGGCAACTGCAACATGGGGGTTTTGCTGGCGGCCCTGCCGGCGGAGGAAAATTTCGATATCGTGCTGTTCTTCGCCCTGGCCCAGCTGCCCATGTTCATGCTGCCCGCGCTCATGATGCCCCTCTATCGCCGGATTTTGGGCCCGGCCAAGGGATCGCAACTTGGCGAGCCATAGCGATATTTTTGCAACAGGTTAAGAAATGGCGGCGATCCACCCATCTATGGTTATTGGTTGTTAAAGTGCCCTCATGCTATTCGGAGTGCATAAATGGCATTTCCAGGCGCCGGGCGGGACAGGCGCCAGCCTGAAGCAGGCACTTGCCCGTCAAGAGGAAGTGCTTATTATCAATTAGAAGCTCGAGTCGGCAGGGAGTCGTGTGAAAAGTGTCCAGTCGTTTTTTTAATTGGCTGAACGCCAAACGAGTTGCGGTTTTGCTGTTCACCGCGGTGCTTGCCGGGGGGTGCGCGACACAACCAGACCAGATTGTTTGGCAAACCGGCGGCGCCATAAGCCAGGAATTGAGCCTTACCGCGAGCGTCCAATACGCCCAGGCCAGCAGCGGTAACGATTCGGACTCCCTGTATCCAGGCATCGACGATGATTACGACGAAAACGACCCCTTGGAGATTCCCAACCGGTTTATATTCGCGTTCAATCAGACACTTGACGTTTTTGTCCTGAAGCCCGCGGCGTCATCCTACAGATTTCTGCTGCCCTCGGTCATACGCGATGCGATCCGTAATTTCCTGCGTAACCTGGCAACGCCCGTGGTCCTGATCAACGATCTCCTTCAGGGCGAGTTCGAACGCGCCGAAACCACCTTGGCGCGTTTCGCCATCAACACCTCTGGCGGCCTGGGGCTGTACGATTTCGCGACCGGCGAGGGCTACGAATATCACAAGGAAGACATGGGCCAGACCTTCGGCTCGTACGGCATCGGCGAAGGGGCCTATTTGGTCCTGCCGCTGTTCGGACCGTCCTCGATCCGCGACGGTATCGGCCGGATTGGCGACATATTTCTGGACCCCTTGACCTATGTCGGACAGATATACGATGTTGAAACGGAGCTCCTCGCCATCCCCCTTGTTAACGGAATCGACATCAGATCGCGCAATATCGAGACCCTGGAAGACCTGGAAGCCGATTCGATAGATTTCTATGCCCGTATTCGTTCGCTCTGGCGGCAGAATCGGCAGAATGAGATCGATAATGGCCGCAACGAAAAACCAACGGTCACACCGGGTTTGAGCAACTTTGATTTCGAGATCGAGCCGAAAGATGGATAACTTAGCAGTACACAATAGTTTTACCGCGGCCCGGCGCACCGCCCTTCGGCTAGGCCTTCTCGGCTTGCTGGCCGTGGCCGCGTTAAGCGGCCTTGCCGCTCCGGTGCGGGCCAATTCGGAAGACGCCGCGGGGGCGTTCATGTTATCGCTCACCTCCCGCTCGATCGCGAAGCTGACCAATACATCGGTGCCGGAGGAAGAGCGCAAGGTGCGGTTCCGCCAGTTGTTCCGCGAAAGTTTCGATATTTCGGCGATTGGACGCTTTGTCCTCGGCCGCTATGGCCGCAGCGCCACGAAGCCGGCCATGGAAGATTTTTTAGCCACCTTCGAAGACGTCATGGTTGAGCGCTTCGCCCCTCAATTCGCCGGCTATGGCGATACCCGGTTTGAGATCGAGAGCATCCGCAAGCTGGAAAACAGCCAGCAATACATCGTCGGCAGCTCAATCACGCCCCCCGACACGGGAAACAAAATCCGTATCGATTGGCGGTTGAGTCATAATAACGAAGGTTTCACGGTTCTCGATATTGTCGGGGAGGGGGTCAGCATGGCCCTGACTCTGCGCGCGGAATATGGCTCGGTTTTGAAGTCTTCGGGCGGCAAGGTCGACCAGCTCACCGCCCTGTTGCGCGAACGCATCGGCACCCAGGCCGCCGCCGCCAACTAGAGCTCTTGTTAACGGGTCAGGGGTTTGTATTTGATCCGGTGCGGTTGATCCGCCTCGGCGCCCAGGCGGCGGTGCCGGTCGGCCTCGTAATCCTGATAATTGCCCTCGAACCAAACCGCTTGGCTGTCGCCCTCGAAGGCCAGAATATGAGTCGCGACCCGGTCCAGGAACCAGCGGTCATGGCTGATAATCAGCACGCAGCCCGCGAATTCGAGCAGGGCGTCTTCCAAGGCGCGCAAGGTATCCACGTCCAGATCGTTGGTCGGCTCATCCAAGAGCAAGACATTGGCGCCGCCCTTGAGAACCTTGGCCAGGTGAACCCGATTGCGTTCGCCGCCCGATAGTTGGCCGACTTTCTTTTGCTGATCCCCGCCCTTGAAGTTGAAGGCGCCGACATAGGCGCGCGACGGCGTTTCGTGCTTGCCCAGGGTCACCGTCTCGCGGCCATCGGCGATTTCTTCCCAGACGGTCTTGTTGGGCGCCAGGGTATCGCGCGATTGATCGACGTAGCCCAGCTTGACCGTATCGCCGACACGCAAGGCGCCTTGGTCCACTTGGTCCTGACCCGCGATCATGCGGAACAGCGTGGTCTTGCCGGCGCCGTTCGGGCCGATGATGCCGACAATGGCGTTAGGCGGTATTTTAAAGTTTAGGTGGTCGATCAAGAGCCGCTCGGCGAAGCCCTTGGTTAGATCCTTGGCCTCGATGACCAGATCGCCCAGGCGCGGCCCCGGCGGCACCACGATCCGGCCCGGTTCTGGCGCCTTGCGGCCAGCTTCCGCCAACATGGCCTCATAGGCCTGAACCCGCGCCTTGGACTTGGCCTGGCGGGCCTTGGGGCTTTGGCGGACCCATTCCAACTCGTGCTTCAATTCGCGCTGGCGGGATGTCTCCGCCTTTTCTTCCTGGCGCAGGCGGGCTTCTTTCTGTTCCAGCCAAGAGGTGTAGTTGCCCTTGAAGGGAATGCCGTGCCCGCGGTCCAATTCCAGGATCCAGCCGGCGACGTTATCGAGGAAATAGCGGTCATGGGTCACCGCCACCACGGTGCCGTCGTAGTCGTGGAGGAAACGTTCCAGCCAGGCCACGGATTCGGCGTCCAAGTGGTTGGTCGGTTCATCCAAAAGCAACATGTCCGGCTTTTGTAACAGCAAGCGGCAGAGCGCGACCCGGCGCCGCTCGCCGCCCGATAGTTTGGCGACACCTGCGTCGCCAGGCGGGCAGCGCAGGGCGTCCATGGCGATCTCGACCGTGCGTTCCAAATCCCAGGCGCCGGCGTTGTCTATCTGCTCCTGGAGCTCCCCCTGCTCCGCGATCAGGGCATCGAAATCGGCGTCTTCCTCGGCGAACTTGGCGTTGACCGCCTCGAAGCGGTCCAGAAGGGCCTTGGTTTCGGCGACCCCCTCGTAAACGTTGCCCGCGACATCCTTATTGGGATCGAGGTCCGGTTCCTGGGGCAGGTAGCCGACCCGCACGCCCTCCGCCGCCTTGGCCTCGCCCTCGATGTTGTCGTCCAAACCGGCCATGACCCGCATCAAGGTCGATTTACCCGAGCCGTTCAGCCCCAAAACCCCAATCTTCGCGCCGGGCAGAAAGCTGAGATTAATGTCCTTGAGGACCTGCTTGCCGCCGGGAAAAGTCTTGGAGACCCGCCCCATGTGATAGATGTACTGATACGCGGCCATGGACGTCTTTCTGTGCTTTGACTCCGGGCGGCGTTTCTATCCCATTGCCTGGGGGATGCCAAGTTATGCCAAGGAGCATTACCAGCCGGCGGCCTTTTGCCTGGCGGTCACGGCCTTGGCCCGGCTCGAGAAACGCAAGGCATCGCCCAGGGTTTCGACCCCGGCCTCGGCCAGTAGCGGCACCATGCGGACAAAGATCTCGGCCGTGACCAGCGAATCGCCGAGCGCGGTGTGGCGGCCATGAACGTCCACCGAAAAATGCGCCGCCAGGTTCTCCAGGGATAACCCCGGTGCTTCCAGCTTCAAGGCCGAGGCCAGCAGCAGGGTATCGAGCGCCATGGGCTCCGCCCAGGACAATCCCGCCAGGGCGCATTCCTGGCGCAGCATGGCGATGTCGAAGGCTATATTATGACCGATCCACACGGTATCGCGCACCAAGGACGCGAAGCCGCCATAGACCGCCGGGAAGACCTCGGCATCGCTCACCATGGCGTCGGTGATCCCATGCACGGCGGTCGAGCGCGCCGGGATCGGCACCCCCGGGCGTACCAGGCGGTCGAAACTCATGCCCCGGTACAGGCGCCCCCCGCACACGCGCACGGCGCCGATCGAAACCACCCGGTCGACGGCCGGGATCAGCCCCGTGGTCTCGGTATCCAGAACGGTCGCGTGCAGATCCGTGATCCGGGTGCCGTTACTCACGGAACCGCGCGCCGGCGGACGGTCGTGCAGCGCCAGATCGTGGTTCACCTCGGCCCGGTGCTCGGCGAGATCGTGGGTAAACGACAGCACCGCGCCGCCGTGCTCCTCCAAACCCAGGATGCGCGCCGGTATTTCGGTTCCCTCGACGGTTCTGAGCGCGGCTTCCACCGCCCCGCCCACTTGGCGCGCGCGCTCAAGCGCGGCGATCACGGGACCGCGCTCCAAGGCCGCGAAGACCGAGGTTCCGATCCGCACCCTTTCGTCCCCCAGCAAGACCATGGCCGGATAATTGACCAGGCTGACTTGGCCCTGCTCGGTTATCACCACCAGGGCTTCGGCGACCGAGGCCAATATCGCCCCAAGCTTGCGGTCGGGCGCGGCGCGTTCCCCGGCGTAACGCGCGGTCAAGTCGGCCAGGGCGCCGCAAAGCCGCTCGATCTCAAGGCCGGTATCGCCGGCTTCATGGTGCGGCAGGACGGCGCTTGCGTTTCCGGTCAGGGCGGCAATGGCGCCGCGCGCGCGGTCGAGGTCTCTAAAGTGCCGCCGCGCCAGGTCGTAAACGTGCCACAGCGCGGCCACCGCCAGAATCGCCGCGGCGGCGGCGGCGATTTCCCTCGCCCCCGCTTGGCTACCCGGCGCCCAGACCGCCAAGGCTGCCAGCACGCACAAGGCCGCAAGGGCGCAAGCCAGCGTGACGAAAATGGCCTTGCGCGTACTTGTTGTCATAGGTTGTTAAAACACATCGCCCGTGAATTCCCCATGCACCCGCTTCCGCAGGCCGTCTATGGCCTTGAGCGAATCGATCAGGATGTCCTTTTCACGCTCGGTCAGCTTTTTGGGATTAACGTGATTGCCTACCTTTTTGCCCTTGCGAAAATCGGCGAGCTGCTGACGCAGCAATAAATAAGTTATGTGGTTGAAGGCCCCACGCAAGTAGTCGGCCTCGTCGCCGCCCAAAACCCCGGCTTCGCGCAAGGCGCCGATACGTTTCAACGTGGCGGTTTCCTCAACCCCCTCACGCAAGGCCAAGAGACGGATCGCCCCCACCAGTGGCAGGGTGCCGGCGTGTTTCATGTTGATCTTGCCCTTGTGCTCCTTCTTCGCGTCCTTACCCGATTCGGTGACGAAGCGGCCGAACCAGCCCAGGGCGACGCCGTACCCGTACAACTCCTCCTCGATCGCCTGCAGGTAGGCCGGGCTTTTGCGAATCATGTCGTTGGCCTCGCGGCGCAATTCCCGGGCGAAGTCGGTGCGGCCGTAACCGCAGCTAAAATCGAAGAAGATGTCGGACAACTGAACGGAGATCGTGCCCCGCCGCCGGCCCCAGATGCCTAGCTGCTCCCGCCATTGCCGCCGGGTCTTCCGCCACAGCGGGTTGGTCGCCATGACATAACCCTTGCAGTAAGAAAAACCCACGGTATTCAGGTCGCGGGTCATGCGCTCCGCCAGCTCAATGAAGAAAGCGTCGATCCCGGTATGCTTTTTATCCGGATAGTCGTCGAGGATGAAGCCGTTATCCTGATCGGGAAAAAGGAAGTTCTCGCCACGGCCGCCGGACCCCATGATGAGCAAGGTGAAGGGAACCGGCGGTTCGCCCCAGTCCGAATCTTTCATGGCCTTTAAGTGGGCTTCGAGTATGCGCCGGTGAATCCCCCGGTTGATGTCCGATATCAGCGCCTGAATTTCCGGGGCCGGTACATGGTCTTGCATCAACTGCGCCGCGATCTCGGCTTGCGCCGCCTTGATCTCCCGCAAGCCATCGAGGCTGCCGCCCCTCGTGACCAGATCGATCTGATGGATGGTCTGTTCCGCGGCGACGGCCAGGGCGTCGCTCAAAAGGATCTCGCCGACCGGGCGCTCGTCATCGTCGACGACCGGCATATGGCGCCAAGCGAAGCGGCGCATGCGGATGATCGCGCGAAACAGAAAATCGCCGGCGCGGACCGCCTCGACAGGTGTGGTCATAACCGAGGAAACGGTTTCATCGCCGCTGCAGCGCAAGGCGATCCGGCGCGCCACGTCTTGTTCGGTTATCAGGCCGAGCAGACGTCCGTCTGAATCGGTAATCAGGGCCGAGGTGGTGCGGGCGCCGGACATATGGCCCAGCATGTCCGCGACGCTGGCCGAGGCCGGGATGACAACCTGCGCCGGGCGCATGCAATCCCGCACGGTTTGAGAAAAGATCTTCAATTGAGATTGCACATCGCCCTCGATAAAAAAATCACCCGCGCTTCACAGCGCCTCTTGGCTTTCCTTGCCCGGCGCGGGAACCGCCACGGGGCGGCTGACGGGCAAGGTAAAGCAGAATGCCGCGCCGCGCCCAGGCGCATCCTCGACCCAGATGCGGCCCCCGAAGTGTTCGACGATCTGGCGCGAAATCGCCAATCCCAGACCGGTGCCGCGCGGCCGGCCGGCCGTCGGTTCGCGCGATTCCTGAAACTTCTCGAATATGATTTGACGATCGTTCAGGGGCACGCCGGGGCCGTTGTCGAGAACCCCCAAATAGAAGCGCCCATCCAACTGCCCCGCCAAGATGCTGACTTCGCCGTGTTCGCCATGACAGAATTTAACCGCGTTGGCGATCAAATTCACGATGACCTGCATAAGCCGGTCGCGGTCGGCATGAACATGCGGCAGCCAGGGGTCCGCTTCCAGGGTCAGCGCGATCCGGCGGCCGGCGAGCAGGCTGCTGGTGGCCGCCAAGGCTTCGTCGATCGCCACGCGTGGGTCGGTATCGGTCATGTGCCAGTCCATGCGCCCGGCTTCCATTTTCGCCAAGTCGAGGATCTCGTTGATTAGCCGTGTCAGGCGCTCGGTCTCCTTCACGATAATGGTCAGGAAGCGCTCGCGCTCGGCGATGCTGAGCGCCGGATTATCGCTGAGGATTTCGCTAAAGGAACGGATCGAGGTTAGGGGCGTGCGCAATTCGTGGCTGACGGTCGAAATGAAATCGTCTTTCATCACGTCCAGTTCCTTCAAGCGTTCGTTCGCGGCCCGCAACTCCTGCGTGGTGTTTTCAAGCTCTTGGGATTTCTGCTCCAGGCGGTGGCTGTATTCGATGACTTGCGAGGTCTCGTCCAGGATTTTCATGACCTCTTCGATCCCCACGACCTCCCCCTTGGCGACCGAGGCGACCATGACCCGCGCCGAGGCCGCGCCGATGGCGCCGGCGAGCAGGCGTTCCACGAAACTCACCAGAGCGGCGTCCGCTTCGCGCAGACGGCCGAGGTTCAAGTCGTGGGTCCGGGCGTAGCCGTCCAGGGCCCGCCCGGCCTCGCGGGCGCCGATGAAGCGGGCCAGCAGGGTCTTCAGATCGGTTATGGTCGCGGAACCGCGCCAGAAGCTGGTGCCGCCGAAAGCGCCGGCGTGGCTCGATATATCGACGAACAGCGCGGCCTGAATGCGCTCCATGGCGCCCGGCCGGCCGAAAAGCGACCCCAAAACGTATCCGCCGATATTGGCGGCCAGGCTCCAAAACATCGCGTGAGAGAGGGAATCCATTCCATCCAGGCCGAAGAGGGCATAGGGACGCAGCAACTCAATGCCAAACGGCCCGGCCTCGACAAAACCTAGCGGCAGCCAGCCGGAGCGCGCGAACAAGGGCAGCAGCAAGGTGTAGAGCCACATAGCGAAGCCCAGGCTAAGACCCAGAATCGCCCCGCCGCGCGTCGCGCCCTTCCAATACATGCCGCCGATCATGGCCGGGGCGAACTGCGCGACCGCCGCGAAGGAAACCAGGCCGATGGTGACCAGAGAGACGGATTCGCCGATAAAGCGGAAGTAGGCATAGCCAAGCAGAAGAACCATGACGATACTGCCCCGGCGCAAGGACAACAGCAGGCCGCTGACATCGCCCCGCTCGGCCAGGCCGCGCCAGTTGAGGCGGAGCAAGACCGGCATGACCAGATCGTTGCAAATCATGGTGCTGAGCGCGATGGCGGCCACGATCACCATGCCGGTCGCCGCCGACAAACCGCCGATGAAGGCGAACAAAGCCAAGCCCTCCATGCGTTCCGCCATGGGCACGGTCAGGACAAAGGTATCCGCGTCGACGGCCCCATCGGGGAAATGCAGCAACCCGCCAACCGCGATCGGCAAAACGAAAATATTGATAATCAGCAGATATAGCGGGAACAGCCAGACCGCCTTCTTGAGGTGATCCTCGTTTACATTCTCGACCACGGTCACCTGAAATTGACGCGGCAGGCAGATGATCGCGGCCATGGACAGAAGAATGAGAGTCGGCCAAGAGCCGTAACCGGTATCGCTCGAGGTAAAAAGCGCGCTAACCCGGGGTGTGCGCGCCGCGGCCGCGAACAAATCGCCAAAGCCGTCGTAGAGGCCAAAGACCACATAGACGCCGACGGCCAGGAACGCGATCAGCTTCACGATCGATTCGAAAGCGATCGCCGCGACCATGCCTTCGTGATGCTCGCTGGCGTCGATGTTCCGGGTGCCGAATAGTATAGCGAAAACCGCCATTATAAGCGCGACCAGGAACGCCGTGTCTTTAAGAACCGGAACCTTGCTCGAAATCGGCGGCATGACCACATCCGGGTATTGCACCAGAACGTTGAAGCTGATCGACACCGCTTTCAATTGCAGGGCGATGTAGGGCGTGATCCCCAGCACCGCGATCAGCGTGACCATGCCGCCCAGAAGCGCGGACTTGCCGTAGCGCGAGGAAATGAAATCCGCGATCGAGGTGATGCGGTGGGCCTTGCAGATACGGATAAGTTTCCGCAGCAGGAAACCCCAAAGCACGAAGGTCAGGGTCGGGCCCAGATAGATCGGCAGGAAATCCATGCCGCCGGAAGCCGCGCGCCCGACGCTGCCGTAAAAGGTCCAAGACGTGCAATAGACCGCCATGGACAGGGCATAGATATAGGGATTCGCGATAATGCTGCGCCCGGCGTCGGCGCGCTTATCGCCATAGTAGGCTATGGCGAACAGCAGGCACAGATAGGCCAAGGAGACCGCGAGTATGGACCAGGAGGCGAGCACGGCTAAGCGCGCCACGCCCGGCCGCCGGGCGGCCCGCCCATGGCGTGAGCCGGTCCGCCCTTGGCGTGAGGCGGCCAGCCCTTGCCCTGGGGCGGCGGGGCGGCGTCGGAACCGGCGATCCAAGCGACCAGGGCGATAACCAAACCCCAGACCGCGAAGAGATAGAGATACAAAAGCGGCAGTCCAAAGACGAAAACATCGGCCCCGAATATGGAAAGAAACGGCGGAGAGAAGGCGGCGCCGGCGAAAAGAAAGGTCGCGACCGAGCGCTCCGCGATCCGCTTGGGACCGGTCATGGCGCCGGGCCCAGCAATTCCTGGACCCGGGTCACGATGTCGCGGGTCGAGAACGGCTTGGTCACATAGGCGTCCGCCCCCAGTTGCAACCCCTTGCGCCGGTCGGATTCGCGGCCCCGGGCGGTCAGCATGATAATCCGCACCGACGCCCAATCCGGGTTGGAGCGGATTTCACGGCAGACCTCGTAGCCATCGCGGCGCGGCAACATGATATCCAGAATGACCAGATCGGCCGGTCGGCTTTGCATCATGCGGATCGCGGTATCGCCGTCGCGCGCGATCAGCACCTCGAAGCCCGCCTGTTTCATCAGGAAGCTCAAGGAATCGACGATGTTCGCTTCGTCCTCGACCACCAGGACCGTGCGTGACATGCGCATATCCTCCCCGGGAGCCCGCCGTCCTTGGCATCGCGGCCGCTTTCTCCCATCCCCTGAGTTTAGCCCGCCTTTCGCGCCGAGACCATGGCCCCCACGGCGCCGCTAAGGCAAGTCGGAGGGAAACACCCGGTCGCCGCAGCCAGGCCAGGCGCATTGGCGGCAGTGAACCCCGACCGGCGTGAAGGCCCCCCCGCCGGGAAGCCCAAGGCCGTCCGCGTAAATCACGGCATCCGCGAAGGAAATATCGCAAGCAAGGGCGACCGAGGCCGGGCGTTCCCGCGCCCCGAGGCCCGTGCCGGACCCGATTTGGGAACGGGCCAGGAATATAAACTCCGATCCGCCGGGAAAACGCGCCAACTGGGTGTCGATACGGCCGGGCACCATAAAGGCGCGATGCAGGTTCCATCGCGGGCATGCCCCGGCGAAGCGGGGAATCCGTAAACCGGAAACCCCGCGCCAAAGGGTTATATTACCGGCCAGATCGGCGCGCATAAAATGAAAGGGGATGCCTTCGGCGCCCGGCCGCTGGAGCGTGGCGAGGCGCTGGCAGACATGTTCGAAACTGGCGCCGAAGCGCCGCTGCAAGACCTCCAGATCGTGGCGCAGACCGCGCGCGGCCTCTAGGAACGCGCTGTAGGGCATCAGAATGGCAGCGGCCAGGTATTGGCTTTGGCAGCGCCGCAACAAGGCGGTGGCGGCGGGCGATCCAAGCCCCGCCCGCGCCGCCAGGGAATCGAGAAGCGGCCCGGCGGCGGCGAGGGCGAGCCGGCGCGCGATCTCGAACCCGCGGCTGGAGGCCGGCAAGATCTCGCTAAGACGCAGGCAAGAGGCCGGTTCGTCGTAGTAGACCGGGGGCGCGCCAGCCTCTGTATCGCCGGGATTCCAGGGGGTAATCTCGAGCGAAATCCCATGATCCCGGTCCAGGCGCGCGGCCAGAAGCGGCGCCAGGTCGACGCCGGTTCCCGCCGGCGCGGGCCGGAGATCGCGGGCCGCGTCCTCCAGTTCCGCGAAATAATTCCCGTTGGTTTCCATGTATTCGGCCACCAGCGGCCCCGGCGTCTCCAACTCCCTCTGCTTGCCAAGCCCCCCGTCCGAAATAAACGCGAAGAGTTCATTGACCAGGTCGGTCAGCTTCTCGCTCTCCGAAACCACCGTGCCGATGTACTGCTGGCGGCGCTCGGCGGCCAGGTCGGCGTTGTCCCTCAGGATTTCCGAAAACGACCTGACCGAGGTTAAAAGCGTGAGCAAGCGGTGGCTGGACACCTCAAGGAAGGGATTGCCGGCCAGATGCGCGCGCTGGCTCTCGGTATCCTGGCTTGCTTCCAGATAAGCGCGGTAAAGGGCGCATAGCGACCCCGCGGCGCCGGGCGCGGCCCCGACCAGGCGCCTCAGGCCATCCGGCCCCACCGCGCCGTCCTTAAACAGCGGATCGCTGAAAACCTCGGCCAGACTGGCCAAGAGGCGGCCTTCCTCGCCGCCAGACAAGGCGTTTGGATCGAGCCCCAGGACCGCCCCGATTTTCTGCTCCAGGGGCGGTGTCAGGGCCCGCCGGTTATGTTCGATAAGGTTCAGATAGCTTGGCGAAATACCCAGGCGCGCCGCCATTTCGGCCTGGGTGAGCGCGGCGCGCTTGCGCGAGCGCCGGATCTTGCTGCCGATCAAGGGACGGTGTTTCATGTAAAACCACAGGTCCGCGATAGGTTTTCAAGCAAGCCGCCGGTGAATTCTTTACATATTTACAAAATGGTTTCAACAGACAATAATCTTCACACAAAACCTCGTGATTGGTTAATAGATTATTGACCGCTTCGGGCGCGGCGAATAATAGTAAAGCTTGCAGCTCCATCTTTTTGCGGGACTGCACAAAATCTACCCCGGCCAAGGGGCAAGTTCTAATACCGGCCGGGGCAAGGCGTAATAATTACGCGGAACTGAAACTAACTAGGAGGATCAGGCCTTGGCACCGAAAGTCATATGGCTGTTTGTTTTCGTGGCGCTCTATTGGGCGTACTGTATTTTCTGGGGAATCAAATCAGCGCAAACAGCTAAAACGGCCAGCGACTATTTCCTCGCCGGCCGCCGCCTGTCCATGTGGGTCTTCGTCTTGGCGGCCACCGCCACGTCGTTTTCCGGCTGGACCTTCATGGGCCATCCCGGTCTCGTTTACCGCGACGGCTTCCAATATGCCTATGCGTCGTTTTACGCCATCACCATTCCCTTCACGGGCGTTATGTTCCTGAAGCGGCAGTGGATGCTGGGTAAGCGCTTCGGCTATGTCACCCCGGGCGAGATGCTGTCCGACTATTTCCAAGGCGATGCGATCCGCATCCTGACGGTCATGGTCGCGTTGCTGTTCTCGATCCCCTATCTGGGTGTGCAGCTTGGCGCTTCGGGCTTCCTGTTCAACGTCCTGACCGACGACCTTGTTTCCGTTAACGTGGGCATGTGGGTTCTCTCGGCGGTGGTGCTAATCTATGTCGCTTCCGGCGGTCTCAGGGCGGTGGCCTATGTGGACACCGTGCAGTGCATCCTGCTGGCGGGGGGCATCGTGGTTACCGGCTTTATCGCTCTCGATATGGCCGGCGGCTGGACCTCGCTAAACGAGGGCTTCGCCCGCATGGCGGCGAGCGACGTCGGCAAGTGGGGCGTTACCGCGGACGGCCACAACGCCTACTTCGCGATACCGGGCGTGATCCAGTTCACGGCGGGCCTGGGTAAGGAAACCCCGGTCGGCGGCTTGTGGACGGGTGTCATGGTCCTGACCTACATGTTCGCGCTCATGGGCATCCACTCGGCCCCGGCCTTCACCATGTGGGCCTTCGGCAACAAGGATCCCAAGCCCTTCGCGCCGCAGCAGGTCTGGGCCTCGTCCTTCTGCATCGGCTTTATCCTGTTCTTCTTCACCGCCTTCCAGGGCATGGGCGCGCATCTCTTGGGCGCCAACCCCTTGATAAATGAAGCAGGCTTGGCGATTTCAACGGCCTTGCCGGAATCCATCGCCCAGAAACCCGATAGCATCGTGCCGTTCTACTTCAACCAGATCGCGGATACCATGCCGTGGCTGGTCGGCCTCTTGGCGGTTTGCGCTCTCGCGGCCATGCAGTCCACGGGTGCGGCCTATATGTCAACGGCCGGCGGTATGCTGACCCGCGATCTATATAAGCGTTACCTCAATCCGGCCGCTTCGCACGAGACGCAGAAGCTGTTCGGGCGTTTGGGTGTCGCCTTCATCGTCCTTTCGGCCTTGTTGGTGGCGACCTTCTCGCGCGATGCCTTGGTGCTTCTGGGCGGTTTGGCGGTTGCCTTCGGCTTCCAAATGTGGCCCTCCCTCATGGCCGTGTGCTGGTTCCCCTGGCTTACCCGTCAAGGCGTTACGCTTGGCTTGGCGGCAGGCTTGATCGCGGTCATCTTCACCGAGAAGTTCGGCGCCACCATCGCCGGCACGGTGGGCATCGATCTGCCTTGGGGCCGCTGGCCTTGGACCATTCACTCGGCCGGTTGGGGCATTCTGTTCAACTTGGGTATCTGTCTGGTCGTTTCCGCCATGACGCAGAATACGGCGGACCGCGCGCACCGGGAAACCTACCACTCCTTCCTGCGTGAGCATGCCAGCCTATCGGCGAGCAAGCGCGGCTTGATACCGATTGCCTGGGGCATCACCCTGGCATGGATGTTCTTCGGCGTCGGTCCGGGCGCCGTGATCGGCAACACCCTCTTCGGAATCCCGAACGATGCGACAACCTGGGTCTTCGGCATGCCGTCGATCTGGGTCTGGCAGATTCTGTTCTGGATCCTGGGGGTCGGGATGATGTGGTTCCTGGCTTATAAGATGGAGATGTCGACCGTTCCGGATAAGGAAGTCGAAGCTCTCATCGAAGACATTGGCGACTCCGCCGCCGCTCAGGCGGGCCGCTAATCCAGCACCTCCGCCGGCCGTTCATGTAAACGGCCGGCGGAAACGAAAAAAAGCTTCGGGGGGAAGAGTCATCTTCCCCCCACTTTTTTGTCCAAATCCGTTACGGCTTACGAAACACGCTAGGCTCGAATGTCAGAGATATTGTCCCAAGACTATGCCCCCCTCTGGACCGTGGCGATTGCCCTGGCCTTGTTTTTTCCGGTTCGCAAGCTCATCTGGGTTATGAGCGTGCGCCGGGCCGAGCGCGACGGCGAACACAACGAGGAACGGCGTCAAAAGCTCAAGCGCCGCGCCGGGATAACCGCGGCCTTGCTGAGTTACATTTTCGCATTTTTCTATACCGGCATTCTGTTCAAGGGTTGATTTGGAAAGCGGCGCATGAATCAGGCTGTTCTACGGCGTTTCATCAAGCTGATGATCGGCGCTCTCGTGGTATTGGGCCTGTTTTATCTGGGCTACGAGCATTTCACGAGCGACGCGCCGGGGGATTTTTACGTCCGCGAGGGCGATATCCGCCTCGGCGACGGCAAGTACGATGAAGCCCTGGAAGCCTTCGGCAAGGCCTTGGGCGAGATGCCCGATCATCGCGGCGCCTTGATGGGGCGCGCCCTGACCTTCATCCAAATGGACCGCTACGAGGAGGCCATCGCCGAGCTCGACTACTTGATCGCGTTCATGGAATCTTCCCTGGAAGAAAGCGATACCACGGGGCGCGGCGTGCTGGCCGCCGCCTATTCCAACCGCGGCATCGTCCATGACCGCCTCGGCCGTTACGAGCGGGCTTTGGAAGATTATATCTCGGCGCTGAACACCGACCGCGAAACCGTCGCCGGCCCCGGCGTGGTCCATAAAATCCTCTACGGCAGCGATGGCGTTTCGACCGTGCGCGACCGCGCCCAGTACATTTTCGAACAGCTCCAATTGCCGGAGAGCGAGCGCCTCTTGAGCATTCCCGAACTGGATGCCAAGCAGCGCATGTACAAGCCCTGAGCGTCACGATCCGGCGTCAGCCGAAGTTCACGACCCCCAGCATGTCCTGGAAAAGCACCTTGAAGAAAAACAAGGCGGCGATACAGCCGAAGAGAAGGCGGACAAAATCCGTTTTGCCGTCACTGTCCCGGTAGGATATGCCGTGCCAGGCGATAAAGGCCGTAACCGCCAGAAACACGATATTGACCGGGGTCTCCCAAGCTCCAGCGAACTCGAACATGGCTTCAAGGCACCCGCGTGACAGATGTGATGGTCACGAGCCTCTTATGCCCCCGTTCAGTTCCAAGTCCTGGTCACGCCCCGGCGTGAGTTCCTCCTCGTCGAAATAAGGCGGCAGGATCGAGGTCGAGACGGCCGGCGCCAAGTGACCGACCAGAAGACCGCCGCCCACGACCACGACGAGACAGGTAACTGCAACCGCCAAACGCCGGGCCCCCAAGGGCACGGCCGTGAAATATTCGCTATCGTAGCGGTGAAATTTCGGGTCGGAGTCTTCCAGGTCGCCGCGTTCGGCCCTGGCGATGATTTGACGCGCATAGTGGCGCGCCCAGGGCGGCACAAGCGCCCCGATCATATAGGTTTGGAAGGTGACGTTACTTTCTTCTTCGCTCATTTCCTGCCCATGCCAGGAGAAATAGGCGAGCTGCAGGAGTTGAAACTCCCCAATCTGCAAAAGATTGGCGGCCTGCGCGATTTCGTTGCAGTCGGAATCGTCGTCCTTGTCGGGCCGGATCAGGGTTTCGAAAAATCCAGTCATGCCATCTACTTTAACCGCCCGCGAATGAAAGGCAAGTTAGGGTAAGGCGGCAAGATTAAGACCATCTAGAGCCCTTTCCGGTATGCAACGACTTTCTGGCACTGTTCGCCCAGGCCATCGATGCCCAGGCGCATGGTATAGCCGCGTTTTAGATACCGCGGCGGCTTCATGCCCATGCCAACGCCCGGCGGCGTGCCGGTGCTGACGATATCGCCCGGCAGAAGGGTCATGTGCCGGCTGATGTAGCTGATAACGTGCGCAACCTTGAAGATCATGGTCTTGGTGTTACCGTCCTGCATGCGCTGGCCGTTGACCTCGAGCCACAGCTTAAGGCGGTGCGGGTTTTCGATCTCGTCGCGGGTCACCAGCCACGGCCCGATGGGGGCGAAGGTATCGGCGCTCTTACCCTTAACCCACTGGCCGCCCCGCTCGATCTGAAACTCCCGTTCCGATATATCGTTGACGATGCAGTAACCGGCGACGCAATCGAGCGCCGCCCGCTTCGAAACATAGCGCGCGGTGGCGCCGATCACGATGCCCAGCTCCACCTCCCAATCGGTCTTTTGCGATCCCTTGGGAAGCATAACCGGATCGTTCGGACCTGTGATCGCCGTCGTCGCCTTCATGAACAAGACCGGCTCCTTGGGAATGGGCAGACCTGTCTCCTTGGCGTGATCGGCATAGTTGAGACCGACGCAGACCAGCTTGCCAACCCCGCTCAAGGGCGGCCCCAGGCGGCGGCCTTTGCGCACCAAGGGCAGACGCGAGGTCCGTATGCGCGCCAGGCCGGCGAGCTTACGCGGCGTCAAAACCTCCGGCGCGATATCTTCGACGATGCCGGATAGATCGCGAAGCATACCGTCCCCATCGATCAATCCGGGCTTTTCCCTGCCCGCCGGGCCGTGACGCAGTAATTTCATCGGAAACTCCCTCTTTTCTTCGTCAGATTGTCATGCCGCCATCTATGGAGAAAACGGTGCCGGTCGTATAGCTGGATTCATCGCCGGCCAGGTAAACGCAAAGCGCGGCGATTTCCCCGGCCGTCCCCAGACGGCCCATGGGTTGGCGGGCGATGAAGTCCTTACGGGCCTGAACCGGATTCGGCAGGGCGTCTATCCGCCCCTGAAGCGAGGGCGTTTCCACGGTCCCCGGACACACCGCGTTGCAGCGAATACCCTGGCCCACATAATCCGCCGCCACCGCCTTGGTCAGGCCGATGACCGCCGCCTTGCTGGCCCCGTAAGCGAAGCGTAAAGGCAAGCCGCGCACCGAGGACGCCACCGAGGCCATGTTGATAATGGCCCCCCCGCCGTTCTCAAGCATGGCCGGCAGAAAGTTTTTGATCGTCAGGTACATGCTCCGCACGTTGACGTTGAAGGAGATGTCCCAGTCGCCTTCCTCGCAGTCGAGTATGGTGCCGTGATGGACCATGCCGGCGCAGTTGAAAAGGATATCCAGGGCGCCGATTTCCGCCGCCGCCCCGGCTACCGCCCCAGGGTCGGTCACGTCGAGCCGGCGGGTGCGGATCCCGGAAACCGAGGCGATTTCGCTCAAAGCCGCTTCGTCGATATCGCTCGCCCAAACTTGCGCTCCCTCGCGCGCGAAGGCGAGCGCGCTGGCCCGCCCAATACCTTGCGCCGCCGCCGTAATCAGGGCCGCCTTGCCCGCCAGTCTGCCGGCCATCGAAGTTCCTCCCAAGTTATGTGCGCAAGTCGTCCACCGCCTGTTTGGCGGCGGACGCCAAGAATCTCGTATCGCTTTGAATCGTCACAAGGCGGAACCCAAGCTCGATCATCCGCTTGGCCCCCGCCGTGGAACCGCAGTGAATGCCGGGGCTGACGCCATGTTTCCGCGCCGAGGCCAGGACCGTTTCGATCGCCTCGATCACGCGCGGCTCGGTCGGGTCGAGGGTGGGCGTGAAGCCAAGCGACAGGCCAAGGTCCGAAGGCCCGATATAAATACCGTCCAAACCCGGCGTGCTCATGATGCCATCGAGATTATCCAGCGCCTCTTTGGTTTCGATCATGGCGATCGCGAGGACCGTTTCATTAGCGTGGGTTTGATAATCGCCGTCGGCGTACAACAAGGCGCGCGCCGGGCCGAAGCTACGGCGCCCCTGGGGCGCATAGCGGCACGCCGCGATCAGGTTCTCCGCATCGGCGCGGGTATTGATCATGGGGCAGATGATGCCATAACACCCGGCATCCAGCATCTTCATGACGATACCGGGCTCCAACCACGGCACCCGCGCCAGGGGCACCGTCTCGGTGGTCGAGATGGCCTGAAGCATGGGCACGGCGTCGCTATAACCAACCAGCCCGTGCTGAAGATCAATGGTGAGGGAGTCCCATCCCTGATGGGCCATGATTTCGGCCGAAAAGCCGCAGGGGATGCCGAGCCAGCCATTGACGGCCGCCTTGTCCTGGCGCCAAAGGGTCCTTATCCGGTTTTCTCTCATGGGGCCGCATCCTTATCCGGTCGTTCCACGCCTAGCTCCAGCGCGGTGCCAAGTATGGCCTGCCAGGTATCCTCGGGAATCGGGATACCCTCCGCCAGGCGCGCCTCGCGCAGCCTTCGCTCCGTCTCGCCGGGCAAGAGAACCTCGCCGCCGGGTTTGGCGGGCTTGGAGCTCTTGAAGAACTCCAGGTACTGCTTGACCTCCGCCGCGAAAACCCCCGGGGCGCTGAAAGCCTCCGCCGTCATGTAGACCGACAACATGCCATTGGCGATTTGGCGTTTGCGAGGCCCAGCGCAGCCGGAGCCGGTAAGCGCCCCGGCGAGAAGCTCGCACATCAAGGCCAAGCCCGAGCCCTTGTGGTCGCCCATGGCCCGGATGGCGCCCGTACCGGCCCGGTTGTCGGTCGCGCGGCTGGGGTCGTTACCGCCGTAGAGAACTTCCGGGTCCGTGCTCAGGGTGCCATCCCCATCGATCAGGCTGCCTTGGGGAAGCGGCTTGCCGCCGCTGGCGGCCACCAGAACCTTGCCCTCGGCGACCAGCGAAGTCGCGAAATCGAGGATCAGGGGCGCCGCGCCCGGCATGGGCACGCCCATGGCGATGGGGTTGGTTGACATGCGCCGCTCGACCCCGCCGAAGGGCGCGACCAGAAGACTGCCGGCGACATTGACGAAATTCAGCGAAATTTGCCCCGCGGCCGCGGCCATCTCCGCCCAATCCGCGATACGCCCCAGATGCCCGGAGTTACGCAGGGCGACAATCGAAACCCCGTGCTTGGCGGCCTTGCCAATACCCAAGCGAACCGCTTGCGGGCCGATCGTTTGTCCAAAGCCGAAATTACCGTCGACCACCGCCATGGCGTCGTTGTCCTGGACGATGGTTATTTTCTGATCGGCCAGAACCATGCCTTCGCGCGCCAGGCTCACATAACGCGGCACCCGGATCACGCCGTGGCTGTCGTGCCCGGTCAGGTTCGATATGACCAGATACATGGCGATGCGCCCGCTTTCCTCCGGCGAACACCCCGAGGCCTCGAAAATTTTTTGGACCAGGCTTCGCAAGGCTTCGCTCTGGACGATCATTTTTAGAACCTCCTTGTTAGAGAGAGATTCGACACCTTTCACCCCTGAGATTCAAGCGATAGAGTCACCGCCAGGACCATGATTACCGGAAAACGCGAATGGGTAGCGGCCTAGCCTTACGTGCCTATGGGGCGACATTTCTTGGCGTTCTCGGCCATGGCAGCAGTGAATTCTTTGCCGTCCTGTCCGGTGTCGGCGGGGTCGAGGTTTCGGTCTGGCGCTTTCTCGTGGGCGGCACATGCCTGCTGATCGTGGCCCTGGCCATGAAATCGTCGCGCGACTTGCTGCGCCCGGTCAGGGAACAACCGGTCCGGGTCATCGGTTTGTCGGTTCTCGGCATGGCCCTGGGGCAACTGCTGTTCCACTGGTCGCTCGACTTCGCCAGCGTGGTCCAGGTCGCAACCGTGGTCACGACCATGCCCATCGTGACGGTACTGGCCCATAGCCTGATCCATCGCACCGCCATTCCCGTACCCAAGATCGTCAGCGGCCTGGGGGCCTTGTGCGGCGTTACCCTGCTGCTCACGGACGGTTACCTGAGCCAGCTTGAGTTCGGCGGCGAGGCCTTGACCGGCATAATCATGGCGGTCGGCTGCGCCACCATAGGCGGGTTCTATCTGGTTCTGGTCAAACCCCTAGTCGTTGCCTACGGGGCCATCCGCATGACCGCGCTGACGTTTATTTTCGGCGCCGCCGCCTTGTGGATCACGGCCGGGTTATTCTGGAATATCTGGGTCGATCCCTCGAGCTTGTTCGACCGGCCGCCACGGGCCTATCTGTCGATCCTGACCCTGGGTATATGGAATACCTGCCTGGGATTTATCCTCTGGCTCTGGGGCCTCTCGGCGGTGCCGGACATGGGCCGGATCAATTATCTTTTCTTCCTCAAACCCGTCGTGGCGACGATCCTGTCGTATCTGTTCCTGACCGCCGTCATCTCGCCGATTCAGCTTGCGGCCATAGCAACGGTCTGCGGCTTCGTTTTGATCGAGATATTCTACGACCGGATCAAAAGCATCTTGTTGGGCCTGAAAGCGGTCTAGGTCACATACCCATAAAAGGGATTCCATTTCTGATCGCGATGTGATTCAAGCTCCTTGAAAGGAGATTGTCATGGCGCGTTTCGATTTGACGGATTTCGCGTGGTCTGTGATCCAGCCATTATTGCCGAACAAGCCGCGCGGGATGCCGCGGGTGGATGACCGTCGGGTTCTGAACGGAATTTTCTGGCGCTTGCGGACGGGCGCGCCCTGGGCGGATATACCGGCGCGCTACGGGCCTTATACGACCTGCGTGAACCGCTTCAACAGATGGCGCCGCGCGGGTGTGTGGGATCATCTATTGGAAGCTGTATCAAAGGCTTACCATGGCGATATCCAGATGATCGACTCGTCATCGATCCGGGTCCATCAGCACGCCGCGAAGGGTAAAAAAAACACACCCGATCCCGTTGCATGGGCCGCTCGCGGGGCGGGCTGACGACCAAGATTCATGCCCTCGTCGATGCCATGG